>NZ_JBIAOU010000001.1:0-612709 GCF_042879035.1 Rhodococcus sp. NPDC003318 | reverse complement strand
CGCCGGGGGTTATCTGCTGCCCCCGGCGGGGGGGGGGGGGGGCCGGGGGGCCCGGGGGGGGGGGGGGGGGGGGGGGGCCCGGGGGGGGGGGGGGCCCCCCCCACCCCCCACCACTGGCGCGAAGCGTCGTCTAGTAGATGTAGTCCTCGCCGCTGGCGCGGACGGTGACGTCGCTGAGGCTGATGCCCCACGGCTGGTCGATGACGTGGACGACGGCATCGGCGAGGTCCTCGGGCTTGATCAGCCAGTACTTCACCGAATCGATGTCGGTCTGCTCCGGCGGCAGCGTGCCGTTGGTGAGGTTGGCGACCGTCTCCGCGTACTGCGGTGCCCGCTGACCGACGAGGCCCATGATCGCCGTGTCGTTGACGATCCAGCTCGCCAGGTTGGTGCCCGTGACGCCGGTCGGCTTGACCGTGGTGACCTTGATCTTGCCCTTGGCCTCGATCCGCAGCGAGTCCGAGATCGTCGTGACGGCCGCCTTCGTGGCGCTGTACACGCCGGAGCCCTCGATGCCGGCGTTGCCGTAGATCGACGAGATGTTCACCACCTGCCCGCGACCCTGCTCGATCATCCGGTCGTAGACCGCGGAGATGCCGTTCACGACCCCCTTGATGTTGATGTCGATCGCCTTGTGCCACTTCTCCCACGCCCGCTCGTGATCCGCGAAGTACGCCAGCGGCATCACCCCGGCGTTGTTGACGAGGACGTCGACGGCGCCGAACGTGTCGACCGTGTGCGCGATCGCGGCCTTCATCTGGCCCATGTCCGTGACGTCGGCGGCGTGGTGGGTGCCCTCGTGGCCGGCGGCGCGGATGCCGTCGAACACCTCGGCGAGGGCGTCGCCGTTGATGTCGACGCCGACGACCTTCGAACCGGCCGCGGCGCACTTCTCGGCGATCAGCTTTCCGAATCCGCTTGCGGCGCCGGTGATGACGACGACCTTGTCCTTCAGGTACTGCGACATGTGTTGCCTTTCGTGTTGTGGGAATGTGTGCGTCAGACCACGTCGACGGCGTCGAGAACCGCGGCCACCAGCGGGCGGTTGCCGGTCACCGTCACCGCGGACCGCCACGCGGTGCGGGTGGTCGCCCAGGAGAGGAAGTCGACGGCGTCGGTCGTCGCGACATCCGCGGGCAGGTCACCGGTTTCCGTGACGACGACGGCGCCCGCGGCGTCCCGGTCGAGGACGAAGGTGCGCTCGGTGACTCCGGTCAGTCGCAGGCCGACCGGCCCTGTCAGAACGGGATGCAGTGCGGCGCGGCACATCTGCGGCAGGCCCGCGATCATCCAGTCGACGGCCGGGTCGATCGCGGCCGTCACGTCGATGTTCCCGTCGGCGATCGGGCCGCGGGGCGCGTGCAGATCGCAGGTCAGGTGCACCAGGTGGTCGAACGCGACGGCGTCGGCCAGCGCGGCGAGCCGGTAGGTCCCGAGGTCGAGCATGTCGACGGTGGCCTCGGCGAAGTCGGGGCCCTGCAACGCCTCCAGGGTGGCGAGGCCCGCCTCGGACTGCGTCCGGTAGTACTCGACCACCTGATCGGACGTCCAGTCGGCGCGCTCACGCACCGCGGCGTCGTTGAGCCGCTCGGACTTCCCGCTCGGGTTGTCGGGCAGTACGAGGTTCGGGTCGGCGATGAAGTTGAAGAAGAATCCCATGTGGGTGACGAGGTCGTGGACCCGCCAGCCGTGGCAGGCGGTGTCGGCGGCCCAGTCGTCGGGGCCGAATCCCTCGATGATCTTCCGTGCGTTGTCGACGAGCGCGCGCGACGCCGTGACCCCTGCTGTGGACATGGTGTGACCTCCGGGTTCGTGTGTCACGCGGTGAGGAAGATGGACTTGAGGTTCTGGTAGGCGGCCAGGCCCTCGGGACCCAGCTCGCGTCCGATGCCGCTGGCCTTGACGCCGCCGAACGGAGAACCCCAGTCGAGGTTGAAGGTGTTGACACCGAAGGAGCCGGTCTCGACCCGTCGTGCGACGCCCAGGCCCCGCTCGTCGTCGGTGGTCCACACGGTCCCGCCGAGGCCGTACTCGGAGTCGTTCGCGAGCGCGATCGCCTCGTCGAGGTCGCCGTAGGGGAGCAGGGTCAGCACCGGCCCGAACACTTCCTGACGCGCGACGGTGGAGGAGTTCTCGACGTCGGTGAACACGGTCGGCTCGACGAAGAACCCGGAACCCACGCCCGCGGGTCGGCCACCCCCGGTCGTGACGGTGCCGCCCTCCGCGCGGCCCTGCTCGATCAGCGACAGCACCCGGTCGCGCTGGCGGGCGCTGACGAGCGGCCCGATGGCGGTCGCCTCGTCCATCGGATCGCCGACGGGCAGGCCCGCCGCCATCGCGGTGACGGCATCGCGGAACTCGGCGTACCGGCTGCGCGGCAGCAGGATTCGGGTGGACATGTAGCACGTCTGCCCGGTGTTGAGCAGGGACGCGGTGGCCAGGCCGGTGACGGTGGCCTCCAGGTCGGCGTCGTCGAGCACCAGGGCCGCGGACTTGCCGCCGAGTTCGAGCGTCACGGGACGCAGCAGTTCCCCGCAGACTCGGCCGATGTGGCGTCCGGCGGGGGTGGAACCCGTGAACGCGACCTTGTCCACTCCGGGATGCGCGACGAGGTACTGGCCGATGTCCGCGCCGCCGGTGACGATGCCCAGCACACCGGCGGGCAGCCCGGCCTCGATCGCGGCCTCGGCGAGCAGGTAGGAGTCCAACGTCGTCTCGGGGGACGGCTTGAGCACGACGGTGCAGCCGGCAGCGAGTGCGGGCGCGATCTTGAACATCGAGAGGACGGCGGGGAAGTTCCACGGGGCGATCGCGGCGACGACACCGACCGGCTCGCGGCGGACCACGGTGGTCCCGGGGACGGGCCGGCTGGTGCGTCGCTCCTCGATCGGGGTCGACAGGGCGAGGTCGGCGTAGTACCGCAACAACTGGACGGGCGCGGCCCCTTCGGCGAAGCGCGCCAACGCAATCGGCATGCCGTTCTCGCTCGTGACGGTCGTGGCCCGGTCCTCGGCCCGCTTGTCGAGGGCGTCGGCGAACCGGTGCAGCACGGCGGCACGCTCTTCGGGTGTCAGTGCAGCCCAGTCGGAGCGGTGGCGGGCGGCGCGGGCGGCGGCGACCGCGACGTCGACGTCCGCCGGGGCGGAGGCGGGCACGGACCCGATCCGCTGTTCGTTCAGGGGGGACACGACCGGGATGACGTCGCCGGTCGACGGGGTGTGCCACCCGCCGTCGATGAACAGGGACGTGCGCTCGGTGTTCGTGGTCATGGGAACTCCTCGTCGAGTTGCGCGATGCGACATGTGTCCATCGTCACGGGCGGCGCGTCGGAACTCTTGACATCACACGACCACTTTTTTACTTTTGGACACATGGCGGACCTGATCTGTGCGTCCTCACTCAGCCACGCACCCCACTTGATCCGCGAACTCGGCGGTGACCCGGCCGACGTGCTGGCCCGACTCGGCATCGATCCCGACGTCGTCGGCGCCTACGACCGTTTCGTGCCGTTCAGCGTCCTGTCCACGCTGATCGGAACGTGCGCCGAGGAATTGCGGGTGCCGGACTTCGGGCTGCGGCTCGCACACCGTCAGGACCCCGACATCCTCGGCCCGGTCGCGATCGTCGCCCGCAACGCGGAGACCGTCGGCGCCGCGCTACGGGGCGTCACGGAGTTCGCCCACGTCTACAGTCCCGCGCTGGCGACGCAGCTGACCGTCGGCGACACCGAGGCGACCTACGAGTTCACCACCCTGCTGCACCTGCTGCCCCACCGGGCGCACGTCGTCGAGTTGGCGCTGGGCGTGACGCTGGGCATGTCCCGGACCCTGGCCGGTCCGGACTTCCGTCCGCAGCGGGTGACCTTCCAACACCAGCGCATCTCCGACATGCAGGTCTACACGGACTACTTCGGATGTCCCGTCGAGTTCGGGGCGGACCGCAACCTGATGGTGGTCCCGCGCGGGGTCCTGGACCGCCGGCTGCCGACGGGCGACCCGCTCGCCTACGACCTGGCGGTGCGGTACATGGCCGGGCGGAAACCGGACGTCGCGTTCGGCGATGCGGTGTCGGCGTTGATCACCCGCGCACTGCCTGCCGGCGCCGCCACCCTGACCGCGATCGCGGAGCTGATGATGCTGCACCCGCGGGCGCTGCAGCGCAGGCTGGCCGAATCGGGTCAGACGTTCGAGTCGATGGTCGACGACATCCGCCGCGAGCTCGCAGTGACGCTGTTGGCCAAACGGGACGTGCCGCTGTCCGCGGTGGCGCAGCAGCTCGGCTACTCGGAGCAGAGCGCGCTGACCCGCAGTTGCCGGCGCTGGTTCGGCGTCACCCCGCTCGCGAAGCGCCGCGAGCTCTCCGTGGCCTAACGCCGACCGCGCTTCGCTCCGGTCTTCCCCTTGCCGGACTTGGTGTTCCGCTGCGGCGGGACCTTGCCGGCCTCGACCCGCGCCGCGCGCTTCGCTGCGGCCTTCTGGGAGGCGGTCCGCTTGGGTGCCGGTTCGTCACCGCCGCGTCCGCGGGAACTGTTGGCGCTGCGACCCCGGACGATTCCGACGAACTCCTCCACCGACTCGGTCGTCGCGCCGGCCGGCCAGGCCAGCGCGACCGGGGACAGTGGGGCATCGGTGACGGTGCGGTAGGTGAGGTCCTTGCGGTGGTGCAGCCGCGCCAACGACTGCGGCACCACGAGCACGCCCACCCCGGCCGCGACCAGTTCGATCGCGTCGGCGGTGGTGTCGGGGCGGTGCAGAGCGGGTGTGCCGGGCCGGCTCTGCCATTCGAGGGTGTCGTCGTGGGGGTGCAGGACCACCTCGTCGGCCAGGTCGGCTGCGGCGACGTCGTCGGCGGCGGTGATGACGTGATCCTTCGGCACCACCACGACGGGTGTCTCCTCGTACAGCGCGATGACGCTGAGCCCGTCCCGGTCGATCGGGAGCCGTACCAACGCGGCGTCCACGCCGCCGTCGCGCAGCAGTGCGGGCGCGTCCGCTGCGGTGACCGCGACCAGCTCGAGCGGAACGTCGGGGAGGCGTTCCCCCCAGATTCGCACCCACTTCGACGGCGTCACGCCGGGCACGTACGCGAGCCGGAACGGGGACGGGGTGGCGGGCTCGGTCATCCCGTCAGGCTACCGGCCCGCTCCGACGCCGACGACGCTCGATACCCTTGACCCATGAGTGCGCAGAAGACACCCCAGACGATGAAGCCGGCGACCGCCGCGAAGAAGCTGGACGTGTACCTTCCGGCCACCCCGGCCGAGTTCCGGGACGGAGTCGTCTCCCGCGAGGAACTCGCCGGGCTGCGCACCGATCCGCCGCAGTGGCTGCAGGATTTGCGTGCCCAGGGCCCGCACCCGAAGAACGTCGTCGCGGACAAGCTCGGCATCTCCGTCGCCGGACTCGCCCGCGGCGGCGTCACCGAGGCGCTGACCACCGAGCAGATCGACGCCCTCCTCGCCGACCAGCCCGACTGGCTGGTCGCCGAACGCGCCAGCCTCGTCGAGGTCCGCAAGGAGGACAAGCGGATCCGCGAGCAGCAGATCGCCAAGCGGGAGGCGTCGAACCGCAGACAGCGGACCGCGAAGCCGGTGCTACGTCCGCAGGACTGACCGCGGTCAGCCGCGCCACGTCCAGCGGCCGCCGACCATCGTGGCCCACACCGGCGTCACCGCCAGCGCGGCCCCGGCGGTGGGGATCTCGTCGGTGTCGAGCACGACGAGGTCGGCGACGTCCCCCGCCCGTACCCGGGTGCGTCCGCCGGTGGACGCGGACAGCGCGGCCTCCCAGGGGATCTCGTGTTCGGGGTGCCACACCCGGCCGTCGGGGAGGGTGCGGTCGACGGCGGCGGCGAGGGTGAGCCACGGGTCCAGCGGCGCGACCGGCGCGTCCGAACCCAATGCCAGCGCGGCGCCGGATGCGAGCAGGGTGCCGTAGGGGAAGGCCCGCCCGGTCCGGCCGGGCCAGTACATCTCGGCGAGGTCGACGTCGTCGTGGACGTGCGCGGGCTGCACACTCGCGACGACACCGAGCTCCGCGAAGCGCGGAAAGTCCTTCCCGGCCACGAGCTGCGCGTGCTCGACCGACCCGCGCGAACCGGTCGCGGCGAACGCGTCCAGCACCTGCTCGCAGGCGCGGTCGCCGATCGCGTGGATCGCCGTGTCCAGACCGCCCGTCGACGCCCGCGACATCAGCGCGCACAACTCGTCCGGACGGACGGACAGCACGCCGTGCCCGCCGCTCGGGTACGGGTCGTGGCAGTACGCGGTCCGGGTGCCGAGCGAGCCGTCGACGATCACCTTGAGCGGTCCCACAGTCACCAGCCCACCGGTGCCGGGCACGTCGTCTCCGGTGCGGACACCGTCGGCCAGCGCCTCGTCCAGCCACCGCGGCCAGATGCCGCACCGCACCCGCAGCACGTCGGCGCCCGCGGCGACGCGGCGCGTCCACGACGCCCGGTTGTCGGCGATCTCGAAGTCCGTCACGCCGACCACACCCCGCGCCGCCGCGGCCCGTGCCGCGGCATCGACCCGGCGGTCGAGCACCGCCGGATCGACGCGCTGCACGTCGTTCATGATCGGCATGAACTCGATCTCGGTCAGCAGTCCCGTCGGGTGCTGTGCGAGCGAGAAGCATTGCAGCGCCGCGGTGTTGAACCAGCCGCTGTGCAGGTCTGCGCTCAGCGCCACCACCGGCCGGTCCGGTGCGACCGCGTCCAGCAGCGCGGCGGTGGGGGAGTCCGGCCACAGTCCGTCCCGGAACCCGTGCACGACGACGACGTCGGTGTCCGCGGCGGGGAGGTGTTCGGCGATCAGCCGGACGGCGTGCGCCGCCGACGTCGCGGACGACAGGTCGAGACCCGACTGCGCGAGTGCCCACTGGTCGAAGTGGACGTGGTTGTCCCACAACCCCGGCAGCACCAGCCGGCCACCGAGATCGACCACCTCACCGCCACGGTCGCCGCCGACGATGCCGTCGGTCACCGCGAGATCGACCGGTGCCTCACCGGGCGCGAGCCGCGCCCCGCGCAGCAGGAGCCCCGTCACCCCTCGACCACCTCGAACTCGTCGAACACCACCTCGCCGGCGGCGTCGGACTCCGCGAGGTTCACCTCGCCGACCAGCGCCCAGCCGTGGTCGCCGTTGGGATCGGCGATGGTCTGTCGCACCCGCCACAGCTCCGACTCCCGGGACACCGTGAACAGTTGGGGGCCGCGGGCGTCGGGGCCGGTGCCGATCTCGTCGTACTCGTCGAAGTACAGCTCCATCAGCTCCGACCAGTCCTGCTCCTCGAGCCCGTCACCCAGGGCGGCCAGCAGGTCCCACCGACCCCGTGACGCCAACTCGACGCGCTTGAACATCGCGTTGCGGACCATGACGGTGAACGCGCGCACGTTCGCCGACACCGGCCGCGGGACGTCCGCGCCGAACGCGACCTGCTGGTCGTCGGATTCGACACCCGGATTGGTCAGCTGCTCCCACTCGTCGAGCAGGCTCGAATCCACCTGGCGGATCAGCTCGCCCAGCCACTCGACGATGTCGTCGAGCTCCTCGGTGCGGGCGGAGTCGGGCACCGTCTGCCGCAACGCCCGGTACGCGTCGGCGAGGTAACGCAGGACGAGACCCTCGGAGCGGGCGAGACCGTAGTGTCCGACGAGTTCGGCGAACGTCATCGTCTTCTCGATCATGTCCCGCACCACCGACTTCGGGGACAACGCGAACTCCGACACCCACGGGTGCCCGCCGCGGTACGTCTCGAACGCCGGGTACAGCAGGTCCTCGAGGGGTTTCGGCCAGGTGATGTCCTCGAGGAGCTCCATCCGCTCCTCGTACTCGATGCCGTCGGCTTTCATCTCCTGCACCGCTTCGCCGCGGGCGGTGTGCTGCTGTGCCATCAGGATCTGGCGCGGATCGTCGAGCGTCGACTCGATCACCGACACCACGTCCAGTGCGTAGGTGACGGCCTCGTCGTCGAGGAGTTCGATCGCCGCGAGCGCGAACGGCGACAGCGGCTGGTTGAGGGCGAAGTCGCGCTGCAGATCCATCGTCAGCCGTGCCCACGACCCGTTCTCGTCGGGCGCATTCAACTGCTCGACGATCCCGGCCTGCAGCAGCCCGCGGTAGAGGGCGATCGCCCGACGGATGTGCTTGCGTTGCTGTGGCCTGGTCTCGTGGTTGTCCTCGAGCAGGTGCCGCATCGCGGTGAAGCAGTTGCCCGGCCGCGCGATCACGTTCAGCAGCATCGAATTCGACACCCGGAACCGGGACGTCAGCTGCTCCGGCGACGCGGCGACGAGCCGCTCGAAGGTCGGCTCACCCCACGACACGAACCCCTCCGGCGGCTTCTTGCGCTGAATCTTCTTCAGCTTCTTCGGATCGTCGCCCGCCTTCTGCACGAGGCGATGGTTCTCGATCTCGTGCTCGGGCGCCTGCACGACGACGGTGCCCATCGTGTCGAACCCGGCACGTCCCGCCCGGCCGGCGATCTGGTGGAACTCACGCGCCCGCAGGTGCCGGGTGCGGGATCCGTCGAACTTCGTCAGCCCCGTCATCAGCACCGTGCGGATCGGGACGTTGATGCCGACACCGAGGGTGTCGGTGCCGCAGATCACCTTGAGCAGGCCGTCCTGCGCGAGCCGCTCGACGAGCCGCCGGTACTTCGGCAGCATGCCCGCGTGGTGCACCCCGATACCGTGCCGCACCAGTCGCGACAGTGTCCTGCCGAATCCGGTCGTGAATCGGAAGCTGCCGATGGTCTCGGCGATCGCGGCCTTCTCCTCCTTGCTGCACATGTTGACGCTCGTCAACGCCTGCGCCCGTTCGAGGGCGGCGGCCTGGGTGAAGTGCACGACGTACACCGGCGCCTGATGCGTCGTGACCAACTCCTCGATGGTCTCGCCGATCGGTGTCTTCGCATAGGAGAACGTCAGCGGCACCGGCCTTTCCGTGCCCCCGACCACCGTCGTCGGCCGGCCCGTGCGACGAGTGAGGTCGCCCGAGAAGAACGACACGTCTCCGAGCGTCGCGGACATCAGCAGGAACTGCGCCTGCGGCAGCTCGATCAGCGGAACCTGCCACGCCCAGCCGCGGTCCGGCTCGGAGTAGTAGTGGAACTCGTCCATCACGACCTGCCCGATGTCCGAGTCCGCGCCCTGACGCAACGCCAGGTTCGCGACGATCTCCGCGGTCGCGCACACGATCGGCGCCGACGAGTTCACCGACGCGTCGCCGGTCATCATGCCGACGTTCTCGGCGCCGAACACCTCGCACAGCGCGAAGAACTTCTCGCTGACCAGGGCCTTGATCGGCGCGGTGTAGAAGGTGCGCCGCCCGTGCGCGAGCGCCGCGAAGTGCGCCCCGATCGCGACCATCGACTTCCCGGACCCGGTCGGCGTGGACAGGATGACGTTCGCGCCCGACACGACCTCGATCAGCGACTCCTCCTGCGCCGGGTACAGCGTCAGGCCGCGCCCGGACGCCCAGCCCGCGAAGGCGTCGAACAGTGAATCGGCGTCGGGGGACTCGGGGACCAGATCGGAGAGCAGCACCGATACAGGCTATGCGAGAGTGCGGCCGGTGCTGTGGCAGGTCACGGTCTGCCGGTTCGCGCTCGGTCAGGTCGCGCTGCGCTCGTCCGCTCCCATCGCGTCCAGCACCGCCTCGCGGGTGGAGCTGCCGCCGCTGATGTGGGCCTCACCGACCCCGTTGACGAGCATGTCACGCCAGACGGCGGTGTCGTACTGCATCGCCTGGGTGGTGGTGACGAAGTCCTCGACGACGCGCAGGAACCGGATCGGGTCGTCGTGGAAGGGGAAGTGTCCGCTGCCGTCGAAGATCTCCAGCCGGGAATGGGGGAGTGCGGCATGCGCCAGGTGCGCGTGGCTGACCGGGATGACGGCGTCCCGGTCGCCCCAGATGATCTGAACGGGCAGGTCGGCGGTCAGATAACATCGGTCGAGCATGGTCACGACCTGGCCCCGCCAGTCCACCACGGCGCGCAGGGTGCGCAGGAACGCATCGCGCGCGGTCGGGTCGGGCAGGTCACGCAGCACCCGCACCAGGTCGGGCGAATCGTGGAAGATGTCGAGGGTCTTGAACGGTCCCCGGTAGAGCCGGTCCGCGATCTGACCGAGGACGCCGACGATGTCGATGACACCCGGAACCTGCAGCAGCCGCAGCGCCTCGTTGGCGATCGGGAGGGCCGCGAAGCGCAGCGCCGGATTGACGTCCTTGGTGACCCCACCCGGCGCGATCACGATCAGCCGCTCGATCATCTGCGGGAACTGGTAGGAGAACTGCAGGGCGACGCCACCACCGAGGGAGTGCCCGATCACGGTGGCCCGTTCGAAACCGAGGACCGTCAGCAGGTCCCGCATGCCGTTGGCGTAGGCGGCGATCGAGTAGTCGGCGCGCGGCTTGTCGGAGCGTCCGTGCCCGAGCAGATCCGGCGCGATGACCGTGAAATTCTTCGCCAGGTGCGGGATCACCTCGTTCCAGGTGGACGAGTTGTCGCCGATGCCGTGGATCAGGAGCAGCGCGGGACCGCTGCCCGCCATCCGGAAAGCTCGCCGGTACCCGTGAATGGTCCGGAACGCCAGCCGCGGCTCGGTGTCGGGCACTGTGCGCAATGCGCGTGGTCGGCCTCCGCCCATGGTCCACTCCTGTCGTTCGTCGACCCGATGCCTCGGTTGTCTCCCCGAGACATCGTCTGTCGACCTACCGAGCGTCTACTTGGACGATCGTATAGTTCAACTCCCTTGTACGTCGGGACAACTGTAAGCCCGAATCACATGCTGTGGGCGACCGTCATTCGCCGTTAACTTGACCGACATCCCCGCCCTCGTCGTGGCCCCTGCTCTCGCCGTCCAGCTCCGCGAGGAACCGTTCGAATTCGGCGCCCAGTTCGTCGCCGCTGGGCAGCTCGTTCTCGGTGGCCAGCAGGCTGGACTGACGCTCCTGCGCAGTCACGTACGTGTCGTACTGACGCTCCAGGGCGTGCACCACCGACTCGACCTCCTCGTTGCCGGTCACCTGGGCGTCGACCTGCTCCCGGACCCGGGCCGCCGCCTCGCCGAGCGCGGCCAGCGGCAACTCGAGATCGGCGACCTCGCCGACGAGCTCGAGCAACGTCTCCGCGGCAGCCGGGTAGTCGGCCTGCGACAGGTAGTGCGGAACGTGCACCGAGTACCCCATCGACTCGTGGCCGTGCTGGGCCATGCGCAGCTCCAGCAGCGACGACGCACTGCTGGGGACCTTCAGCTCGCCCGGCCAGCCCTCGTTCTCGCGGACCAGGTCGGGATTCGACGAGTGCGCCGTCACCCCCAACGGACGCGTGTGCGGCACCGCCATCGGAATCGAGTTCAACCCGATCGTGCGACGCACCCCCAACTGTTCCGCCAGCAGCCGGACCGCGGTGGTGAACCGTTCCCACTTCAGGTCCGGTTCCATGCCGGCCAGCAGCAGAAACGGGGTGCCCGCCGTGTCCTTGAGCGCGTACAGGTTCAGTTCGGGGGCGTCGTAGTCGGAGAAGTGGTTCGCCTTGAACGTCATCGTCGGACGCCGCGACCGGTAGTCGATCAGTTCGTCCACCGCGAACGACGCCACCAGTTCTGTCTCGAGGCTCTCGCGCAGGTGCGTCGTCGCGAGTTTGACGGCGTGACCCGCGTCGGAGTACCCCTCGAGACCGTGCACGAGAACCGGACCGCGGCCGTCGTGCGCGGACACCTGCGGTGCCGGGAACTCCAACTCGTACATGCCCGACTGCTCGTCCATCGTTCACAACCCCTTCACGTCTTCGTTGTCGACCAGTGTCCCTCACCGGGCGCGGCTACGCCTCACCCCGGTGTCGAACAGGTCTGCTGTCATCAACAGGACTCGCGGGCATCTTCATTCCCGGCCGTCGCGTCCGGACCTGGCAGAGTCGGAAACCGGCAAAGTCGGAAACCGGCAGGGCCGGGGGCTGGCAGAGTGGACACACACGCACCGGCAGATGTGGAGGACCTTTCGTGACAGGGCGCAAACTCGTGGTCGCAGGAACGGTCGTGGCGGCAGCAACCGCCGTGGCCCTGGCGCTCGCCGGGTGTTCGTCGAACGTGTCGGGCAGTGCGGAGCCGGCGGCCGGCGCCGTCTCGGGCAACATGGGGGGAGGCGCCGGCGGTGGCGGGACAGGTGGTGGAACCATCACGCCGATCGCGGCGCCGCTGTCGTCGATGCTGCTCGCACCGGAGGACTTTCCCGCTCCGTACCAGGCGATCGTGTTGCCGGACCAGGCGGTCGAGCAGGCCGCCGAGGACCTCGACGGCATCCCGTCCGGGGCGAAGGTCGATCCTCCCGGCTGCAAGCCGCCCGCCCAGAACTTCGGACCGGACGGGACAGCACTGATCGTCGGAACCGACAACGCCGCGCGCGCGACCATCTCGATCGAACTCACCAGGGTCGACGAGCCGTTGTCCGCGCGGGAAGCCGAGATCGCCGAATGTCTCGAGGTGACCACCACGAAGGACGGCGCCACCGCGACGGTCACGACCACTCTTCTGCCCGCACCACCGCTGAACGCCGACGACACGATGGCCCTGCGTCAGACCGTCTCCTCCGGCGCCGACGGGACGGCGGTGACCCAGTCGATGCTGCGTCTCGTCGCGCAGGTCGACGACGTGCGGATCTCCGCGACCTACATGACCTTCGGGGACGGCAAGCCGGACTCCGCCACCCTCGACCAGCTGTTCACCGAGGCGGTGCAGAAGGTCAACGCGGCCTGAAAGTCCAGACCCGGGGACGGTCCTGTGGAGTGCGCGCGAATCGCTCCACAGGACAGGCCGTTCGGGCCCTCACCGGCCCGTTCCTGTCGACCGGGTCGGGGACGGTTCGTGCATGGCAACCATGTACCCGGACATCCCGAACGGACGAGTCCACATCAGCGACCCCGCCGATCTCATCGCGGCCGTGCCCGCAATGCTCGGCTTCACCCCGCACCGCTCGCTGGTGCTGATCTGCATCGGCGGCACACCGTCGACCGTGCAGACCGTGATGCGGCACGACCTTCCCGAACCCGGAGCCGTCCACGACGAGGGCGCACTCGAACGCCTCGCGATGCTGTGCGAGCACGCGGACGCGCGACTGGCGGTCGCCGTGGTCGTCGACGAGCGCGCCATCGCGGGCGACCCGGTGCACGGCACCCACCACGCACTGGCCGAGTACCTCTCGGTGGTGCTCGCCGACGTCGGTGTCGCGCTCGTCGGTGCCCACGCGGTGACGGCAGTCGTGGCAGGTGCCCAGTGGTGGAGCCTGCTCGGCGACGACCGCCACGGAAGCCTGCCCGATCCGACCGCGTCGAAGGTCGCGGCCGCCCAGGTGTTCCAGGGCCGTCCGATCCGTGGGTCCCGCGGTGAACTCGAGCAACTGCTCGCGCCGCGGGCCCGCGGTCACCGGGACCGGGTCGCGCGGCTGCTCGCCGTCGCCCGGCATCCCGCGTCGGGGGCGCGGTCCCGATCCGGTGGCGCCGCACTCGACGAGGTACTCGCGCACATAGTCGATTCCGCCGGTCATCTCGCAGACGAGGCGATCGTGGCGGTGTCCCTCGCGCTCGAGGACTCCGACATCCGCGACTCCGTGCTCGGCCTGGCCGTCACCGAGATGGCGGACGCAGCGGAAGCGGCCTGGATCGCAATGGTCCGGTCGCTGACCGGGCAGGCCAGGGCGGAACCGGCCGCCCTGCTCGGGTTCAGCGCCTACGCGCGTGGTGACGGCCCGCTCGCCGGGGTGGCACTCGCCGTGGCCCTCGCGGCCGACCCCGAGCATCGCCTCGCCGGGCTCCTCGACGACGCGTTGCAGCACGGGATCCGGCCCGACGTCATCGAGGACCTCGCCCACACCGGACGCGACGTCGCGAAGGCTCTCGGCGTGACCCTGCCGCCCGCGGCGTGCGCGTGAGCGGCAGGGGCACGCCGAGGTGTCAGCGGCGCCGTGCCGCGTGCGAACGGTCGCCGAGATCCTTCAGGTAGGTCCAGGCGTCCGCGACGATCTCGTCGAGATCGGTGTGTGCGGGACGCCAGCCCAGCTCTTCGATCGCTCGGTTGCTCGAGGCGACGAGCACGGCGGGATCACCGGCCCGCCGCGGCGCGTCCTCGGCGGCGATCGGCAGCCCGGTCACCCGCTCGCACGCGGAAATGACCTCACGGACACTGAAACCCGCACCACTGCCGAGGTTGTAGATCGAGTGGATCCCCGCGGCGGCACGGTCGAGAGCGAGCAGGTGCGCCTCGGCCAGATCGAGGACGTGGATGTAGTCCCGTACCGCGGTGCCGTCCGGAGTCGGCCAGTCGGTGCCGAACACCGAGATCTTGTCGCGCTGGCCCAGTGCCACCTGGAGCACCAGCGGGATGAGATGGGTTTCGACGACCCGGTTCTCGCCGGCGCCGCGGTACGCCCCGGCCACGTTGAAGTACCGCAGGCTCGTCGCCGCCAGCCCGTACGCGGTCGCGTACGAGGTGATCGCGTGGTCGATCGCGAGCTTCGTCGCGCCGTACGGATTCGTCGGCCGTGTCGGATCGTCCTCGGTGATCGGGCTGCGCTCGGGCTCGCCGTAGGTCGCCGCCGTCGACGAGAACACCAACCTGGGCGTCCCGGACCGCCGCATCGCCTCGAGCAGTGCCAGCGTCGTGACGACATTGCCCTGCCAGTACTTCGCGGGTTCGAGGACCGACTCGCCGACCAGCGACTGCGCCGCGAAGTGCAGCACGCCGTCCACACCTCCGCGGCCCAGCACATCCCCAGCGAGGGCCGCGACATCGCCCTCGACGAACTCGGCGCCGGCGGGCACCGCATCCGCGTTGCCCGTCGACAGGTCGTCGACGACGATCACGTCGTGTCCGCGTTCGAGCAACACCGCCGCGCACACACTGCCCACATAACCGGCTCCGCCGGTGACCAGAAGTCGCACGGGCCGTCAGACCTGCTTGACCTGGACGGCGTGGGCCATCTCCTCGGGCAGGTCGACCGCCTCGTGTCCGGGCACGTTGATCGTCACGAAGCCCGGCCGGGTCTCGACCGTCACGCGCGCGTTCGGCACGACGCCCGCATCGCGGAGCTGGCCGATGATGTCGGGGTCGGACTGCACGTGCTCGGCGAGCCGCCGGACCACGACCGCGGTCGGCTGACCGTTCGGCACCTCCGTGAGCCGGATGAGCAGCTCGCCCTGATTCTCCGGCGCGCCCAGGCCCAGCTGCGCCAGACCCGGAATCGGGTTGCCGTACGGGGACGTCGTCGGGTTGTTGAGCACCTGGACGAGTCGGCGCTCGACCTCCTCGCTCATGACGTGCTCCCAGCGGCAGGCCTCCGAGTGCACCTGGTCCCACTCGAGACCGATCACGTCGACCAGCAGCCGCTCGGCGAGGCGGTGCTTGCGCATCACGGCGACCGCGAGATCGCGGCCCTTGTCGGTCAGTTCGAGATGTCGGTCACCGGCCACGGTCAGCAGCCCGTCGCGCTCCATCCGAGCCACGGTCTGGCTCACCGTCGGCCCACTCTGCTCGAGCCGTTCGGCGATCCGAGCCCGCAGCGGAACGACACCTTCTTCTTCAAGGTCGTAAATCGTCCGGAGGTACATCTCCGTGGTGTCGACCAGATCCTTCACACTCACGCCCCTTCAGTCGCTGCCGATTCTACCGGGGCGAACCCGGGAATCGGTGCTGCCCGTACGCGGCAGCGGTCCAGGTCACGTCAACGCCCCGTGCCTGTCGCGCCATTCCGCTCGCCACCAGTAGCGTGACGAGTATGGCCGAATCGTCCAACCCCGCCGCTCCGGATCCCGGCGAGGGCGTTGTCGTGTGGAGTCCGGAGTATCTGAACTACCGGTGGAGTTCGGATCATCCGATGAACCCCGCCCGCCTCGACCTGACGATGTCGCTGTCCCGCAGCCTCGGCCTGATCGAGGGTGCCGAGATCGTCCGGCCCGACGCGGCCACCGACGCGGAACTGCTCCGCATCCACACCCCGAGTTACATCGCCGCGGTCAAGGCGGCGGGCGTAGGACCCGTGCAGGGACTCGTCGACGCCCGCGCCGAGGGCGACGCCGCCCCGCACGGGCTCGGCAGCGAGGACAATCCGATCTTCCCGCGGATGCACGAGGCCAGTGCGATCCTCGCCGGCGGCACCCTGGCCGCAGCTCGTGAGGTCGCCGCCGGTCGCACCCGCAGGGCGGTCAGCATCGGCGGCGGCATGCACCACGCGATGGCGGACTGGGCGTCCGGCTTCTGCGTCTACAACGACGCCGCCATCGCCATCTCGTGGTTGCTGGACAACGGATTCGACCGCATCGCCTACATCGACGTCGACGCCCACCACGGCGACGGCGTCCAGCACGCGTTCCTCGGCGATCCGCGGGTGCTGACGGTGTCGATCCACCAGCACCCGGCGACGCTGTGGCCCAACACCGGATGGTCCAGCGAAGTGGGCGCCGGGGCGGGGGAGGGCACCTCGCTCAACATGCCGGTGCTCCCGGGGACCGTGGACTCGGTGTGGCTGAGGGCGTTCCACGCCGTCGTGCCCGCCGCCGTCGGGTCGTTCAAGCCGCAGATCGTGATCAGTCAGTGCGGCGTCGACAGTCACCGCGAGGATCCGCTCGCGGACCTGAGCCTCACGGTGGACGGACAGCGCGCCGCGTTCCGCGCCATGCGCGATCTCGCCGATCGGTACGCCGACGGTCGCTGGATCGCCGTCGGCGGCGGCGGATACGGATTGGTGCGGGTGGTGCCGCGGGCGTGGACACACCTGATCGCGACCGCACTCGGCCGCGACCTCGACCCCGCGACGGCGGTGCCGCAGTCGTGGCTCGACGAGGTCGCCGCGAAGGGGCCGACCGTCGAGTTGCCGACGACGATGAGCGACGGTGGCGCCGTCGACCACCTGCCGTGGGACGGACCGGGCGGGACCCCGCAAACCGGTGTCGCGACCGTCGACCGCGCCCTGGTCCGCGTCGACGCCGCCATCCTGGCGACCCGCAGGGCCAGTTTCCCCCTGCTCGGCCTGGACCCGGAGGACCCCCGTGACTGACACTCCCGGCACCGCAGCCTCCGTCGGCGACACCGACACCCCGGATCCCGCCCAGCAGGCGCCGTTCCCGGCGCACTGGCTCGCGGACGTCCTGGCCTCGGACGGGGGTGTGGTGCACCTGCGTCCGATCACCCCGGACGACGCCGACAAACTGGTCGCCTTCCACGGCAAGCTGTCCGAGCGGACCCGGTACCTGCGGTACTTCGGGCCGTACCCGACGATGTCCCAACGCGACATCGTGCGGTTCACCACCGTCGACCACCACAACCGCGTCGCGTTCGTCGGGATCCTGGGCGACGAGATCATCGCCGTCGGACGCTACGAGCGACTCCTCGACGTCGGCGACGGCCGGTCCGCGGAGGTCGCGTTCGTCGTCGCCGACGAACACCAGGGCCGCGGGCTGGGGCCGATCCTGCTCGAACACCTCGCCGGCGCGGCCGCCGAGAACGGACTGACGATGTTCGTCGCGGAGGTCCTCGCCGAGAACCGGAACATGGTCACGGTGTTCCGGGAGGCCGGATACCAGGTCAGCCGCAGCTTCGAAGGCGGCGTGCTCCGGCTCGAGTTCGCCATCGACCCCACCGAGGCGCTGCTGACGGTGCGCAACTCGCGGGAGCGGGCGGCCGAGGCCCGCAGTGTGCGCAACCTGCTCAGCCCCCAGTCGGTGGCGGTGATCGGCGCGTCGACCGATCCGGGCAAGGTGGGCAACGCGGTGCTCCGCCACCTGCTCGAGACCGGGTTCGCCGGCCCCGTGTACCCCGTCAACGCCGAGCACCGCTCGGTGCGCGGAGTGCGGGCCTACCCCTCGGTGCGCGACATCCCCGACCACGTCGACCTCGCGGTCGTCGCCGTGCCCGCCGAGTCCATCGACTCGGTCCTCGACGACTGCCTCGCCAAGGGCGTCAAGGCGCTCGTGGTCGTCTCCGCGGGCTTCAGCGAGACCGGACCCGACGGCGTGGCATCCGAACGACGCCTCGTCCTCGCCGCCCGCGCCCACGGCATGCGCCTGGTCGGGCCGAATGCGCTCGGCGTCGCCAACACCAACCCCGCCGTGCAGCTGAACGCGACCCTCGCGCCGGTGCTGCCGCACGGTGGCCGGGTCGGATTCTTCTGCCAGTCCGGTGCGCTCGGCATCGCGATCCTCGACGAGGCCGCCCGCCGCAGGCTCGGCCTGTCCACCTTCGTGTCCGCAGGCAACCGCGCCGACGTCTCGGGCAACGACCTGCTGCAGTACTGGGACACCGACCCGGAGACCGAGGTGGTGCTGCTGTACCTCGAGTCGTTCGGCAACCCGCGCAAGTTCTCCCGGATCGCGCGTCGCGTGGCCCGGAACAAACCGATCGTCGCGGTCAAGTCCGGCCGGCACGCCGTGCGGCCCGCCCTTCGCGCCACCAGCGTCGAGATCGACGACTCGATCGTCTCCGACCTGTTCGCCCAGGCCGGTGTCGTGCAGGTCGGCTCGATCGCGCAATTGTTCGACAGCGCGATCACTTTCGGGTACCAGCCGCTGCCCGCCGGGCCCCGGCTCGCGGTGGTCGGCAACTCGTCGGCGCTCGGGTTGCTCGCCGCCGACGCGGCACTGTCCGAGGGGCTCGTCGTCGGCGACCCGGTCGACCTCGGTGCCCAGGCCACCCCGGACGAGTTCGCCGGAGCCGTCAGAGCGGCACTCGAGGACCCGGAGGTGGACTCGGTCATCGCGGTGTTCGTCCCGCCCGTCGCGATCGACCCGGAGCCGTACGCGAAGGCGCTGCGCGATGCCGCCCACGAGGCGGGCAAGCCGATCGTCAGCACCTTCCTCGCCGCCGAGGGTATCCCGGACGTCCTCGCCGTCCTCGGGCCCGACGGGAACCCGGTCCGCGGGTCGGTGCCGTCGTTCCCCGGGCCGGAGCGGGCGGCACTCGCCCTCGCGCGGGCGTGGCAGTACGCGCAGTGGCGGGACAAGCCCGTTTCGCAGGTGGTCCGCCCCGACGGGATCCACGCCGACCGGGCCGCCGAACTCGTCGACGGGTGGTTGCAGACGTGCGAGGCGGGCGGCCGATGGCTCACCGACTTCGAAGCCACCGAACTGCTCAGTTGCTACGGCATCGCCGTCGCCCAGTTCGCGTCCGCCCGCTCCGAGGACCAGGCCGTCGCCGCCGCCGAGGCGCTCGGATTCCCCGTCGCCGTGAAGGCGACGCGCGAACAGTGGCGCCACCGTCCCGACCTCGGTGGTGTGCGGCTCGACCTCGACACCGCCGACGGTGTCCGACGCGCCTACCGCGACCTGGCGGAGGCGTCCGGGGACCCACTGCTCTACGTGCAGAAGATGGCGACGAAGGGCATCAGCTGCGTCATCGGCGTCCAGGACGACCCGTCGTTCGGATCGCTGATCTCGTTCGGGCTCGGCGGACTGATCTCCGGTCTGCTCGGCGACCGTGCCTACCGGGTCCTGCCCCTGACCGAGGACGAGGCCGTCGACCTCATCGACGCACCGAAGGCGGCGCCGCTGCTGTCCGGCTACCGGGGCGCACCGAAGGTGGACAAGGCCGCGCTGGTGGACCTGGTGCAGCGGATCTCGGCGCTCGGCGACGACCTGCCCGAGGTGCGCGAGCTCGTCTGCGAGCCGGTGCTGGCCAGTGCCACCGGTGCCGAGGTCACCGACTCGCGGGTCCGCATCGGCCCGGAGCCGAGCACCCGCGTCGACCTGGGACCCCGCCGACTGCGCTGACCGCCGCCGACACGGCGGGGCCGGCGCGCCGGGCGGACGCACGAGGCCCGGACACAGGCGCGCCGGCCGAGCCCGCGCTCCCGAGGGGGTAAGGAGCGGTGGGTTCGGCCGGCGCGGCAGCTGAACGGAAACGTGAACGCCACCGTTCAGCGGTCTGAGATCAGCTCGCGTAGGCGCGGAGACGGTCGGCCCGTTCGCCCTGACGCAGCTTGCCCATCACCTCGCGTTCGATCTGCCGAACCCGCTCACGCGAGAGACCGAAGATCTTGCCGATCTGGTCGAGGGTCCGGGGCTGACCGTCGTCGAGGCCGTACCGCAGGCGGATCACCTGCTGCTCACGCTCGTCGAGGGTGGCCAGCACACTGCGAACGTCGCTGTGCAGCAGACCGGCGATCACGGCGCTCTCCGCCGACGTCGCCTCGGAGTCCTCGATGAAGTCGCCGAGCGGGGCCTCCTCGTCGGAGCCGACCGGCATGTCGAGGCTGACCGGGTCGCGGCTGTGGTCGAGCAGGTCCGCGATCTTCGCGGCCGGAATGCCCGACTCCGCCGACAGTTCCTCGTCGGTGGCTTCGCGACCGAGCTGCTGGTGCAGCTCCCGCTTGATCCGGGCCAGCTTGTTGACCTGCTCGACGAGGTGCACGGGCAGCCGGATCGTGCGGGACTGGTCGGCCATGCCGCGGGTGATTGCCTGACGGATCCACCAGGTGGCGTACGTCGAGAACTTGAAACCCTTGGCGTAGTCGAACTTCTCCATCGCGCGGATCAGGCCCAGGTTGCCTTCCTGGATCAGGTCCAGCAGCGGCATGCCGCGGCCCGTGTACCGCTTGGCCAGCGACACGACCAGACGCAGGTTCGCCTCGAGCAGATGGCTGCGGGCGCTCTCGCCCTCCCGGACCACGGTCGCCAGATCACGCTTCTTGGCGGCGGTCAGCCGCTTGCCGGTGGCGAGCACGTGCGCGGCATACAGGCCCGCCTCGATCCGCCTCGCGAGCTCGACTTCGTCCGCGGCGGTCAGGAGCGCCGTGCGCCCGATCCCGTTCAGGTAGACACGTACCAGGTCGGCGGCCGGGGACTGGGCATCCAGGTCCTCGGGAGTCGGGCGCGCTCGGCGGGTGGTGGGGCTCGTCATGACCTGCCTCCTCATCGGTGGTCTCTCATGTGGTTCAACGCTGCGCCACCAGGCAAAGTTCCCGAGCGATGTGGGTCACATCCCGCCTGACCTGCGGGTTCCCGGCGTCCGTCCTGAGAAGTTACTGAGAAGTCCGGACACCGGGAACCGGGTCCTCAGCGCGGCACCGGGAGCACCAGACCGTGCCGCACCAAACCGTGCACGAGCGTCACCGCCGCGTCCGCGAGCGGACCCGACTCCTCGCCGTGCGCCGCCGCGAGAAGCTCCACGAGTTCACCCAACGCCAGCCCGTCCGCCCGCATTCCCCCGAGCAACGCCGCGGCGAGGTCGTCCACCTCGTGCTGCCACGCCGGGCCGTCCCCGCGGTGGGCGCGGGCCACGACCTGCCGCCAGCCGTCGTCGCCGGGGAGGTACACCCGCTCCAACGCGGTCGCAGGAGAGAGCGCGAACCGTTCCTCGAGGACGTCGCGGTCCCGCAGCCAGGCCGCACGGTCCAGGTATCCGAGCGCCTCGTCACCCAGCGGATCGCTGTAGCCGTGCCGCAGGTCCTCGGCGAGGACGTCCGACGGGGCATCCGTGCGTCGCAGGTACACGAAACCGAACCCGATTCCCTCGACCTCGTTGTCCGCGAAGTGCCCCAGCCACGCCTCGGCCTGGGCCGCCGTCGCGGGGTCGCGTGGGTCGAGTCCGGCGTCGCGCATCCACGTCCCGACGTACAGCGCCGGATCCGCGACATCGCGCTGCACGATCCACGCGTCGACGCCGTGCGCCGGCAGCCACGACGCGACGCGTGAGCGCCAGTCCTCACCCTCGACGTGCACCCACGACGCCAGCATCGAGGCGGTGCCGCCCGGCGCCAGGTGGTCGATCGCCCGGGAGATCATCAACTCGCTGGCACCGTCGAGATCGAGACCCGAGTCGCGGTAGGTGTGCTCGACCCGCGCGCGGCCGACGACGAACGGCGGATTCGCCACCACCCGATCGAACGTGCGCTCCGCCACCGGGTCGAACCACGACCCCGCCACCAGCTCGACGTCCACCTCGTTGAGCGCGAACGTCGCCGCAGACAGATCGAGCGCACGCAGATTGATGTCGGTCGCGGTGACCGAACCCGCATACCCGGTCGCGTGCAGGGCCTGGACGCCGCAGCCCGTACCGACGTCGAGGACGGTCCCGGTCGGCGCGGTCGGGGTACCGCGCAGCAACGACAGCGATGCGTGCCCCACCCCCAGCACGTGATCCGGTGCGGTCGTGCGGGGACGCATGCTGCCGTCCAGATCGGACAGCACCCACCGGTCGCCGCCGCCGAGATCCATCGGCCGCAGATCCAGCGCCGCCCGGACCAGCGCACCGTCGCGTTCGAGCAGGCCTGCCGCGACCGCGTGATCGAGGTCCACCGGGGCGAGCACGGCCGCGACCTCGGAGGCCGAGCAGTCGTCGCCGAGCAGGAACAGTCGCGCGAGCAGACCGAGTTCACCGGCGTCGCGGGTGGCCCGGCGGACCGGCACGGGTTCGCCGCGGCCCAACGCCGCATGCGCGTCGTCGCCGAGCGCATCGAGGAGTGCGTCGGCGGTGTAGTCGGTGCGGTGCAGGGCCTCGCGCAGCGGGCCGCACAGGGAGAGGAGGTCGCGGTTCACGGCCGCCATTGTCCCAGCGCGCCGCTCCTGTGCAGCGGCGCGCCCACGGACGAGGCCGTCAGCCCTCGATGGTGCGGTGGTTCCCGGACTCGATCGAGGGGCTCGCGGGTGCACGGTACTCGTACCGTCGCGGTTCGTCGTCGCGCCGCGGGGGGCGGTCGTTCGCGATCAGGACCGCGATCCACGGCAACGGAATCGATGCGCCGATGATCAGCAGGCTGATCCACCCGTTGCCCCACGCGCTGTACGCGATCGCGGCGAGCACCAGGGCGGGGATCCTGATCGCCATCATCACGGTGTACTTGCGGACGCGCGCTCGCTGCTGGTCGTCGAACGACTGTGCCGCATCGGTGATCAGAATCGGATTCCGCGAGTCCTCGTCGCCCTCGTCGGGCGGGTGGAGTTCCGAACTCGAAGCCATGCATCAAGCGTCCCACTCGGCGCCGCGGGATGCACCACCGGGGGCTCGCCGGGTTTCGGACAATGCGTCATCATGGACCCGTGAGCACTGTGACCAAGGAACGTCCCGACACCACGACCGACCAGTCGACCGACGACGACGCACCGAAGTTCTTCCACTACGTCAAGAAGAACAAGATCGCCGAGAGTGCTGTGATGGGCACCCACGTCGTCGCCCTCTGCGGCGAGGTGTTCCCGGTGACCAAGTCCGCGAAGCCCGGATCCCCCGTGTGCCCCGAATGCAAGAAGATCTACGACGGACTGCGGCCGGGCGACTGACCGTCCGGTAGATCGCAGGCGTCCGGCGTCCCGTCGGACGCCTCGTGCCTGCCCCGATCCGGGTTGACGATGCGGATCGGGGCGTTCGCCAGCCTCCGGGTCAGGCTCGTGACCGCGGCGCCGCCCGTCGTGGGGGCGGCCAGGGCCTGCGCCGCGAGCCACTCCCGCATCTGCGCGATCCGGGTGGCCCGCGCCGGCCAGAACTCCTGGATGGTCGCGTTGAACTGCGCGCCCAGGACGACCGCGAACCCCAGGAAGAACGTGAACAGCAGGAAGGCGATGGGGGTGGCCAGGGCCCCGTACGTGTATCCGGTCCCGGTGACCCACGTCAGGTAGTGCCGCAGGATCGTGCTCGCCGCCATGAAGAACACCCCGGCGAGTAGTGAACCGCCGAGCAGTCGGTGCCACGGGAGCGTCTTGGGCAGGGCCACCTTGTACAGCGTCGTGAGCCCCACTATGAGCAGCAGCCCGACCGCCGGGTAGTAGAACGTGTCGACCATCCGGGAACCGACGTCGTACCAGGCCTCCGGCATGATCCGGCCGATCAGCGTCGGCCCGAGCGCGACCAGCGGCAGCACGAACACCGCCACCACGAGGAACATCACGTACAGCAGCAGCGCGAAGATGCGCTGCCAGACCGGGTGCCGGGCGTCCTTCTGACCGTGTGCCTCGACGATCGAGTCGACGAACGTCGAGATCGCGGACGACCCCGCCCACAGCGAGAGCAGGAAGCCGGCGGAGATGATCTCCGGCCGGCCCCGGCTCAGCACGTCCGACACGGTCGGTGAGATGAGCTGGTCCACGACGCTCTCACTGAATGCCGTGCGGCTGAAGGTGATGATCTTCGACTCGATGATGTTGACGGTGTCCGGACCGAACCAGCCACCGACGTACCCGATGCTGCCGAGCAGTCCGAGCAGCAGCGGCGGCAGCGACAGCGTCTGCCAGAACGCCGCCGTGGCCGCCTTCCCGAAGATCGAATCGCCCCACGCCTTGTCCGCGGTACGCGTGACGACCTGCCACGCCGTGCGCAGCGGACGCCGGTCGGATCCGGGCTCGGCATGGTGGGTCGGCAGATCGACGGGCACCGCGGGTTCACCCGGGTGCAGGTCGCCGATCGGATCGTTCATGATGCTTCCAGCATCCCTGACGACTCCCGTCGAAGGTTCACTGGTGGTCCCGTGTCGGGCACATTGCCCGTCGCAGCCGGTGAAGTGTTGCGTGCGCGACACCCGCCGCTCGCCGCGCCGCCGGATGCGGGGAACGTCGGTGGTCGGGGTTAGGCTCGTGCGGCAGTCATTCACGGCCCACGCGGGACCGGCCCGATGCGGCGCGGAGGCAGGGCGCACCGCCTGGTTCTCGAACAGTCGAGACCCGGCACGTCGAGAAGGAGCAGAAGCGACAGTGCTCACGGGTAACACCGAAACACCGGCCGCCGCACCCGCCACCAACCTTCGAGCCTGGCAGCGGCGTGCCCTGACCAAGTACCTGTCGACGAAGCCGCGGGACTTCCTCGCCGTCGCGACGCCCGGTGCCGGCAAGACGACCTTCGCGCTGCGGGTCGCGGCGGAACTGCTCGGCGACCGCACCGTCGACCAGGTCACCGTCGTCGCCCCGACCGAGCACCTCAAGCACCAGTGGGCGGAGTCCGCTGCGCGTCAGGGCATCGCACTGGACTCGAACTTCTCCAACTCGACCGGCCAGACGTCCGCCGACTACCACGGGGTCGTCGTCACCTACGCGCAGGTCGCGTCCCACCCGATGAAGCACCGGGTGCGCACCGAGAACCGCCGGACGCTGGTCATTCTCGACGAGATCCACCACGGCGGTGACGCCAAGAGCTGGGGCGACGCGATCCGGGAGGCGTACGAGCCGGCGACGCGGCGGCTCGCGCTCACCGGAACCCCGTTCCGCAGCGACGACTCCGCCATCCCGTTCGTGCAGTACGAGCCGGACAACGAGGGCCTGATGCGCTCGAAGGCGGACCACGCGTACGGCTACTCCGACGCACTCGCCGACGGAGTCGTCCGGCCCGTGGTGTTCCTCGCGTACTCCGGCGAGGCGCGCTGGCGCAACAACGCGGGTGAGGAGTTCGCGGCCCGCCTCGGTGAGCCGCTCAGCGCGGAACAGACCGCGCGAGCCTGGCGGACCGCGCTCGACCCGGGCGGCGACTGGATTCCCGCCGTCCTCACCGCCGCGAACACCCGCCTGCAGCAGCTGCGGGCCGGGGGCATGCCCGACGCGGGAGGTCTCGTCATCGCGACCGACCAGACCGTCGCCCGGGCCTACGCGAAGACCCTCGAAGCGATCACCGGACGGGCTCCCACCGTCGTGCTCTCCGACGACCCGACCGCCTCGAAGCGGATCGCCGAGTTCAGCGGCAACACCGAACCCTGGATGATCGCGGTCCGCATGGTGTCCGAAGGTGTCGACGTGCCGCGCCTGGCCGTCGGCGTCTACGCGACGAGTTCGTCCACGCCGCTCTTCTTCGCCCAGGCGATCGGCCGGTTCGTGCGATCCCGCAAGAAGGGCGAGACGGCCAGCGTCTTCCTGCCGTCGGTGCCCGTCCTGCTCGACCTCGCGAGCCAGCTCGAGGTCCAGCGTGACCACGTGCTCGGCAAGCCGCACCGCGAGAAGGACGGTCTCGACGACGACCTGATCGCCGACGCGAACAAGCAGAAGGACGAACCCGGCGAGGACGAGAAGGCGTTCACCTCACTCGGCGCCGACGCCGAACTCGACCAGGTCATCTACGACGGCTCCTCGTTCGGCACCGCGACCTTCGCCGGCAGCGACGAGGAAGCCGACTACCTCGGCTTGCCCGGACTGCTCGACGCGGACCAGATGCGGGCCCTGCTACGGGACCGGCAGGCCACCCAGCTCGACAAGGCTGCCGCCCCGGCGCCGACGATCGCGCCCGCGGCGGTCACCGAACGCGTCGCGTCGGCATCCAAGCTGGCGGACCTGCGCAAGGAACTCAACAGTCTGGTCGCGATGACGCACCACCGCACCGGTAAACCACACGGGTGGATCCACGGCGAACTGCGTCGGGTGTGCGGGGGACCGCCGACCGCCATCGCCACCGTCGACCAGCTCACGGAGCGGATCGCCACGCTGCGACGGTGGTGACTCACCGCGTTCGCGGAAGTGGCGTGGTACGCGGAAGGGCCCGCACCCAACGCGGGTGCGGGCCCTTCCGGTCGAACGGGGGTCTGGTGTCAGGCCACCCGGACTGCTGACGGCCTAGATCGCGGTCTTGTCGACGGCGCCGGTGACGATCGTGGCGTTCATCGCGCGGAGTCGGCCCTCGTGCTCGTTGGCGTGATGCTGGCAGAAGAGGAGTTCTCCACCAGTGGCGAGGACCGCGCGAACGCGGGCTCCGGCACCACACCGGTCGCACCGGTCGGCTGCGGTCAACGGGGGGCTGGTCAGTGTTCCGGGCATGACTCCTCCGTACTGGTTCCCGGTGACCCGGGACCCTGGGGCCTGGTCCGCCGCGCCGGACGACGCGGTGGATTCACTCTGTCAGACGTTTCGCATTCAAGCGTTGTTCCCAACGGTGTTTCTTTGTGGTTTCACTAACAGGAAACATCCTCCCGGCGGTGATCCACGTCACATCCGGGTGCCGGCCGGGCCGCGGGATAGGGTGGTGCGGTGACGGATTCGACGCTCGTGCACATGTGTACCCGGGAGGAATGGGAGCGGTGCTCCGCGAGTGGACAGCGAATTCCCGACGGCTTCGACACCGACGGGTTCGTGCACCTGTCCGCCCCGGAACAGGTGCACCTTCCCGCGAACCGTCTGTTCGCAGGCCGCGACGACATCGTCCTGCTCCATCTCGACCCGAGCCGGCTCGGTGCGGAGGTGCGCTGGGAGTCCGGGGTGCCGAGCGACCCGGCATCGATGCTGTTCCCGCACCTGTACGGGCCTCTGCCCGCCGCCGCGGTGACCGCCGTCCAGCCGTACCGGCCGGGACCCGACGGCACCTACGCCCCGCCTGCCCACCCGTGACCCGGACGGCTTCCGGCCGGCGCGCCGACCCGAAACTGCTTCCGGCGCTACCGTTGAGACATGAACGTGGAAGTGACCCCTCTGCCCGGTATCGGGGTCCGCAAGGACTTCGAACTGACCACCGGGCGACGCGTCGGCGTGGTGACGCTGCGCGACGGCGGGACCGACCTGATCGTCTCCAGGAAGGACGACCCCGACGCCTGTCAGGCGTCCGTGCGGCTGACCGACGACGAGGCTGCCGTACTGGCGAACCTGCTCGGGGCGCCGCAACTGGTGTCCCAGCTTCGCGAAGAGCATCGCGACCTGCCCGGCATCACGACCCGGCAACTGCCGATCACCGAGGAATCCCCGTTCGACGGTCGAACGCTGGGGGAGACGGCGATGCGCACCAGGACCGGTGTGTCCGTGGTCGCGGTCATGCGCGCCGGCCAGGTGTACCCGTCGCCGAACCCGGACTTCAACCTCACCGAGGGGGACCTGCTCTTCGCGGTCGGGACCTCCGACGGACTGGACGCGGCGGGCAAGATCCTGCACCACGGATGACGCGGTGACGGGCACCGCGCTCGCTCTGGTCGAGTTGGGTGCGGTCTTCTTCGCGCTCGGGGTGCTCGGCCGGCTCGCCGGGCGGGTCGGCATGTCCCCGGTGCCGCTGTATCTGCTCGGCGGACTGTGCTTCGGCAACGGCGGGTTCATCACCCTCGGCGACATCAGTGAGTTCGGGCACCTCGCGAGCGAGATCGGCGTCGTCCTGCTGCTGTTGCTGCTCGGACTGGAGTACACCGCGTCCGAACTGGTCACCGGACTGCGCAAGTCCTGGATGGCCGGCATCCTCGACCTCGTGCTCAACGCGGCACCCGGTGCCGCGGTCGCGTTCGTCCTCGGCTGGGGTCCCGTCGGCGCACTCGTTCTCGCCGGTGTCACCTACATCTCGTCCTCGGGGATCGCGGCGAAGGTGCTCGCCGACCTCGGTCGCCTCGGCAACCGGGAAACCCCGGTGGTGCTGTCGATCCTCGTGTTCGAGGACCTGACGATGGCGGTGTACCTGCCGATCCTCACCGCGATCCTCGCCGGGGTCGGGCTGCTCGGTGGCCTCGAGGCCATGGCCATCGCACTGCTCGTGGTCGCGGTGGTCCTGATCGTCGCGCTGCGATACGGACACGTCGTCTCGGCTGTGGTCGCGGCGAAGGAACGGGAGGCGCTCCTGCTCAAACTTCTCGGCGCGGCGCTGCTGGTCGCCGGTGTCGCGTCGGCGCTGCAGGTGTCGGCGGCGGTGGGGGCGTTCCTGCTCGGTATCGCGATCTCGGGGTCGACGGCCCGCAGCGCCACCCAGGTGCTCGAACCGCTGCGGGACCTGTTCGCGGCGATGTTCTTCGTCGTCTTCGGCCTCAACACCGATCCGTCGACGATCCCCCCGGTCCTCGGGTGGGCGATCGTCCTCGCGGTCGTGACGACGCTGACCAAGCTCGTGACCGGCGCGTGGGCCGCGCGACGGCAGGGGATCGCACGGCTGGGTCAGGCCCGAGCCGGAGCGACGCTCGTCGCGCGCGGCGAATTCTCCATTGTCATCGCCGGGCTGGCGGTCTCGGCGGGCGCGGTCGAGGGCGAGATCGCGGCCCTGGCCACCGCCTACGTGCTGCTGATGGCCGTGCTCGGTCCCGTCGCCGCGCGGGTGGTCGAGCCGATCGCCCGGCTTGCCGCGCCCCGGACACGCGACCGGCCGCCGGCTGGGGAGCCGACGGCCGGATACGGTGAGATCTAGACCGGGTGGTGACTAGTCCAGGTAGTCGCGCAGCACCTGCGAACGCGACGGGTGGCGCAGCTTGGACATCGTCTTCGACTCGATCTGCCGGATGCGCTCGCGGGTCACCCCGTACACCTGGCCGATCTCGTCGAGGGTGCGGGGCTGACCGTCGGTGAGGCCGAACCGCAGCCGGACGACACCCGCCTCGCGCTCGGACAGCGTCTCGAGCACCGACTGCAGCTGATCCTGCAGGAGGGTGAACGACACCGCGTCCACGGCCACCACGGCCTCGGAGTCCTCGATGAAGTCGCCGAGCTGGCTGTCGCCCTCGTCGCCGATCGTCTGGTCGAGGGAGATCGGCTCGCGCGCGTACTGCTGGATCTCCAGCACCTTCTCCGGCGTGATGTCCATTTCCTTGGCGAGTTCCTCGGGCGTGGGCTCGCGGCCCAGGTCCTGGAGCAGCTCACGCTGGATGCGGCCGAGCTTGTTGATGACCTCGACCATGTGCACCGGGATGCGGATGGTGCGGGCCTGGTCGGCCATCGCGCGGGTGATCGCCTGACGGATCCACCAGGTGGCGTACGTGGAGAACTTGTAGCCCTTGGTGTAGTCGAACTTCTCGACCGCGCGGATCAGACCGAGGTTGCCCTCCTGGATCAGGTCGAGGAACGCCATACCGCGGCCGGTGTAACGCTTGGCCAGCGACACCACGAGGCGCAGGTTGGCCTCGAGCAGGTGGTTCTTGGCGCGGTTGCCGTCGCGGCAGATCCAGTTCATGTCGCGGCGCTGCGCGACGGGGAGCTTCTCGCCCTTCTCGGCGAACTCCTGCATCAACTGGGTGGCGTAGAGGCCGGCCTCGATGCGCTTGGCGAGTTCGACCTCCTCCTCGGCGTTGAGCAGGGCGACCTTGCCGATCTGCTTGAGGTACGCGCGGACGGAGTCGGCGGACGCGGTGAGCTCGGCGTCCTTGCGGGCCTGCCGCAGTGCCTCGGACTCCTCCTCGTCCCAGACGAAGTCTCCGGAGGCCTTGTCCTTCTCGGACGGCTCCTCGGTGGCCTCGTCGTCGTCCTCGACGGTGACGTCCTCGACGACCTCGTCGGTCAGGTCGCCCTCGGGGACCTCGAGATCGCCGATGTCGCCGTCGTCGAGGTTGCCCTCGTCGAGGCCGTCGACGTCACCCGCGGCCTTCTTGGCGGGTGCCTTCTTGGCGGCGGCCTTCTTGGCGGGAGCCTTCTTCGCCGCGGCCTTCTTGGCGGGTGCCTTCTTGGCGGCGGCCTTCCTCGCGGGAGCCTTCTTCGCCGCGGCCTTCTTCGCGGGAACGGTACCGGTGACCGCCGATTCGGTATCGGCTTCGGCAGTCGGACTGGTTTCGGTGGCGGCCACGTACGCCCTTTCGTGACGGAATCGTGCGGCGTCACGCCAGAGTGGATTTCCGGCGGAGAGGTCAGTTGAGTTCGGCCGGCTCTGTGTCGGCGTCACCATTGTAACTATCTCGGCGGGCGGCTACGTTCCGATGCTGGTCTCAGCGCTGAGAGCGGCCCCGACGATGCCCGCCGTGTTCTGCAGCGTCGCCGCCACGACCGGCGTCCGCGTGCTCAGGTGGGGGATCCACTTCTCGGCCTTGCGGCTGATCCCGCCACCGACGACGAACAGGTCCGGCCACAGCAGGGCCTCGTAGCGTTCGAGCACGCGGGAGACCTCGTGCGCCCACTCCTTGTACGACAGGTCCTTGCGTTCCTTGACCGCCGACGACGCCCGGTGCTCGGCCTCCTTGCCGTCGATCTCCATGTGCCCGAACTCGGTGTTCGGCAGCAGCACGCCGTGGTTGAGCACGGCGGATCCGATCCCGGTACCGAAGGTGAGCAGCACGACGACACCGTCGACGTCCTTGCCCGCCCCGTACCTGTCCTCGGCGATTCCCGCGGCGTCGGCGTCGTTGAGGACGGAGACCGCCCGCCCGCCGAGTGCGGCGGAGAACAGGGCCCGCGCATCGGTGCCGATCCACGACTTGTCGATGTTCGCGGCGGTCCGCGCGACGCCGGCGGTGACCACGGCGGGCAGCGTGATGCCCACCGGACCGTTCCAACCGGCCTGGGCGACGATCTCGGCGACGGTGGCCGCGACAGCGTCGGGAGTCGACGGTTGCGGGGTGAGGATCTTGATCCGGTCCCCGATCAGGAGCCCGGTCTCCAGGTCGACCAGGCCGCCCTTGACGCCGCTGCCGCCGACGTCGATGCCGAATCCCCGTCGGTCACCCACCCGGAGTGCGGGAACCGCTTCCGACTCTTCCAGTCCGACCACCGCGTCCGTCATGCCGGTCACGATAACGGCTGCGGGGCCTGCGTGACGGGAAGCGGTGAGGCACCATGGGGCGTGCCGCTTTTCGAGAATCATCCAGCCGTCCGATCCGCCGTGGACACGAACCCCGCGCTCCCGTCCGAGGACCCTCGACGGCTGCGCGCCGTGGCGGTCCGGGTCGCGGTCGCGGCCGCCGCCCACGTCGCCGCGCGGCGGCCGGAGGTGTTCGCGGTGGTGGGGCACGCGGGAGCGGAGGTGTCGGCGCCGGGAGCGGTCGCGACGAAGAGCACCCCGACGGATCCGGTGACCGTCGTCGACACCGAGGCGGAAGAGGTGATCCGTGCCCTGCTGTCGGATCTGCGTCCGGGCGACGCGATCCTCGGCGAGGAGGGCGGCGGGGACGGCCGGACCGACGGGGTCCGCTGGGTCGTCGACCCCATCGACGGGACGGTCAACTTCCTGTACGGGATCCCCGCCTACGCGATCTCGGTGGCCGCGCAGATCGACGGCGTGTCGGTCGCCGGAGCAGTCGTCGACGTCGCGTCGGGCGCCGTCTACAGTGCCGCGGCCGGTCACGGCGCGACGTTGCACGAGGCCGACGGGTCGGTCCACGCCCTGCGCTGCAACGCCGTCACCGAGGTGTCGATGTCGTTGCTCGCCACCGGTTTCGGCTACGGGAAGGAGCGCCGACGGCGTCAGGGCGAGTTGATCGGCGAGCTGTTGCCCCGGGTGCGCGACATCCGGCGGATCGGGTCGGCTGCTCTGGATCTGTGCATGGTCGCGTCGGGCCGGGTCGACGCCCATTTCGAGCATGGTCTGAGCCCGTGGGACTGGGCGGCCGGCTCGCTCGTCGCGCGCGAGGCCGGTGCGGTGGTGCGGGTGCCGTCACCCGGGTCGAGCAGCGCCGACGGCGAGGTCACCGTGGCCGCGGCGCCGGGGGTGGCTGCCGCACTCGACGCCGTGCTCGGCGGGATCGGGGCACTCGACCCGATCCCGGAGTGAGCGCAGCGCGCTAGCACTGTGCGGTGCGGGCCGCCTTGAGCAGGTCGATGTCGACGGGGGCCGCACCGGAGCCGTCGCCGGTCGCGGTGTTCTTCAGCGACGCGAGAACTTCCTCGGCGTCGGTGTTCGGCTGGATCTTGCGGAAGTAGGTGCCGAGGGCGAGGTCGACGACGTCGTCGGTGCGGGCGTCCTGGATCAGTTCCGCGCAGGGCATCGCCAGCCACAGCGCGCTCGCGGCGGCGAGGCCGTTCGTGCCGAAGCGGATCTGGCCTTGGCACTGCATGTTCTGGTCCACGTAGACGGGGTCGTTGCCGGACTGCACGTCCGGTGCCGAGGCGAAGCCGTAGTCACTGAGCTGTGAGGCGACGTCCGCGGCCTGCCCGCGTTCGCCGTTGGCGTTGTAGACGCGGACGCGGGTCGCGGCCAACGGCGCCGGTTCCACGTCCAGGAGCGTGGACGCCGGCACGGGGTCGCCGAGCGGCTGCGGGGCGGGCTCGCCGGGGTCGAGCGGGCCGGAGACGGACGGCGGATTGCAGACCACCGGTGCGGACAGTTCCGTCGGTTTGGTCAGCACACGGAACCAGACCACGGTGCCCAGCAGCGCGAGCACGACGATCAGGACGATCACCGGGAGTGCACGCCGATGCGGGTACGGCTTGCCGTCGGGGTCCGTGGACCGGCCCTCGGTGATCAGTGAAACCACGGTGCGTCCTGACCTCTCGGTGTGCGGGTGCAGCTCGGTGTGCCACAGGTGTGCGGCGCTGCGCAGCCGACAGCGTAGTGAACGGCCGGGGCGGCGGGGGACAGGACACGGCCCGGGCGGGCCGGGTGCGGGTGGCCGCGACGGGGTGTGGTGGATTTCCCAGATCAGGTATCGGCGCCCGGAATGTCCTGGTGTGCGCCGGTGTTTGTCTCGATTGCCGGACAGTTTTCGGGCAACGGCGAAACGCACCGCGACTTTTTCGCCGAGTTCGGCTATTGTCTGGCCGCCTGATCGTGACAGAACGACGGTCCCGGAGGCAGGTGAGTTGCGGATAATGTGAGTCGAATCATATTTCCTGTTGCTAACTTCCGGGCACGATTTTTCGTTTTGACGCGTTGTGCAGCGACAGGCTGCAACAGGCGGCGCGCCCACCCAGGGCGTGGGGACGGGGACAGATGACGAGAGAGGACGAGGGGAAGACGAGATGGCAACCGACTACGACGCACCGAGGCGTTCGGAATCCGACGAGGTGTCGGAGGACTCGCTGGAGGAGTTGAAGGCGCGGCGTAACGAGGCCCAGTCCGCGGTGGTCGACGTCGACGAGTCGGATACGGCGGAGTCCTTCGAGCTGCCGGGTGCCGACCTTTCCGGCGAGGAACTGTCGGTTCGTGTGGTGCCGAAGCAGGCGGACGAGTTCACGTGTTCGAGCTGCTTCCTGGTTCATCACAGGAGCCGGCTGGCCAGCGAGGCCAACGGCGTGATGATCTGCATGGACTGCGCCGCCTGACGGTGCTGCACACGGCCGCGCGGACCGACACGGTCGTGCCCGTCCGGGCTCGACCGGCGGGTCGGCGCGTCCCGCACTCCGTCAGCCCGTCACTGCGTCCGCGGTGAGTGCCGATCGTTGTGCTCTGGCCCCGTACCCGGCCACGACGTGAGCAGAATCGACAATGCCCGTGCCCGACCTGTCGAGGTCGGGCACGGGCATTGTCCGTTCGGCGTCGATCAGCGTGCGGTCGAGACCTTCCAGCCCAGCGCCGCGGCGAGGTCGTGCGGTCGCCGGGTGCTGACCAGCCAGTAGGGCGTCGGATCGTCCGGGTCGTCGAGGACGACGAGCAGCATGGGCTTGATCCACGTCCGGTTCTGCACGAAGGCTGCGGGGTCGAGCTGCCTGCCGAGAGCGGCGGACTTCGCGGACCCCGGGACGACCGCGACGCGGGCGATGGCCTCCACCGGTAGATGGGCCCGGCCGACGTGCAGTTCGGCCGGCGCGTCACCGGCGCCGGGAACCACCTCGACCCGCATCCGGCTCAGCCACGCCAGGCCCCATGCCGGGAACGGGAGCAACAGGACGTAGGGCAACCAGGCGACGATGCCGGGCGCTCCCATGTTGACCTCGGCGGCGAGCAGGCCGACGATCGCGAGGCCCGCGACCCACCACCAGATCGGAACCCAGAGGCGCTCGCTGTACGCCGGAGCGGGCGCGGACGCCGGGGTCGTTGCGGACGGTCGGGGGTTCCCAGGTTGGGGCTTCGCAGGCACACACCCAGAGTAGTCTCGGTGCACGTGAGCGATCTTCCTGCCGTCGAGCTGATCCGTCTCGACCCCGAGATACCACTGCCCCGCCGAGCCCACGAGGGGGACGCGGGCGTCGACCTCTGCTCGACGGAGGACGTCACCCTCGACCCCGGGGAACGCGCACTGGTGGGCACCGGTATCGCGATCGCCCTGCCGCTCGGAACGGTGGGACTGATCCACCCGCGGTCGGGTCTGGCCGCGAAGTCCGGGCTGTCGGTGGTGAACACGCCCGGCACCGTCGACGCCGGGTACCGCGGCGAGATCAAGGTGTGCCTGATCAACCACGACACGCGGACGCCGATCGAGATCCGCCGCGGTGACCGGATCGCGCAGCTGCTGGTGCAGCGGGTCGAGCTGGTGACGTTCGTCGAGGTCGACAGCCTGGACGAGACCAGCCGCGGTGCCGGTGGCCACGGCTCGAGCGGCGGCCATGCACTGCTGCACGCGGTGCCCGACTCGGTGGCGCCGGAGGAAGGGGCACGCTGATGTTCGGACGCAAGAAGAAGAACCCGGAGCCCGCGGAGGGCACTGCGGACGTCCCCACCGACGACACGGTGGTCGAGCCCGACGTGGACGAGTTCCCGGCGCTCGGCACCGAGGAGCGCGGTCCCTACGACATCGACGACCTCGCCGACACCGACCCCACGGAGGGGCGGCTGGATCTCGGTTCGGTCCTGCTGCCGGTACCCCAGGGTGGTCAGATCCAGGTCGAGATGGCACCCGACGGATCGCCGCAGGCCGTGCACCTGGTGACGCAGCACGGCCGGATCACCGTCGCCGCCTACGCGGCACCGAAGTCGCCGGGGCAGTGGCGCGAGGTGACCGCCGACCTCGCGGAGTCGCTGCGCTCGGACAACGCCACGGTCGCCGTCGAGGGCGGCCCGTGGGGCCGGGAGCTGCACGCCGTCACCCCCAACGCGGATCTGCGGTTCCTCGGGGTCGACGGATACCGGTGGATGATCCGCTGTGTCGCGGCCGGCCCCGCCGGGTCCGCGAGTGTCGATTCGCCGCTGGCCCAGCTCGCGCGGGAGGTGTTGCGCGAAACGGTGGTTCGCCGCGGGGGCGAGCCGCACCCCGTGCGGACCCCGCTGCCGGTCATCCTGCCCCAGGTGCTCGCCGACCAGCTGGTCGCGGCGCAGCAGCAACAGGTGCTCGCGCAACAGCAGGCGGCGCAGCAGCAGGCCCTGGCGCAGCAGCAGGCGGCCACGGAGGCGGCACTGGCCGCCCAGGAGCGCGACGCCACCCCACCGGAGGAGCGTCCCGGTGGCGGCGGTTCGGCGATGCAGCAGATCGACCGGTCCGGCAGCTAACGGACCTGCTGGAGCGCCCGCAGGCAGGCGCGGCCGAGGACGGCCGGGTCCGCCCCGACCTCGTCGAGGGTCACCGTCTCGAGGGCGGCGTGCGGCAGCACCCGCGACCACAGCGTTGCCACCGAGAGCGGGTGCACCGCGTCGTCGACCGCGGCGCAGATCCCGACCGGCACCGGGCACCGGGCCATCTGCTCCTCGGTCAGTCCGTGGTAGCCGGCGGCCTCCTCGAGTGCGAGCGGCAGGTGCGGCCACTGCGACCGCCAGGACCGCGCGAGTTCGTCGCCGAGCCAGGCCGGTGAGCTGTCGATCATGTCGACGGTGACGGCGTCGAGGCCGTCGGCGCGCAGTCGGCTCGCCGTGTACGCCGCGCTGCGCGCCGCGGGAGCGTCGATCGGGTCGCCGGTCCACGCGGGCAGTGCGGCGAGGACACCCGCCGCCCGGTCGGGGTGTGACGTCGCCCACCGCAGGGCCACCGACGCGCCCAGGGAGATCCCGGCGACGGCGATCCGGCGGTGCCGGGCGGCCGCCTCGTCGAGGGCGTCGACATAGCTGCCCACCACCCGTCTGGGGTCCGGTTCGACAGCCAGAACATCGGCTCCGACCTGCGACAACGCCGCGGTGAAGGCGCGCGCGGCGAAGTGGGCGTCCGATCCGGTTCCGGGGAGGGCCACCACGATCGGCGGCAACGGCTGAGGCGACATACGTCGATAGTGCACGGTGGTTTCCGCCCATCGGTGGCGCGGGTGGTTGACCGGCTCCACCGAGGTCTACAGTGGCGATCACAAGGACCTACACCCCGGGCGAGGGATCGCACCGGACCTGCTCCAGGAGCGCGCAATGGCACTCGCGGCCAACAGTTACTTCCGACGGCTGACCCGGCAGCTGACCGAGGACATCGATCAGCTCGACGCCGAGGATCTGGCGGAGTCGTCGCAGGCATCGGGCGCACAGCGCGCCTGTGACTGTCACCGTGGCGAGGAGGTGACGATGCAGGGCCGGCTCCGCAGCGTGGAGTCCTGTCCGAAGTCGTCGAACGCCACGGTGCAGGCGGAGTTCTTCGACGGCACCGATCCGGTGACCCTGGTGTGGATCGGTCGCAGGCGAATCGCGGGCATCGAGCCCGGCACCAAGTTGATGGTCCGCGGTCGCCTCGGCGACAAGAACGGCCAGAAGGTGATCTACAACCCCTACTACGAACTGCTCGGCGATTCGTAGTCGCCCTGTGGCACCCTCGTGTGGTGACTGACAGGCAGCCCTCCATTCTCGAACAGCTCGGCGGTATCAGCGGGCTGGTGTATTCGACGCTGCCGATCCTTGCGTTCGTCCCGGTCAACAGCCTCTTCGGGCTCACGGCGGCGATCTGGGCGGCCCTCGGCGTCGCCGCGGCCGTACTGGTGTGGCGGCTCGTGGTCCGGGGCACGGTGCAGCCGGCGATCTCCGGATTCCTCGGCGTCGGGGTCTGCGCGTTCATCGCCCACCGGACCGGTGACGCGAAGGGCTACTTCCTCTTCGGCATCTACACCTCACTGCTGTACGCCGGCGTCTTCGTGGTGTCGATCCTGGCGCGGTGGCCGCTGGTCGGTGTGGTGTGGGGCTTCCTCAACGGGCACGGCAACAGCTGGCGGCGGTCCCGGGCGGCGGTCCGGGCCTACGACGTCGCGACACTCGCGTGGGCGGTGGTGTTCGGGGCCCGCTATCTGGTGCAGTCGCAGCTCTACGACACCGATCACACCGGGTGGCTGGCGGTGTCGCGGATCGGGATGGGCTGGCCCCTGACCGCGCTGGTGCTGCTGGTGACGGTGTGGGCGGTGCGCCGGGCCGACCGCGCGGTGGAAGCCGACGCGCTCGACACCGACCTGCCCGAGATGGACGGTCCGGACGGTGACGTCACGCTCGACACCGCGAAGACCGATCCGGACGGCAGGTCCGAGTGATACCGCGACCGGAGTCGTCGCGTTACGAATTCGCGCCCACAATGTGACGATTACCGGAATGCGCAGGCACATTCCGGGCATTTGTGTACCGCACATTCGCGGCACCCTCGGGGACGAGGAAATTGCCACGGACGGTGTCACATTACGGGCGCTGTCCCAGCCCGACGGCGGCGCGCAGTTCGTTCTCCACCTCCACCGACGCCACGAACACCAGTTCGTCGCCGCCCTCGAAGGGGTCGTCGGGCTGCGGAACGATCACCCGTCCACCCCGGATGATCGTCACCAGCGCGGCGTCGCGGGGAAGCTGAACCTTCCGGACCGGCTTGCCCGCCAGCGGGGTGTCGGCCGGCAGGGTGATCTCCACGAGGTTCGCCTGCCCCTGCCGGAAGGTCATCAGCCGGACCAGGTCGCCGACCGAGACGGCCTCCTCGACCAGGGACGCGAGCATCCGCGGCGTCGACACCGCGACATCGACGCCCCAGGACTCGTCGAACAGCCATTCGTTGCGTGGATCGTTGACCCGAGCGACGACACGCCGGACCGCGAATTCGGTCTTCGCGAGCAGGCTGACGACGATGTTGACCTTGTCGTCGCCGGTGGCGGCGATCACCACGTCGAACGACTCGAGCTTCGCCGCTTCGAGCAGAGCGAGTTCGCAGGCGTCCGCGTGGACCCAGTGCACCTCGGGGATGGCCTCGGGGTCGACGTGCTCGAGCTTGCGTTCGAGAAGCATCACGTGGTGGCTGCCGCGCACGAGTTCGCGGGCGATCGAGCGGCCCACGGCGCCGGCTCCGGCAATAGCGACTCTCATCGGATCCGTCCGATCGGGTAGGGGATGGTGGCCAGTGCGATCACGGTCACTCTTCTCGCGGCGGGGTCGCGGCCAGCGCGACCGCCTCGGCGACCGTTCCGGACACCGCGGCGATGTAGACCTGGTCGTCGGCCTGGATCACCGTCTTGGGTGTGGGCAGCAGGCCGGTGCCGAAGCGGATCAGGAACGCGACCCGCGATCCGGTGAACTCCTCGAGTTCGGTGATCTTGTGTCCGACCCAGCCCTCGTGCAGGTCCAGTTCGGCGACCGCGACCGTGCCGGACGGGTCACGCCACTTGGTGGTGTGCGACTCGCGGGTCAGGTGGTGCAGGAACCGGTCCGTGGTCCAGGGGACGGTCGCGACAGTCGGGATGCCGAGCCGCTCGTAGACGGCTGCCCGCTTGGCGTCGTAGATCCGGGCCACCACCCGGTTCACGCCGAAGGTCTCCCGGGCGACGCGCGCGGAGATGATGTTCGAGTTGTCGCCGGAGGACACGGCGGCGAACGCCTCGGCCCGCTCGATTCCGGCCTTGATCAGGACGTCCCGGTCGAAGCCCATGCCGACGACTCGGTGTCCTGTGAACTCGGGGTCGAGCCGGCGGAACGACTCCGGGTCCCGGTCGATGATCGCGACCTCGTGGCCGATCCGGGCGAGCCCGGCCGCGAGGGCCGATCCGACCCGGCCGCACCCCATCACGACTACGTACACCTTCTTGCCTCCACTCGTCGGCTCCGTCGATCCCGAACGGTACCGCCCCCGGTTTGCGATTGCCGCCGCGCGTGCCGAATCGGTGCCGGGTGGGCAGCGGATACGGCCGAATCGGCACGGACGGCTTACGCTTTGGCGGTGTCAAAGCTTTCGACCGCTGCGAAGCGGCTGTTGGTGGGGCGACCGTTTCGAAGTGACAAGTTGGGGCACACCCTGCTGCCCAAACGGATCGCCCTGCCTGTGTTCGCCTCCGACGCGATGTCCTCCGTGGCATACGCGCCCGAGGAGATCTTTCTCGTCCTGTCGGTGGCCGGGATCACGGCGTACACCTACACACCCTGGATCGGGCTCGCGGTGTGCGCGGTCATGGCGGTCGTCGTCGCGAGCTACCGGCAGAACGTGCACGCCTACCCGTCCGGTGGTGGCGACTACGAGGTCGCGACCGTCAACCTCGGGCCGAACGCGGGGTTGACCGTCGGCAGTGCACTGATGGTCGACTACGTGCTGACGGTGGCGGTGTCCATCTCGTCGGCCGCGTCCAACATCGGGTCCGCGATCCCGTTCGTCGCGACGCACAAGGTGCTGTTCGCGGTGGCGGCGATCGTGCTGCTCACCGCGATCAACCTGCGCGGCATCCGGGAGTCGGGGACCGCGTTCGCGATCCCGACCTACGCCTTCATCGTCGGGATGTTCCTCATGCTCGGCTGGGGGTTGTTCCGGATCTTCGTGCTCGGGGACGACGTGCAGGCCGAGTCGGCCGGGTTCGACCTGCTCGCCGAGGACTCGCACCTGTACGGGATCGCGTTCGCGTTCCTGATCGCGCGGGCGTTCTCGTCCGGGTGTGCCGCGCTGACCGGTGTCGAGGCCATCTCGAACGGCGTGCCCGCGTTCCGGAAGCCGAAGTCGCGCAACGCAGCGACCACGTTGCTGCTGCTCGGCACCATCGCGATCGTCCTGCTGATGGGCATCATCATCCTGGCGCAGAAGATCGGTGTGGTGTACGCGCACGATCCGGCCACCCAGCTGGTGGGTGCCCCCGCGGACTACCACCAGAAGACCCTGATCGCCCAGCTCGCCGAGGCGGTGTTCTCGGGCTTCCCGATCGGCTTCTACTTCATCGCGATCGTCACCGCCCTGATCCTGGTGCTCGCGGCCAACACCGCGTTCAACGGTTTCCCTGTCCTCGGGTCGATCCTCGCCCAGGACCGCTACCTGCCGCGTCAGCTGCACACCCGCGGCGACCGCCTCGCGTTCAGCAACGGCATCCTCTTCCTGTCCGGCGCGGCCATCGCGTTCGTGGTGGTGTTCGGCGCCGAGGTCACCAAGCTGATCCAGCTCTACATCGTCGGCGTGTTCGTCTCGTTCGTGCTCAGTCAGACCGGCATGATCCGGCACTGGACGCGGCACCTGCGCACCGAGGCCGACCCGGCCCAGCGCCGCCACATGCAGCGCTCACGGATCATCAATTCGATCGGTCTCGCCATGACCGGCGCCGTGCTGGTGATCGTGCTGATCACGAAGTTCGCGGCCGGTGCGTGGATCGCGATCGTGGCGATGGTGGCGATCTTCGTTCTGATGAAGTCGATCCGCAGGCACTACGACAGCGTGGCCGCCGAACTCGAGGACCAGGAGTGGGACGGCGTGCTGCCCAGCCGTACGCACTCGATCGTGCTGGTGTCCAAGCTGCACATGCCGACCCTGCGGGCACTCGCCTACGCCCGCGCCAGCCGACCCGACACACTCGAGGCGATCACCGTCAACGTCGACGACCCGGACACCCGCGCATTGGTGCGCGAATGGGAGCGCAGCGATGTGACGGTGCCGCTCAAGGTGATCGAGTCGCCGTACCGGGAGATCACCAAACCCGTGCTCGACTACGTGCGCCGGGTGCGCCGGGACTCGCCGCGGGACGTGGTCACCGTGTTCATCCCCGAGTACGTGGTGGGGCACTGGTGGGAGCAGATCCTGCACAACCAGAGCGCGTTGCGGCTCAAGAGCAGGCTGCTGTTCCAGCCCGGCGTGATGGTGACGTCGGTGCCGTGGCAGCTGACCTCGTCGGAGAAGGTCAAGAGGTACACCGTTCCGACCGGGCCCGGTGGCACCAGGCGCGGATTCGACGCGCCGGAGAGCCGGGAAGGCAGTCAGTGAGCGAGAACTGGTACGGCCGGGACCTCGAACTGCGGCTCGGCAATCCGGGGCACGGCGGATTCTGCGTCGCGCGGCACGAGGGCCGCGTGGTGTTCGTCCGGCACGGGCTGCCCGGTGAACTGGTGCGGGCCCGGGTCACCGAGGATCGTGGAGGCTCCTTCTGCCGGGCCGATGCGGTCGAGGTGCTGGAAGCGTCCGCGGATCGGGTGGACCCGCTGTGTCCGATCTCGGGCCCCGGCGGCGCCGGGTGCTGCGACCTCTCGTACGCCGCACTGCCCGCCCAACGGCGGATCAAGGCGGCCGTGGTCGCGGAGCAACTGCGGCGCCTCGCCGGAGTCGACCGCGACGTCGAGGTCGAGGACCTGCCCGGCACCGGAGACGGCACCGGGTGGCGCACCCGGCTGAGGCTGGCTGTCGACGCCGACGGTCACGCCGGATTCCACGGGTACCGCAGCACCAGGGTGATCACGAATCTGGCGTGTCCGCAACCGGTTTCGGGATCCTACGAGGGCATCGCCGAGCGCGTGTGGCGTCCCGGCGCGGAGCTGCAGGTCACCGTCGACGCGGCCGGCGAGCGGCACGTCGTCGAGATCGAACCAGCCCACGTCAGCCGGACCGGCCGGCGCAGTCCCGGCAGGCGAGGCGCGACGGCCCGGCGGGCGGCGACGTCCCGATCGAGGCGTGAACACCCTGTCATCGGCGGTGGTCGAGCGGTCGCGCGCGTCGGCGATCGGGAGTGGGAGCTGTCGGCCACCGGGTTCTGGCAGGCGCACCGCGGCGCCGCGCAGCGGTACTCGCAGGTGGTCGGGGAGTGGTCCGGTCTGGCTGCCGGCGAGACCGCATGGGACCTGTACGGCGGTGTCGGGGTCTTCGCGGCCGTCCTGGCCGCGCAGGTGGGCGAGGGCGGGTCGGTGCTCTCGGTCGAGTCGGCGACGGGAGCGGTCGAGGCGGGTCGCCGCGCGCTGGCCGACCTGCCGCAGGTCCGGTTCGAGGCCGCTCGGGTGGAGAACGTGGTCACCCGTCTCGCCGGGCCGGTGTCGACGGTGGTCCTGGACCCGCCGCGGTCGGGAGCGGGTCGGGCGGTCGTCGACGCTGTCGGGGCAGCCGGTCCGCGGACCGTCGTGCACATCGGTTGTGACCCGGCCGCGTTCGGCCGGGACGTCGGGCTGTACCTCGCGCAGGGCTATCAGCTCGCCGATGTCCGTGCATTCGATGCGTTCCCGCTCACCCATCACGTGGAGTGCATCGCACTGCTGCACCGCTGATCCAGCCCCGCGGGCGCTCTGACGCCCGGATCACTCGAAGGCAACTTGCTTGCGCAATACAAGCAATATATACTTGTAGAACGCAAGCATCTTAAAGTTCGTCTTTACTTTCCCTGGGGGTGCAGTCGATGACCGTACAGACGGCGACCGCCGAGGACCTTGTCGAAGAGGTGTTCCTGTTCGGCCGTACTCTCCGGGGCGTGCTCGGGGGAAGTGACGAGAGTGGGGTGGCGCCGGCGCTGATCGGCGTACTCCACGTCCTGGCGGCCAACGCGCCGTGCAGGCAGAACGAGCTGGCCGTGCGCCTGTGTGTCAGTCAGTCGTCGTTGAGCAGGCAGATCGCCGAACTCGTCGACGCCGGGCTGGTCGAACGTCACGCCGACCCGGCAGACGGACGGGCCTCGATCGTCCAGCTGAGCGAGGCCGGTCACGAACTCCTGGCCAACAACAAGGAGTTCCGCGCGGCCCGCCTACTGACGATGCTCGCCGAGTGGAGCCAGGACGAAGCCGAGGACGCCCTGACCGCCTTACGGCACCTCAAGCAGACATTCTCGACCATTCCGGTGCGGACCCCCGCGACCGGCCACTCGACACCACAAAGGGGGTATCGCGCATGACAACCACGGACAACCACTCCCGACACGCCGAGCCGGAGCAGCTGATGTCGCACCGGCAGATCCTCGAGGTCCTCGCCGGCCTGCTCGCCGCACTGTTCACCGCCTTGATCAGTTCCACCATCGTCTCCACGGCGTTGCCGACCATCATCAGCGAGCTGAACGGCAGTCAGACCCAGTACGCGTGGGTCATCACCACCTCGCTGCTGGCGACCGCGGCATCGACGCCGATCTGGGGCAAACTCTCGGACCTCTACAACAAGAAGGTCCTCGTTCAGACGGCCATCGTCATCTTCGTCGTCGGATCGGTGATCGCCGGCATGTCGCCGAGCGTGCCGATCCTGCTCGGCGCCCGCGTGGTCCAGGGCGTCGGCATGGGTGGTCTGACCGCCCTCGTCGTCGCGATCATCGGCACGATCATCCCGCCGCGCGACCGCGGTCGGTACTCGGGCTACATGGGTGCCGTCATGGCGGTGTCGATGGCCGGTGGACCGGTTCTCGGCGGCGTGATCGCCGACAACCTCGGCTGGCGCTGGTGCTTCTACGTCTGCGTGCCGCTCGCGGTGATTGCACTGTTCCTGTTGCAGAAGACGCTGCACATCGAGACCGCCCGGGTCGACGGCGTGAAGATCGACTGGCTCGGTGCCACCCTGCTGACCGCCGGCGTGTCCGTGCTTCTCATCTGGGTGTCGTTCGCCGGCAAGGCCGACTACTACGAGTGGATCTCGACCCAGTCCGCGCTGATGGTGGGCGCCGGAGTGCTGCTGCTGATCGCGACTCTCGTCGTCGAGAGCAAGGCGCAGTCGCCGATCATCCCGCTGAAGATCGTGACCGAGCGGACCACCGCCCTCGCGATCATCGCGTCGATCGCCGTCGGTATCGGAGTGTTCGGCGCGACCACGTTCCTGAGCCAGTACTTCCAGACGGCGCGCGGCTACTCGCCGACCGTGGCCGGAGTACTGACCATTCCGATGGTCGTCGGTATGTTGTTCGGGTCTGTCGGCGCGGGCCAGCTGATCACCCGCTTCGGCAAGTGGAAGGGCTTCGTCGTCGGCGGCGCAGGCCTGCAGCTCGTCGGGTTCGTGCTGCTGAGCACCGTCGACCACGAGACGGCCATCTGGGCGATCGGTGCGATGATCGCGCTCCTCGGCCTCGGCACCGGCATGCTGATGCAGAACGTGGTGCTTGCAGTGCAGAACACCGTCAGCGTGCACAACGTCGGTGCGGCGTCCAGCGTCGTGGCGTTCTTCCGCACCTTCGGCGGCGCGATCGGCGTGTCGGTTCTCGGATCGGTGCTGGCCACCCGGGTCGCCGACCTGACGGCCGTCGGCTTCGCGAAGCTCGGCATCACCGCGAACAGCACCAGTGGCGGCGCCAGCCTGAACATCACGGCGCTGCCGGAGCCGGTGCGCGAGGTCATCCGCGCCTCCTACGGTGACGCGACCGGCCGCATCTTCCTGATCGCCGCCGCCGTCTCGATCGTGACCCTGATCGCGGTGAGCCTGATACCGAACAAGCCGCTGCGCACCACGATCGACCTGAAGCCCTCCGACGCCGACGAGGAGTACGCGAAGGTCTAGATCCCGACGGACGCCCGAAAGGCCCGGTCCCACCCAGGGACCGGGCCTTTCGCGCATCGTCACGACTTGCGGTTGTACAGCCGCATCGTGATCGGTCCGAAGACCACGACGAACCCGGCGCACCACGCGAACACGATCCCGAGCGACGCCGCGTCGACGGTGCCCTCCATCAGGTCGCGGATCGCGGTCACGAGGTGACTGACCGGATTCACGTTCACGAACGCCTGCAGCCAGCCCGGCATGGTTGACGGCTCGACGAAGATGTTGGACGCGAAGGTGAGTGGGAACAGGATGAACATCGACACGCCCATCACCGCCTGTTCGGTGCGCATCAGCATCGCGAACATCGTCCAGATCCACGACATCGCGAACGAGAACAGCAGCAGCAACGCGATCGACGCGACGATCCCGACCACCCCGCCGGACGGCCGGAAGCCGAGGACCAGTCCGAGCACCATCACGATCACCGACGCGATCGTGTAGCGGACGAGGTCGCCGAGCAGCGCGCCGACCAGGGGAGCGGGCCGCCAGATCGGCAGGGACCGGAACCGGTCGAACACGCCCTTCTCGATGTCCTTGTTCAGCGTCAACCCGGTGTACATGGTGATCATCACGACGGTCTGCACGAGGATGCCCGGAATCAGGAACTGCACGTAGGCCTCGGTGGATCCGGCCAGCGCCCCGCCGAACAGGTACGTGAACATCAGGGTGAACATGACCGGGAACATGGTCACGTCGAAGAGCTGTTCGGGCACGTGCTTGATCTTGAGCAGGGCCCGCCAGCCGAACGACAGCGACGTCGCCGTCGCGCTGGGTCGTTTCGGGCGCGGTCCGTCCAGGGTCAGGGCCGCCCCGACCGCGGCGGCGGGCGAGGTGGTGACGGTGGTGGACGTCATGACGGCGTTCCTTCCAGTGCGGCGTCGGATTCGGCGGGCCGGCCGGTCAGCGCGAGGAACACCTCGTCGAGGCTCGGCTGGCCGAGGGCGAACGTGGTGACGGCGATCCCCGCCTCGTTCAGCGCGGGCAGTGCGCGGGCCACCCGGTCGGCGTCGTCGATGCGGGCGGTCAGTGCGGCCGGGTCTGTCTCCAGGGCGATGTCGACGCCGAGGGCGGTGCCGAGCACGGTGGCGGCCTCGCCGCGGCGCGCCGGGTCGGCGACCCGGACGTGCAGCGCCCCCGATCCGACCGACGCCTTCAGCTCGCCGGTGGTGCCCTCGGCGATGACCCGGCCGTGGTCGATGACGGCGACGCGATCCGCGAGCTGGTCGGCCTCGTCGAGGTACTGGGTGGTCAGCAGCACGGTCGTGCCGCCCGCGACGAGTGCGCGGACGATCTCCCACACCTGGTTGCGACTGCGGGGGTCGAGGCCGGTGGTCGGCTCGTCGAGGAAGATCAGTTCCGGGGTGACGATGATCGACGCCGCGATGTCGAGGCGCCTGCGCATGCCGCCGGAGAGGTTCTTCACCTGTCGGCCCGCCGCGTCGGTCAGCTCGAAGGCGGCGAGGAGTTGTTCGGACCGCGCCCTGGCCGCGGGACGGGAGAACCCGTACAGGCGGGAGAGCAGGACCAGGTTCTCGGTGCCGGTGAGATCCTCGTCGAGCGACGCGAACTGACCGGTCAGCGCGACCTTGCTGCGCACCGCGTCGGCCTCCCGGACCACGTCGTGGCCGAGGACCCTCGCGGAGCCGTCGTCGATGTCGAGGAGGGTGGCGAGCATGCGGATGGTCGTCGTCTTTCCCGCACCGTTGGGGCCGAGGACGCCGTAGACGCCGCCGCGGGGGACGGCGAGGTCGACGCCGTCGACCGCGACGTTGCCGCCGAAGCGTTTGACGAGTCCCGTGGTGTCGATCGCGAGGTCGGACATGGGGTCAGCCTGTCCGATTTCGGCGTTTCCGGCAACGGATTATCGACCGCCGGGCGCGCCGGGACCCGTCGACGCCTTCACGCCCAGACCACGAATCGCCGACTCCAACTGGGCGTACGCACCCTTCGCGAGGCGGTCGAGGAGGGCGAGTTTGAGTTCGGGTGCGGCTTCGGTCAGCTTCGTGTACCGGTCCGGGCGCAGGACCGCGAACCGGGCGGGCGTGTCGGTGCGGACGTCGTTGAGGAAGGTCCCACCGGTCAGCGTCGGCATCTCCCCGAACGTCATGCCCGGAGCCAGCGTCGCGATCCGGTGCAGGTTGCCGTTCGGCCCGGCCAACGAGGTGCTGATCCGGCCGGACAGGATCAGCACGATGCCGATCGCGTCGTCCCCGCGCCGGACCACGGTCGTCCCTCCGGGAACGTCGACGACGTCGAGTTCGGCGGCGAACCGTTCGACCTGGACGTCGGTGAGGTTCGACAGCAGCGGGTGATCCGCCAACTCCAGCGACACGGGGATGCGACCTGCGCCGCAGTGCCGGTCCAGCAGCACGGTCTCGGCCCACTCCAACGCGCTGTCGAGGTCGACGAGGATCCGTCCCCGCCCCGACGGGTCGACACTCGACGTGGTGTTCCCGAGATGGCCGTCGGGGTCGACGAACGCGCAGGGAACTCCGTCGGCGTCGAGATCGGCCCGCATCTGCGTCAGCATCCGCCGCGCCACGTCACCGACCTCGTCGACGCGCCTCAGGTCGACGACGACCGCTTCGAGGTCCGCGGCGCGTTCGCCGACCGCCCGGACCGCGGATTCGGCGCCCGCGAACAGCAGGTCGCCGTGCAGTTCGTAGATTCGCGCCCGGTCGCCGACCAGGTCGAGGGTGGCGCGTTCGGAGTCGGTGCGCCGCTGTCGGGACGGCGCTTCGGCGACCGTGTAGGTGGACCGGATCGCCGACCGGGCCGCCCGGGTGACGTGGAGGAAGTGCAGTTCGAGGGACTTCGACAGGGCACGGCACGCCTGGACGCCGCGGACGCTGTTGCCGTGCGAGTCGAGGCGGGGGGAGTGCACGGCGATCCCGATCTGCCCGGGCAGTACGGCCAGCACGCCGCCGCCGACACCGCTCTTCGCGGGGAGACCGACGTGTGCGATCCAGTCGCCCGCCGCGTCGTACATGCCGCAGGACGTCATCACCGCCAGCACCCGTTCCACGTGCTCGGGGGCCAGCGCGCACTCGCCGGTGAGCGGATTGGTGCCGTTGTTCGCCAGCGTGGCCGCCATCAGGGCCAGGTCGCGGGACGTCACGTTGATCGAGCACTGTCGGAAGTACAGGTCGACGGCGGCGTCCGGATCGTTGCCGATGATGTCGAAGGACCGCAGCATGTGCCCGATGGCCCGGTTGCGGTGCCCGGTGCGGGACTCGGACTCGTACACCCGTTCGTCGACGGTCAGTTCCCGTCCGGCGTACGCCGAGTAGCACAGGCGGAGCCGTTCGAACCGTTCGGCGGGGTCCGTGCCCGTGATCAGGGATGCCGCGGTGATCGCGCCGGCGTTGATCATGGGGTTGCGGGGCCGCTCGGTGACCGGGTCGAGGCTGATCTCGTTGAACGGTTCCCCGGACGGTTCGACGTCGATCTTCCGCGCGACGGCGTCGGGTCCGTGGTCGGCGAGGGCGAGGCCGTAGGTGAACGGCTTGGAGATCGACTGGATGGTGAACTCGGTGCCCGAGGCGCCCATCTCGTAGACGTGGCCGTCGGTGGTGGCCAGGCAGAGGGAGAACGTGTCGGGCGGCACCTGCGCGAGTTCGGGGATGTAGTCGGCGAGGGCGCCGTCCCGGTTCCCGAGGCAGAGCTCGTACACCTCGCCGATGATCGTGTCCACGACTGTGCGCATGCCGACAAGGTTGGCATCCCTGCCGTCGGCGCGCGACCTGTGATGTGACTCACCGGGTTCGGCATAATGAAGCAGGCGAAGTGCCCGCACCGCCATGGCGGTCGGCACGCCTGGCGATTGCCGCGTCCGGGGCTCCGTAGACTGGTCCGGTCGGTCGGATGGCGGTCGACGTGTTGCGTGCACAGTCGTGTTGCGGAGGGAGCGATCTCGTTGGGTGTTCTTTCTCGAGTTCAGACGCCCGGCGATCTTCGCGGTCTGACCCTCGCCGAGATGCGTGAACTCGCCGTCGAGGTACGTGAGTTCCTGGTCGAGAAGGTGGCTGCCACCGGCGGGCACCTGGGGCCGAACCTCGGCGTCGTGGAGCTGACGCTCGCCGTGCACCGGGTCTTCGACTCGCCGCGCGACGCGGTGCTGTTCGACACCGGCCACCAGGCCTACGTCCACAAGATCGTCACCGGCCGCAAGGACCGCTTCGACACGCTCCGCATGCGCGACGGCCTGTCCGGCTACCCGTGTCGCGCCGAGTCCGAACACGACTGGGTCGAGTCGTCGCACGCGTCGGCTGCCCTGTCGTACGCCGACGGGCTGGCGAAGGCGTTCGAGCTGACCGGTCAGGACCGGCACGTCGTCGCGGTCGTCGGCGACGGGGCGCTGACCGGTGGCATGTGCTGGGAGGCTCTGAACAACATCGCCGCCGGCCGGGACCGGTCGGTGGTGATCGTCGTCAACGACAACGGCCGCTCCTACGCGCCGACGATCGGCGGCCTCGCCGACCACCTGGCGGCCCTGCGTCTGCAGCCCGGCTACGAGAAGGTGCTCGACAACAGCCGCCGCATGGTCAAGAAGGTGCCGTGGATCGGGCGCGCCGCCTACCAGTTCCTGCACGGCATGAAAGCCGGCATCAAGGACATCGTCAGCCCGCAGGTGATGTTCACCGACCTCGGGATCAAGTACCTCGGCCCCGTCGACGGTCACGACCAGGTGGCGATGGAGTCCGCGCTGCGCCGGGCCAAGTCGTTCGGTGGGCCGGTGATCGTGCACGCCGTCACCCGCAAGGGCATGGGGTACGCGCCCGCGGAGAATCACCTGGCCGACCAGATGCACGCGACCGGCGTCATCGACCCCCGGACCGGGCGTTCGACGAGCACGCCCGTCCAGGACTGGACGTCGGTGTTCTCCGAGGAACTGATCTCGGTCGCCGCCGAGCGGAAGGACGTCGTGGCGATCACCGCCGCGATGCCCGGCCCGACCGGGTTGGCGGCGTTCGGCGAGCGGTTCCCGGACCGGATGTTCGACGTCGGTATCGCCGAGCAGCACGCCGTGACGTCGGCGGCCGGCCTCGCGCTGGGCGGCCTGCACCCCGTCGTCGCCGTGTACTCCACGTTCCTCAACCGCGCGTTCGACCAGCTGCTGATGGACGCCGCGCTGCTGAAGCAGCCGGTCACGCTGGTGCTCGATCGGGCAGGCATCACCGGCTCCGACGGTGCCAGCCACAACGGCATGTGGGACTTCTCCCTGCTCGGGATCGTGCCGGGGCTGCGGGCCGCGGCCCCGCGGGACGCCGCGACGCTGCGGGAGGAGCTGCGCGAGGCACTCGCCGTCACCGACGGACCGACGGCGGTGCGCTTCCCGAAGGGCGCTGTCGGACAGGACATTCCGGCGCTCGAACGGGTCGACGGGGTGGACGTCCTCGCGATGCCGGAGCAGCGGCGCGGCGACGTGCTGATCGTCGCGGTCGGATCGTTCGCGTCGGTGGCGCTCGAGACGGCGTCCCGGCTCGAGCAGCAGGGCATCTCGGCTGCGGTGATCGACCCGCGGTGGGTGCTTCCGGTGCCCGGTCCGGTAGTCGACTTCGCCCGGGACTTCCGGATGGTCGTCACGATCGAGGACAGCGGCGTGCACGGGGGCGTCGGGTCGACGGTCTCCGCGGCGCTGCGCACGGCGGGTGTCGACACCCCGGCTCGTGACGTCGGTGTGCCGCAGCGGTTCCTCGACCACGCGTCCCGCGACCAGGTGTTGGCCGAGCTGGGGCTGACGGCGCAGGACCTGGCCCGGCAGATCACCGGCTGGGTCGCGGCGATCGGCTCCGACGAGCAGGCCGAAACCGGTCTCGGGACCGGGACGCCGGGCGTTTAGGGCTCAGCCCGCGGCCTCGAGGGTTCGGCCGCGGGTCTCGGTGACGAACTTCCACACCACGAAGAACGACAGCGCGGCCATCACCGCGTAGCCGCCGTACGTGGCCGACAGGTTCCAGTCCGCCAGCGCGGGGAACGTCGCGGAGACGAGGAAGTTCGCGACCCAGTTCGCGGCCGTGGCGACACCGACGGCGGCGCCGCGGACCCGGTTCGGGAACATCTCGCTGATCAGCACCCACACCACCGGGCCCCACGAGAAGGCGAAGAAGAACACGAACGTGTTGGCCGCGACGAGCGCGATGGTGCCGTTGGCGCCGGACAGCGTGGCGACCGAATCACCGTCCGCGTCGGTGGTGATCACGGCGGAACTGAAGCAGATGGCTGTGGTCGCCAGCGAGACGGCCATGCCGACCGAGCCGATCAGCAGCAGGGGTCTGCGGCCGATCCGGTCGATGACGGCGATCGCGACGAAGGTGCCGACGATGTTGACGAGCGCGCTGACGACGCTGATCAGAAGCGAGCGGTCCTCGCCGAAGCCGACGGCCTCCCACAGGGTCGCCGAGTAGTAGAAGATCACGTTGATCCCGACGAACTGTTGCAGTGCGGCGAGCGCGATGCCGATCCACACCAGCGGCGCGACACCGAGCCGCTTCGAGAACAGTTGTCGCACGGTGGTCTTGGCGCGGTGGTCGTGCAGCGAGGCGCGCACCTCCTCGATCCGTGCGGTGACCTGCTCGTCGCTGCCGCCCTCGACGTCGGCGAGCACCTTCCGGGCCTGGTCGTCGCGACCGCGCAGGACCAGGAACCGTGGCGACTCCGGGATCGGGAAGGTCATCAGCAGGTAGAGCACGGCCGGGATCGCCTCGAGGGCGAGCATCCACTGCCACGCCTCGATGCCGGCGAGGGTCTCGCGCGCCCCGCCCGCGGCCTGGGTGAGCGCGTAGTTGACGAGCTGGGAGATCGCGATGCCGAGCACGATCGCCAGCTGGTACATCGAGCCGAGCCGGCCGCGGATCTGTGCGGGGGAGATCTCCGCGATGTAGGCGGGCGCGATGACGGCGGCGAAGCCGACCGCGACACCGCCGACGATGCGCCACGCCGTCAGGTCGTAGACGCTGAACGGGAAGGCCGAGCCGAGCGCCCCGATGAAGAACAGGACCGCCGCGAGCTGCATCACCCGGATGCGGCCCAGCCGGTCCGCGAGGTCTCCGGCGATCCAGGCGCCGAGCGCCGCGCCGAGGAGGGTCAGCGAGACGGTCAGACCCGTTCCGCCGGCACCGATGTCGTACTTGTCGCGGATTGCACCGACCGCACCGTTGATGACCGCGGTGTCGTATCCGAACAGGAATCCACCCAGGGCCGCGGCGGCGGCGATCATCACCGCGTGCCCCACCGCGGACCTGGTGGATCCGGAACCGCTTCCGCCGAACGCGGTGTCGCTCGTCGCCATGTCAGCCCCAGCCTTTCAGCCGTCGAGCCTCCGGGTCGACGCTCCATTGCATCGACAGACCCGGAGCACTCTGACGCTACTGCGAATCAACCCCGCGTGCGCGACATGCGTGTGCCGGTGTCGCGTCAGCCGGCCTTCGTGGCCGCCTCGGACAGCTGCGGAACGATGGTGGGCAGCACCCAGGGGATGCTGAGCACGTTGACGTTGCTCAGCGCGCCGATGACCTGCTGGTCCGTCATCACGACCGCGGATCCGCGGCCGACGGCGGACAGTTGGGCGAGCGCGGGATTCGACGCCAGGTCGTCGGCTCCGGCGACACCGAAGGCGACGACGACGTCGGCATCGATGTCACGCAGGTTCTCCAACGAGATGGACTTGTAGAAGGTGCCCGCGGTGTTGTCCGCGGCGAGGGCTTCGACACCGGGCGCATTGACGAATCCGAGTTCGGTGAGCACCTGCACGCGCGGGTCGGTCGGCAGGTAGACGTTCGCCTGGCCGGTCGCGGTGTCGAGGTTGACCACGGTCAGCGTCGTGCCTGCGAACTCCGGGTGCGCGGCGGCGGTGTCGGACAGGGTCTTCCCGAGCCCGTCGATCAGTGCCTGGGCCTCGTCCGGCATACCGACGGCCCGGCCGATGATCGTCGTCTGATCCTGCCAGGTGGTCTGCCAGGCGTCGCCCGGGTACGCGACCGTGGGCGCGACCTCGCTCAGTTGCTCGTAGTAGGCCTCGTCGAAGCCTTCGTACGGGGCGAGGATGACGTCGGGGGCGAGTGCGGCGATCGTCTCGACGGACGGGTTCCCGGTGGCCGGGTCCTCGTAGAGGGTGGTGGTGGCCGCGTCGAAATAGGGCTGTGCCCACGGCATCACCCCGTTGGGGTCGGCGCCGTAGACGTACTTGGGCTGGCCGACGGGCTTCAGGTCGAGTGCGTAGAGCACGTCCTGGGCGTTCCAGCCCATCGTGACGAGGCGCTCCGGCCGCGACTCGATGGTGGTGGCCCCGAAGGTGTTGTCGATGGTGACGGGGAACCCTCCGTCGTCGGCCACGGAATCGGTCCCGGAGTCGTCGGAGTTCGACGAGCAGCCGACCAGGGTGGACAGGGCGAGCGCGGCGATACCGACGCGGAACAGGGAGTTCTTCACCCAGGTGAGGCTAACCTACATGGCTGCTCGTCGAAAGGGTCTCCGGCGGCGCGTCAGCCGATGTTGGCCGACAGATCGGGAATCATCCGGTTGACCTGGTCCTCCCAGTTCTTCCAGTTGTGCACGCCGGTGGCGGGGTAGTCGTAGTGGACGTTGCGCGCACCGATGCTGTCCATCCGGACCTGGAACGCGCGGGTGTTCGCCAGTGCGAGTGCCTCGAGGGGGACGGCCTGGACGACGCCGAGCGCGTTGTTGACGTCCCCGGGCCCGGGAACCGCGCTACCGGACGCGATCCACAATCGGGTGTTGTTGTCCCGGAGTTGCGGCGCGAACACGAACGGATCCATGCGCAGCCATTGCGGCCCCCACGGCGGCGCCATCGAGTCGATGTTGAATCCGCCCGCCGAGATCATCGCGACGCGCAGGGCCTCCCGCATCCCGGGAGCCGAGGTGTTGAGGAAGCCGGAGTACGAGCCCGCGAAGCTGAACTGCTGCGGGTGGTACCCGGCGAGGGCGAGTGCGGCGCTGCCGCCCATCGACAGTCCGAAGACGCCGTTGCGGGTGGACCGGAACCCGAGCCGGTTGTTCAGCTCGCGCGGCAGGTGCTGCGTGAGGAAGGTTTCCCACTTGTAGGTGTTCCGCTTGCCTGCGACGTTCGACCCCGCGATCGACGATCCCGCCGCGGACGACCCCGCCGAACCGGAGCTCGACCCGCCGTCCACGCCGAAGAACGTGCTCGGTGCGTTCCAGTCGAGGTAGAAGCTCGACTGCCCGCCGACCGGCATCACGACGTTGATGTTCGCGGCGGTCAACGCTCGCGCGACGTCGGTCTCGAGCTCCCAGCCGCTGAGGTCGTCGCGGGCCCGCATGCCGTCGAGTGCGTAGACCACCCGGTCGGTGTTGCCGTCGGCCGCCCGGAAGATGCGCGACTTGATCGGGCCCATCTCGGAGTCGACCCAGAAGTCGAAGCCGAAGTTCGGGTTGTACGCCGCGTTCGCGATGCCGACCGGACCTGCTACCGACGCCCCGAGCGGTAGCACGATCGCCATCGACACCAGCGCGGTGCGTCTGCGCCACGCCCTGACGTTCCCGGTTCTCCATCGGGGCAGTAATCGCATGCTGCTTCGGCCTTTCGTCGGAGCGGCGATGCACAGCCGCTGTCACACGGGCCCAAGCACCATATCGCGGTGATCGGGGCGGACGCCCGCTGAATCGGTCACGGGCGTGGCACGGAATGTCCGTGCCACGCCCTGACGGTGCCGTCGACGGCTACACGCTGGCAACTCCGGGTTCCAGGAATCGCGCGCCGTTCACGACCTCCGACGTGCCGGTGCGGTCCAGGTAGGGCGTGATGCCGCCGTTCCAGAATCCGAAGCCGCCGCCGAGAATCAGGCACAGGTCGATGTCCTGGGGAGCTGCGACCACGCCCTCCTCGAGCATGATCCGGATCTCCTCGGCGAACGCCCGGCGAGTGCGTTCGAGCACCTCTTCGGGGGTCGACGGCCGGTCGCCCTGCGGCCACAGGGCGGCCACCTCGGGGTCGACGACCTGACCTTCGGGACCGTAGGTCCACACGCCGGGCTTGCGGGCCTCCACGAGGGCTTCGAGTCCGGGGGAGGACGTGAAGCGGTCCGGGTACGCGGCCTGCAGGGTCTCGCCGGTGTGCAGCGCGACGGCCGGGCCGACGAGCGCGAGCAGGGTGAACGGGCTCATCGGCATGCCGAGCTCGGCGATCGCGTTGTCGGCGACGTCGAACGGGGTGCCCTCGTCCACGGCGGCCATCACCTCGCCGAGGGTGCGGGTGACGAGCCGGTTGAACACGAACCCGGCCTTGTCGCCGCACAGCACCGCGGACTTGCGCAGCGACTTCGCCGTCGCGAAAGCGGTCGCGAGGGTCGCGTCGTCGGTCTGCTCACCCTTGATGATCTCCAGCAGCGGCAGCACGGCGACGGGGTTGAAGAAGTGGAAGCCCACGACCCGCTCGGGGTGCTTCAGATCCGCGGCCATCTCGGTGATCGACAGCGAGGAGGTGTTCGTCGCCAGGATCGTCTCGGGAGCGATGTGCTCCTCGAGCTCGGCGAACACCGTCTTCTTGACGTCCATGTTCTCGAAGACGGCCTCGATGACGAAGTCGGTCTTCGCGAAGGCGGCCTTGTCCAGCGAGCCGGTGACGAGCGCCTTGAGCCGGTTGGCGCCGTCCGGGGACAGTCTGCCCTTGCCCTGGAGCTTGTCGATCTCGCCGTGCACGTAGCCGACGCCCTTGTCGATCCGCTCCTGGTCGATGTCGGTGAGGATCACCGGTACCTTCAGCTGCTTGACGAACAGCATCGCGAGCTGGCTGGCCATCAGGCCTGCACCGACGATGCCGACGCCGGAGACCTTGCGGGCCAGGGACTTGTCGGGCGCACCCGCGGGCCGCTTGGCGCGCCGGTTGACGAGATCGAACGCGTACAGGCCGGCGCGCAGTTCGTCGGTCACGAGCAGGTCCGCCAGGGCCTCGTCCTCCGCCGCGAAACCCCGGTCGAGGGTGGCGGGGTCGGCGAGGTCGACGGCGCGGGCGGCCTCGAGCAGCGCGACGGTGCGCACGGCGCCGAGGGCGTTGTTCTTGGTCTTGCCCGCGACGATCGCCGTCGCGCGGGCGACCGCCTCGTCCCAGCCCGCGCCGCGGTCGATGTCGGGTCGGGCCGGGGTGATGTCCCCGGCGAGGACCTTCGCCGCCCAGGCGAGGGACTGCTCGAGGAAGTCGGCGGAGCCGAGCACCACGTCGGCGAGGCCGAGCTTCGCGGCCTGCGCGGCACCGATCGTCCTGCCGTTGTTCAGCGGGTTCTCGACGGCGATGGTGACCGCGTTCGCGGGCCCGACGATGTTCGGCAACAGCTGGGTTCCGCCCCAGCCGGGCACCAGGCCCAGCATGGCCTCCGGCAGGCCGAGGGCGGGCACGTTGTCGGCGTAGGTGCGGTAGTGACAGTGCAGGCCGACCTCGAGCCCGCCGCCGAGCGCGAGCCCGTTCACGAACGCGAACGTCGGCACGGACGAGTCACGTAGTCTGCGGAACACCTTGTGGCCCAGGCGTCCGAGCTCGAGACCCTGTTCGCGGGAGGTGATCGAGGGGACGCCCTTGAGGTCGGCACCGGCGGCGAAGATGAACGGCTTGCCGGTGACGGCGATCGCGGCCGGGTTGGCGGCGAACGCCTCGTCGAGCGCGGCGTCGAACGCGAGCAGTCCGCGGGGACCGAAGGAGTTCGGCTTGGTGTGGTCGAAGCCGTTGTCGAGGGTGATCAGCGCGACGGGGCCCTCGATGCCGGGTACCGAGACCAGCTTCGTGTAGGCGTTCGTCACGACCTCGTCGGCGAAAGCGCTTGTGATGTCGGACATTTACTTCACTCCAGCCTGGTAGTCGACGTGGTGGGGGTTCTCCCAGATGGCGGTGCCGCCCATGCCGAGGCCGATGCACATGGTGGTCAGGCCGTACCGGACGTCGGGGTTCTGCGTGAACTGACGCGCCAGCTGCGTCATCAGTCGCACACCGGAGGAGGCGAGCGGGTGGCCGCATGCGATGGCGCCGCCCCACTGGTTGACGCGCGGGTCGTCGTCGGCGATGCCGAAGTGCTCGAGGAACGCGAGCACCTGCACCGCGAACGCCTCGTTGATCTCGAACAGTCCGATGTCCTCGATCGTCAATCCGGTACGGGCGAGCAGCTTCTCGGTCGCCGGGACCGGTCCGATGCCCATCACGGCGGGGTCGACGCCCTGGAAGGCGAATCCGACCATCCGCATGCCGACCTCCAGGCCCAGCTCGGCCGCGGTGTCCTCGCCGGCGAGGATCGCGGCGGTCGCGCCGTCGTTGAGGCCGGCCGCGTTGCCTGCGGTGATCCGGCCGGCGGGGCGGAACGGCGTCTTGAGGGCGGCGAGATCCTCGACGGTGGTGCCGGGACGCGGCGGCTCGTCCTCGGTGGCCAGGCCCCAGCCCGCGGCGGACCGGGTCGCGACGGGCACGAGGGTGTCGGCGATGAACCCGGCCTTCTTGGCGGCGTCGTACTTGTTCTGCGACGCGACGGCGTAGGCGTCGGTGCGCTCCTTGGTGATGCTCGGGAACCGGTCGTGCAGGTTCTCGGCGGTGTTGCCCATCACCAGTGCGGACGGGTCGACCAGCTTGTCGGCCAGGAAGCGGGGGTTCGGGTCGGCGCCCTCGCCCATCGGATGGCGGCCCATGTGCTCGACACCGCCCGCGATCACCACGTCGTACTGGCCGAAGCCGATGCCGGACGCGGTGGTGGTGACGGCGGTCATCGCGCCGGCACACATCCGGTCGATGGCGAAGCCGGGCACGGTCTCGGGCAGGCCCGCGAGGATGGCGGAGGTGCGGCCGATGGTCAGGCCCTGGTCACCGGTCTGCGTGGTGGCGGCGATGGCCACCTCGTCGATGCGCTCGGGCGGCAGCTGCGGGTTGCGGCGCAGCAGTTCACGGATCGCCTTGACGACCAGGTCGTCGGCGCGGGTCTCGGCGTAGATGCCCTTGGCCCCGGCCTTGCCGAACGGGGTGCGGATGCCGTCGACGAAGACGACGCCCCGGCCCTGCGAAGTGGTTGGAGACACGGAAGTTCCCTCCTGGTGGAGACGCTCACCGCCGGTGTCCGGGGATGAGACTCGGGTTGCCCTCGTAGCGAACGCCTGGCCTTCGCTACCGGTCGGTAACTTACTCTACGTCAATACCCGGGGTACCGGCAGGCGTGCGCCCGGCTGGGGTCCCGGTCGTGAGATCCCGCCGCGGTCGCGGCGGAGCTCGAGGTTGCGTACGCGCAGCTGACCGGGGCGGGCGCGCAGGTGCTGACGATGGCCTTCCCGACCCTCGGCCGCGGTATGCCGGGCGGCTCCGCGATCATGGGCCGCATCTCGGCGCTGAACGCGGAGATCCGCGCGGCCGCCGGTCGGCACGAGGCCGGTCCTGACCGCGGTCCGGTCCGCCGATCCGGTGCGGTGACGTCGGCCGGTGGTGCTGCGACCGTCGGCGCGGTCGCGCCCGCGCACCTACCGCGCGGCGGCGATGCGGTCGTGCAGCGCGGCCAGCTCGACAGCGCCCGCCGCGACGGGTGCAAGGTAGAGGTACACGGTCGTCACGGGGGTCGTCGACGGACCGATGGACTGCATCAGGGACAGGACGGCGAGCAGGACGCATCCGGCGAGCGCCGCGGCGACCGCCCACGACACGACCCGGCGCGGGCGAGCGGCGGCCAGCAGGCAGAGCGCGACGGGTATCGCGAGGGCGATCAACAGGTCGAAGCGGAAGAAGGCCAGCGTCGAGCCCGCGCACTGTGCGGGGGAGCCGACGCCGCCGGGATTCCCGACCGCGAACCGGCCCAGTTCGCAGTCCGTGATCTCGAGCATCGGTTCGCCGGCCACGACGACGCCGAGGGCGACCGCGAGGATCGCCAGGATCACCCATTCGGCACGGACCAGAACCATCTGTGAATCCTGCCACGCCCGGCGGCGCCGACGTGGGTCCCGGAATGCACGGGTGGCGGGCCGTGGAACACGGCCCGCCACCTGCTCGCCCCCTCGGCGGTCTCGGATGGTCGATCAGACCGGGGAGCGGCCGGTGCGCAGCCGCCACCGGAGATCGGCCATCAGGTAGTTGTAGGGGAACTCGCGCAGGATCGTCGGCATGCGCCGGTTGACGGCGGCGATCATCTTCGTCATCCGATCGAACCGGCGCTGGTCGCGGCTGGTCCACGAGTAGTGCATCTGGTCCCGGAACTCCTGCGGCAGAAACCCTTTCGTGATGAACAGGTTGAGCGGGCCGAGGAGCTTGGCTGTGCTCCGGTGACCGAAGCCGGCGCGGGCGATGATGTCGAGGTGTGCCCGGACGGCGTCGTCGATGTGCACCTTCTCGAGCGACCGGGTCCAGTACTCCTCGAACGCCTCGCGGGTCGCGGGCCACATCTCGGGTTTGACCTGCAGGGTGGTGCCGAACACGGCGCCGCGCTGGTAGTAGTACTCGCGCTCGGCTCCGGTGTACTCGCCGCGCAGGATGCGGTGGGTGTCCTCGAATCCGCGGTAGATGCAGGCCGCGACCCACAGCTGCAGTTCCGGGTCGAACGCGTTGTACTCGACCGGGCTCTCGTCGGTCGAGCGGACCTGGGCGTGCGCGCGGTTGACGCCGCGGCGGAAGAGCCGCTTCTCCTCGTCGGTGCCCAGCGACGCGACGGCGAGGTACGTCAGGGTGGTGCGGGATCGCTTGATCGGGTGGTCGAACAGGCGACCGGATTCGACCTTGCTCTCCATCACGCCGTAGCCGACGCCGGGCCACGAGAGCTGCATGATGACGTTGGCGGCGCCGGCCATGAGCGAGACGCCGTCGACGTGTTCGAGGACGGGCCCGCCGTCCAGTGCCCTCAGCTGTGCCTCCCGCCGAGTGTCCTCCACCGACGTCACCGACTCCGTCGATGTGGTCGTCGTTTCGTCGTCCATCTCCGGTGCCACCGACATGTGCCCCTCCAGAAGTCTCGATCGGCCACGCGGACCGCAATCTGATCACGACTGTACTCAGATATGTGTACGGCAGACAAGGGCGGGATGGAAGGATGGAGGTCATGACGTCGTCGGCTCGGGTGTACGGGGGTGTGGAGGGCGATCAGCGACGGTCCGAGCGACGCGCCCAGCTGATCGAGGCGGGCCTGGACCTGCTGGGAAGTGCGGACGGCGACGCGACGCTGTCGGTCCGCGGCGTGTGCAAACGTGCAGGTCTGGCCACGCGTTACTTCTACGAGTCGTTCGACGATCGCGACGCCCTCACCGGCGCGGTGTACAACCACGCCGTGGGCCGCATCGCGGAGTGCGCCCTGCGGGCGGTCTCCGAGGCGCCCCAGGACGAGCGCACGTTGGTGCGGGCCGGTGTCGCCGCCATCGTCCGGGAGATCTCCGAGGACCCGCGACTGGGGCGGCTGGTGTTCTCGGGACCGGCCAATTCGGTGCTGGCGCAACGACGGCTGGAGTCGGCGCGGATGTTCGTCGGGCTGACGACGGCGCAGGCGGTGGACTTCTACGGATTGGCCACCGGGCCGCAGGTGGAGGTCGTCGCGCAGTTCGTCGTCGGCGGACTGGCGCAGATCCTCACCGCGTGGCTCGGCGGCCTGCTCGACATCGATGCGGACGTGCTCGTCGAACGCTGCACCGACCTGATGATCGCCGCCGCCACCGTCCGTTAGGGCAGGTCGCCGACTATCGGTTCGCGCCCGGGGCCAGTGCCCGGGCCAGCGCGGACGAGGTCAGCTCGCGCTGCCAGGGCCGGGCACCGCCCGCCGCCAACGCCGCGTCCACGAACCGCGTCTCCTCCTCCGCGGAGGATCCCGCGTGGTCGGCGGGGACGAAGTCCCAGCACAGGCGCCGGACGAGTTCGGGTGTGAGCAGGTTCTCGACGGGCACGCGGACCCGGTCGCTCAGATCCGTCATCGCCGCACGCGCCGCCGTGAGGCGCTCGGCCGCCTCGGGATGCTTGCGGGCCCAGCGGCTGGCGGGCGGCGGGCCGGTGAACGGCTGCGTCACCGGCGGCAGTTCGGAGTCGGGAAGGGCCCGGGCCCGCTCGAGTGCCTGTAGCCACACCCGGGAGTTGCGCCGCTGCCGTGGCCCACCGAAGACCGGGAGCGCCCGCAGCGCCTCGATCGACCTCGGGTTCGCGCTCGCCGCGGCCACGATCGCCGAATCCGGCAGGATCCGCCCCGGTGCGATGTCGCGACGGGACGCGATCTCGTCGCGGACGTGCCACAGCTCGCGCACGGCCGCGAGCTGCCGCGGCGACTTGAGGGAGTGGATCTGTGACGTGCGGCGCCAGCGGTCGGGCTTCGGCTTCGGCGGACCGGCCAGCCGGATGTGCTCGAATTCCTGTGTCGCCCAGTCGGTCTTGCCCTGCGATGCGAGTTCGGCGGCCATTGCGTCCCGCAGTTCCACGAGCACCTCGACGTCGAGTGCCGCGTAGTTCAGCCAGGACTCGGGCAGTGGCCTGTTCGACCAGTCGGCGGCGCCGTGCCCCTTCTTCAGTTCCAGCCCGAGCATCCGCTCGACGACCGCGGCCAGGCCGACGCGCTCGAACCCGGCGAGCCGTCCGGCCAGCTCGGTGTCGTACAGCGAGGCGGGAAACAGGCCGAGTTCCGCCAGACCCGGCAGGTCCTGGTCGGCCGAGTGCAGGACCCATTCGAGTGGGTTGATCGCCTCCGCGAGGGGACCGAGGGCGTCCGTGACCGGAATCGGGTCGACCAGGACGGTGCCCGCGCCCGCGCGACGGAACTGCAGCAGGTACGCGCGATTGGAGTACCGGAAACCCGACGCGCGCTCCGCGTCGACGGCGAGCGGACCGGAGCCCGCGGCGAGCCGGGCGGCGGCCTCGGCGACGAGCCGCGGTGTGTCCAGGACTTCGGGAAGACCGTCCACCGGGCTGAGCAGTGGAACCGCGGTGGGCGTCGGACCGGTCGACGTGCCCGTCGATGAATCGGACACGGGGGACTCGGGCATCGACGATTCCGGCATGGACACTGACTCTACGACGCCGCCTCGACGAGGGTTTCGAGTGCCGGGTCCAGCGCGTCCGCGAGATCCCAGAGCCGTGGTGCCAGTTCCCGGCAGGAGACCAGGCCGACGTTGAGCTTGCCGTCCAGGGACATCACCGTCACGTTGAGTCCGATGCCGTGGAAGATCGGTCCCATCGGGTGGAGGGCGCTGACGCGGGCCCCGAGGAGGTACAGCGGGATCGGGGGTCCGGGAACGTTGGAGACGATGAGGTTGGTGACCACCGGGTGCCGCTCGGCGAGCCGGAGTGACCCGTACGCGCGCATCGCGCCGCCGAACACCGCGGGCGCCGCGAACTGCGACCAGTCCTGTAGCAGTGTCGCGCCGAGGGACGCGTTGTGGGACTTGACGATCATGTTGTGGTCGCGGGCCTGCGACAGTCGGGCAGCGGGATCGTCGACGTGGGTGCCGAGCTGGGTGAACATGCCGGAGAACTGGTTGGTGCCGGGGCGGTCCGAGACGTCGTGCACGGACACCGGGACCATCGCGACGAGAGGGTCGCCGGGGAGCTCGTCGCGGTCGGCCAGGTAGCGGCGCAGTGCCCCCGCGACGGTGGCCAGCACGACGTCGTTGACCGTCACGCCGAAGGCGTTCTTGACGGCCTTGACCGCGGCCAGGTCGAGCTGAGCGTAGGCGACGGTGCGGTGCCCGGTGATCGCCCCGTTGAACGAGGTGCGCGGGGCGGTGAACGGGGCGGGCATCGCCTCACCGCGGCGGGCGCGGCGAATCCACCTCGGCAGCAGCGTCACTCCGCCCGGCAGGGCCCGGGCCATCCGCAGGGGGCGCGAGGCGAACCCCAGCAGGCCGCCGACGGTCAGGTCGACGAGGCTGCCGTCGCCGGCTCCGCGTGCGTCGGGATCCGGGTCGGGGAGGGGTGCGTCCGGGGTGAGGCTGCACAGGTGCGCCAGCAGGCCCGCACCGGTCACGCCGTCGACGTTGGCGTGGTGCAGCTTCGCCAGCAGCGCGACCGACCCGTCGGCGAGACCTTCGATCACCCACATCTCCCACAGCGGTACGGTGCGGTCCATCTTCCGGCTCGCGAGGTGGCCGCACAGCTCGGCCAGTTCGTCACGTCCGCCCGGTGCGGGAACCGCGATCCGGTGGAGGTGCCTGTCGACATCGAACTCGGGGTCCTCGACCCATGCCGGATGGTCGAGGTTGAAGGTCGAGTCGAACAGACGGCGCCGGAAGTTGGGGACGGCGCGGACGCGTTCGGACAGCTCGGCCACGAAGGTCTCGTGGTGGTAGCCGCCGGGAATCGTGGAGACGTCGAGGACGACGAGCGCACAGACGTGCAGCAGCTGTGTCGGGGTCTCGAGGTAGAGGAAGGCCGAATCCAGACCGCTCAGTCTCTCCATGGCGACCATGGTAGAACGTGTTCCAAGACCTCGTTCGTGGAGACCATCGCAGAAGTTCCTCCCGGGAAAGGCGGTCGTGATGAGTACCTTCTTCGCGTTGCGTCAGGCGCTGAACACGGCAGCGAGCGTCAACGCGATCCGGCCCATGACCGGGGTCCGGACCTCGGTTCCGGCATTCTTCGCGGGCTGGCTCACGTCGGAACTCGCGCCGCAGCTGCTCGCCGCCACGGCACTCGACGCCGGCGTCCACGTCGCCCGCCACGGCCTCCGGTCCCGGACCGACCGCCTGGGCCTGGCCCTGGCCGCCACGGCGGGAGCGGGCCTGGCCGCGAACATCCTCGCCGGCGGGCGGGCCGGCGTCGAGATGGACGCGGCCCTCGCCGAGATCGGTGTCACCGGTCCGGGCGGCGGCGTCGACTGGCGTTCGGCGGCAAGGCCTTTCGGGTATCGCAGGGAGGGCGTGCGCCGCATCCGGAACCTCGCCTACGCGCCCGGAGGCAAACGCTTCCTCGTCGACGTCTACCACCGCCGCGACACCCCGCCGGACGCGCCGATGCTCCTCCAGGTTCACGGCGGCGCCTGGGTGATCGGCAACAAGGATCAGCAGGGTCTGCCGCTGATGGTCGAGATGGCGTCGCGCGGCTGGGTGTGCGCGGCGGTGAACTACCCGCTGTCCCCGAAGGCGGTGTGGCCCGACCATCTGATCGCTCTCAAACGCGCGGTCCGCTGGCTGCGGGCGGAGGGGCCGGGATACGGCGGCGACCCGGCGTTCCTCGCGGTCACCGGAGGTTCCGCGGGTGGGCACCTCTCGGCGATGCTGGCGCTGACCGCGAACGATCCCGCGCTGCAACCCGGATTCGAGGACGCCGACACCTCGGTGCAGGCGTGTGTTCCCTTCTACGGCGCGTACGACTTCACCGGCGAATCGGGCATTCCGGCGGTGCGCTGGCGCGTCCGGTCCCGCCTGAGCTCGATGGTGCTGGGCCCGGACGCCGTCTTCCCCGAGTCGTACCTCGCGGCGTCACCGCTGGCGAAGCTGCACGCCGACGCACCGCCGTTCCTGGTCGTCCACGGCACCAACGACTCCCTGATTCCCGTCGCCGAGGCCCGCGACTTCGTCCGCCGACTGCGGGGGATCTCGGGCAACCCGGTCGGCTACGCGGAGCTGCGCGGCGCCCAGCACGGCTTCGACATCTTCCACTCGGTGCGCAGCGACATGGTGACGGCCCGCGTCGCGACGTTCCTCGACTGGGTGCGAGCCGGATGCGGGGCGGGAGCCGGACGTGCGCCGGAAGCGGTGTCAGCGACCGAGTGACGTGACGCCGGCGGGCGGCAGTCCGGCCGCGGCGGCGAGCACCTCGCAGAACGCCTCGACGTGCGGCGCCAGCGCGGTGGTCGCCGCGGTCCACGATGCGCGCAGTTCCAGCTGGTGGGCCTGCGGCGGCCCCGCGATGTCGCCGTACCGCACCGAACTCGTCGCGGTGACCGTGCCGCCGAGGGCGGTCACCTGCTCGTGGTGGGCGTCCAGCGCGTCGACCAGCCAGCTCCACGCGACCTCCGGAAGCAGCGGGTCCGCGGCCAGGTCCGCCTCCAGGTCGGCCTGGATGTACGCGACGAGCCGCATCGTTCCGTTCCATGCCTCGTCACCGGCCGGGTCGTAGAGCAGGATCAACCGGCCGAACGCGTCGCCCTCGGACTCCTCGCCGACGACATCGGTGTCGGGGTGCCGGACCTCCGCGCCGATGGCGTAGCTGTACGGCGCCAGGCGTTGCGGCGGCCGGATCGGACCGATCTCGATCTGTGGATGGACCGCCGCGGTGTGCATGGAGTCGACGGCGCTGCGAAACGGCGCTGGCTCGGCATGGGGTCCCGACATGGTCACAGTGCGGACGGTAGACCGGCGCAGATGGTCGGCGCGGGAGGCGCGCCGGTTCCGGAACGGACCGCGGCGCCGCCGGGTTGCCGAATCTGGCAGCATGACAGCGGACGGCACCACCGTCGACAGGGCCGTACGGGCGACGAGCGTTGGGACACATGAGCGATCTGGAAGACACGAATTCGGCGATGACCACCGGGACGCGGTACCCGTACCGCAGACCGCTGCCCGAGGCACCGCTCCTCGCGGCCGCCACCGGCCGCCGGCCCGCCCACCGCCCCGTGTGGTTCATGCGGCAGGCCGGCCGGTCGCTGCCGGAGTACCGCGAGATCCGCGCCGGGATCGGGATGCTCGAATCGTGTTTCAACCCGGAACTGGTGTGCGAGATCACCATGCAGCCGGTCCGCCGGCACAAGGTCGACGCGGCGATCCTGTTCTCCGACATCGTCGTTCCGCTCAAGGCCGCCGGGATCGACCTGGACATCGTGGCCGGGACGGGGCCGGTGGTGGCCGATCCGGTGCGCACCGCGTCCGACGTCGCGGCCCTGCCGCGGTTGCGGCCCGAGGAGGTCGGCGCCGTCACCGAGGCGATCTCGCTGCTCACCACCGAGTTGGGCGACACCCCGCTGATCGGCTTCGCGGGCGCTCCGTTCACCCTCGCGTCGTACCTGGTCGAGGGCGGGCCGAGCCGCAACCACGAGCGCACCAAGGCGTTGATGCACTCCGACCCGAAGACGTGGCACGCGCTGCTCGGCGCTCTCGCCGACACCACCATCGCGTTCCTCAAGGCGCAGCTGCACGCCGGGGTCGACGCGATCCAGCTGTTCGACTCGTGGGCCGGTGCACTCTCGCAGGCCGACTACCGGACGTTCGTGCTGCCGCACTCGGAGCGTGTCTTCGCCGAGATCGCCGAGGCCGGGGTTCCGCGGATCCACTTCGGGGTCGGCACCGGAGAGCTGCTCGGCGTGATGGGGGAGGCGGGCGCCGACGTCGTCGGTGTCGACTGGCGGGTGCCGCTCGACGAGGCCGCGGTGCGGGTCGGGCCGGGCAAGGCGCTGCAGGGCAACCTCGATCCGGCCGTGCTGTTCGCGGGCCGTGCGGCGATCGAGCGGGAGGTGCGCCGAATCGTCGGGGAAGCCGACCGCGCGATCGCGGCGGGCGCCACCGGGCACATCTTCAACCTCGGGCACGGCGTGCTGCCCGAGACCGATCCCGCGGTACTCACCGACGTCGTGGAGCTGGTGCATTCCCTGTGACCACCGTTGCGGTCGTCGGCGGCGGCATCTCCGGGCTGACCGCCGCCTACCGTCTGCGTGCGCTGCTCGGACCCGACGCCCGGATCGTGGTCCTCGAGGAGTCCGGCCGGCTCGGCGGCAAACTGCGCACGGTCCCGATCGCGGGAAAGCCCGTCGACGTCGGCGCGGAGGCCTTCATCGTACGCCGCCCCGAGGTGACGGCCCTGCTCGCCGAGCTCGGTCTGGCCGACCAGGTCGAGCATCCGTCCCGTGCGCGCCCGCTGATCTGGGCGGACGGGTCCCTGCACCCACTGCCGGCCGGCACGTTGATGGGCATCCCGGCGAACTCGGAGGCGCTGGTCGGGTTGGTCGACGCCGCGACGCTCGCCCGGATCGATGCCGAACCCGCCACCCCGCTGCACTGGGACCGGTCCGCCGACGTCTCGGTCGCCGCGCTGGTCGGGTCACGGTTCGGTGAGCAGGTGGTCCGGCGCTCGGTGGACCCGCTGCTCGGCGGCGTCTACTCGGGTCTGTCGGACACGGCCGGGGTGCGCGCGACGGTGCCCGCTCTGGCGGTCGCGCTCGACGGCGGCGCCACCAGCCTGACCGACGCCGTCCGCCGGGCGTTGCCGCCGCCGTCGGACACGCCCGTCTTCGGGACCCTGCGCGGCGGCTACGGGACGCTGCTCGACGCGCTGCGCGACGCCTCGGGCGCCGAGTTCCACGACCACACCACCGGTGCCGGGCTGCGGCGTGAGCGTGGTCGCTGGTCCGTCGACCCGGTCGGACCGGTCGACGGGGTGATCGTCGCGCTGCCCGCGGACCGCGCCGCGGCGTTGCTCGCCGAGGGGGCGCCTGCCGCCGCCGCGCAGGCCGCCCGGATCCCTCTCGCCTCGTCGGTTGTCGTTGCCCTCGCGATGCCGAAAACTGCTGCACTGCCGCAGAATTCGGGGATCCTCGTCGCGACGGGCGAGGATCTCGCGGCCAAGGCGTTCACCCTGTCCTCTCGCAAGTGGCCGCACCTCGCCGACCGCGACGTGACACTCGCCCGTGCCTCGTTCGGCCGCTTCGGCGACGCCGCCCTCCTCGACGCCGACGACGAGCAGCTGATCACCCTGGCGCGCGCCGACCTCGCCACCGTCACGGGGGTCACCGACCAACCGGTCGACGCGTACGTCCAGCGCTGGCACGGGGGGTTGCCCCAGTACCGGGCCGGGCACGGGGAGGTCGTGGCCGCTCTCGAAGCGGAGATCGCGCAGGTCGACGGCCTCGAGATCGCGGGCGCGATGCTGCACGGGGTGGGGGTGCCCGCCTGTGTCGCCGCGGCCACGACGGCTGCGACACGGCTCACGGAGCGGGTGGCAGGATAGGGCCATGGCACGCCTCGATTACGACAAACTCAATTCCACCCTGCGCTACGCGATGTTCTCGGTGTTCCAGGTGCAGCCCGGCGTCCTCGACGAGGACCGCACCAAGGCGATCGAGGACGCGACGGCCTTCTTCGCTCCGTTCGAGGAGACCGCCGAGGAGGCCACGCAGCGCCAGGACAACTCCGACACCGTCCTGCGCGGCATCTACGACGTCGCCGGAGTGCGCGCCGACGCCGACTTCATGATCTGGACGCACGCCGAGAAGCTCGAGGACCTGCAGAAGCTGTACGCCGACTTCCGGCGCACCACGATCCTCGGCCGCGCCAGCGCGCCGGTCTGGTCGAACGTCGCGCTGCACCGGCCGGCCGAGTTCAACAAGAGCCACGTCCCGGCGTTCATCGCCGGTGAGGCACCGGGCAACTACATCTGCGTGTACCCGTTCGTGCGGTCGTACGAGTGGTACCTGCTGCCCGACGCCGAGCGCCGCACCATGCTCGCCGACCACGGCAAGGCGGGCCGCGGGTACCCGGACGTCCGCGCCAACACCGTCCCCGCGTTCGCGCTCGGCGACTACGAGTGGATCCTCGCGTTCGAGGCTCCCGAACTGGACCGGATCGTCGACCTGATGCGGGACCTGCGCGCCACCGAGGCCCGCATGCACGTCCGCGAGGAGACCCCGTTCTTCACCGGCCCCCGCGTCTCGGTCGAGCAACTGGTGGCCTCCCTGCCCTGACGCCCTGACCTGATCGTGTCTCAGGGCAGCTGCGCGACCCGCTCGCCGATGCGGGCGGCGGCGTCACGCAGTTGCCCGAGTTCGTCGGGTGTGAGGTCGATCTCGACGATCTTGCGGACCCCGTCGCGCCGAGGACTGCGGGCAGGCCGACGTACACGTCGCGCAGGCCGTACTCGCCGTCGGGGCGGACGGTCGCCGAGATCACCTCGTCGGAGTCCGCCACCATGGCGAGGACCATCCGCGCGGCGGCCGTGCCGGGTCCGAAGAACGCGCTGCCGTCGCCGAGCAGCCCGACGACCTCGCCACCCGAGTTGCGGGCCCGGTCCTCGATCGCCGCGACGTCCTCGGACGGCAGCGCGGACATCACCTGCGGCGCATGGGACAGCGGAATCACCATCTCCGCGCCGTGACTGCCCAGTGCCAACGCATCGAGCCCGGTGACGTCCCCGGCACCGCCGACGGATGCCAGTGCGCGGAATCGGGCGGAGTCGAGGAGACCGGCCATTCCCACCACGCGGTGCGCCGGGAACCCGGACACACGCCACAGCTGGTAGGTCATCTCGTCGAGCGGGTTCGACACCACGACCACCATCGCGTCGGGGCTGTGCGCGGCGATGTCGGAGGCCGAGCCGACGATCGCCGCGTTGGTCGAGACCAGGTCGGTGCGGCTCATACCAGGTGTCCGGGCCTTGCCCGCGGTGACGACGACGTAGTCGGCCGGCCCGGCGTCGGCCAGGGTGGTGACGCCGCGGACGGCGGTGCCGCTCCCGGTCAGCGCACCGGTGTGGGTGAGGTCGAGCGCGATGCCTTCGGCGCGCGACCCGGCGACGTCGACGAGCACCACCTCGGCGAAGACGTTCGCCTCGGCGAGCCGCATCGCCGCGATCATGCCGACGTGGCCGGCTCCGACGACCACCGCCCGCCCCGCCCGCCTCCGATCACTCACCGTCATCAGATCCTCCTGTGGCTGTCGATTCACGGTCCCACGCTGCGACCGTCCGATGCCGTCGGCTCGGCACCCGATGCCGAACCGGCCGCCACGGGTTCGACCATTCGAGGCGGAGCCGGACGAGTTCTCCCTCGAGGCCACCCCGCGTGTGCGACCATGAAACTCTTGTGTGCCCTGGTGATGCCCTACGGATGATCAGGGGGGCGGAGACACCGTTCCGCCTCTCGCATCGGCGAGTTCGGATTCGGCCACACAGTCACCAGGGGGGGCCGTACGCGAAGGAACCTCCGTGAAACGCGTCGACGGCGACACCCGGCGGCCTGCGGTCGGGGATGCGGACGCGGCGCTCTTCCCGCTGTCCGCAGCGCAGCGCGCGACCTGGTTCGCGCAGCAACTCCGGCCCGGCGTGCCGATTTCGATAGCGCAGTACGTGGAGTTGCACGGCGATCTCGACGCCGACCTGCTGCGACGCGAAACCGTGGCCGTCGCGCGGGAGTTCGAGTCGCCACTGGTCAGGGTCGTCGAGGTCGACGGCCGGCCCATGCAGTACGTGGATCACTCGACCGACGTTCCCCTCACCGTCGTCGACTTCCGGGACACGGACGACCCGGTCGCCGCGGCGCACGAGTGGATGCACCGGGATTACCGGACCCCCCTCGATCTCGGCGCGGATCGCCTCGTCGAGGCCTCGATCCTGCGCGTGGGAGAGTCGCGACACCTGTGGTACACCCGCATCCACCACGTCGCGCTCGACGGATACGGCGCCATGACGATCGTCAACCGGATCGCGCATCGCTACTCGGCCGCGGTGGCCGGCCGCGAACCGGAGCCGAGTCGGGCTGCACCCCTGCGTGACCTGTGCGACCTCGACGCACGCTACCGATCCTCCGATCGATTCGGGACGGATCGGGAGTACTGGGCGGCGCGGGTCGGGACGGTCGAGGGATCGACACTGGCCGACGAGCCCGAGCAGGTGCCCCCGGAGGCCGTGAGCATGCTCGAAAGTGCCTCGTTGTCGGAGTCGGTGGTCGCCCGACTCGAGGCTTCCGACACGCGGACCACCGCGGCCGCCGCCGCCACGATCATCGCCGCGTTCGCGTGCTACCTGTCCCGGGAGACCGCGAAAACACCGGTGCTCGTGCAGGTTCCGATGTCCGGCCGGACGACGTCGGTGCTGCGTGCGTCCGGCGGCATGATGGTCACCGTCGCGCCGCTGTCGATCTCGGTCGACGAGAGGGACACGGTCGAGGAACTCGTCGAGCGGGTCCAGCGCGAGCTGGTGGGAGCGTTGCGGCACCAGCGGTGCGGACTCGACGACATCCGCCGCACGATGGGCGCGGACGGTGCCGCCGCGCTGTCCGGACCGATGGTCAACGTCATGCGCTTCCGCCAGGAGATCCAACTGGGCTCCCTGACAGGCGAACTCCGCATCCTCACGTCCGGTCCGGTGGACGATCTCCTGGTCAACGTGTACCCGACCGGCCCCGGAGCGGGACTGGTCGTCGATTTCCGGGCGAACCCGAATCGGTACCGCGACGGGGCGTTGCGGAGGCACCACGAGCGGTTCGTCGAACTGCTCGACGAGTTCATCGCCGCGGACCCGGATGCCACGCTCGCGACGGTTCACGAGGTGAGCGCCCGCGAAGGCGCGCGGCTCCGGTTCCGGGCGCGGCAGCTCGACCACTGGAAGGACCGCCTCGCGGGGCTGCCCGAACTGCTGACCCTGCCGTCCGATCGGGGGCGACCGGCAGTGCAGTCGCTGCGGGCCGAGCGCGTCGAACTCCCGATCGGTGCGGGCGTCCATCGCAGCGTGGTCGCGCTGGCACGCGAACACGACACGACGACCTTCGCAGTGCTGCACGCGGCCTTCGCCGTTCTGCTGATGCGTCTGGGCGGTGGCTCGGATGTGGCGGTCGGAACGCCGGTCACGGCGAACGCGGTCCCGAACGTCGTGGTGCTGCGCAGCCGCATCGAACCGGGCATGTCCTTCACCGATCTCCTCGGCCACGTTCGCGACGTCGACGAGGAGGCGTTCGAGCACTCCGACGTTCCGTTCGAGCAGGTGCCGCCGGCGCTCGGAGTCCGCGAGTCCACCGCGTTCGCGCCGATCGTCCAGGTGCTGTTCGAGTGCCGCGACGGGACGCAGGCCCCGGGGACCACGCCGCAGGCGCTCCCCGGGATCGGCCGATTCGACCTCCGGCTGACCGCGGCGGAGACCGTCGACGCCGACGGCGCCCCGGCCGGGATCACGGCAACCTTCGGGTTCGCCACCGATCTGTTCGACCCCGCAACGGTGATGCGGCTCGGTGTGCGGCTGCGTCGAATCCTCGAGACCGTCGGCATCGACCCGGGAATCGACGTCGGCGGGATCGACATTCTCTCCGAGTCCGAACGCGCCGACCTGGTCCCGGTCCGTGGCGCACCGGGCCGCCCGCAACGCCTGCTGCCCGAACTGTTCGCCGCGGCGGCGCGCGCACATCCCGCAGGCATCGCGCTCGTCTATCGCGATGTCGAGGTGACGTATCGAGAACTGGACGAACGCTCGAACCAGCTGGCGCGCGTCCTGGCCGGACGCGGCATCGGGCCGGAGGACCGCGTGGCGCTGGCCCTGACCCGGTCGGTCGAGTCGGTCCTGGCGATGCTCGCGGTGACCAAGTCGGGCGCGGCATTCGTGCCTGTCGACCCCAACTATCCGCCCGAGCGAACAGCGCACATGCTCAGCGACTCCGGGGCAGCGGTGGGTGTGACGGTGTCGGCCGAGCGTTCCCGGCTGCCGGACTCGACACCGTGGCTGGTGCTCGACGACGACGAGTTCCGGGCCGGGTGCAGGGCGCAGCCGGTGTCCGACGTCACCGACGCCGAGCGGGCCCGGCCGCTTCGCATCGAGAATCCGGCCTACCTGATCTACACCTCCGGGTCCACCGGCCTGCCCAAGGGAGTCTCGGTCACCCATCGTGGCCTGGACAGCCTTGCCGCCGAGCAACGTTCCCGACTCGGCGTGACGAGCGAGTCACGGACGCTGCACCTGTCGACGCCGAGTTTCGACGCGTCCGTCCTCGAGTACCTGCAGGCATTCGGTGCCGGAGCCACCATGGTGATCGCCGCGCCCACGATCTACGGCGGGCAGGAGCTGTCCCGGCTGCTCGAGTCGCAGCGGGTCACCCACGGATTCGTCACGACCGCGGCGCTCGGGACGATCGAGCCGGACGGGCTCGGCGACCTTCGGAGCGTGATGTGCGGCGGTGAGGCGTGCCCGCCTGCACTGGTACAGCGGTGGGCCGCACCACCGACGGTCCCGAGTTCCCGAGAAGGGGGCCGGAGGTTGCTCAATGCGTACGGGCCGACCGAGGCCACCGTCGCGTCGAACATCAGTGCACCGATGTCACCGGGGGGAGCCGTCACCGTCGGCGGGCCCCTGCGCGGTGTCCGGGAGGTCGTCCTCGACGCGCGATTGAATCCGGTACCGATCGGCGTCGCCGGGGAGCTGTACCTTGCGGGCGACGCCCTCGCGCGCGGCTATCACGGCAAACCCGCGTTGACGGCCGAACGGTTCGTGGCCGATCCGTACGGTGAACCCGGCGACCGGATGTACCGAACAGGTGACGTGGTGCGGTGGCGGACCGATCGCACGCTCGAGTACCTGGGCCGCAGCGACTTCCAGGTGAAGCTGCGCGGCTTCCGTGTCGAGCCGGGTGAGATCGACACGGTCCTGCAGACCCATCCCCGCGTGCGGACGGCCGTGACGACGCCGCGCACGGCGCCGTCCGGTGAGACGGTGCTCGTGTCGTACGTACTCCCGACAACCGGGCCACCGATCGCGCCCGCCGAGTTGTCGGACCATGCCGGAAAGCTGTTGCCCGCGTACATGGTTCCCTCCGCCGTCGTGGTGCTGGACGCGATGCCGCTGACACCGGCGGGCAAACTCGACCGTGCGGCGCTGCCCGCACCGGACTTCCTGTCCACGGCGCCCGCGTACCGTGCTCCGACGGATCCGGTGGAGCAGGCGGTTGCGCGGGTGTTCGCGGATGTCCTGAGCGCGCAGCGCGTCGGGCTCGACGACAACTTCGTCGATCTCGGAGGAAATTCGCTGGTCGCGACCAGGGTGGTCGCGCGGGTTAACGCCGCGGTGGACGCGGATCTCGATGTACGGACCCTGTTCGAGGCGCCGACGGTGGAAGCCCTGGCGCGGCGGATCGACCGCGCGGACCCGAGGCACCGCGACCGCCCGAGGCTGGTGGCGCAGGAGCGTCCGGACCGAATTCCGCTGTCGCCTGCGCAGCAACGCATGTGGATCGTCGATCAACTGGACACCTCGTCGCCGGCATACAACATTCCGATGGCGGTACGCCTGTCCGGAACCCTCCGCGTGGAGGCGCTCCGCGCAGCGGTGGCGGATCTCGTCGAACGACACGAATCGCTCCGCACCGTGTACCCGGCGTCGGCGGACGGACCGCATCAGGTGATCGTGGCGCCGGGGTCGGTGGTTCCGGATCTGACACCGAGATTCGTCGGCGACGAGGAGGCACTGCGCGCAGCGATCGCCGACCTGGCCACTCGGGGGTTCGACGTGAGCGCCGAGGTGCCCCTCCGTGGTGCCCTGTTCCGGACCGCCCCCGACGTGCACGTTCTGGTGCTGGTGGTGCACCACATCTCGGCGGACGGAGCGTCACTGGCTCCGCTCGCCCGTGACCTGACGGCCGCCTACGACGCACGGGTCCACGGGCAGGCACCGAACCTGCTCCCGCTGCCGGTGCAGTACGCCGACTACAGCCTGTGGCAGCGGGAGGTCCTCGGCAGCGACCGGGATCCCGACAGCCTCGTGTCCACGCAGTTGGACCACTGGAAGCAGGTGCTGGCCGGCCTGCCGCAGGCGATCGACCTGCCACTGGATCGGCCGAGGCCGGCGGACAGGTCGTTGCGCGGGGACACCGTGCGATTCTCGGTGTCGGCGCACGTGCATCGCGAACTCGTCCTGCTCGCGCGTCGGGGCGGCGCCACGATGTTCATGGTGATGCACGCGGCGCTGGCGGTGTTGTCGGCGCGGCTGAGCGGATCCGCGGACATCGCGGTCGGAACACCGATCGCGGGGCGAGGTGAGGAGTCACTCGACGATCTCGTCGGGATGTTCGTCAACACGCTCGTTCTGCGCACGGCCGTGGAACCCACCGCGACGTTCGCCGAGGTGCTCGCCCTCACTCGGGACGCGGATCTGGCGGCGTTCGGTCGTGCCGAGGTGCCCTTCGAGAATGTGGTGGACGCTCTCGTCCCGGATCGCTCGGCCGCGTATTCGCCGCTCTTCCAAGTCATGGTGGAGTTCGGGCACACGGCGGGCGCCGAACTGGAGATGCCGGGACTGACGGTGGAGACCGTCGATGTCGAAACGGGTGTGTCCAAGTTCGATCTGCAACTGACGCTCGCCGAGGACCACGGGCGGACGGGGGGAGAGCAGGGCATCTCGGCGGTCTTCACCTTCGCATCGGACGTGTTCGATCGGGCGACCGTCGCGGCGTTCGCGGAGCGGTTCGTCCGGATTCTCGACGCTGTCGTGGCGGACCCGGAGGTGCCGGTCGGCGACATCGACCTGCTCGGCGGGGTCGAGCGTGAGCTGGTGGTCGAGGGGTGGAATGCGACGGGTCATGTTGTGCCGGAGGGCACTCTGGTGTCGTTGATGGATGCGCAGGTGGCGCGGACTCCGGATTCGGTGGCGCTGTCGTTCGGGGGTGTGTCCGTCACGTACGGGGAGTTCGCGGGTCGGGTGAATCGGCTTGCTCGCTGTCTGATGTCGGTGGGGGTGGGTCCGGAGTCGCTGGTGGCGGTGGCGATGCGGCGGTCGGTGGATCTGGTGGTGGCGGTCTGTGCGGTGCAGGCCGCGGGTGGGGCGTATGTGCCGATCGACCCGGATCAGCCGGCGGAGCGGGTCGGGCACATCCTCGACACGGCGCGGCCGGTGTGTGTGTTGGTCGCCGATGGTCGGGACCTGGATTTCGCGGGGGACACGCCCGTGGTCGTGCTGGATGGGGTTGACGTGTCGGGGTATTCGGCTGGGCGGGTGACGGAGGCCGAGCGTGGTGTGCTGTCGCCCGCGAACACGGCGTACGTGATGTTCACGTCGGGGTCGACGGGTGTGCCGAAGGGGGTGGCGGTCTCGCACGGGGCGATCGTGAATCGTCTGGTGTGGATGCAGGCCGAGTACGGGCTCGGTGCGGATGATGTGGTGTTGTTGAAGACGCCGGTGACGTTCGATGTGTCGGTGTGGGAGTTGTTCTGGCCGTTGCTTGTCGGTGCGCGGTTGGTGGTGGCGGAGCCGGGGGGGCATCGCGATCCGCGGTACCTGGCGGAGGTGATCGCCGAGGAGGGCGTCACGACAGCGCATTTCGTGCCGTCGATGTTGGCGGTGTTCGCGGCGGAGCCGTCGGTGGCGGACGCTGGGTCGTTGCGGACGGTGTTCGCGTCGGGGGAGGTTCTGCCTGCCGCCACTGCGTCGCGGGTGCGGGAGGTTCTTCCTCGGGTGCGGTTGCACAATCTGTACGGGCCGACGGAGGCGGCGGTGGATGTGACGTTCCACGAGGTCACCTGTGCGGACGTGACTTCGGTGCCGATCGGGGCGCCGGTGTGGAACACGCGGGTGTATGTGCTGGACGGGCGGTTGCGTCCGGTGCCGGTGGGGGTGGCGGGGGAGTTGTATCTGGCGGGCGCGCAGTTGGCGCGGGGGTATCAGGGGCGTGCCGACTTGACGGCGGCTCGGTTCGTGGCGGATCCGTTCGGGGTCGGGAGGTTGTATCGGACGGGGGATCGGGTTCGGTGGTTGCCGGGTGGGGAGTTGGAGTATCTGGGGCGCACCGATTTCCAGGTGAAGGTGCGGGGGCAGCGGGTCGAGTTGGGGGAGATCGAGTCGGTGTTGGTGCGTCGGGGGGATGTGGCGCAGGCGGTGGTGGTGCTGCGTGGTGGTGGGGCGTCGGGTGAGTACCTGGCCGGGTATGTGGTGCCGGTGGCGGGTGTGGTGGTGGACGGGCGTCGGGTGCGGGAGTGGGTTGCGGAGCGGTTGCCGGGATTCCTGGTGCCGTCGGTGGTGGTGGTGCTGGGTGAGTTGCCGGTGACGGTGAACGGGAAGCTGGATCGGACGGCGTTGCCGGAACCGGACCTCGCGGCCGCATCGTCCGGATTCGTCGCTCCCCGCGGTCCCGTCGAGGAGATCGTGGCCGCGCTCGCCGCCGACCTGCTCGGTGCCGCGCGGGTGGGCGTGCACGACAATTTCTTCGCACTCGGCGGAAATTCCCTGATCGCGGCTCGCCTGGTGGCGCGCGTGAACGCTGCCACCGCTCGCGGTGACCCCGGGAAGGCCGCTGTCGGGGACCGGATCGGTGTCCGTGACGTGTTCGACGCTCCGACCGTGGCGGGGTTGGCCGCGTTGGTGGACGCGCGGGAAGTGCGGGATGCCCGTCCGCCGCTGCAGCCGAGGACGGGAACCTCCGCGGTCCCGGTGTCACCGGCCCAGCAACGCCTGTGGTTCGTCAACCAGTTCGACACCTCGTCGCCGGCCTACAACGTCGCGTTCGCGTTGAGACTCGAGGGGCGACTCGACGTGGACGCCCTCCGGGCTGCGGTGGCCGACGTGATCGAACGGCACGAGATCCTGCGCACCGTGTTCCCACTCAGCGACGACGGCCCACGCCAGGTGGTCCTGCCCGCGACGGAGGCGGTGCCCGATCTGGACCCGATCGGCATGCCGGGGGAAGCCGAGCTCCGCGCGTACGCACTCCGTGTGCTGTCCGCGGGATTCGACGTCACGACACAGGTCCCGGTGCGCGGACGCCTCCTCCGCCTCGACGAGGACGTGCACGTGCTCGCGGTGGTGATGCACCACATCGCGGCCGACGGATTCTCCTTGGCTCCGCTGGCCCGGGACGTCGTGGACGCCTACGCGGCGCGGGCGCGGGGGTCGGCGCCGGGCTGGGCCCCGCTCGCGGTGCAGTACGCCGACTACGCGCTGTGGCAGCGCGAGTGGCTGGGCTCGGAAGCCGACGAGAGGTCGCCGGTGTCGAGACAGCTCGGCTACTGGACCGCGACGCTGTCCGGCCTGCCCGAGGTGCTGGAGTTGCCGACCGACCGCCCCCGCCCCGCGGTCCGGTCGCCTCGTGGCGGCCGTGTCGAGTTCGCGATCGGTCCGGAGACTCATGCCGCGGTGGTTGCGCTCTCGCAGGAACACGATGCAACGGTCTTCATGACCCTGCACACCGTCCTCGCGATCCTGCTGGCACGGCTCGGTGACACGGACGACATCGCGGTCGGGACACCGATCGCCGGCCGCGGCCCGCGGGAGCTCGACAACCTGGTGGGTATGTTCGTCAACACGCTGGTGCTGCGCACCCACGTCGACGGCGGCGCCACGTTCGCCGAGATGCTCGACGGTGTGCGGGAAACCGATCTGGGTGCCTTCACCCACGCGGACGTCCCGTTCGAACGGGTGGTGGAGGTCCACGGCACTTCCCGGTCCACCGCGCATTCACCCCTGTTCCAGGTGATGGTGGAGTTCCGGGACATCGACCGCCCCGCGCTGGAACTGCCCGACCTGCGGGTCACACGCATGGACGTTCCGATCGACACCACCAACTTCGACCTCCAGCTGACCCTGTCCGAGAATGTGGACCCGGAAGGCAACCCGGCCGGCATCACCGCGGAACTCGGCTACGCCACCGACATCTTCGACACCGGCACCGTGACCGGGTTCGCGAAGCGATTGCAGCGCATTCTCGGGACGGTCGTCGCCGACCCCACCGCCCGGGTGGGCGACCTCGACATCCTCGACGCCCGCGAGCGTGTCGAACTGGCCCCGGCGCGGGGCGAGGCCGCGACGGCGGCGCGGACACTGCCGGACCTGATGGCGGCAGCGGCGAACGATCCGGACGCCGTCGCGTTGGTCGCGGACGGGCACGAGGTGAGCTACGGAGACCTCGACAGACGCTCGAACCGGTTGGCCCGCATGCTGATCGAGCGCGGCGTGGGCCCGGAAACCGTGGTCGCACTGTGTGTGCGACGGTCCGTCGAATCCGTTCTGGCGGTCTGGGCGGTGGCCAAGTCGGGGGCCGCCTTCCTCCCCGTGGACCCCGGTCACCCGCCTGCCCGGATCGAACACATGCTCACCGACTCCGGTGCCGTCCGGGGAGTGACGACCACGGAGCACCGCGGTGCACTTCCCGACGTGGTGCCGTGGCTGGTTCTGTCGGAACTCGACGACGAACTGTCGGGCTACCCGGCCTCGCCGGTCAGCGACGACGAACGGTGCTCGCCCCTGCGCGTCGACAACCCGGCCTACCTGATCTACACGTCGGGATCGACCGGCGCACCCAAGGGTGTCGTCGTCACGCATCGCGGGCTGTCGAACTTCGCGGCGCAGGAACTCGAGACCTTCGGCACGACAACCGAATCCCGGACGCTGCACCTCGCGTCACCGAGCTTCGACGCTTCCGTTCTCGAGCTGCTGATGGCGATCGGCGCGGCGGCCACCATGGTGATCGCACCGCCCACCGTGTACGGCGGCGCCGACTTGGCGCAGCTGCTGGCGGCCGAACGGATCACCCACTGCTTCGTCACTCCGGCGGCACTGGCGTCGGTCGATCCCGCAGGCCTGACCGGACTCCGGTGTGTGGTGACGGGAGGGGAGGCCTGTCCCCCCGAACTCGTCGCACGGTGGGGCGCGCCGACTGTCCCGGGTCCCCCCGGATCCGGCCGGCGACTGTTCAACGCGTACGGGCCGACCGAGGCGACGGTCGTGTCGAGTGTCAGCACCGCCCTGGCGCCTGGGGCTCCGGTCACCATCGGCACGCCCGCACGCGGTTTCGCGGAGGTCGTCCTGGACTCGCGACTGCACCCGGTGCCGGCCGGTGTCGCGGGCGAGTTGTATCTCGCAGGTCCCGCCCTCGCCCGCGGCTACCACCGCCGGTTCCCGCTGACAGCCGAACGGTTCGTCGCCGATCCCTTCGGTCCGGCGGGGAGCCGGATGTACCGCACCGGCGATCGCGCGCGCTGGACGGACGACGGCAGGCTGGAGTACCTCGGGCGCACCGATTCCCAGGTGAAGGTGCGCGGCTTCCGCATCGAGCTCGGCGAGGTCGAGTCGGCACTGCTCGCTCACGACGACGTGGCTCGGGCAGTGGTGGACGTGCGGAGCGCCGACGGCAGGGACCGGTTGATCGGTTACCTCGTGCCCGAACGGGGGAAGACGATCGATCCGCGAGACGTCCTCGAATTCGTCGGTCACCGGTTGGCGCCCTACATGGTCCCGGCAGCGCTGTTGACACTCGAATCGCTGCCCCTGACCGTCCACGGGAAGCTCGACCGCACGGCGCTACCGGCGCCCGACTTCGCGGCCGCGGGGGCGACGAGCAGGCCACCGCGAACCGAGACCGAGAAACTTCTCACAGGACTGTTCGAGGAGGTGCTCGGGATCGACACCGTCGGTGTCGACGACTCGTTCTTCGCCCTGGGCGGCGACAGCATCATGTCGATACAGCTGGTGGCCCGCGCCCGGGCCGCCGGTGTGATCTTCACTCCCCGAGACGTGTTCGAGCGCAGAACCGTCGCCGCTCTCGCCGAGGTGGCGCGCTCCGACGACGTCGACACCACGGTGCTCGACGAGTTGCCGGGCGGTGGCGTCGGCCCGCTGCCGCTGACACCGGTCGTGCGATGGATGCTGGGCCGCAACGGCGGCCGGTTCGACAGGTTCACCCAGGCGTTGCTGCTTGCCGCACCCGCCGGTCTGACCCACGAGATCCTCGTCGACGCCGTCGGGGCGGTACTGGACCGGCACGACATGCTCCGGGCCCGTCTGTTCGCCGAACGCGGCGGGCAGTGGCGGATGGACGTGGTGCCACCCGGCTCGGTCCAGGCGGAGCGGCAGGTCCGTCGGGTGCCGACCGACACGGTGGACGGTGACGACTTCACCGCGCTGGCCGCCACGGAACTCGACGACGCGGCCGGCCGGCTGGACCCCGCCGCTGCCGACATGGTGCGGGTGATCTGGTTCGACGTCGCGAACGGAGCCGGGCGACTGCTCGTCGTGGTCCACCACCTCGTGGTCGACGCCGTCTCGTGGCGCATTCTCGTCGCGGATCTCGCGTCGGCGTGCACCCGGCTCCAGGCCGGCCGGAGTCCCGCGCTGCCCGAGGTCGGAACGTCGATGCGACGCTGGTCGCACGGTCTGGGTGATGCCGCGCGTCACCGGCCCGGTGAACTCGAACTGTGGCAGCGCATCCTCGACGGCCCCGATCCGCTGATCGGTTCGCGCCCACTGGATCCCACGATCGACGTGGACTCCACCACCCGGACCGTCACCGTCGACGTGCCGTCGCGTGTGACCGACACCCTGCTCAGCACACTTCCCGCAGCATTTCGCGGAACCGTGGGCGACGGGCTGCTCGCCGCGGTGGCACTGGCCACGGTCGCCTGGCGACGGCAGCGGGGGGTCTCGGCGCCGGACACCCTGATGACCATCGAGGGGCACGGCCGCGAGGAGCACACCGTTGCCGGCGCGGATCTGTCCCGCACCGTGGGCTGGTTCACCACCCTGTACCCGGCGCGCGTGGATCTCACCGGCGTCGACGTCGACGACGCCATGGCAGGCGGTCGCGCGGCGGGGCAGGCGGTCAAGGCCGTCAAGGAACAGCTGCTCGCGATCCCGGATCACGGGATCGGCTTCGGAATGCTCCGCTACCTCGACAGCGAGACGTCGGCCGCGCTGAGCGGATTCGGTGTTCCGCAGATCAGCTTCAACTATCTGGGCAGGGTGGCCACCACAGCCGGGCCGCAGGACTGGCTGCCCGTGACGAACGACGAGCTCGGCGGAACCCGGGATCCCGACCTGCCGGTGGCGTCCGCGATCGACATCAACGCCGTCGTCGACGACAGCCCCGAGGGTCCCCGCCTGCGGGCGTCGTTCGCCTTCGCGACGGGGGTGCTCCACACCGCCGAGGTCGCGGAGTTCGCGGATCTGTGGCTCCGCGCACTGTCCGGACTCGCCGCGCACGCACTGCGACCGGACGCCGGCGGGCTGACACCGTCCGACCTTCCTCTCGTCCAGGTGAGCCAACGGCAGATCGAGCGCTGGGAGAGTCGGTTCCCGGGGCTGGTCGACGTGTGGTCGCTGTCTCCGCTGCAGTCGGGCCTGCTGTTCCATGCGTGCATGGCCGCGGAAGCGGTGGACGTGTACACGGCGCAGCTGCGGATCGATCTCGAGGGCGCTGTCGATGCCGGACGGTTGCGCGCCGCCGCGGCCCGACTGCTGGCCCGGCACGCGAACCTGCGGACCGCGTTCGTTCACGACGACGACGGCGTGCCGGCGCAGCTGGTGCTCGACGCGGTGGAGCTGCCCTGGAGGGAGGTGGATCTGACCGGGTCCGGGGCGGCGGTCGACACGGAACTCACGCGCCTGCTCGACGAGGACCGCGTCGCCCCCTTCGACCTCGACGCGCCGCCGCTGCTGCGGTTGACGCTGATTCGAACCGGCCCGACGCGCTTCGTGCTGGCCGTGACGAATCACCACATCGTTCTGGACGGCTGGTCGATGCCGCTGCTGGTGCGGGAGCTGCTGGCAGGGTGTGCCGCCGACACCGGGGAGCCGCCGTCGTACCGCACCTATCTGGAATGGGTGGCGCGCCGCGACGCCGACGCGTCCGCCCGGGCCTGGCAGCAGGCACTGGAGGGCCTCGACGAGCCGTCGCTGCTGGCGCCGCATGCGGCGCGGGCGCGCCACGGTGTGCCCGGCGAGGTCGACATCGCGCTGCCCGGCGCGGTGCTCGACGGGCTCGCCACGGTGGTCGGACGGGTCGGGGTCACCATGAACACGGTGGTGCAGGCGGCATGGGGGGTGCTGTTGTCCCGCGTGCTCTCCCGCGACGACGTCGTCTTCGGTGCCACCGTGTCGGGTCGACCCCCGCAGCTGCCCGGTGTCGAGGAGATGCCGGGACTTTTCGTGAACACCCTGCCCGTGCGCCTGCGGGTCGATCCGGACGAGACGATCGCGGCCCTGCTCGCCCGACTGCAGGCGCAGCAGGCGGCCCTGCTCGACCACCATCACATCGGACTCGGCGAGATCCAGTCCCGGACGGGCCTGGGCACGTTGTTCGACACCCTGTCGGTGTTCGAGTCGTATCCCGTCGACACGTCCGGGCTGGACGCGGACACCGACCTCGGGGGGATGCGGGTGACCGGTCTCGATTCCCGGGACGCCACCCACTATCCGATCGCCGTGTTGTCGATCCTCGAACCCCGTCTACGGCTGAGCCTGCGCTATCAGCCGGGGGCGTTCGACCGGGACACGGTCACCGCTCTCGCCCGTCGACTGGTCCGGATTCTCGAGACCATCGCCGGCGACGTGGACACCCCGGTCGGCGACATCGACCTGCTCGGCGGGGTCGAGCGTGAGCTGGTGGTCGAGGGGTGGAATGCGACGGGTCATGTTGTGCCGGAGGGCACTCTGGTGTCGTTGATGGATGCGCAGGTGGCGCGGACTCCGGATTCGGTGGCGCTGTCGTTCGGGGGTGTGTCCGTCACGTACGGGGAGTTCGCGGGTCGGGTGAATCGGCTTGCTCGCTGTCTGATGTCGGTGGGGGTGGGTCCGGAGTCGCTGGTGGCGGTGGCGATGCGGCGGTCGGTGGATCTGGTGGTGGCGGTCTGTGCGGTGCAGGCCGCGGGTGGGGCGTATGTGCCGATCGACCCGGATCAGCCGGCGGAGCGGGTCGGGCACATCCTCGACACGGCGCGGCCGGTGTGTGTGTTGGTCGCCGATGGTCGGGACCTGGATTTCGCGGGGGACACGCCCGTGGTCGTGCTGGATGGGGTTGACGTGTCGGGGTATTCGGCTGGGCGGGTGACGGAGGCCGAGCGTGGTGTGCTGTCGCCCGCGAACACGGCGTACGTGATGTTCACGTCGGGGTCGACGGGTGTGCCGAAGGGGGTGGCGGTCTCGCACGGGGCGATCGTGAATCGTCTGGTGTGGATGCAGGCCGAGTACGGGCTCGGTGCGGATGATGTGGTGTTGTTGAAGACGCCGGTGACGTTCGATGTGTCGGTGTGGGAGTTGTTCTGGCCGTTGCTTGTCGGTGCGCGGTTGGTGGTGGCGGAGCCGGGGGGGCATCGCGATCCGCGGTACCTGGCGGAGGTGATCGCCGAGGAGGGCGTCACGACAGCGCATTTCGTGCCGTCGATGTTGGCGGTGTTCGCGGCGGAGCCGTCGGTGGCGGACGCTGGGTCGTTGCGGACGGTGTTCGCGTCGGGGGAGGTTCTGCCTGCCGCCACTGCGTCGCGGGTGCGGGAGGTTCTTCCTCGGGTGCGGTTGCACAATCTGTACGGGCCGACGGAGGCGGCGGTGGATGTGACGTTCCACGAGGTCACCTGTGCGGACGTGACTTCGGTGCCGATCGGGGCGCCGGTGTGGAACACGCGGGTGTATGTGCTGGACGGGCGGTTGCGTCCGGTGCCGGTGGGGGTGGCGGGGGAGTTGTATCTGGCGGGCGCGCAGTTGGCGCGGGGGTATCAGGGGCGTGCCGACTTGACGGCGGCTCGGTTCGTGGCGGATCCGTTCGGGGTCGGGAGGTTGTATCGGACGGGGGATCGGGTTCGGTGGTTGCCGGGTGGGGAGTTGGAGTATCTGGGGCGCACCGATTTCCAGGTGAAGGTGCGGGGGCAGCGGGTCGAGTTGGGGGAGATCGAGTCGGTGTTGGTGCGTCGGGGGGATGTGGCGCAGGCGGTGGTGGTGCTGCGTGGTGGTGGGGCGTCGGGTGAGTACCTGGCCGGGTATGTGGTGCCGGTGAGTGGTGCGGTCGTCGATGAGCGGGCGGTGCTCGCAACCGCGGCGGCGTCGCTTCCGGCGTTCATGGTGCCTGCCACCGTGACGGTGCTTCCGGAACTGCCATTGAATGCGAATGGCAAACTCGACCGAAGGAAGCTTCCGGAACCGCACTTCGCGCCCGCCACGTATCGAGCCCCGACCACCCCGGTGGAGCAGGCGATCGCCACGGCTTTCGCAGAGGTCCTCGGTGTCGACCGCGTCGGTGCCGACGACAGCTTCGTCGACCTCGGCGGAGACTCGCTCGCCGCCGCCCGAGCGGTGGCACGTATCACCGGCGCGCTGGACACACAGGTCGGTGTCGCGGCGCTGTTCGACGCACCCGTGGTGTCCGCGCTCGCCGCCCGGATCGAGGCGGCCGGGACGTCGAGCCCAGCCGTCCCGGTTCTCGCGGCGAGGCCGCGGCCCGATCGGATTCCCCTCTCGCTCGCGCAACAGCGCATGTGGTTCGTCAACCAGTTCGACACCTCGTCGCCGGCCTACAACATCCCGGTCGCTCTGCAGTTGGACGGAGTGCTGGACCCGGCGGCACTGCGAGCGGCGCTCGCCGACGTCGTCGAGCGGCACGAGTCGCTGCGCACCGTTTTCCCGGGCTCCGCCGACGGCCCCCGGCAGGTGATCGTCGATTCGGCGCCCGCCGCAGACCTCACCGCGCTCCCGGTCGCCGACCGGGAGCTCCGCGACTCGCTCACCGCCTTCTTCGGCACGGGTTTCGACGTCGCCGAGGAACTTCCGATCCGGGCGCGGCTGCTGAGACTGGGTCCCGAGCGGCACGTCCTCGCCGTCGTCGTGCACCACATCGCGGCCGACGGTGTCTCGATGACACCCCTCGCGCGGGACCTGATGCTCGCCTACACCGCCCGTGCGCACCAGCGGGCGCCGCACTGGGCGCCGCTGCCTGTGCAGTACGCCGACTACAGCCTGTGGCAGCGGGAGGTCCTCGGCACCGACGACCAGCCCGAGTCGGTGATCTCGAATCAGCTCGGCTACTGGACGAGGACGCTGGCGGGCGTCCCCGAGACACTGCCACTGCCTCTGAACCGGGCGCGGCCGGTGCAGCGGTCGTTCCACGGCGGCGTCGTCAGCTTCGACATCGCACCTGCCGCGCATCACGCCCTGACCGATCTGGCGCGTCAGCGGGATTCGACGCCGTTCATGGTGGTGCACGCGGCACTGGCCGTACTGCTGAAAAGGGTGACCGGAACGGACGACGTGGTGGTGGGGTCGCCGATCGCGGCCCGGGGCCACTCCGCACTCGACGACATGGTGGGGATGTTCGTCAACACACTGGTGCTCCGCACACCGGTGGCGGCGGGATCGTCGTTCGCCGAGATTCTCACCGAGGTGCGGTCGGCGGATCTCGCCGCATTCGAGCACGCGGACCTGCCCTTCGAACGGCTGGTGGACGAACTCGCACCCGAACGGTCCACCTCGCACACGCCGCTGTTCCAGGTTGTGCTCGAATTCCGCGGCGCCGCGCGCGAGAACCTGGAACTGCCCGGGCTGACCGTCCGGACCCTCGACGCCGACCTGGACGTGGCGAAGTTCGATCTGCAGCTGAGCCTGGTGGAACGGACGGACGAGGACGGTGCGCCCGGCGGGATCCGCGCCGAATTCCGTTATGCCGCCGATGTTTTCGACCGTGAGCGGGTGGAGGATCTGGCCCGGCGCTTCGTGCGCGTGCTCGAGGCCGTGACCGCGGATCCGACCACGCCGGTGGGAGACATCGACATTCTGCACCCGACGGAACGCGACTTCCTGCTCGGCGGTGCCGACGGCTCGGGTACCGACTCCGCGAACCGGCCGGGCGTCGAGGTCGCACCGGTGACGTTGGCGGACCTGTTCGACCGGGCGGTGGCATCCGACGGTGATGCGGTCGCGGTGCGCTGCGCCGGCTCGTCGGTCACGTACCGGGAACTCGACACCCGGTCGAACCGGCTGGCGAGACTGCTGACGACACGCGGCGCCGGGACGGAAACGCTGGTCGCCGTGTGCATGACGCCGTCGATCGATCTCGTCGTGGCGTTGCTGGCGGTGGTGAAGGCGGGCGCCGGTTACCTCCCGGTGGACGTCGCCTCCCCGACCGAGCGGGTGAGCTTCCTGCTCGCCGACGCTCGACCGCGGTGTGTGCTCACCACGACCGCGTCCGCCCGGACGGTCCGGTCGGCCGGTGTCCCGGTGGTTGTCGTGGACGACCCCGAGACCCGCGGTGCGGTGCAGCGGTTCTCGCCCTCGCCCGTCACCGACTCGGACCGACCCCGTCCGCTGCGACCGGACTCGGTGGCGTACGTGATCTACACCTCCGGCTCCACCGGACGGCCGAAGGGAGTGGCGGTCACGCATCGCAACGTCGTCACGCTGCTGGCCAACGCCCGGGCGCTGTTCGGATTCGGCGCTGCTGACGTGTGGACGATGTTCCATTCCGCCGCGTTCGACTTCTCGGTGTGGGAGATGTGGGGTGCGCTCGCGTGCGGCGGCCGACTGGTGCTGGTGGACCACTACACGGCGCGCACACCCGAGCAGTTCCTCGAACTGCTGCGCGACGAACGTGTCACCGTCGTCAATCAGACCCCCACGGCCTTCTACCAGTTGACGGAGGCGGATCGCCTGGCCGGTGCTCCCGAATTGTCGCTGCGGTACGTGATCTTCGGCGGGGAGGCCCTCGAGTTCGGTCAGTTGCGGCGCTGGTACACGCGTCGAACCGGCGACGCCCCGGTCCTGGTCAACATGTACGGCATCACGGAAACGACCGTGCACGTCAGTCACCTGCCGATCGACCCGAGCCTGGTGCAGGAGCAGTCCGCGTCGGTGATCGGCCGGGGGCTGCCCGGGCTGCGGGTCCGCGTCCTCGACGGACGACTGCATCCGGTGCCGCCCGGCGTGGTCGGGGAGATGTACGTCTCCGGTGCCCAGGTCTCACGCGGCTACCTCGGCCGGTCCGCGCTGACGTCCGCGCGGTTCGTGGCCGACCCCTTCGACCCCGGGTCGCGGATGTACCGGTCCGGTGATCTGGCCCGGTGGAACGGGAACGGACAGCTGGAGTACCTCGGCCGCAACGACTCCCAGGTGCAGCTGAAGGGCTATCGGATCGAACTCGGCGAGGTGGAGTCGGCACTGCTCGCGTGTGCGGGGGTGGCGCAGTCGGCGGCGACGGTGCTGGAGAAGGCGGTGCTGGAGAAGCAGGCGGCCGGGGAGCGCCTGGTCGGCTACGTGGTGCCGCAGCACGGCGTCTCGCTCGACCCGGACGAGGTCCGGGGCGCCGCCGCCGCGAGGCTGGCGCCCCACATGGTGCCCGCGGCCGTGGTGGTTCTCGACGCGATGCCGTTGACGGTGAACGGCAAACTCGACCGGACAGCGCTGCCCGAACCCGACTTCGGTCGACGGGTGACCGCGAGCCGGAGCCCGGCCACCGAGACGGAACGCGTCCTCGCGGACCTGTTCGCCGAGGTCCTGGGCGTCGACTCGGTGGGCGTCGACGACTCGTTCTTCACCCTCGGTGGGGATTCGATCATGTCCATCCAGCTGGTCACCCGAGCCGCCGCGGCCGGGGTTGTCATCTCGCCGCGAGACGTGTTCGAGCGCAAAACCGTTGCAGGACTGGCCGAAGCGGCCGGAACGTCCGACGAGGCGGTGGTCCTCGACGAATTGCCCGGAGGGGGCGCGGGTGAGATTCCGCTGACGCCGATCGTGCGGTGGATGCTCGGCCGTGGCGGCGATTTCCGCCGCTACTCGCAGTCCGCACTGTTCACGATGCCCGCCACGGTGGACCGGGACACCCTCACGCGGGCCGTGCAGGCCCTGCTCGACCGGCACGACGTTCTGCGGGCGCGCCTGTACCGCGACCCCCGCACCCAGGTGGGCTGGTCGATGGAGGTGAGGCCGACAGGGTCGGTGCGGGCCGACGCGGTGGTGCGCCGGGTCCCGGTGGACGCCCGCGGTGCAGGGTTCCCCGAGGTCGCAGCGAACGAACTCGACGCGGCGCTCGACCGGCTCGACCCGGAGTCGGGCGTGACGATGCAGGTGGTGTGGCTCGATCCGGGCCTGCGCACGGATCCGGACGCGCCCGGCAGTCGGTTGCTCGTCGTCGTCCATCACCTGGCGATGGACGGGGTGTCCTGGCGGATCCTGATCCCCGACCTCGCCACGGCGTGCGCGCAGCTGCAGTCCGGTGGCTCGCCGTCGCCGCAGTCGCCCGGGACCTCGATGCGCCGGTGGGCCCACGCGCTCGCCGACGCCGCACGCGACCCCTGGCGCACCGCCGAAGTCGCACTGTGGCAACGGATCCTGGACGGACCCGACCCGGCTCTGGGGTCGCGACCGGTCACCGACTCGGACACTGAGGTCACGGCCACGGACATCGAGGTGCGGCTTCCCGTCGAGTTGACCCGGGCCCTGTCGACGAGCGTGCCGCAGGCCTTCCACACCGGCGTGACGGACGGATTGCTGACCGCCTTGACCATGGCGCTGATCCGATGGCGGCGGCGCCGGGCGATCGACCGCCACGACGCCCTCGTGAATCTCGAGGGGCACGGCCGTGAAGAGCAGGTGATCCCCGGGGCCGATCTCGCCCGCACGATCGGATGGTTCACCACGATCCACCCCGTGCGACTCGACCTGAGCGGCGTGGACCTCGACGACGCGTTCGCCGGCGGCCCGTCCGCGGGCGACGCGATCAAGTCCGTGAAGGAACAGCTCCTCGCGGTTCCCGACCACGGCATCGGTTTCGGCCTGCTCCGACACCTGAACGGCGAGACGGCCCAGGCCCTGTCGCCGCTGCCGACGCCCCAGATCAGCTTCAACTACCTCGGCAGGGTGGGCCGGACCACCGCGGAGTCCGAGGACGGGTGGGTGCCGGTCGACGAACCCGGACTGCGCGCAGCAGCGAAGGCGACGATGCCGGTCGCGGCCGTCGTCGACATCAACACGATGGTCGTCGACTCGGACGCCGGCCCCCGGCTGCACTCCACGTGGACCCACCCCCCGGGTGTCCTCGCCCGCGAGGACGTCGACGAGCTCGCACAGCTGTGGGTGCAGGCACTGACTGCCCTCGGTGCGCACGTGGCGTCGGGCGGCGGTGGATACACGCCGTCGGATTTCGATCTCGTCGACCTTCGACCCGGCGCCCTCGCGGAACTCGAAGCCCGCTGCCCGGACCTGGCGGAGGTGTGGCCGCTCTCACCCCTGCAGTCCGGCATGCTCTTCCACGCCGAGCTGGCCGACCGGTCCGTCGACGCCTACCTGGTCCAGGTGACCTTCGACCTCGTCGGTGCGGTGGATCCGCAGCGACTGCGCCGCGCCGCCGACGCCCTGCTGCACCGACACGCCAACCTGCGCACCGCCTTCCTGCGCGACACCGAGGGCGACGCGGTCCAGGTGGTCAGGCAACGGGTGACGGCGCCCTGGCGCGAGGTCGACCTGACGGCCGCCCCGGACCGTGCCGCGGCGTCCGAGGTCGAGCGACTACTCGCCGAGGACCGGCTCCTGCCGTTCGACATGACCCGCGCCCCGCTCATCCGGTTCATGCTGATCGCAACCGCCCCCGACCGATACCGGCTGGTGTCGACGAACCACCACATCCTTCTCGACGGATGGTCCATGCCGCTGCTGGTCAAGGAGTTGCTGACGCTCTACGCCACCGACGCCGACCCGTCGTCGCTGCCGCACGTGCGCGGGTACCGCGACTACCTGGCGTGGCTTCGGCAGCGAGATCCCGGCTCCCGGCAGGTGTGGGCGAAGGCGCTCGCCGGGATCGAGGGACCGACGTTGCTCGCGGCGGGAGGGAGCGGAGCGACGGGGGATTCAGCTGCGGAGCGGGGCCGCCGGCTGTCCACCACGGCGCGGGAGTGGGTGTTCGACCTCGACGCGGAGCGCACCGCCCTCCTGTGCGAGGTCGCGCGTGCCCGCGGCGTGACCGTCAACACCCTCGTTCAGGTGTCCTGGGGAATCGTGCTCGGCACGCTGACGGGCCGCGACGACGTGGTGTTCGGGGCCACCGTCTCGGGACGGCCACCCGCACTGGCCGGCATCGAGGCGATGATCGGACTGTTCATCAACACCCTGCCGGTCCGAATCGGGCTGCGTCCCGACGAGACCCTGGGTGCACTGCTCGAACGGGTTCAGGCCGAGCAGGCGACGTTGATGGATCACCACCACCTGGGCCTCACCGAGATTCTGCACGAGGCGATCCAGACCGAGGCGGGGCAGGCAGTCGGATTCGACACGCTGACCGTGTTCGAGTCGTATCCGGTCGACCGCGCCGGCCTCACGACCGAGACCGACATCGCCGGAATGCGGGTGACCGGCATGGACGCACGGGACTCCGCGCACTACCCGCTCGCACTGGTCGCATCCGTCGACGACCGCCTGCGCCTGAAACTCGAGTACCTGCCCGAGGTGTTCGACGGGGACACCGTCGACGCCGTCGCCGAGCGAGTGGTGCGGGTTCTCGACGCCTGCACGCGTCCGGACCGCCCGCTGGCTGCGGTGTCGGTGCTGACCGACCGGGAGCGCGCCGAGCTCGTCCCGGTCCGCGGCGGTCGGGGTGGGTCGACCCGCACCCTGTCGCAGGTCTTCGACGAGGGTGCCGCGCGCGACGCGGACGCGATCGCGGTGTCCTACGACGGCGGCGAGGTGAGGTACGGCGACCTGGACGAGCACGCCACCCGCGTCGCCCGCGCCCTGATCGCGCGGGGCGTCGGACCCGAGACCTTCGTGGCGGTCGGGATTCCGCGGTCCCTCGAATCGGTGCTGTCGGTGTGGGCGGTGGCCAAGACCGGAGCGGCGTTCGTGCCGGTCGACCCCAACTACCCCGACGAGCGCATCACGGGCATGCTCCTCGACTCCGGAGTCGCCATCGGTGTGACCACGACCGAGCATCGCGGCCGCCTCCCGGACTCGGTGCGCTGGCTGGCCCTCGACGATCCCGACTTCGCGACCGAGTGCGCGCGCTGCAGCGCCCGACCCGTGACCGACGCCGATCGAACCGGCCCGGTCACACTCGACACCGCCGCGTACGTCGTCTACACATCGGGGTCCACGGGCCGGCCGAAGGGCGTGGTGGTCACCCACCGGGGGCTGGACAACTTCGCGCTCGACCAGCTCCGACGTTTCCGAGCGACGTCGCGGTCCCGCACGCTGCACTTCTCCACACCGAGTTTCGACGGGTCGGTGTTCGAGTACCTGCAGGCCTTCGGCGCAGGCGCGACGATGGTGATCGCGCCGCCCACCGTGTTCGGCGGCGAGGAACTCGCGCAGTTCCTGGCGGACCGGCAGGTCACCCACGCGTTCGTGACCACCGCCGCGTTGGCGTCGATCGACCCCACCGGCCTGGAGCACCTGAACGACCTGGTCTTCGGCGGCGAGGCGTGCCCACCGGAACTCGTCGCCCGCTGGGTGGCGCCCGGCCGCCGGTTGTGCAACGCCTACGGGCCGACCGAGACGACGATCATGTCCAACATCAGCGATCCGATGGTGGTCGGGGCGCCGATCACCATCGGCGGGCCGGTCCGGGGCGTGACGGAACTGGTGCTGGACACCCGCCTGCAACCGGTTCCCGTCGGGGTGCCGGGCGAGCTGTACATCGCCGGCGCCGGCCTGGCCCGCGGCTACCACCGCAGACCGGCGCTCACGGCGTCCCGGTTCGTCGCCGACCCGTTCCATTCCGGCGAGCGGATGTACCGGACCGGGGACATCGTGCGGTGGACCGCGGACCACAGCATCGAGTACGTGGGCCGCAGCGACTTCCAGGTCAAGATCCGCGGGTTCCGCGTCGAGCTCGGCGAGATCGACGCCACGCTGATGTCGGAGCCGAACGTCGGATTCGCCGCCACCCTCGCGGTTCCCGGCGCGGGTGGCGACACCATGCTCGCGTCCTACGTGGTACCGACCTCGGGTCGGTCCCTCGACGCCGCCGCCCTCGCCCGGCGACTGGAGCTCCGGCTGCCGTCGCACATGGTGCCCGCCTCGATCACGGTGCTCGACCACATTCCCCTGACGGCGGTCGGCAAGCTCGACCGCGCGGCACTGCCGACACCCGACCTCCTCTCCCGGACCGGGCGGTACCGGGCACCGGACGGCCCGATCGAGGAAACGGTGGCGGACGTCTTCGCGGACGTGCTGGGCCTCGCCCGGGTCGGTGCAGACGCCGGGTTCTTCGACATCGGCGGAAATTCGCTCAGCGCCACCAGGGTGACGGCTCGACTGCGGGCGGCACTGGGCACCGGCTGCGGGGTGCGAGACCTGTTCGAGGCACCCACGGTGGCGGCGTTGGCCGCGCGCATCGAGGCAGCTGCGTCGCCGGCCGCCCGGATCGGGTCCGGCGGTGCGCGTTCGTCCGGACGTCCGGTGCTCGCGGCCCGTGCCCGGCCCGAGGACGTTCCGCTGTCGTTCGCGCAGCAGCGGATGTGGTTCGTCAACCAGTTCGACACCTCCTCGGCCGCATACAACATCCCGATCGTGGTGCGACTCGCCGGTGAACTCGATGTGCGAGCGTTGAACTCGGCGCTCGCCGACGTCCTCGCCCGGCACGAGTCGCTGCGCACGGTCTTCCCGGTCCGCGGGGACTGGCCGGTTCAGCAGGTCCTGCCCACCCAGGACGTGGCGCCCACCCTGACCCCCGTCCCGGTCGGCGACGAACACCGGCTGTGGTCGGAGCTGGCCCGGCTGGTCTCGACGGGTTTCGATGTCACGGAGGGGATTCCGCTGCGGGTCGGATTGTTCACGTACGACACCGAATTCGTCCTCGCCGTCGTGGTCCATCACATCGCGGCGGACGGGTTCTCGATGGCGCCACTGGTGCGTGACGTGACGACGGCCTACCGTGCCCGCGTCCGCGGCGGCGTTCCGGAGTGGACGCCGCTGCCGGTGCAGTACGCCGACTACTCACTGTGGCAGCGGGAACTGCTGGGTTCGGCCGACGATCCCGAGTCGGTGCTCTCCACGCAACTCGACTACTGGACCACCGCGCTGGACGGAACACCGGATCTGCTGGAACTCCCCACCGACCGGGACCGTCCCGCTCAGCAGACGTTCCGCGGTGCGCGCATCCACTTCTCGGTCGACGCGGACCTCCACGGACGCGTCAGGGAGCTGTCGAGGAGGCTCGGCTGCACCGAGTTCATGACCGTCCACGCTGCACTGGCGCTGCTGATCGCTCGGCTCGGTGGTACCCACGACGTGGCCGTCGGCACCCCGATCGCCGGCCGGGACGAGCCCGTCCTCGACGATCTGGTCGGCATGTTCGTCGGCACGCTGGCGTTGCGCACGCAGGTGGATCCGGCCGCGTCGTTCACCGCCCTGGCTGCGCACTGCCGTGAGGTCGATCTGGGTGCCTTCGCGCACGCGGAGGTGCCCTTCGAACGGGTGGTGGAGGCGATCGGGCCGGCGCGTTCGACGGCGTACTCGCCGATCGTCCAGGTGTCACTGGAATTCCAGAACACCGAGCGCCCGGTCCTGTCGTTGCCGGGACTCGAGATCCGCGCGGTCGACCCCGAAGTCGACGTGGTCAAGATGGATCTCGAATTCATCCTGGCGGAGGAGTTCGGCGCGGGCGGTGCGCCGGCCGGGATGACCGGCGCGGTCGACTACGCCACCGACCTCTTCGACGCCGACACCGTCCGCCGGTTCGCCGACCGGTTCGTGCGGATCCTCGACGCGGTGACCGCGAGCCCCGACCGGCCGGTCGGGGACCTGCCCCTCCTCGACGAGGCGGAGCGCCGCGCGATGGTGCCCGCCCACGGGAAGCCGGAGGTGCGCCCGCAGCGCTGGCCCGACCTGTTGAGGGCCGCCGCCGCGCTGGACCCGGACGCGGTGGCCGTGTCCTACGAGGACCGGCAGATCAGCTACCGCGAGCTCGACGAGTGGTCCAACCGGTTGGCCCGGGTCCTGCGCGACCGCGGGGCGGGACCGGAGACGTTCGTGGCTCTGGGAATGACCCGATCGATCGAGGACGTGGTGGCGATCTGGTCGGTGACCAAGGCCGGCGCGGCATTCGTGCCCGTCGACCCGGCCTACCCGCGCGATCGCATCGACTACATGCTCACCGATTGCCGAGCCGCACTCGGGCTCACCGTCCGCGGCAACCGCGGCGCCCTACCCGACACGGTGCCGTGGCTGGTGCTCGACGACGAGGACTTCACCGACCGGGTGGCAGGGGTGTCGTCGGCGCCGGTCACCGACGACGATCGGACGACTCCGCTGCACCTCGCGCACCCGGCCTACCTGATCTACACATCGGGCTCGACCGGACGGCCCAAGGGGGTCACCGTCACACACCGGGGCCTGGCCAACTTCATCGCCGAAACGCGTGAGCGCTTCCAGGTCACCCACGAGTCCCGGGTGTCGCAACTGGCCTCACCGAGCTTCGACGCCTCGGTCTTCGAGCTGATGATGGCGTTCAGTGCGTCGGCCCGGGTCGTCGTCGTCCCGCCCACGGTCTACGGCGGCAGCGACCTGGCGGATCTGTTCCGTCGCGAACAGGTCACCCACGCGACCATCACGCCGACCGCGCTCGCGGCCCTGGGCGACGACGGCCTCGACGCCCTTCGCGTCCTCGACCTGGTGGGTGAGGCGTGCCCGCCGGATGTGGCCGCGCAGTGGGCGCCCGGCAGGAGTCTGCACAGCGGGTACGGCCCCACGGAAACCACCGTCCAGGCGAGTGTCAGCGACCCCATACGTCCCGGCGAGGAGGTCAACATCGGTGCGCCCGCACTGGGATTCGGGTTCCTCGTCCTCGACGAGCGACTGCAGCCCGTCCCGGTCGGGGTGCCCGGCGAGTTGTACATCACCGGGCCGGGCATGGCTCGCGGGTACCACCACCGGGCGGCGCTCACCGCGGAGCGCTTCGTCGCCTGCCCCTTCGGTGAGCGGGGCGGCCGGATGTACCGCACCGGCGACGTGGTGCGCTGGTCCGCCGACCACACCCTCGCGTACATCGGGCGCAGCGACTTCCAGGTGAAGGTTCGTGGCTTCCGCATCGAACTCGGGGAGATCGACGCGGTGCTCACGCGCCATCCGGCGGTCGATTTCGCCGCCACCGTGGGATACACCGGCCCGTCCGGCCACACCGTGCTCGCCTCGTACGTGCGGACGCCGAGCGGGCGGGAGGTCGAGCCCTCGGAACTGCGCACCTACGCGGCCGAGCGACTGCCCGCGCACATGGTGCCCTCCGCGGTGACGGTCCTCGACCGGATTCCGATGACGCCGGTGGGCAAGCTGGACCGGAAGGCCTTGCCTGCGCCGGAGTTCGGATCCGCCGCTGCCGAGTTCCGGGCCCCGGCCACCGAGGCCGAGCGCGTCGTCGTCGACGTCTTCGTCGAGGTGCTCGGGGTGGACCGGGTGGGCACCGCCGACAGCTTCTTCGACCTCGGTGGGACCTCCCTGGTCGCCACCCGGATCGTCGCGGCGCTGCAGGCCAGGCTGGACCGGCGGGTCCCGCTGCACTGGCTGTTCCTCGACCCGACTCCGGCCGGCCTCGCCCGTCGCCTCGACACCCCCGTTCCGGGTGTCGGTGTGGAAGCGCTTCTGGCCGTGGTGATTCCGCTGCGCACGGAGGGGAGCGGCCCGCCGCTGTTCTGCGTGCATCCGGGGATCGGACTGTCCTGGGGTTACGCCGGGCTGGTGCGGTACCTACCCCAGGACCGGCCCGCGTACGGTCTGCAGTTGCCGACGATCAGCGGTGACGGCGAGTACCGATCGATCGAACAACTCGCGCACCGCTACGTCGAGGAGATCCGGACCATCGCGCCCACCGGCCCGTACCACCTGCTCGGTTGGTCACTCGGTGGGGTCATCGCGCACGCCGTGGCGGTCGAACTGCAGAGCGCCGGTGACGAGGTCGCCACCCTGGCCGTCATGGACAGCTACCCGGACGACGGCGAGGCCTCGCCGTCGCACCGGCTCGACGTACGGGACCTCCTGCGCGGGCTGGGTCTCGACACCGACGTGGACGGCGAACTGACCTACGACCGGGCCGCGCACCTGATCGACGAGTCCTTCGGGCTCGAGACCGGAGTGCGCGGGCGAGACCTCGAACGGATCGCCGCGGGATACGAGAACTCGACGCGGCTCGCGCACGATGTCGTCCCCCGGGTGTACGACGGGGACCTGCTCGTCTTCCCCGCCACGGGCGGCGGGGACGGCACGACGCGAGTGCGGTCGGCGAACGAGTGGCGCCCGCTCGTGACCGGGCGGATCGACGAGCAACCCGTGGACTGCGGGCACAACGAGATGATCGAACCGCGGGCCCTGGCGATCGTCGGACCCGCGCTGGCCCGGGCCCTGTCGGCAGGTGCGTGAAGTGTCCTCGGGGGTGGTGTTTTCCGGTTACCCTCGAAGGGATTGTTCCGAGCACAACCGAACCGTCGTCGGGTATCGCAGTCGAGTGCGGGGAGCGGCCATGAGCGCGATCGGACACTGTCGGACACTGGTCGTCGTTGCCGTCGTCGCGGCGTCGAGCGTCTTCGGCGGGGTGGCGTCGGCGGACGCGTGGCGAGCGGCCCCGGCATCGGCGGACGGATCCGTCCTCGACCACGTCGACGAGGTCGGCGACCGTCAGCTGAACATGTACGTGTACTCCGCGGCGATGGAGAAGGTGGTCCTGCTCGAGGTGATCCGTCCCGCGGATCCCAGCGTGCCCAGGCCGACGCTGTACCTGCTCAACGGCGCCGGTGGCGGCGAGGACACGGCAACCTGGCAGGCGAAGACCGACGTGGTCGACTTCTTCGCGCACGAGAACGTCAATGTCGTCATCCCGGTCGGTGGTGCCTACAGCTACTACACGGACTGGCAGCGGTCCGATCCCGTCCTCGGCCTCAACAAGTGGACCACCTTCCTCACCGAGGAACTGCCGCCGATCGTCGACGCCACGCTCGGGACGACCGGGGTCAACGCCATCGCGGGACTGTCGATGTCGGGGACGTCCGTCCTGAGTCTGGCCCAGGCCGCTCCGACGCTGTACCGCGCGGTCGGTGCCTTCAGCGGGTGCGCCGAGACCAGCACCCCGCCCGGCCGCGACTACGTCAACTTCGTCGTCGGCTTCCGTGGCGGAGACGTCGCGAACATGTGGGGACCACCCGACAGTCCGGACTGGGTGGCCAACGACCCCGTCGTCAACGCGGAGAAGTTGCGCGGTGTGGACCTGTACATCACCAACGGGACCGGGCTGCCCGGTCCCCACGAGACCCTCGCCGGACCGGATGTCGACGGAGACGTGGGTGTCCTGGCGAACCAGGTGATCGTCGGCGGAGTCATCGAGGCGGGGACCAACCAGTGCACCCATCGGCTGGCGGACAGGCTCGGCGAGTTGGGAATCCCGGCCACCTACGACTTCCGGCCCACGGGCACCCACTCGTGGGGCTACTGGCAGGACGACCTGCACAACTTCTGGCCCATGATCGCCGGTTCCCTGACTCGGTGACGTCGCCGGTGACCGGCCGATGACACACTGAGCGCATGAACGTGGGATCCGGCCGGCACCAGCAGATGGCGCACTGGGGAATGTTCGAAGCCGAGACCGCCGACGGTGAGGTCACCGCCGTGCACCCGTTCGCCGGGGACGCCGATCCCTCGCCGATCCTGGCCAACGCCGTGGGGTCGGTACGGCACCGGTCGCGGGTGGCGGGCCCCGCGATACGCCGCGGCTGGCTGGAGAACGGACCCGGACCGTCCGACCGTCGCGGCGCCGACGAGTACGTCGCCGTCTCGTGGGCCGAGCTGACGGACCTTCTCGCCGGGGAACTGCGACGGGTCGTCGACACCCACGGCAACCGGGCGATCTTCGGTGGCTCCTACGGGTGGTCCGCGCCGGGACGGTTCCATCACGCGCAGAGCCAGGTGCACCGGTTCCTGAAGATGCTCGGCGGCTACACCCGGTCCGAGCACAGCTACTCGCTCGGCGCGACCGGTGTGATCATGCCGCGGGTGATCGGGACGCACTGGAAACTGTTCGCCCGCTCCACGAACTGGGACGTCATCGCCCGGGAGACCGATCTGATGGTGTGCTTCGGCGGGGTGCCGCTGAAGAACACCGCCGTCAACGACGGCGGCACCAGCAACCACCCGACGCGCGGCGCCCTCGATGCCCTGCGTGACCGCGGCGGGCAGATCGTCTCGATCAGCCCGCTGCGCGACGACCTGCACGGAGAGGCACGGTGGCTGGCGCCGCGGCCGGGCACCGACGTGGCGATCATGCTCGCGCTGGGACACGTCCTGGCCACCGAGGATCTCGCGGACCGCGCCTTCCTCGACCGCTACACCACCGGCTACGACAAGTTCGAGGACTACCTGCTCGGCCGCACGGACGGCGTTCCGAAGGACCCCGACTGGGCGGCCGCGCTGTCCGGGCTGCCCGCGGACACGATCGCCGACCTGGCCCGGCGGATGGCCGCCGGGCGCACGCTGGTCACGGTCACCTGGTCGCTGCAACGCGTCCGGCACGGCGAGCAGGCGCCGTGGGCGGGCATCACCCTGGCCGCGATGCTCGGCCAGATCGGGCTTCCCGGAGGGGGTTTCGGGCACGGCTACGGTTCGATGAACGAACCCGGACTGGCGCCGGTGCCGTACCCGCTGCCGACCCTGTTCCAGGGGCAGAACCCGGTGTCGGAGTCGATCCCGGTCGCGGCGATCTCGGACCTGCTGCTGAATCCGGGTCAGCGGTACGACTACAACGGCGAAACCCGCACGTTCCCCGACATCCGGCTCGTCTACTGGGCCGGTGGGAATCCCTTCCACCACCACCAGGACCTCGGCCGGCTGCGGCGGGCGCTGGCCAGGCCGGACACCATCGTCGTGCACGACCCGTACTGGACGCCGATGGCCAAGCACGCGGACATCGTGGTGCCGTCGACGACCGCGCTCGAACGCGACGACCTGTCGTGCACCCGCAACGACCCGCTGCTGGTCGCGATGCAGGCCGCGGTGCCGCGGTTCGCCGACGCCCGCGACGACTACGACACCTTCACCGCGCTCGCACACCGCCTCGGCTTCGGGCCGCAGTTCACCGAGGGTCGCACCTCGGGGGAGTGGCTCGAGCACCTCTACGAGCAGTGGCGTGGATTCGTGCTCGCCGACGGGGGTGACGCACCCGACTTCGACGAGTTCCGGGCCCGCGGGCACGTCCGGATGCGCACCGAGGACGACCTGACGTTGCTCGAGGACTTCCGGGCCGATCCGGAACGCAACGCGCTGCGCACCCCGAGCGGGAAGATCGAGATCTTCTCCGCCGACATCGACGGTTTCGGCTACGACGACTGCGCGGGCCACCCCACCTGGTACGAGCCGCAGGAGTGGCTCGGAGGCGAACGCGCGCAGCAGTTCCCACTGCACCTGATCGCCAACCAGCCGAAGACGCGGCTGCACAGCCAGCTCGACCACGGCGCCACCAGCCAGGGTTCGAAAGTGCAAGGGCGCGAACCGATCCGGCTGCACCCCGCGGACGCCGCGGCCCGCGGCATCGGGGCCGGGGACGTGGTGCGGGTGTTCAACGATCGCGGCGCCTGCCTGGCCGGGGCGGTCCTCGACGAGGGCCTGCTCCCCGGGGTCGTGCAGCTGGCGACGGGGGCCTGGTACGACCCGCTCGATCCGGCCGACCCGAATTCGCTGTGCGTGCACGGCAATCCGAACGTGCTCACGCCGGACGTGGGCACCTCACGGCTGGCCCGGGGCTGCACCGGTCAGCACGTGCTGGTGCAGATCGAACGGTTCGACGGTGCGTTACCGCCGATCCGGGCGTACGACCCGCCGGTGGTCCGGTCGCGGGAGGAGTGATCGGCCCGCGCGGTTGCCGTCGGTGGCGTAGCGTCTGCCGGTATGCACAGTGCCGGGCTGGTCAGGGTTCGACGTGTTCAGGTGGCATCCGCCGCGTTCGCCATGGTGTTGCTCGTCGGGGCGTGCTCCGACGACTCCGGCGGTGACTCCACCGCCGGCTCGGAGACACCGACTGCCACCACCGCCGTGACCCCGCCGGACCAGGCGACCCTCGAGGCGGCCCTGGAGCAGGGTGCGCAGGAATTCCTCTTCCCCGGCGCTGTCGCGCTGGTCCGCACCCCGTCGGGCACCGTCACCGCCACCTACGGCACCACCGAACGCGGTGGGGGTCGACCGGTGTCCCTCGACGACCACGTCCGGGTCGGGTCGAACACGAAGACCTGGACCGCGACCGTGATCCTGCAACTGGCGCAGGAGGGCAGGATCTCGGTGGACGACCCGGTGTCGAAGTACCGGCCCGACGTCCCGAACGGGGACAACATCACGATCGGGCAGATCCTGGACATGCGCTCGGGTCTCTACAACTACAGCGAGACACCCGAGCTCAACGAGGCCCTCGACAACGAGCCGCAGAAGGTCTGGACCCCCGACGAGCTGCTCGCCCTCGCATACGCGCATCCGCCGTACTTCCCGCCGGGACAGGGCTACCACTACTCGAACACCAACTACGTCCTGCTGGGCCTGATCGCCGAGCAACTCGACGGAAAACCGCTGCCCGAGATCTACGAGGCCCGCATCTTCGGTCCCGCCGGGATGTCGAACTCGTCGTTCCCCGGACCCGCCGACTCCGCCGTCCCCGCGCCGTACTCGCACGGATACTTCTTCGGCACCAACATGCTCACCCTCACCGACCCGGCGCTGCCCGCCGACATGCAGGCCGCGGCGAAGGACGGCACGCTCGCGCCCACCGACGTCACGAACGGCAATCCGTCGTGGGCGTGGGCGGCGGGGGCAGGCATCGCGACCGCGAACGACCTCGCGACCTGGGTCGAGGCGCTCGCGGACGGCGAGATGCTCGACGCCGACATGGAGGCGAAGCGGATGGCCAGCCTGCAGCCGACGGACCCGACGAACCCGCAGTCGACCGAATACGGCTGGGGCATCGCCAAACTCGGTCCGATGTACGGTCACACCGGCGAGCTGCCCGGGTACAACTCGTTCATGGGATCGGACCCGGAGAACAAGGTCACCGTCGTCGTGTGGGCGAACCTCGCGCCCGCTGTCGACGGGCAGGGCCCCGCGACGGCGATCGCCAAGGGCCTGATCGAGAAGATGTACGGCGGCTGATCGGTCAGAGACCGAGCGCGTCCTGCGCCTCGCGCAGGGCGCGCGCGGACGCCTGCAACCCCGCCATCTCGGCGTCGGACATCGGCACTTCCAGGACCCGGGTGGCGCCGCGTCCGTCGACGAGGGTCGGCAGCGACAGACAGACCCCCTCGATGCCGTGGGCGCCGCGCTGCAGTGTGGACACCGGCAGCACCCGGTGCTGATCGCGCAGGACAGCCTCCACGATCCGGGCGGTCGACAGGCCGATGGCCAGGTTGGTCGCGCCCTTGCCCGCGATGATCTCGTAGGCGCTGCGCACCACGTCGGAGGCGATGTCGGCGCGGGTGTCGGCGTCGAAGACGGGGCCGTCGCCGCCGTCGTAGGCGAGGGCGGGCACCCCGCCGACGGTGGCGCTCGACCAGAGCGTGATCTCCGAGTCGCCGTGCTCACCGACGACGAGGGCGTGCACGTTCTCCACCGCGATCCCGACCCGCTGCGCGACCAGGAACCGCAGCCGACCCGAGTCGAGTACGGTCCCGGATCCGAAGATCCGCGGCGCCGAGTCGTCGCCGACCGCACGGATCGCCGCGTACGTGACGACGTCGACCGGGTTGCTGACGAACAGCACCACCGCGTCCGGGGACAGGTCGAGCAGTGCCGGCGTGAGGGCCTGCGCGATCTCGACGTTGGCCGCGGCGAGATCGAGCCGGGACTGTCCGGGCTTCTGCTTCGCGCCCGCGGTGACGACGACCAGGTCCGAGCCCGCCGTCACCGCCAGTTCGTCGGAGCCGTCGATCCGGCACGCCGGCGCGAACTGGGTGCCGTGGTTGAGGTCGAGCACCTCGGCGCGCACCTTCGCGGCGTTGGTGTCGTACAGGGCCAGCGCGTCGGCGGACCCGCGGATCAGGCAGGCGTACGCGATCGCGGTTCCGACGCTGCCCGCACCGATGATGGACACGGTGGACTTGTGGGACGTGCTCGATGCCGTCATGATCCGATCGTCCCCGCCGCCGCGCGTCGGCGCAGCCCGAAACGCCTACGCGGTCGGGACCAGACGCAACGAGATCGAGTTGATGCAGTACCGCTGGTCGGTCGGGGTGGGGTAGCCCTCGCCCTCGAACACGTGACCGAGGTGGCTGTGGCAGTTCGCACACAGCACCTCCACCCGCCGCATACCGAGCGAGTCGTCGGCCCGCAGGATCACCGCGTCGGTGTCGGCCGGATCGAAGAACGACGGCCAGCCGCAGTGGGATTCGAACTTCTCCGTCGAGGTGAACAGCAGGGCGTCACAGGCCCGGCAGTGGTATTCGCCGGTGGTCCCGGTGTCGGTGTACTCACCGACGAACGGACGCTCGGTGCCCGCCTGCCGGAGCACTGCGTACTCCTCGGGGGTCAGCTTCTCCCGCCACTGTGCGTCGGTCAGTTCGAAGCCGGGCCTGCGATCTGCATCGGAAGTCATGCCACCACGCTACTCAGGTCGACGCGACGGGCACCTTCTCCGGTTCCGGATCGTCGAAGATCGGGTCGATGCCGTCGGCGAGCCTGCCCTCGCGTTTGGCGGTGACGTAGCGGGCCACGAGCACCCCGCAGATCACCAGCAGCAGCAGGCTCCAGCCGAGCGTCGACTTCATGTACTCGGCGGCGCGTCCGGTCGCCGGGAACCGACTCGACAGCCAGCTGTCGAAGGTCATGAACCCGTAGACGGCGAGCCAGGCAGGCCAGTTGCGCATCACCGAGTTGCGCAGCACCACGCTCATGAGGAGCGGGAGCAGCATCATCGAGTAGTACATCTGGCCCAGCGAGCCGAGCAGGAACGAGGCGGTGAGCAGCACCCCGGACGCGGTGGTGACGAAGAACAGCCGGTCCTCGCGGTAGTACCGGTAGAGCAGCCACAGCGACACCAGCACCACCACGGCGAACACGGCGCGCAGGCCCAGGGTCAGCCACGTCGGCAGGCCGTAGTACGCGCCGTTGCCGACGATCGCGGAGTTGAAGTAGTCGCGCGACTCCATCAGGTACGGCAGCGTGTGGTGCACGAACTCCATCGGGTCCACCGCCAGCGGCCACGCGACCGCGGTGAGGACCAACGGGACGCCGAGCGCCGTGACGAACACCCGCCACTGCTTCGTCACCAGCGGCAGCAACAGCAGCGGGGCGAGAATGGGTTTGACGGCGAACGTCAGTCCGATCGCGGCGCCCGCCCACGCGTCGCGGCGGCGGAGCAGCAGCTGCAGGAATGCGATCTCGCCGAGCAACACGAGACCGTTGATGTTGGTGAACACCAGCGTGTTGGTGACGGTCTCGCTGGCGAACATGCCGAACAGCAGGATCGGCGCCGCGACGGAGTCGAGGGCCAGCCCGAACATCTTCAGCAGCAGGTAGCCGGCGACGATCACGGCGACGGCGTTGCCGAGGATGAACAGCCACCGGGAACGCTCGGGGTCGATGACCGCGATCGGCGCCATCAGCAGCGTCCCGCTCGGCGGGTACAGGTAGTGCGGATCCACCCAGTTGAAGTTCGCGGTGTACACCGGCTGCCGGTTCAGGAACGCGAGCGCCGCCTTGTAGACGGGGGTGAAGTCGTCGGTGCGTGCCCCGTTGACCGCCTTGACCAGCACCCGGTGCAGCACGGTCATGATCGCGATCGGCCAGAGTGCGAACTTCACCACCTCGGCCGTCGTGCGGGCGGTGCGCGGTTCGAGCTGTCCAAGGAACACCGTGGCACGGTACCCGACTCGGACCCCGGCAGCGTGTCGCCACCCGCGCTCAGCCGGGACAGGCACCTCCGTCGGGTGGCAGCGTGCCCGTGTCCGCGTACCCCGCCGCGGCGAACTGGACGCAGTCCGAGTGCGACAGCGACGGGTGACCGGCACCCAGCCACGCGATGGTGGCGGTGGGGGTACCCGACGCGCCGAGCACGCCGGTCGCGGAGGCGGCGCCGGTTCCCGCGACGGGATCGGCCGCACCGGCGACGGCGAACGTGGGTGTCAGCGCGGAGCCGGGGCCCGCGGGCGGGGTCGTCGCCGGCCAGGACGCGCACAGCAACAGTTCCAGCGCCCCCTCCGGTCCGAAGACGGGATACCGCTGCCCCCAGTCGGTCGTCAGTTCCCGGACTCGCCCGGGCGTCGGCCACTGTCGCCCGTCCGAGCAGCGGGCCACGAACTGACCGTCGGTGCGGGTGGCCGCGGCGGCCGCGTCGATCCGGGACCGCAGACCCGCGGTGTCGCCGTTGGCCGCGGCAGCCAGGACGTTCGCGAAGTCGCGTATCTGTGCCTGCACGTCAGCCCGCGGCGACCCGAGCTGGTCGACCAGCGCGGTGAGCAGTGCGTTCGACGAGACCGTACCCAGTTCGCCGCGGCGTGCCCGGTTCGTCAGATCGGTGACCGCCCTGACGGGGTCGGGCCCGAGCGCGCACTCGAGGGCGACGCACTGCCGGGCGAACGCGGCGAGCGCGGCCTCCCGACCACGGACTGCCGCCTCCGCGGTGGTCGTGGCATCGGCCCCGACCACGGCCGGGGAATCGAGTACCAGACGCCCGAGGGCTTCCGGGTGTGCGGACCCGTACGCGAGGGCGACGTCGACACCGCTGCCGGTGGCGACGAGTCCGATCCGGTCCACGCCCCAGACGCGCCGCAGCTGGTCGAGATCGGCGGCGGCGTGCGCGGCGTCGAAGGCCAGTTCCTGGGGCTGCAGGAAGTCGGTGCACGCGGTCGTCGCGTCACGACCGAGCGCGAGGACCGTGTCGGCGCTGTCACCGCCCGGTGTCGGCGGCCGCGTGAACTGTCCGAGGTCGAGCATCTGCCTGCGCAGGTCGGGAACCGTGGTGGGGTCGAGGCACTCGATCGGGCTGGAGGTCCCGATCCCACGGCGGTCGACGGCGACCAGCGGGCGCGTCGCCAGCAGCGCTGCGACCGGACCCGCCGCGAGTGCCGCCAGCGTGCTCGTGGCGGACCGGTCGGAGCCGGTGGTGACGACCAGCGGGGCGACGTCCGTGGGGGTCTGGGGGAGCCGTGCCCGCAACGCGCCCAGGGTGAACGCCCCGTTGATCGTGCCCTCGGCGTCGATCGGTGCGGCGAGCTCCACGCATTCGAGGACCAACCCGGCCGGTCCGGCGCCCAACCCGAGCGTGTCGAGTGTCGAGCGGGTGCAGTCCTGCCAGTTCGGTTCGTGCACCGGCACCGGAAGCTCCGGTGCGGTCCCCGGAGCCTGCGTGCTCGTCTCGGTCGGGGTGCCGTCACCGCGCTCGACGACCGCGACGTCGGGCCGCACGCTGGGCCCGGCACCGCACGCGCAGCACACCGCCATGACCAGTGCCGCCAACCCCAGTGTGCGCATGCGTCACAGCCTGCCAGGTCGATCGCGAACCCAGCGGGTCAGGACGGTGCCGTCGTCGTCGGCGAGGACGTGCGCGCGGCGCATCGGGCGCGGTGCCGCGGCCGGGGAGTGCGCGATCCGGCCGGAACCGCCCGCGACGAGGACGGGTGAGGTGGTCAGGCACAGTTCGTCGACGGCGTCGTCGGCGAGCAGCTGCCCGAACAGCGTCGGTCCGCCCTCGCACAGCACCCGGTGCAGCCCGCGTTCGGCGAGCGCGCCCAGCAGCGCCGCCGTCGGGACCGTCACGTCACCGACGGGGATCACCGTCGCGCCGGCGGCGGTCAACGCGGACGTCCGGTCGGCGGGTGCGTTCCGGCCGGTGACCACGAGCGGCGGCACGGCGGTGTCGGTCAGCAGGCGGTGGTCGGGGTCGAGGTGGGCGCTCGCGGTCACCACGGCGATCGGGGGTACCGGCGCCTGACCCCGCGCGATCCGCCGATCACGGGTTGCCGCATCGGGTTTCGCGCCGCCGTAGTTCTCCGCGCGAACCGTGGCAGCGCCGACGACGATCACGTCGGCCAGTTCCCGCAGCGCGGTGAAAACCTGTCGATCGGCAGCCGTGCCGAGCCCGCCCGAGGTACCGTCGGTGGTCACGGCGCCGTCGATGCTGGAGACGAAGTTGACCCGGACCCACGGCACCGTCGGATCCGCGGGATAGGCGTACAGGTCGCGGATCTCGGCGTCGTGCAGTGGCGGGTGAGCGGATGTGAGGTATCCCTCAATATCGATGCGGCGCATACTCTCGATAACAGCACGTAGATACGCTGTTTACATGCAGCAGCGCCTCGTCGATCGCAATCCGGTTGTTCTCGCCGACCAGTTGATCGCGCAAATGGTTCCGCCGGCCATGTTCGACGAGGTGAGTTTCGCCTCCTACATCCCCGATCCGAACGAGCCCAGCCAGGCCGCGGCGGTCCGCAAGGCCGAGGAGTTCGCGGGCAAGGTCGCGAAGATCCGTTCCGGTGGGCGCCGGGGCCTGTTCGGCAAGAAGGCCCCGTCGACCGGTGCCGGTCTGTACCTCGACGGCGGCTTCGGTGTCGGCAAGACCCACCTGCTCGCGTCGATCTTCCACAGCGCTCCGAGCCCCAAGGCGTTCGGCACGTTCGTCGAACTCACCCACGTCGTCGGTGCGCTCGGATTCAACAATGCGGTCGAGCAGTTGTCGAGCCACAGCGTGCTGTGCATCGACGAGTTCGAGCTCGACGATCCCGGCGACACGATGCTGGTGTCGCGGCTGCTGACCGAACTGTCGTCGCGCGGTGTGTCGATCGTCGCGACCTCGAACACCCTGCCCGGCCAGCTCGGCGAGGGCCGGTTCGCCGCCCAGGACTTCCTCCGCGAGATCAAGAAGCTCGGCTCGATCTTCGAGACCATCCGCGTCGACGGCCCCGACTACCGCCACCGGGACCTGCCGCCGGCCCCCGAGCCGATCTCCTCGGAGGAGCTGCGCGAGCGCGCCGAGGCCACCCCGGGTGCCACCCTCGACAACTTCGACGAGCTCTGCGTGCACTTGAGCACACTGCACCCGTCGCGGTACAACAAGCTGATCCAGGACGTCACCGCGGTCTACCTCGACGGTGTGCACCCCGCGCAGGACCAGTCGGTGGCGCTGCGCCTCGTCGTCCTCGCGGACCGTCTCTACGACGCGAGCATCCCGGTCACCGTGTCGGGTGCGAAGCTCGACGAGATCTTCACCCCGGAGATGCTCGCCGGCGGGTACAAGAAGAAGTACCTGCGCGCGACCTCCCGCCTCCTCGCCCTCTCCCGTTTCGAGGTCGCGGCCTAGGTGTGATCCCAGGGCGCGTCAGAGCCGCCGCTCCATGACGAAGTCGTGGTGCAGCTGCCCGCCCACCCGGAACCGTTTGGTGCCGACCTTCTCGAAGCCCTGCTTGGTGTAGAAGCGCTGTGCACGAACGTTTTCCTGATTGACGCCGAGCCAGACGCCGGCGGCCCCGCCCGCGCGGGCGCGGTTGACGGCCGCGTCCATCAGCCGGTGCGAGACGCCCTCGCCGTGGTGACCGGGCAGCACGTACAGCTTGCTGATCTCGACGGCCGGAAGGGCGGTCACCGCGGCCCGCACGTCGGCGTCGTCGACCACTCCGTCGACGACCATCACGTATCCGACGATGCCGCCCCGGTCGACGGCCGCGATCACCGTGCGGTCCGGTGCACCGACGTACTCGGCGAACCGGTCCTCGGACAGCACGGACCCGAGGAAGTCGGCGACATCGTCGTCCGTGACGGAGGGTGGGCAGGCGAGGGGGAAGGTGACGGCGGCGACGGCGGCGAGTTCGGTGGCGTCGGCCGAGGTGGCGGGGCGGACGGTGACGGTCACAGGCGCTCGACCGTGTTCTTGGCCTGGGTCAGGCTCATTCCGGTGTATTCACGCAGCAGCCGGGCGGCCTTGTCGGTGTCGCCGTCGGCCTTGAGGGACCGCAGCACCGGGACCAGATCCGACCAACCGCCGGACGGTGGTGCACTGTCGGGTCCGGCGGTGGGTACCCACTCGCCGCGGGCCACGGCGTCGACCGCTGCCTTCGCGTCGGCCAGGCCCAGTCCCGTCCGCTCCCGGAGCAGTTTGATGGCCTGGATCTGGTGATGGTCGGCGACGAGTCGTTCGATCCGGTCCCGGGTCTCGAGGTCGAGCCTCTTCGCGAAGCCGGTGTCCCCGGTGTGCGGTCGTGCGCTCCTGCGCCGGGTGAGCAACCACACGGTGACGACGGCGAGGTCGACGAGAATCAGCACCACGATGAGCCAGCCCCAGTTCGGCATGGGGGTCAGTCAACCATTACCGGGTCCGGTCGGCGGACTCCGGTACCGCCGAGGCGGTGCGCGGGTGGAACGCGGGTGCGAGCAGGACCAGCCCCATGGCGAAGGCGAGCGGCACGACGAACCCCACACGCAGGTTCGATGCTGCCGCGACCGCACCGACGATGCCGCCGCCGACGACGGTCCCGGCGTAGTTGAACAGGTTCAGGCGTGCGACGACGGCGTCGGTCTGCCCGGGCGGCGCGAGACGGCCTGCGGCGCTGAAGCAGAGCGGCGCGACGACGGGAGCGCCGAGGCCGACCACGAGGAATCCGACGATCGCCATCGTCGGGCCGGTCGCGAACACGACCACCACCATTCCGGCGGCACCGATCGCGGCGCCGACGCGGACGACGGCGATCTCGCCGTACCGGCGGACCCAGTGGTCGCCGGTGAGCCGTGAGAGCAGTCCTGCGCCCTGGTAGGCGGCGACCCCGAGCGCGGCGGTGCTCGCGCTGGCGAGGAGCATGTCCGTCAGGTACAGCGCGGACCAGTTGCCGATGCTGAAGTCGATCGCGAAGAACAGAGCCATCGCGGCACCGAGGGCGAGGAACGGCCGCAGCGGCACCGCCAACGGCGCGGTCGGTGCGACGGCCGTCTCGTGGCCCGTGACGAGCAGTCGGGGTCCGAGCACCGTGGTGCCGACCGCGACGACGGCAGCGGCGACGAGCAGACACGCGCCCAGACCCACGTCGAGTCCCGCACAGGCCGAGACGAACAGCGCGCCGGAGATCGCCCCGACGCTCCACACCGCGTGGAACGACGACAGGATCGACCGGCCGTACCGGTGCTGGATCGCGACGGCCTGCATGTTGGCGGCAGCGTCGACGATCCCGAGTCCGATCCCGTACACGGCGAATCCGGCGAAGAACGCAACAGTGCCCTGGGAGAACGCGATTCCGGCGCCGGCGATCGCGATCACGCACAGCCCCGCGCGCAGTGTCGTGCGGCTCGACGTCCGGGTCGCGGCGAACTCGGCGAGCACACTGCCCACCCCGGCGACCAGCGAGACCGTGACGACCGCGACGACGATCGTGGTGTCGGTGAACCCGAACTTGTCCTTGAACTGGGGGAGTTGGGTCAACAGGACCGCGAGGAGAAATCCCTGCAGTGCAAACGCCGCGGCGGTGCCGACACGGGCGGCGCGCGGAACGGTGGTGGGGTCGGTCATGTCCTGGTCGGTACTTTCGCCGGGGCCGCAGGGGCGTGTCCAGGAATTGAAGCATTGCGCTGGACGTCCGTCCAGGAAACGGTCACACTCGCCCCATGACTGCAACGGATCCGGTGTTCGAGCCGGACTTCCTGTGGGGCGTGGCAGCCGCCGCGTACCAGATCGAAGGTGCCGTCGAGGAGGACGGCCGCGGTCGTTCGATCTGGGACGAGTTCTGCGGCCGCCCCGGTGTCGTCGCCCGTGGCGAGACCGGCGACGTCGCGACGGACCACTACCACCGGTATCGCGAGGACGTCGCCCTGATGCGCGACCTCGGTGTCGGCGCCTACCGCCTGTCGGTGTCGTGGCCGCGGGTGCAGCCCACCGGCCGGGGCGTGATCAACGAACCCGGCCTCGACTTCTACGACCGGCTGATCGACGAACTGTGCGCGGCGGGCATTGCACCCGCGGTGACACTGTTCCACTGGGACCTCCCACAGGCGTTGCAGGACAACGGCGGCTGGCTCGAACGCGACACCGCGGCCCGTCTCGCCGACTACGCGGACATCGTAGGACGGCGCCTCGGTGACCGTGTCCGGATGTGGATGCCGCTCAACGAACCCGTGGTGCACACCCTCTACGGCCACGCGCTCGGTGTCCATGCACCCGGATATCAGCTGGGATTCGGCGCACTGCAGGCCGCGCATCACCAGCTGCTCGGACACGGGCTCGCGGTGCAGGCGCTGCGCGCCGCGGGGTGCGAGAACATCGGCATCGCGTCCAACCACGCTCCCGTGCACGCGGCGAGTGATGCCCGGGAGGACGCCCTGGCCGCCGACATCTACGACCACCTCGTCAACTGGACGTTCGCCGATCCGGTTCTGCGCGGCACCTACCCCACGCCCGAACTGGCCGCGGCTCTCGCGGGCCCGGTCGACGAGGACCTGAAAACCGTTGCGCAGCCATTGGACTGGTTCGGCATCAACTACTACGAGCCCACGGTGATCGCGGCCCCGGCGGCGCGGGACGAGGGCGCCTCCGGCGTCCTCGAGGTCGAACTCCCGCCGGGACTGCCGTTCCGTCCTGTCGCACTCGACACCCCGGACCGCACCGACTTCGGCTGGCCGATCGTGCCGGCGGGCCTGCGCGACATCGTCCGGACCTTCGCCGACCGCTACGGCGAGATGCTGCCGCCGCTGTACATCACCGAGTCGGGAGCGTCGTTCCACGACCCGGACCCGGTCGACGGCCGCGTCCCCGACCGGCGGCGCATCGACTACCACCGGGCCCACCTGCATGCGTTGAAGCAGGCCGTCGACGACGGTGTCGACGTCCGTGGCTACTTCGTGTGGTCGATCCTCGACAACTTCGAGTGGGCGGCCGGCTACCGGGAGCGATTCGGCCTGGTGCACGTTGACTACCGCACACTCGAGCGCACTCCGAAGGACTCCTACCACTGGTATCGCGACCTGATCGCCGCGCACCGCACGGGTCAGACCGTCACGGCGTCGAGGTCGTGACGCCAGTCGTACACCACCTCGGTCTGCAGGAGGATGTCCTGCACGGAATGCCGGTGCGGATTGATCACCGCCCACAGCAAGCCGACGGGGAAGAACACGCAGGCCACGGCACGCAGCAGTGAGATCGCCCAGCGGACCCGGCGGTGCTTGCGGGTCATGACCCGCACCCCCATCGCGAGCGAGCCGACGGTCCGGCCGGTGGTGGCCCAACAGCCGGTCAGGTAGACGACCGACAGTCCGAGCCACGCGGTGATCGACCACAGCGGTCCCGGGTCCGGGAACGTGAAGCTCTGCGGCGACAGCAACAGCTTCGCCAGGAGCAGGGACAGGTAGGCGCCGCCGAGGAGCGCGAGCACCACGCCGAGGTCGATCACCGCGGCGATGCCACGGGTCACGATGCCGGCGGGGCGCCGTTTCGGGATTCCGTGGTGGGTCACCGAGCGGTTCCGTCCTCGTCGAGGCGCTCGTGTTCGTGCCGATCGCGGCCGAACAGGCGGCCGACGAAGCCTGCGACCGCGTCGTCGGCCTGCATGCCCTGACTGCGCACTCCGCGCACCGCCTCCTCGGACAGTGACCCCGTCGAGTCACGGATGATCTGTGGCAGATCCACATCCTCGATGATCTGGTTCGCCAGGCCGAGCAGGTCGATTCGCGCGATGATCGCGTCGAGGTCGACCCGCGACGCGATCGCGTCGACGTCGATCACGGCCGCGGCCGCGTTCAGGTCCACCCGCGTGACCTGACGGTCCAGATCGACGGTGTCGACGATCGTGTCGAGGTCGAGCCGGTCGATGACGGCGTCGAGGTCGAGTCGCGCGGCGATCCGGTCCACGTCGATGCCCTCGGCGACGACGTCGAGGTCCACGTGGTCACGGACGATGCGGGTCAGATCCATTTCGAGGAGGGCGGCGGCCACCACTTCCCGGACGAGGGCGCGCAGCACGTCCCGGGCGAGGACGGCCGCGGAGACCAGCGCCTCCTCGCCTCGCGCGGCGAGAGTCGCGGCGAGGTCGTCGAGTCGGCTGCCGATGACGGGGACCCGGTGAGCCGTGTCGACGGCCGTCCGGGCGGACCACATCGCGAGGTCGGCGGTCCGGGCGAGGGCGCCCGCGGCGAGGTGGAGGGCATCGGGTCGGGCCGTCGCCATGCCGGGCTCCTTCTCACTGTGAACACTGTGCTCATCAGTACATACCGCAACGAGCCCCCCGGACAATGTCCGGGGGGCTCGTGTCGTGGTGCGCGATACTGGGATTGAACCAGTGACCTCTTCCGTGTCAGGGAAGCGCTCTCCCGCTGAGCTAATCGCGCAGGATATTGATCTGTACTCGACACGTGGAGGTGGAGACGGGAATCGAACCCGTGTGCACGGCTTTGCAGGCCGTTGCCTCACCACTCGGCCACTCCACCGCAAGGTCGAGTCCAACCTCTCGAGCGGATGACGGGATTCGAACCCGCGACCCTCACCTTGGCAAGGTGATGCGCTACCAGCTGCGCTACATCCGCACGCTGCTCGGGGGCGTTTCTGCCTCCGTGCTGCGAGAAGGAACATTAGCCCACGGACGCCGCGAACACCAATTCGCGTCCTGACCTGCAGTGATGTCGGCTGTCGCGGTGGGGGAGGGCGCCCGCGCGGGGGCTGGGGGTCGCGCTGCGGTGCCTCGCCGCGTGCGGCGAGGCCCGGCCCGTCGGAGAAACAACGAAAAAAGGGACCCCCGTCAGGGGGTCCCTTTTCGTCGATCCGTGGTGCGCGATACTGGGATTGAACCAGTGACCTCTTCCGTGTCAGGGAAGCGCTCTCCCGCTGAGCTAATCGCGCAGGCCTACATGTGTAGGTTTCGTGCAACAGAGGTGGAGACGGGAATCGAACCCGTGTGCACGGCTTTGCAGGCCGTTGCCTCACCACTCGGCCACTCCACCGCAAGGTCGAGTCCAACCTCTCGAGCGGATGACGGGATTCGAACCCGCGACCCTCACCTTGGCAAGGTGATGCGCTACCAGCTGCGCTACATCCGCATGCTGCTCGGGGGCGTTGCCGTCTCCGTGCTGCGAGAGAAACAGTAGCCCACGGTGTGGGGAGCACCAAATCCGCTGGTCATGTGCTGTTCAGGTGAACAACACCCGTGGAATTCGGGAGGGAGCCGGAGGCGGGGGCGGATCGGTTGCGCAGATTTTCGTCCGTGACCAGGCGGTTTCCCACTCCGCGTGCGGGCGTGCTAGTTTTCTCCTCGTTCGGCCGCGAGAGATCGACGCGCGGCCGGTCCGTCAAGTGCACGGTCCCGTGGCTCAGTGGGAGAGCGTCCGCTTCACACGCGGAAGGTCGCTGGTTCGATCCCAGCCGGGACCACCGAACACGAAGGGCGGCTGCGATAATTCGCAGCCGCCCTTCGTGCTGTCCGGGCCTCCTTTCCCGGCGGCCCTTCCTTCCTGGCGGCCTCGAACGCGACTGCCGGCGGTAGCGTGGATCCGGTGACGGACCAGGTGAGCACGGAGCACGAGAACACCGAGAATCGGTGGCTGCGGCTGCGTCGTCGGATCGCGGCGAAACCCGTTCTCAACCTCGCGTACCGCGTCGCGGTGGGCGTCGTCGGAACCGTGGTCCTGGCCGTGGGCATCATCGCGATTCCGTATCCCGGCCCCGGTTGGTTGATCGTCTTCGCCGGTCTGGGCATCCTCGGTTCCGAGTTCGCCTGGGCTTATCGGTTGCTCCGCTTCGCCAAGGCTCGCTACGACCAGTTCATGGAGTGGTTCGCGGGGCAGTCGGTCGTGGTCAAGGCGCTGTCGGTGCTGGCGACGACGGTGGTCGTGGTCGCCACGCTCTGGGTGCTCGGGGCGATCGACCTCGTCGCCGGGTGGTTCGGCATCGAACAGCCACTACTCGAGTCCCCCCTGGGATGAGCCCCGCCGAGTTCCCCGGTGCCCTGCTGGCCGATCCGACGTGGCTGGCCGACCGCATCGACGACACCGGGGCCCGCTGGGCGGTGACCGATCGGCGGGTCGCCGCCACACTCTGGTGGTATTCGGCGAGTTCGACCCTCCTCGCACCGGTGTCCGCCGACCTGGTGCGTACCGGCACCGCCCCGGATCCGAGCCTGACCGGGCTGACGGTGGCCGTCACGCCGGACGGCGCCCTGACCTCGATCCGTGGTGGCGGACGCGTCACCGATCCGTCCCTACTCGCCGCCGGCCTGCGCGAGGCACTCGGCGCCGTCGTCGACGCCCTGGCGGAGGTGAGCGGGGCGGCACCCGCGGCCCTGTGGGCGGTGGCATCGGATTCCCTCGGCAACCGTGCGCTCGAGGCGGGCGCGGCCGCGGGGTCCCCGGCCGCGGGCAGCTCGCTCGCGGCGAGGCTGGCCGAACTCGTCGGACCGCCACTGCCGCGACCGCGATTCGTCGACGTCGGAGCGGGCGGCATCGATGCCGCCGACCCGGCCGCGTCGCCGGCCACCGGGACCCGCCGCTACCTGCGCCGGAATTCGTGCTGTCTGATCTATCGCGCCCCGGCACTGGTGCCGCCCGGGGACGACGACGCCGCCGAACGGGCCAAGTGCGTGAGCTGTCCGCACCAGTTGCCCGAGGTGCGCCACGCGCGGCTTACCGCCCTGTAGCGCGCGGACGCGTGCCGGGTGAGCGGGCCGACCGCACCGCGGTCCCGATAGCATGAGGGCTCATCACCGACGCCGACATCGAGGTCGGCCCACCTACCGAGGAGCACATCGCCGTGACCACGCCTGCATCCGTAGCCCCAGCCGCCCGCGTCCGGGTGCCTGCCGGGACTACCGCCGGCACGGCGGTTCGCGAGGCGGGACTGCCGGCGAAGGGCTCCGACGCGGTCGTCGTGGTGCGCGACGCCGACGGCGCCCTCAAGGACCTGTCCTGGATTCCCGACGTCGACACCGAGGTCGAGGCGGTCGCCGCCGACACCGAGGACGGCCGCAGCGTGATCCGGCACTCGTGTGCCCACGTCCTCGCGCAGGCCGTGCAGCAGGAGTTCCCGGAGGCGAAGCTGGGCATCGGGCCGCCGATCAAGGACGGCTTCTACTACGACTTCCAGGTTGCGGAGCCGTTCACCCCCGAGGATCTCGCGCGTCTCGAGAAGCGGATGAAGAAGATCGTCAAGGACGCCCAGCGGTTCTCCCGCCGCGTCGTCGACGACATCGAGGACGCCCGCGTCGAACTGGCGAAGGAGCCGTTCAAACTCGAGCTCGTCAGTGACAAGTCGGGCATCGACGATCCGGAGGTGATGGAGGTCGGCGGCAACGAGCTGACGATCTACGACAACCTCAATCCGCGGACCGGCGAGGTGATCTGGAAGGACCTGTGCCGCGGCCCGCACATCCCGACCACCAAGTTCATCCCGGCGTTCAAGATCACCCGCAGCTCGGCCGCCTACTGGCGCGGCGACCAGTCCCGTGAGGGTCTGCAGCGCATCTACGGCACCGCATGGGAGTCGACCGAGGCGCTGGACCAGCACCTCGAGCTGCTCGCCGAGGCCGAGCGTCGCGATCACCGCAAGGTCGGCGCCGACCTCGACCTGTTCTCCTTCCCCGACGAGCTCGGGTCCGGTCTGCCGGTGTTCCACCCCAAGGGCGGCATCATCCGGCAGGAGATGGAGAACTACTCCCGCAAGCGGCACGTCGAGGAGGGCTACGAGTTCGTCTACTCGCCGCACATCACCAAGCAGCATCTGTACGAGGTCTCCGGTCACCTGGACTGGTACCGCGACGGCATGTTCCCCGCGATGCACATCGACGAGGAACTGAACGAGGACGGCACCGTGCGCAAGCCGGGCCAGAACTACTACCTCAAGCCGATGAACTGCCCGATGCACAACCTGATCTTCCGCTCCCGCGGACGGTCGTACCGTGAGCTTCCGTTGCGGCTGTTCGAGTTCGGCTCGGTGTACCGCTACGAGAAGTCCGGTGTCGTGCACGGCCTGACCCGGGTCCGCGGCATGACGCAGGACGACGCGCACATCTACTGCACCAAGGAGCAGATGCGCGACGAGCTGACCACCACGCTGCAGTTCGTGCTCGGGCTGCTGAAGGACTACGGCCTCGACGACTTCCACCTCGAGTTGTCGACGAAGAACCCCGACAAGTTCGTCGGCGACGACGCCCTGTGGGAGGAGGCGACCGAGACGCTGCGCGAGGTCGGCCAGGCCTCCGGGCTGAACCTGGTTCCCGATCCGGGCGGCGCCGCGTTCTACGGGCCGAAGATCTCGGTGCAGGTGCAGGACGCGCTCGGACGCAGCTGGCAGATGTCGACGATCCAGCTGGACTTCAACCTGCCGGAACGCTTCGAGCTCGAGTACACCGGCACGGACGGCGCGAAGCACCGTCCGGTGATGATCCATCGCGCCCTGTTCGGGTCGATCGAGCGGTTCTTCGGCGTGCTCACCGAGCACTACGCCGGCGCGTTCCCGGCATGGCTGGCGCCGGTCCAGGTGGTGGGCATCCCCGTCGCCGAGGCGTTCGAGGACCACCTTTTCGACGTGGTCGCGCAGCTGAAGAAGGCCGGTGTGCGCGCGGAGGTCGACGTCAGCGACGACCGGATGCAGAAGAAGATCCGCAACCACACCACGCAGAAGGTGCCGTTCATGCTCCTCGCGGGCGAGCGGGACGTCGAGGCGGGAGCGGTGAGTTTCCGGTTCCGGGACGGCACGCAGGTCAACGGAATTCCGGTGACGCAGGCCGTCACGGCCATCACCGAGTGGATCGCACGACGTGAGAACGCGTCGCCGACCGCCGACCTGGTCGGTGACCTCGCATGAGCGAGACGCCCGGCCAGCCGGAGTCGCCGCTGGTGGACACCGGTCCGGGTGACCCGGACCGGTTGCAGCGGCTGTGGTCGCCGCACCGGATGTCCTACATCGCCGAGGCGCCGAAGGCGGCCCAGTCGGACGAGGGGCCCTTCACCGCCATCCCGAAGATGAGTGACGAAGAGGGCCTGATCGTCGCTCGCGGCGAGCACGTCTACGCGGTGCTGAACCTGTATCCCTACAACCCGGGACACATGATGGTGGTGCCGTACCGGCGGGTGGCGGCCCTCGAGGACCTGACCCCGGGTGAGTCAGCCGAGCTGATGGCGTTCACGCAGCAGGCGATCCGCGTCATCAAGCGGGTCTCGCGCCCGGACGCGTTCAACGTCGGTCTCAATCTCGGTGCGGCAGCCGGCGGTTCGCTCGCGGAGCACCTGCACCAGCACATCGTTCCGCGGTGGGGTGGGGACGCGAACTTCATCACCGTCCTCGGGAGCACGAAGGTGATGCCGCAGTTGCTGCGGGAGACCCGGGCGCTGCTGTCGGCCGCGTGGCAGGAGATCGCCCCCGCGAGCGGAGGCAACTAGATGCTGAGCATTCTGGGACGGGCATCGGTCTCGAAGGCGACGGCCCCGCTGGGCCGGGCGCTGGTGAGCACCGGCCTGTCCCCGGACGCGGTCACCGTGTTCGGGACCGTCGCGAGTGTCGCGGGTGCGTTGACCCTGTTCCCGTCCGGGCACCTGTTCTGGGGAACCATGCTGATCTGGTTCTTCGTCATGTTCGACATGCTCGACGGCGCGATGGCCCGGGCGCGGGGCGGCGGAACCCGCTACGGAGCGGTGCTCGACGCGACCTGCGACCGGATCGCGGACGGCGCGATCTTCGCGGGCCTGGCGTGGTGGGCCGTCTACCACGAGGACAGCCGCTCACTGCTCGTCGCGACGCTGGTCTGTCTGGTGACGTCCCAGGTCATCTCGTACGCGAAGGCGCGGGCGGAGGCCAGCGGCCTGTCCGCCGACGGCGGCCTGATCGAGCGTCCGGACCGCCTGATCATCGTCCTGGTGGGTGCCGGATTGACCGGTATCGCAGGGCAGTTCGAGATCGGGTGGCTCTCGTGGGCGGTGTACGTCGCGATGTGGATCCTCGCCGCCGCGAGCGTGGTCACGGTCTTCCAGCGGGTGCTGGCGGTCCGCAACGCGCCGGGTGCCCGGGACCTGCTGCCCATCGGCACCCCGGCCGACGGTCGGGAATCCGAGCAGTGAGCCGCGCAGAGCGGGTGAGCGACCTCGGCTACGCCGCCGGATGGCGGCTGGTGCGCGCCCTTCCCGAGAAGGTCGCCACCCGCGTGTTCGACGCGGGTGCCGATCTCGCCGCGCGCCGAAACGGGGGCCCGGACCAGTTGCGCCGCAACCTCGCCCGGGTTCTCGGGGTCGGGCCCGGTGAGGTGCCCGACGAGTTGATCCGGGCGTCGGTGCGGTCCTATGCCCGGTACTGGCGGGAGGCCTTCCGGCTGCCGTCGATGGAGCACGCCGAGCTGGGACGCCGACTCGACGCGAAGGTGCGCGGCAAGGAACACATCGACACCGCACTGGCGGACGGGCGGGGCGCCGTCCTGGCGTTGCCGCACAGCGGCAACTGGGACATGGCCGGGGTCTGGCTGGTACAGAGTCGCGGCCGCTTCGCGACCGTGGCGGAACGCCTGAAGCCGGAGTCGCTGTACCAGCGCTTCGTCGACTACCGGGAGAGTCTCGGATTCGAGATCTTCCCGCTCACCGGTGGGCAGAAACCACCCTTCGGGGAACTCGCGGACCGGCTCCGCGACAACGGGATCGTCTGCCTGCTCGGCGAGCGCGACCTCGCGAAGCACGGAGTGCCCGTCACCTTCTTCGGGGAGCCGACGCGAATGCCCGCCGGGCCCGCGAAGCTCGCCGTCGACACGGGCGCGGCCCTGCTGCCGGTGCACTGCTGGTTCGACGGCGACGACTGGGGATTCTCGGTCGACGCCCCGATCGACACCACCGTCGGGGTCGAGGCGGCGACGCAGACCCTGGCCGACCGCTTCGCGGCGAACATCGCCGCACACCCGGCGGACTGGCACATGCTGCAGCCGCTGTGGCTGGCCGACCTGTCCGAGGCGCGCCTGGCCCGAATGGAGGGCTGACGTGCGGATCGGGATGGTGTGCCCCTACTCGTTCGACGTCCCTGGCGGAGTTCAGGCGCACGTCGTCGAGCTGGCACAGGTGTTGATCGAGCGGGGCCACAAGGTGAGCGTGCTGGCGCCGGCGTCGGACGGCACCGAGTTGCCCGACTTCGTGGTCTCGGCCGGTCGCGCGGTTGCCATCCCCTACAACGGGTCCGTGGCCCGGCTGACGTTCGGTCCGGTGTCGTACGCGCGGGTGCGGCGGTGGATTGCGGACAACGACTTCGACGTGCTGCACATCCACGAGCCGAACGCGCCGAGCCTGTCGATGCTGGCGATGAAGATCGCCGAGGGGCCGATCGTCGCGACATTCCACACCTCGACCACGAAGTCGTTGGTGCTCAGCACTTTCCAGAGTGTGCTGCAGCCGTACCTGGAGAAGATCACCGGCCGCATCGCGGTCTCGGAATTGGCGAGGCGCTGGCAGGTCGAGTCGCTCGGCTCGGACGCGGTCGAGATTCCGAACGGGGTGGACGTCCCGGCCTTCGCGGATGCCGTTCCGCTGGAAGGCTATCCGCGGGCAGGGGGCACGGTGCTGTTCCTCGGTCGGTACGACGAGCCGCGCAAGGGGATGGCCGTCCTGCTCGGTGCGCTGCCCGAGCTGGTCGATCGACATCCCGACCTGCAGGTGCTGGTCGTCGGACGCGGCGACGAAGCCCGGCTGCGCAAGGAGGCCGGCCGGTACGCGACGCACCTGCGCCTGCTCGGTCAGGTCAGCGACGAGGAGAAGGCCTCGGCGCTGCGCTCCGCCGACGTCTACTGCGCACCCAACCTCGGTGGCGAGTCGTTCGGGATCGTGCTCGTCGAGGCGATGGCGGCAGGCACCCCGGTGGTGGCGAGCGAACTCGACGCGTTCCGTCGGGTGCTGCGCGACGGCACCGCCGGCATGCTGACCCCGATCGGGGACAGTGACGCGCTGGCCGGCGCACTGGAGGCGGTGCTCTCCGACCCGGATCGTCGACGCGCCCTGATCGACGTCGCGACCGAGGTGGTCGCCGAGTACGACTGGCCGGTGGTCGCGGAACAGATCCTGCGGGTGTACGAGACGGTCACCGTCGGCGCGCACGGCGTGCGGGTGGAGGCGTGATGACGTTCTCGGCCACCACGGTCCTGGTGGTGGCGCTCGTCGTCGCGGTGGTCGTCGCGATCGGTGTGTGGGCGTACGGCACCGCAAACCGTCTCGACCGTCTGCACGTGCGGTCGGACCAGTCGTGGCAGTCGCTCGACGCCGCGCTGGCCCGCCGTGCCGTCGTCGCCCGCGCCGTCTCGGCCGCGATGGTGCCCTCCGGGGCCGTTTTCGGCTCCGCGGCGCACCCCGCGGCGGACGGAACACGCCTGGCGGCGTTGGCCGATCGCGCCGAACGGGCCGACCGGGCGGACCGCGAGTCCGCCGAGAACCTGTTGTCGGCCGCGTTGAACGCGGTCCCGGCCGAAGCGCTCGCGCCCCAGTTGGTCGCCGAGCTCGCCGACGCGGAGGCCCGCGTGCTGATCGCCCGGCGCTTCCACAACGACGCGGTCCGCGACACCCTGGCGCTGCGTACGCGGCGCCTGGTCCGGCTGCTGCACCTCGGCGGCACGGCACCACTGCCCACGTACTTCGAGATCGCCGAACGGACGACGCCGTCGGCCGGTGCCGGACAGGGCGTCGACGAGATGCGCACCTCGGCACGGGTCGTCCTGGTCGACGAGCAGGGCCGGGTGCTGTTGCTGCGTGGTCACGACCCGCAGGTGCCGGACGTGTCGTTCTGGTTCACGATCGGCGGCGGCGTCGAGTCCGGGGAAACCCTCCGCGAGGCCGCGGTGCGCGAGATCCGCGAGGAGACCGGTCTGGTCGTCGACGGTGCGGTGCTGAGGGGACCGATCTGGCGCCGCGTCGCGGTCTTCCCGTACGACGGGGAGCTGATCCGTTCGGAGGAGCTGTTCTTCGCGCTCGCACACCCGGCGTTCACACCGGAGCGGTTCGGATTCACCGAGCTCGAGCGCCGCGCGATCTCGGGGCACCGGTGGTGTTCGCCGGCAGACATGCGCGCCGTCGCGGCGGACGGGGAGACGGTCTATCCGGAGGATCTTCCGGACCTGGTCGGCGAGGTCCGGGCCCTGCTGGCCCGCGACGACGAACCCGGGGTTCGCTCCATTCGCTGACGAACTAGGATCGATGTCACGCACCGGCACGGCACGGAGAGGGACGACCGTGGCCGGGGCGGTTCCGAGTACAGAACACGACTGATGGAGCTTGCCGTGAGTACCCCCGATACCGCCCCTACGACAGGAACTGCCCGCGTCAAGCGGGGGATGGCCGAGATGCTCAAGGGCGGGGTCATCATGGACGTCGTCACCCCGGAGCAGGCGAAGATCGCCGAGGACGCGGGCGCGGTCGCCGTCATGGCGCTCGAGCGCGTCCCGGCCGACATCCGCGCGCAGGGTGGCGTGTCTCGCATGTCCGATCCGGACATGATCGACGGCATCATCTCCGCCGTCTCGATCCCGGTGATGGCCAAGGCCCGGATCGGTCACTTCGTCGAGGCGCAGATCCTGCAGTCCCTCGGCGTCGACTACATCGACGAGTCCGAGGTCCTGACTCCGGCGGACTACGAGAACCACATCGACAAGTTCGCCTTCACCGTCCCGTTCGTGTGTGGTGCCACCAACCTCGGTGAGGCGCTGCGCCGCATCAACGAGGGCGCGGCGATGATCCGCTCGAAGGGCGAGGCCGGCACCGGTGACGTCTCGAACGCCACCACGCACATGCGGAAGATCCGGCAGGAGATCCGGCGCCTGACGTCGCTGCCAGAGGACGAGCTGTACGTCGCGGCGAAGGAACTCCAGGCCCCGTACGATTTGGTGGTCGAGGTCGCGAAGGCCGGCAAGCTTCCGGTCACCCTGTTCACCGCGGGTGGCATCGCGACCCCGGCGGACGCGGCGATGATGATGCAGCTCGGCGCCGAAGGCGTGTTCGTCGGTTCGGGCATCTTCAAGTCCGGCAACCCGGCCGAGCGGGCCGCGGCAATCGTCAAGGCCACCACCTTCCACGACGACCCGGACGTCCTCGCCAAGGTCTCCCGCGGTCTCGGGGAGGCGATGGTCGGCATCAACGTCGACGAGATCCCGCAGCCGCACCGCCTCGCCGAACGCGGTTGGTGAACCGAACTCATCCGATGCCGAACGGGCGCCCCGCTTCAGCGGTGGCGCCCGTTCGGCGTGTAGGTGACATCACGGGCACCCGTGTGCGTGCACCGCGCCTCAGCCCTCCAGGGTGTCGGCGCCCTGCTTCATGCGTGTGTTCAGTTCCTGCACCGTGACCGGTTCGCCCGGCAGGGCACCGCTGGGTTCGGCACGCAAGCCGTCCAGCACCAGCCTCAGGGACCGCTCCGTCGACATCCCGCGCATCGTGTCGGTCCCGGGCGATCGGTTCCCGAGGACCACGGATATCAGGTAGAGCGCGTCGCCGGCGCCGATATCGCGGCGAATGGAACCCTCCTCTTGTGCGTCCTGCACAAGGGCTTCGAGCGCAGACATCATCTCCCGGTGCACCCCCTCGGACTCGGGTGCGGCGTGCACGTCACGCCACGACTGCAGTGACAGGAATGCCAAATGCACTGTGAGCCGTAGGTTTTCGGACTGCGTGGCGAGACGGACGAAAGCGTCCCACGCACTCGGCTCCACTTCCTTCGCCTCTGTGACATCGGCCAGCACGTCACGGAAGCTTTGTGCAGCCACGGCCGCGACCAACCCCGCGCGATCGGGGAAGCGGCGGTACAGGGTACCGACTCCGACGCCGGCCGTGCGCGCGATGGCCTCCATCGACACGTCGAGCCCGGAAGTTCGGAAGAGGCTTTTCGCCGCCACGATGATCTGGTTGCGGTTCCGGCGCGCATCCGCGCGTAGTGCTGGACCCCCCGCCGTGTTCGGCGGGATGACTTTTTCCCGCATCGAATTCCTTTCGGGTCTGGACTTTCTGGGGTCGATGTGACTAGCCTCACTTTCGGTAACCGGACGACAGTCGTCCACTTATGGCGACACGCCCATTGGGGAGTACATCATGACAAGCTCCAAGATCTCACTGACCCGTACCAGTCCGCATCGTCCACCGGCCGACCACCTGCGTCTGCAGTCGGAGAACCCCATCAGTTGGGTGGAGATGGTCGACGGACGTCGTCTCTGGGTCCTGACTCGACTCGCGGACGTCAGGGCGATGCTCGGCGACAGCCGCCTGAGCTCCGACCGGCGAGATCCCCGCCACCCGAACCACATGCCTTACATGGCGCCCGACCGTCGCCAACAGCTGATCGAGATGGACGCACCGGATCACACCCGGGTGCGGCGCGCGATCCTCGGCGAGTTCACGGTGCAGCGCGTGAACTCGTGGCGCCCCCGCATCCAGGAGATCGTCGACGAAGCCGTCGACGCCATGCTGGCCGGGCCGTCCGAGGTCGACCTCGTCGAGGCGCTGTCGCTTCCGGTGCCGTCCAAGGTGATCTCGGAGATGCTCGGCGTTCCGTACGCCGACCACGAGTTCTTCCAGGAGTGCAGCGCGGACTTCAGCCGCCCGACTGCAACGCCCGAGCAGAGGGGTGCTGCGATCGGTCGACTCAAGTCCTACATCTCCGACCTGGTCCAGGAGAAGATCAAGTCGCCCGGCGACGACCTGCTGAGCCGCCAGCTCGCCGCCGGAGTCGATCCTGAAGGTGTGGAGGAGATGGGCTTCCTGCTGCTCATCGCCGGCCACGAGACGACCGCGAACATGATCTCGCTGTCCGTGGCGACGCTGTTGGACAAGCGTGGGCATCTCGCGACGTTGCTCGACAATCCCGAACTCATGGCGGGGGCTGTCGAGGAGCTGCTCCGGTACTTCACGATTGCCGAGATCGGCGCGGCACGACTTGCCACCGAGGACCTCGAGATCGGCGGCGTGCAGATCAAGGCCGGCGAAGGTGTCCTGGCGCTGACGAACACGGCCAACCGTGACCCCTCGGTCTTCCCCGATCCCGACGAGATCGACTTCACCCGCATGGCGCGCAATCACCTGTCCTTCGGATTCGGGCCACACGTGTGCCTCGGTCAGAACCTTGCTCGCCTCGAGCTCGAGGTGGTCCTGGCCACGCTCCTGCGCCGGGTGCCGGCGCTGCGTCTGACGAGTCCGTTCGACGAGCTCTCCTTCAAGGAGGACGGCCCGACCTACGGCATCCACGAGTTGATGGTGGCCTGGTGACCATGCGAATCATCGTCGACGAGAGCCGGTGCGTGGGCGCCGGCCAGTGCGTCCTGGTGAGCCCGGACCTGTTCGAGCAGAACGACGACGACGGCACCGTCATCGTGCTTCGCCCGCACCCGGAGGGCGATGCCGAGACCGCGCAGGCGAAAGAGGCGGTCGCCGTGTGCCCCGGGCGGACCTTGTCGCTCGAAGACTAGGGCGACGTCGGGTCCGGTTGTGCTCCTTCGGTTCCGGCCACAACCGGAATCCGACCGTTCGGAATCCTCGGCCGCCCTTGTGCGGACGTACTGCATTGAGCGCATTGACAATCCGAAAATAAGCAGTGATGCTTATCTCGTCACTCACAGAAACGGTCGTTCCCGACGCGGGACGGCTTTTCCCGCGGCTCACCGGTGGGCCGGAAACGGAGGCTTCGGTGTCCAGCCAAACTGACCTCGACCGATCGGCGCAGGTCACAACTTTTGCCCAGCGAGATGCCGACGTGCCGCTCCGCCATCCGGACCGGCTCTTCATCGATGGGCAATGGCAGGTCCCGACATCGTCGTCCACGTTCGAGATCGTCGACCCCGCAACGGAAGAGGCTGTCTTCCGGGTCGTCGAGGCGAGCGCGGAGGACATGTCGCGGGCAATCGGTGCGGCGCGACGGGCCTTCGACCACTCCGCATGGCCTCGGTTGACGCCCGCCGAGCGCGCCGAGTGGCTGCGTAAGCTCGCCGACGGACTGCGCCGGCGGTCCGCGGACGCGAGTCTGCTGTGGACCCGGCAGGTCGGTGTCCTGCATTCGATGGCGACTGTCTCCATCGAACGCGTCGGTGCCACCTACGACTACTACGCCGACCTCGCCGCGGACTTCCCGTTCGAGGTGCAACACGATCCGGTGCAGGGCGCCTTCAACGCCGTTGTCCGCGAACCGATCGGCGTCGTCGGCGCGATCGTCGCCTGGAACACGCCGATGTCGCTGGCGTCCTACAAGGTCGCGCCCGCGTTGCTGGCCGGATGCACGGTGGTCCTCAAGGCGCCCCAGGAAGCGCCAGGGGAGGCCTACGTCCTCGCCGAGATCGCCGAGGAGATCGGTTTGCCCGCAGGCGTGTTGAACGTCGTCGTGGCCGACCGCGAGATTTCCGAGCAGCTCGTGCGGGATCCGCGAGTCGACAAGGTCGCCTTCACCGGATCCAGTGCCGTCGGCCGGCGGATCGCCAGTCTCTGTGGCGACCGGATGGCGCGCTACACACTGGAGTTGGGCGGCAAGTCGCCGGCGATCGTGCTCGACGACTACGACCTCGAGACTGCGGCCCAGGCACTCGCCGCGGCGGAGTGCACCCTCAACGGCCAGGTGTGCTCGTCACTGACGCGCATCATCGTCAGCCGGCATCGCCACGACGAGTTCGCGGAGGCACTCGGCTCGTTCTTCGGCGCCGTCCGGGTCGGGGATCCGTTCGATCCCGCGTCCCAGCTCGGCCCCCTGGCGATGGAGCGTCAGCGCGATCGAGTCGAGCAGTTCGTCCAGAAGGGTCTGGCCGAGGGCGCGAGGCTCGTCACCGGCGGTGGCCGGCCGAGCGAGCTCGACCGTGGGTTCTACATCGAGCCGACCGTCTTCGCGGGCGTGGACAACGGGTCGACCATCGCGCAGCAGGAGATCTTCGGTCCCGTCCTCAGCGTGATCCCCGCGGACAACGAGGAACACGCGATCGAGCTGGCCAACGACACCGTCTTCGGTCTGAACGCGAGCGTCTTCACCGACGACGCCGACCGTGCCTACGACGTCGCCCGTCGAATTCGTTCGGGCACCGTGGGGCACAACGGATTCCGGCAGGATCCACGGCTGGGCTTCGGTGGGTTCAAGCAGTCCGGTGTCGGGCGCGAAGGCGGCCGGGACGGACTGCTGCCGTACCTCGAGTCGAAGACCGTGATCCTGGACGGTGTTCCGTCTGCCGCGCAGGCCTGATCGACCCGTTGCGTTGCCCGGTGGCGGAACCCCGCACCCTTCACGCCGCTACCGCGGCTGTTTCACACATTTGAGGACCAAGGAGTAATTCATGTCGGGACGTACGGAAGGCAAAGTCGCCTTCATCACCGGTGCTGCCCGGGGCCAGGGCCGTAGCCACGCCGTTCGCCTGGCGGAGGAGGGCGCGGACATCATCGCAGTCGACCTGCTCGAGGACATCGAGACAGCGCCGTACTCGATGGCGACGAGTGAGGACCTCGACGAGACGGTTCGGCAGGTCAAGGCGTTGGGTCGCCGCATCGTCGCCAGGCAGGCCGACGTGCGGGAACTGTCCCAGCTGAAGAAGGCGCTCGACGAGGGTGTGACCGAACTCGGCAAGCTCGATGTCGTCGTCGCCCAGGCCGGAATCCTGACGATGGGGTCGAACACGCCGGAGGCCTTCATCGACGTCGTGCAGGTGAACCTCTTCGGTGTCGTCAATGCGGTCACCGCCGCGGTGCCGTACCTCGACCGTGGTGCGTCGATCATCCTGACCGGATCGACGGCCGCCCTGATCAGGGGCTCGGTCGACATCACCGGCGCCGGTGGTCTCGGATACGCGCACGCCAAGCGGCACGTGGCACGGTTCGGCCACGACCTGGCGCGTGTCTACGCCGACCGGCAGATCCGCGTGAACGTGATCCACCCGACCAACGTCGACACGACGATGATGGACAACGAGTTCATGTACAACGCCTTCCGCCCGGACGTCGAGAATCCCAACCGTGAGGACATGATTCCGGCGCTGACCGCGAAGTCGCCGATGGGCGTGCCGTGGCTCTCGCCCCGCGACGTCTCCGAGGCAGTCCTCTACCTGGCCTCCGACGAATCCAAGTGGGTGACGGGACAGCAGCTCAAGCTCGACGGCGGTCAGCTGCTGGCGGACACGAACGCCGGGGTACCGGCCTAGGCGCAACTCCCGGCACGCTGCACGCGGCGACGCGGCCCCGCTTGACGAGAGCGGGGCCGCGTCGTTGCTAGCGTTACCCCTGCCGAAAGGGGTGCCACATGTCGTCGATCGAGGAGATTCTCGAACTCGAACAGCTCGAGAAGGACATCTTCCGGGGCATCGTGGCCGACACGACGATGACCCGCACGTTCGGCGGCCAGGTCGCCGGGCAGGCGCTGGTGTCGGCGGTGCGCACGGTCGACGACCGGTACCGGGTGCACTCGCTGCACGGGTACTTCCTGCGTCCGGGCAACCCCACCATTCCCACGGTGTTCCTCGTCGACCGGATTCGGGACGGGCGCTCGTTCTGCACGCGTCGCGTCACCGGAGTGCAGGACGGTCAGGCGATCTTCACCATGTCGGCGTCGTTCCACGTCGGCGACGAGGGCATCGAACACGGAGACCGGATGCCGCCGGTGCCCGACCCCGAGGACCTGCCCGACATCGCGCAGGTCGTCGGCGAGGACATCCCGTGGGAGTTCCGCGAGTGGTCCGACTGGGACCTGCGCTTCGTACCGCAGGAACGGATCGCCCGCCGTCCCGGTGTTCCCGCGCAGCAGCAGGTCTGGTTCCGGTACCGCCGCACCCTGCCCGAGGACCCCGTCTTCCACATCTGCACGCTGGCCTACATGTCCGACATGACGCTGCTCGGGTCGGCCCAGGTGCCGCACGCGGGTACGGCACTGCAGCAGGCGTCGCTCGACCACGCGCTGTGGTTCCTGCGTCCGTTTCGGGCCGACGAGTGGCTGCTCTACGATCAGTCGTCACCGTCCGCCGGCTTCGGGCGCGCCCTCACCCAGGGTCGCATCTTCGACCGGTCCGGAGTGCTCGTCGCCGCTGTGGTGCAGGAGGGCCTGACTCGGCTGCTGCGCGACTGACCGTTCGAGAAGTACTTTTCTGCAACATGATTGGACCTGTCATCAACACCGTGTGCGTACCCGTGACCCCGCCCGCCGATCAGCCCGCCACTCGACCCGTGGTCGGGGTCCTCGCCCTGCAGGGCGACGTCCGCGAACACGTCGCGGCGATCGAGGCGGCGGGCGCCCGCGCGATCACGGTGCGCCGCTCCGCCGAGCTCGAAGCGGTCGACGGACTGGTGATCCCGGGCGGCGAGTCGACGACGATGAGCCGGTTGCTCGTCGTGTTCGACCTGCTCGAGCCGCTGCGGGAACGGCTGCGCGCTGGCATGCCCGCCTACGGGTCGTGTGCGGGCATGATCCTGCTCGCGTCCGAGATCCTCGACACCCGGCCCGACGCCCACTGCCTGTCGGGTATCGACATCACGGTGCGGCGCAACGCTTTCGGTCGTCAGGTCGACTCGTTCGAGGAGGACCTCGACTTCGCGGACGTGCCGGGCGGTCCGATGCGTGCGGTGTTCATTCGCGCGCCGTGGGTCGAGCGGGTCGGCGAGGGGGTCGAAGTGCTCGCCACCGTCCCGGAGGGCCCGGCGGCGGGGCGCGTCGTCGCGGTCCGGCAGGGGAACGTCGTGGCTACCTCGTTCCATCCCGAGGTGACCGGGGACCGGCGGGTGCACGAGTTGTTCGTCGACATGGTGCGCGAGGCGATCGCGGCGCGCGGGTAAACTGGCTCCACTGTGATCCCTGCTGCAGCGTCCGGCGCTGTCGCGGGTGCATCCACATCCGGGACAGGCAGACACGGAAGAGGGAACCACGCATGAGCGGCCATTCCAAATGGGCCACCACCAAGCACAAGAAGGCCGCGATCGACGCCAAGCGCGGCAAGGCCTTCGCGAAGCTGATCAAGAACATCGAGGTGGCCGCGCGAACCGGCGGTGGTGACCCGGCCGGAAACCCGACGCTGTACGACGCCATCCAGAAGGCGAAGAAGACCTCCGTTCCCAACGACAACATCGAGCGGGCGCGCAAGCGCGGTGCCGGTGAGGAGGCGGGCGGCGCAGACTGGCAGACGATCATGTACGAGGGGTACGGCCCCAACGGCGTCGCCGTGCTGATCGAGTGCCTCACCGACAACCGCAACCGCGCCGCGGGCGAGGTGCGCACCGCGATGACCCGCAACGGCGGCAACATGGCCGATCCAGGTTCGGTGTCGTACCTGTTCAGCCGCAAGGGTGTCGTCGTGCTGGACAAGGCCGGCCGCAGCGAGGACGAGATCCTCGAGGTCGTGCTCGAGGCCGGCGCCGAGGAGATCAACGACCTGGGCGAGCAGTTCGAGATCGTCTCCGAGGCGGGTGACCTGATCGCGGTCCGTACCGCGCTCGTCGACGCGGGCATCGACTACGACTCCGCCGACCCGGACTTCCGCGCCTCCGTCGAGGTCCCCGTCGACGTCGACGGAGCCCGCAAGGTGTTCAAGCTGGTCGACGCGCTCGAGGATTCGGACGACGTGCAGAACGTGTACACCAACGTCGACGTCTCCGACGACGTCCTGGCGGAACTCGACGCCTGATCGTTCACGCTCGGGCGACCGCGTGTTGGTCTCCGACGATGTCACCGCACGCGCCTATACTCTCGAACAGCTGTTCGTACAAGCGGCATCGGCTGCTCGGAGAGGTGGGCGCGTGCGTGTGATGGGTGTCGACCCCGGACTGACGCGGTGCGGTATCGCGCTGGTCGAGTCCGGGCGCGGGCGGCAGGTGACCGCGCTCGACGTCGACGTGGTGCGCACGCCTGCGGACATGGAGTTGGCGATGCGCCTGAACTCCGTCTACGACGCGGCCTGCCACTGGATCGACGTGCACAGCCCGGAAGTGGTGGCGATCGAGCGCGTCTTCGCCCAGCATCAGGTCTCGACCGCGATGGGGACCGCCCAGGCGGGTGGTGTCGTCGCGCTGGCCGCGGGGCAGCGGGGCGTGCCCGTCCGATTCCACACCCCGTCGGAGGTCAAGGCCGCCGTCACCGGAAACGGTCGCGCCGACAAGGCACAGGTCACCGCGATGGTGACCCGCATCCTCGGCCTGCAGCAGGCGCCGCGGCCTGCGGACGCCGCCGATGCGCTCGCACTGGCCATCTGCCACTGTTGGCGGGCGCCGATGATCGAGCGGATGGCACGTGCCGAGGCCGCAGCCGCGGACCAGAAGCGGCGGTACGAGGCGCGTCTCGCGGAACTGAACAGATCCAGGTTGAAGAAGGCAGGTTCGCAATGATCGCGTCGGTCCGTGGCGAGGTGCTCGAGATCGCGCTCGACCACGTGGTGCTCGAGGCCGCGGGCGTCGGCTACAAGCTGAACGCGACGCCGGCCACCCTCGCGACACTGCAGCGTGGAGCCGACGTGCGACTCGTCACCGCGATGATCGTCCGCGAGGAATCGATGACGCTCTACGGCTTCCACGACAGCGAATCGCGTGACCTGTTCGGCCTGCTGCAGACCGTCTCCGGTGTCGGGCCGCGTCTCGCGATGGCGATCCTCGCGGTCCTGGAGCCGGAGGCGCTGCGCAAGGCGCTCGCCGAGGGGAACGTGTCCGCCCTGACCCGGGTCCCAGGTATCGGCAAACGAGGTGCCGAGCGGATGGTCGTGGAGTTGCGCGACAAGGTCGAGGCGGTCCCCGCCGCACCGGGATCCCCGGCCGCCGCGGCCGCCGCGGGACCGATCCGCGACCAGATCGTCGAGGCGCTGGTCGGTCTCGGGTTCCCCCTCAAGCAGGCAGAGCCGGCGACCGACTCGGTCCTCGCCGCGGATCCGGACGCGGACACCTCCCGCGCACTGCGGTCGGCGCTCGCCCTCCTGGGTAAGAGCCGGTGACCGAGCACGGCGACGCCGTCGATCCCGCGGAGTCGCAGGTCTCGGCGCAGATGCTCACCGGCGACGGTGACGTCGAGGCCAGCCTGCGGCCGACCTCGCTGGACGACTTCATCGGCCAGCCGCGGGTCCGGGAACAACTGCAGCTGGTCCTGGCCGGCGCGAAGAAGCGCGGCGGCACTCCCGACCACATCCTGCTCTCCGGCCCTCCCGGGCTGGGCAAGACGTCGATGGCGATGATCATCGCCACCGAGCTCGGCACGTCGCTGCGGCTGACGTCGGGACCTGCCCTGGAGCGGGCCGGTGACCTGGCGGCGATGCTGAGCAACCTCGTCGAGGGCGACGTGCTGTTCATCGACGAGATCCACCGGATCGCCCGCCCGGCCGAGGAGATGCTGTACCTGGCGATGGAGGACTTCCGCGTCGACGTCGTCGTCGGCAAGGGTCCCGGCGCCACGTCCATCCCGCTCGAGGTCGCGCCGTTCACCCTTGTCGGTGCCACCACCCGGTCCGGGTCGCTGACCGGTCCGCTGCGTGACCGCTTCGGGTTCACTGCGCACATGGACTTCTACGATCCGCCGGAACTGCAGCGAATCCTGTTGCGGTCGGCGGGGATTCTCGGCGTCACGCTGGGCGACGAGGCGAGCGCGGAGATCGCCGGGCGGTCCCGAGGGACCCCCCGTATCGCGAACCGGCTGCTTCGTCGGGTCCGGGACTTCGCGGACGTGCGTGCGGACGGCGTCATCACCCGGGACGTCGCGCGGGCCGCACTGGCGGTGTACGACGTCGACCAGCTCGGACTCGACCGGCTCGACCGGGCGGTCCTCAGCGCGCTGGTCCGCAGCTTCGGCGGCGGACCGGTCGGGGTGTCGACCCTCGCCGTCGCGGTGGGGGAGGAGCCGGGCACCGTGGAGGAGGTGTGTGAGCCGTTCCTCGTGCGGGCGGGGATGATCGCCCGCACGCCCCGCGGCCGGGTCGCGACCGCGGCCGCCTGGGAACAGCTCGGTCTGACGCCGCCGCCGGACGCGGCGACGGGCGGAATAGATGTACGCGTCAACGAACCGCAGCAGGCGCTGTGGGAGTGATGGCACACTGGTGTACTGCAGCGGTCCGCACGGGACCGGTGACACGGACGAACCCCGAGGACTGACTTCAACGATGGAATTGCTGTTCCCGCTCCTGATTCTCGCCCTGCTGGTGCCGATGTTCCTCGGCATCCGCCGCCAGAAGAAGGAAATGGCGAAGACCACCGAGGTGCAGGATTCGCTCCAGGTCGGTGACCGGGTCATGACCACGGCGGGTCTGCATGCCACCGTGGCCGGCCTCGGCGAGTCGACCGTGGATCTCGAGATCGCACCCGGCGTCGTGACCACGTGGTCGCGTCTGGTGATCCGCGAACGGGTCGCCGACGACACCGATCTCGACGAGGACGACACCGACCTCGTCGAGACCGACACCGATCTCGACGGCACCGACACCGCGGCCGGACCGGCCGAGGAGACCCCCGAACAGACGCAGCGCCGCCTCGACAAGGAATGAGCCGGGACAAGGATTGAACTGATCCCGCGCCTGCTGCCGAGCGTCGTCGCTCGGCAGCGGTGGTGTGCGGGGCTGCAGTGTGGTGCTCGTACCGCGGCTGCACGACACAGGTACTAGGAGAACTACGGATCGTGGCATCACCCAGCGGAGCCGTCAGGCCTGCGCGTTCGCTCGTGATCTTCGGGCTGATCGTCGCCGCACTGTATGCGCTCGTCTTCTTCACGGGGGACAAGTCCCCGACTCCGAAGCTCGGTATCGACCTGCAGGGTGGGACCCGGGTCACGCTGACCGCGCGGACCCCGGACGGCAGCCGGCCGAGCCAGGACAGCCTCCGTCGTGCGCAGGAGATCATCGAGACCCGCGTCAACGGCCTCGGAGTGTCCGGCTCCGAGGTCGTCATCGACGGCGACAACCTGGTGATCACCGTCCCCGGTGACGACAGCGCGCAGGCCCGTACACTCGGCCAGACGGCCCGGCTGTACATCCGGCCCGTCACCGGGTCGCAGGCCGCGAACGCGCAGGCCCAGACGGGGCAGACGCCGGCGGCCACCACACCCACCCCGGCGCCGACCACGGAAGCCCCGGCAGCGCAGAACCGTCCGTTCCCGGCCCAGGCACCGACCACCGACGCGCCGACCACCGATGCACCGGCGACCGAAGCTCCCGACGACGGTCAGCCGGCCGCCGACGCCACCACCGGCGACGAGGCGGCCGCCGAGATCGCGGCCGCGAGGGCTACCCGGCAGAGCACCGACCCGGCGGTGCAGCAGCAGGCGATGGCCACTCTGGACTGCAATGCCTCCGATCCGCTGCAGGGCAACGACGATCCCACCCTGCCGTTGGTCGCCTGCTCGACCGACGGCACCACCGTGTACCTGCTCGGCCCGAGCATCATCGACGGGCAGGAGATCGCGGACGCGACGTCGATGTTCAACTCGCAGCAGGCCCGCCACGAGGTGAGCCTGACGTTCAAGTCGGACGCCAGCAACACCTGGGCGCAGTTCACCTCCGCCAACATCGGTCAGCAGGCGGCGTTCACCCTGGACTCGAAGGTCGTGAGCGCCCCGGTGATCCAGGGCGCGACCCCGGCGGGCAGCGCCACGTCGATCACGGGCAACTTCACGGCGGTGACGGCCAAGGAGCTCGCGAACACCCTCAAGTACGGTTCGCTGCCGCTCTCGTTCGAGGCGTCGGAGGCGGAAACGGTCTCCGCGACGCTCGGTTTGGCGTCCCTGCAGGCGGGTCTGATCGCGGGTGCGATCGGTCTGGCGCTGGTGCTGCTGTACTGCCTGATCTACTACCGGATGCTCGGCATCCTGACGGCGTTGTCGTTGGTGCTGTCCGGTGTCCTGGTCTACGCGATCATGGTGCTGCTCGGCCGGTACATCGGGTTCACCCTCGACCTGGCGGGTATTGCCGGTCTGATCATCGGTATCGGCATGACCGCCGACTCGTTCGTCGTCTACTTCGAACGCATCAAGGACGAGATGCGCGAGGGCCGTAGCTTCCGCTCCGCCGTCCCGCGCGGTTGGGCCAGGGCCCGCCGGACCATCCTGTCCGGTAACGCGGTGAGTTTCATCGCCGCGGCCGTGCTGTACGTGCTCGCGGTCGGCCAGGTGCGCGGCTTCGCGTTCACCCTCGGCCTGACGACCATCCTCGACGTGGTCGTCGTGTTCCTGGTGACCCATCCGCTGGTGCACCTCGCATCGAAATCGGCGTTCTGGTCGAAGCCGAGCGTGAACGGCCTCGGCGCCGTCGCCCAGGTGGCCAGGGAACGCAAGACGGCGGCAGCCGCGGCGAAGGCGAAGGAGTCCTGAGCATGACGAAACCAACGGAATCCGACGCACCCGATCGCGACACCGGCACCGCAGATCCGGCGGACAACGCTGTCGACCAGGGTGCGCTCCCCAAGCACAGCCTGCTCTCGCGGCTGTACACCGGCACCGGCGCCTTCGACGTCGTCGGCAAGCGGCGCACGTACTACACCGTCGTCGCCGTCGTCGTGCTGATCTCGATCGCGAGCATGGTGTTCCGGGGCTTCTCCCTCGGCATCGACTTCGAGGGTGGCACCCGCATCCAGTTCCCCGCGTCGACCGGCGCGACGACCGAGCAGGTCGAGCAGGTCTACAGCGACGCGCTCGGCGAGGCGCCGGTCTCGGTGCAGACCGTGGGCTCCGGCGCCAGCGCGACCATCCAGATCCGGTCCGAGGCGCTCGACGCACGCGAGGTCGTCGTCGTCCAGGACGCGCTGTTCGACGCCTTCCAGCCCGAGGACCAGGACGGTGTGCCGAGCAAGAACGCGATCAGCGTCGCCGACGTCAGTGAGACGTGGGGCAGTCAGATCACCCAGAAGGCACTGATCGCCCTCGTCGTCTTCCTGGTGATCGTGAGCGTCTACATCGCGATCCGGTTCGAACGGGACATGGCGTTCGCGGCGATCGTCGCGCTGTTCTTCGACATGATCGTCACCGCGGGTGTGTACTCGCTGATCGGGCTCGAGGTCACCCCGGCGACGGTGATCGGCCTGCTGACGATCCTGGGGTTCTCGCTGTACGACACGGTCGTCGTGTTCGACAAGGTCGAGGAGAACACCCGCGGCGTCCTGCACACCACCCGCCGCACCTACGGGGAGCAGGCGAACCTCGCCGTCAACCAGACGTTGATGAGGTCGATCAACACCACCGTGATCAGTGTGCTGCCGGTGGTCGGCCTGCTCGTCGTCGCGGTCGGACTGCTCGGTGTCGGCACGCTCAAGGACCTCGCGGTCGTGCAGCTGGTCGGCATCGTGGTCGGCGCGTTCTCGTCCATCTTCTTCGCCACGCCGCTGTTGGTGTCGATCAAGGAGCGGTGGGGACCGGTCGCCGCGCACACCTCGAAGGTGCTCGCGCGACGGGCGGAGCGGTCCGGCGGGTCGGGTTCGGTTTCCAGCGGCGCACTGGCAGGCTCGGTGGCGGCGACCGCGACGACCACGCCGCGCCGCCCGGGCGAGGCGCCGAAGCCGGGTGCCCGGCCGACCGGAAAGCGAAACAAGAAGAGGCAGTAGTGATGCGGACAGGCGAGGCAATCAGCAGACGGATCGGGGCCGCAGCTGCCGCACTCGCACTGATCGCCACCGCTGCCGCCTGTTCCACCCACGAGGAGGACCAGGTCCCGTCGATCGGGTACGCGATCGACAACGTCGTCGCGTCGTACAACGCCAACACGGTCGACGGGGCCGCGAGCGGGGCGAGGCAGGCCTTCGTCCGGGTGCTGCCGGGACTCAGCTACATCGGTCCCGAGGGCACCGCGTTGTCCGACGGGGATGTCGGAACGGCGACCACGGTTCCCGGCGACTCCCTGACGGTCGCCTACCGCCTCAACCCGGACGCCGTCTGGTCCGACGGGGTCCCCGTCACGTGTGACGACGTGGTGCTGGCGTGGGCGGCGGGCAGTGGCCGGTTCCCCGAGTTCCGGGCCACGAGCCGGGCCGGCTACTCGGACATCGAACGGGTCGACTGCCAGCCGGGAGGCAAGGACGCGACGGTGGTGTTCGCGCCTGGGCGCGCGTTCGCGGAGTGGCGCGGGCTGTTCGGCGCCACCGAGCTGATGCCGTCGCACGTCGCCGGCCGGGTCGCAGGTGTCCCCGACGTCGTCGGCATCGTCCGGTCGGGTGACACCGAGGCGGTCGGCCGGCTCGCCGAGTTCTGGAACACCGGCTGGAATCTCGGTCCGGGACAGGCGGATCCGGCGCTGTTCCCGTCGGCGGGGCCGTACCGGCTCGATTCGGTCACCGACGAGGGTGGGCTGGTCCTCGTCGCGAACGACCGCTGGTGGGGCAACAAGCCGGGCACCGACCGGATCGTGGTGTGGCCGAAGAACTCCGACCTGCCCGCACGCCTCGCCGCGGGGGACCTGGACGTGATCGACGTGGGTTCCGGTGCCGTGGAGGGGCTGGCACCCGGTGACGGGTTCTCCACGGTCACCCAGCCGTCCCGCAGCAGCGAACAACTGGTGCTCGCCACCGGTGGGATGTTCGCGACCGCGGACGCACGCCGCGCCTTTGCGTCCTGCATCCCGCGACAGGAGTTGTTCGACGACTACGGCCACCCGGACTTCGACACCGAGTCGGGCCTCGGTTCCGGCGTGCTCAATTCGCGGATCGCGCAGCCGGACATGCTGATCTACCCGACCGCCGCGGGGGTGGTCGGGAACCGGTACCTGCAGCCGAACGTCGATACGGCGCGCAGCGCTCTCGCCGCGTCCGGCCAGGGCGCGATCACGGTGCGGGTCGCTTACCTCGCCCCGGACCCGCGTCGCGCCGAGATCGTCGCGGCGATCGCGAACGCCTGTGCGCCGGCGGGCATCACCGTCCAGGACGCGGGTACGCCCTCGTTCACGGTCGGTGCCCTCGGCGCCGGTCAGGTGGACGCGGTGCTCGGCGGCAGCGGCTCCGCGCAGGGCGCAGCCGGGTCGGATTCCGTTGTGCCGCCCGCGTACTCGCTCGCCATCGGGGACGGGACGAACATCGGTGACTACCGCAACGGTCGGGTCACCGAGATCGCGGAGCAGTTGGCTGTCGACACCTCCGACGGGAGCAGGCTGAACCTGACCACGGAGGCGGAGACCATCCTGTGGTCCGAGATGCCGTCCATCCCGCTGTTCAGCGCGCCCCGCACGACCTCGATCGGCGACGGCATGCACGCCGCGGTGGCGAACGCGACGGCCGCGGGTGCGGGATGGAACATGGACCGGTGGATACTTCTCCGGTGAGCACCGACAGAACACCGCCGCTCGACCTGGCGTCCGCCGACGTCGCCCGCCTGATCCGCTGGGCCGACGACTTCCCGACGTCGGGGGTGCGCTTCGCCGACCTCACCCCGGTCTTCGCGAACGCCGACGCGTTCCGCGACGTCGTCGACGCGCTGGTGTCGGTCGGTGGCGACGCGGACCTGATCGCGGGCATCGACGCACGCGGCTTCCTGCTCGGTGCCGGGGTCGCACGCGCGATGAACGCGGGTGTGCTGGCGGTCCGCAAGGCGGGCAAGCTGCCCCCGCCGGTGCTCGGACGCTCGTACTCGCTCGAGTACGGCACCGCGACCCTCGAGATCCCCGCGGACGGGATCGATCTGCAGGGCCGTCGGGTGCTGGTCATCGACGACGTGCTCGCCACCGGCGGCACACTCGGTGCGGCCGCCGAACTCCTCGAGGCGGCGGGTGCGCATGTGCTCCGGATCGCGGTGGTACTCGAGATCGAGGCCCTCCGCGGTCGCGAGCGGCTGCCCGCCCACCCGCTGACCTCGCTGCTGAAGGTCTGAGGACTAAAGTTGTCACGGGTGAGTGTTCGCTTCGGTGGGAGGTGACGGATATGACGCAGAACCTCGACAGGTCCGGTTCCGGAGGAGCAGCGCCGAACGACGCGTCCACTCCCGCGGTCCCCACGTCGGCGTCGCGGCGGGTCCGCGCCCGGCTCGCACGTCGCATCACCGCGACGCGGAACGCACAGATCAAGCCGGTCCTCGAACCGCTCGTCGCGATCCACCGCGAGCTGTACCCGAAGGCGAACCTGGCGACGCTGCAGCGCGCGTACGACGTCGCCGAGGAGCGGCACGCGCACCAGAAGCGCAAGTCCGGTGACCCGTACATCACGCATCCGCTCGCCGTCGCGACGATCCTCGCGGAACTCGGGATGGACACCACGACGCTGGTGGCGGCGCTGCTGCACGACACCGTCGAGGACACCGGGTATTCGCTCGAGCAGCTGACCGACGACTTCGGAGAGGAGGTCGCGCACCTCGTCGACGGCGTCACCAAGCTGGACAAGGTCGTCCTCGGCCACGCCGCCGAGGCGGAGACCATCCGCAAGATGATCATCGCGATGGCCCGCGATCCCCGGGTGCTGGTGATCAAGGTCGCGGACCGGTTGCACAACATGCGCACCATGCGGTTCCTGCCCCCGGAGAAGCAGGCGCGCAAGGCCCGCGAAACCCTGGAAGTTATTGCGCCACTTGCCCATCGGCTGGGCATGGCGACCGTCAAGTGGGAACTCGAGGACCTGTCGTTCGCGATCCTGCACCCGAAGAAGTACGAGGAGATCGTGCGACTCGTCGCGGACCGGGCACCGTCGCGCGACACCTACCTGGCGAAGGTGCGGGCCGAGATCTCCGCGACGCTGTACTCGTCGCGGATCAGCGCGACCGTCGAGGGCAGGCCCAAGCACTACTGGTCGATCTACCAGAAGATGATCGTCAAGGGCCGCGACTTCGACGACATCCACGACCTGGTCGGCGTGCGGATCCTCTGTGACGAGATCCGTGACTGTTACGCAGCGGTCGGTGTGGTGCACTCGCTCTGGCAGCCGATGGCCGGCCGGTTCAAGGACTACATCGCCCAGCCGCGGTACGGGGTGTACCAGTCGCTGCACACCACGGTGATCGGTCCCGAGGGCAAACCCCTCGAGGTGCAGATCCGGACCCGGGACATGCACAGGACCGCGGAGTTCGGCATCGCCGCGCACTGGCGGTACAAGGAGACCAAGGGCAAGCACGGGTCGGACACCGCCGAGGTCGACGACATGGCGTGGATGCGGCAGCTGCTCGACTGGCAGCGGGAGGCCGCCGACCCCGGTGAGTTCCTCGAGTCGCTGCGCTACGACCTCGCGGTCAAGGAGATCTTCGTCTTCACCCCGAAGGGCGACGTGATCACGCTGCCCGCCGGGTCGACGCCCGTCGACTTCGCGTACGCCGTGCACACCGAGGTCGGGCATCGCTGCATCGGTGCACGGGTCAACGGCCGCCTCGTCGCGCTCGAACGGACGCTGGAGAACGGCGAGGTCGTGGAGGTGTTCACGTCCAAGGCCGCGAACGCCGGACCGAGCCGCGACTGGCAGTCGTTCGTCGTCTCACCCCGCGCGAAGGCGAAGATCCGGCAGTGGTTCGCCAAGGAGCGTCGCGAGGAGGCCCTCGAAGCGGGCAAGGACGCGATCGCCAAGGAGGTGCGCCGCGGCGGACTGCCGCTGCAGCGCCTGATGAACGCAGAGTCGATGACGGCGATCGCGCACGAGCTGCGCTACGCCGACGTCTCCGCTCTCTACACCGCGGTCGGCGAACACAACGTCTCGGCCCACCACGTCGTGCAACGGCTCGTCGCGCACCTCGGTGGTGTCGGTGACGTGGAGAACGAGCTGGCCGAGCGGTCCACGCCGTCGACGATGCCGATGCGACCGCGGCGCGGCACCGACTCCGGTGTGCTCGTGCCCGGCGCCGAGGGCACCGTCGCGAAGCTCGCGAAGTGCTGCACCCCGGTGCCCGGCGACGAGATCATGGGCTTCGTCACCCGCGGCGGCGCCGTCAGCGTGCACCGGACGGACTGCACCAACGCGACGTCCCTGCGGGGGCAGTCCGAGCGGATCATCGACGTCGAGTGGGCGCCGTCCGCGTCCTCGGTGTTCCTGGTGGCCATCCAGATCGAGGCCCTCGACCGGCACCGGCTGCTCTCGGACGTGACGAAAGCACTCGCGGACGAGAAGGTGAACATCCTGTCCGCGTCGGTCACCACGTCCGGCGACCGGGTCGCGATCAGCCGCTTCACCTTCGAGATGGGCGACCCCAAGCATCTGGGTCACGTACTGAACGTGGTCCGCAACGTCGAGGGCGTCTACGACGTCTACCGGCTGACCTCTGCGGCGTAGCCGCTGTGGTGCACTTTCGGAGGTTCCGCCCTCCGAAAGTGCACCACAGGGCGCTAGCCCACGGTGACGGTTTCGATCCGAATCGGCGTGTTGGGCTTGCCGCCGCCGGCGGCCATCGAGCCGTCGTCGCCGGCGGCGGCGACCTTCTCGATCGTGGCCAGGCCCTCGTCGGAGACGGTGCCGAAGACGGTGTACTGCGGCGGCAGTGGCGAGTCGTCGTAGACGAGGAAGAACTGGCTGCCGTTGCTGCCCGGACGGCCGGTGTTGGCCATCGCGATGGTGCCACGCGGGTACACGACGGGCTGCGTGGACGCGGGGTCACCGGATGCGTACGCCGTCAGGGGGTACTCGGTGTCGTAGCCGTATCCGGGGCCGCCGGTGCCGGTGCCGGAGGGGTCACCGCACTGCAGGATGTACAGGCCACTGGTACTGAGGCGATGACACGGTGTGTCGTTGTAGTAGCCCTGCGTCGCCAGGCTGACGAAGCTGTTCACGGTGCAGGGTGACTGCGCCCGATCGAGCGTCAGGCCGATCGGCCCCTGCGAGGTCGTCATGGTCACGGCAGCGGTGCCGGTGGCGGCGACGTCGGTGGCCGGCGGCGGCGTCACGGGGCGACTGGCCGTCCCGCTCGCCGGGTACGAGCAGGTGGTCGTCGGCGCCGTGGCGGGGAGCGGTGCGGGCAGTGCCGGGAACGCCGACGAATCGACGGTCTCCGCTGCGCCGCCCGGCGTCGTCCAGGTGCTCGACGACGAGTCGTCGGTGTCCGAGGAACACGCGGTGGCGACCAGGGCCAGACCGACGCCTGCAGCCGCGAGGAGGGTGCGGATCACGGGGGTGCGCATCATGCGGCCACGGTAGCGGTCCGGATCTGGACGGGGGTGTTGGGCTTGCCTCCGCCGGCGGCCATGGAGCCGTCGTCGCCGGCCGCCGCGATCTGTTCGATCGTGGCCAGGCCGTCCTCGGAGATGGTGCCGAAGACGGTGTACTGCGGGGGCAGCGGCGAGTCGTCGTAGACGAGGAAGAACTGGCTGCCGTTGCTGCCGGGCTGGCCGGTGTTGGCCATCGCGACGGTGCCGCGCGGGTAGGTGACGGCTTCGCTCGCGGCCGGGTCGGCCGCGTCGTACTGGTCGGTGGGGAACTCGTTGTCGAAGCCGTAGCCGGGGCCGCCGGTGCCCTGCCCGGTCGGGTCGCCGCACTGCAGGATCATCAGTCCGGTGGTGCTCAGCCGGTGGCACGGGGTGTCGTTGAAGTAGCCCTGGGTCGTCAGGCTGACGAAGCTGTTCACCGTGCACGGCGACTCGGCGCGGTCCAGCGCGAGGCCGATGGGGCCCGCGCTGGTGGCGAGGTCAATGGTGACGGTGCCCTCGGCGGACACGGCGGTGGCGTTCGGCAGGGTGGCGGCCTTGGCCGGGGTGGAGCCGTCGGGTACGTAGCTGCAGTCGACGGTGGCGGGCAGTGTCTGCGCGCGGGCCGTCGGCATGGTCGCCGCCGCGGTGTCCTCGGTCTCCGATGCCTGGGCGGACGCGTCGGAGCCCTCGTCGGAGGCGGTGAGGGAGTAGACGACCGCACCCGCCGCGACGACGAGGACGACGCCGAACACGGAGGCGCCGATCGTCATCTGCTTGCGCTTGCGTGCCCGTTCGGCGCGGCGTTCGAGCTGTCGCTCCAGCTTGCGTTTCGCGGCCTGGCGACGCTGCTCATTGCTTGGCACTGCTGCATACCTCCGGTCCCACATGCGAATGTCGGTGGTCGAGTCTGCCACCCGTACCTGTGAAATTACTTCACGGTGGTGCGCATAGGCTGTCCACTGGACCCACCCACCATCACCGACACAGGAGCGATTGCCGTGCTCGTCACCGGATTCCCGGCCGGCGCCTTCCAGACGAACTGCTACATCCTCGCCCAGGACGGCGCGAGCGAGTGCCTCGTCGTCGACCCCGGTCAGAACGCAGTGGAGCCGCTCGTCGAGTTCCTCGACAAGCAGTCACTGACCCCCGCCGCGGTGCTGCTGACCCACGGCCACCTCGACCACACCTGGTCGGTGGAACCGGTCTGCGAGAAGTTCGGCATCCCTGCCTACATCCACCCCGACGATCGCTACATGCTGTCGGATCCCTTGCGGGGGACCGGTCCGGCGTTGTCGGCGATGATCGGCGACGCCGAGTTCCGGGAGCCGGCGCAGGTGATCGAGCTGGCCGACGGCGACGTCCTCACGCTCGCGGGGATCACGGTCACCGTCGACCACACCCCCGGCCACACGCAGGGGTCGGTGGTGCTGCGGACCACCGCGGACACCGATCAGGGTGCGGTGCCGATCGCTCTGACCGGGGACACCCTGTTCGCGGGGTCGATCGGGCGCAGCGACCTGCCGGGCGGCGACCACGACCAGCTGCTCGCGTCGATCGCGGCCAAGTTGCTGGTTCTCGACGACGCGACGGCGGTGCTCCCGGGGCACGGCGGCGCGACGTCGATCGGGCAGGAGCGGGTGTCCAATCCGTTTCTGGTTGGACTGTCCGGACCGCGGTAAGGAAAAGTAGAGACGTGAGCAAGCCCAGCAACACCTCTTTCACCGCCCCGAAGGGCGTCCCCGACTATGTGCCGCCGGCGTCGGCGGAGTTCGTCGCCGTGCGGGACGGTCTGACCCGCGCCGCCCGCCTCGCCGGGTACGGCCACATCGAGTTGCCGATCTTCGAGGACACCGGCCTGTTCGCGCGCGGTGTCGGCGAGTCCACCGACGTGGTCAGCAAGGAGATGTACACCTTCGCCGACCGCGGTGACCGTTCGGTGACGCTGCGTCCGGAGGGCACCGCCGGTGTGATGCGCGCGGTGATCGAGCACGGACTCGACCGCGGCCAGTTGCCGGTGAAGCTGAGCTACTCGGGCCCGTTCTTCCGCTACGAGCGTCCGCAGGCCGGTCGCTACCGTCAGCTCCAGCAGGTCGGTGTCGAGGCGATCGGCGTCGACGACCCGGCGCTCGACGCCGAGGTGATCGCGATCGCCGACGCCGGCTTCCGCGGGCTCGGGCTCGAGGGTTTCCGCCTCGAGATCACCTCGCTCGGCGACGACACCTGCCGGCCGCAGTACCGGGAGTTGTTGCAGGAGTTCCTGTTCGGTCTCGACCTCGACGAGGACACCAGGCGCCGCGCGGAGATCAACCCGCTGCGCGTGCTCGACGACAAGCGTCCGCACGTCAAGGAGATGACCGCGGGTGCACCGCTGATGCTCGACCACCTGTCGCAGGAGGCGAAGGCGCACTTCGACGAGGTGCTCGCGCACCTGGACGCCCTCGGCATCCCGTACACGGTCAATCCGCGGATGGTGCGCGGCCTGGACTACTACACGAAGACGACCTTCGAGTTCGTCCACGACGGCCTCGGTGCGCAGTCCGGGATCGGCGGTGGCGGCCGGTACGACGGCCTGATGGCGCAGCTCGGCGGACAACCGTTGTCGGGCATCGGGTTCGGCCTCGGTGTGGACCGCACCATCCTCGCCCTCGAAGCCGAGGGCAAGGCGGCGTCGACACCGGCGCGGTGCGAGGTGTTCGGGGTGCCCCTCGGTGACGAGGCGAAGGGCAGGCTCGTCGTGATCGCCGCGCAGCTGCGTGCCGCGGGGGTGCGGGTCGACCTGGCGTACGGGGGTCGCGGTGTCAAGGGCGCGATGAAGGCCGCGGACCGGTCCGGTGCGCAGGTCGCGCTGGTGCTCGGCGAACGGGACATCACGGACGGCGTGATCGGACTCAAGGACCTGTCGACCGGCGATCAGCGTCAGGTGCCGCTGGAATCCGTTGTCGCGGAGGTGGGTGCGGTCCTTGCCGGGCGGTGACGCCGGCTCCGTCGACCTGGATCTGGTTCCGGCGCACCTGATCGCGCCCCGCCTGCGCCGACTGGCGTTCGGTGCGATCGCGCTCGGCGTGGTGGTCGGTGTGATCGTCGCGCTGTTCGCGTCCGCGACGGTGGCACTGGTGGTCGGTGCGGTGATCGCCGCGCCGACGGCACTGTCGGCGTTGCTCGCGGCGCGGAGGCGGATCTGGATGGACGGCACCGTCATCCACGCGCATTCCGGAGTGCGGGCGGTCACGGTGGATGCCGCGCGCGCCGTGAGCGCGGAGCTGCTGGTGCGCAGCGGCCGGGTGTCCCAGGTGGCGCTCAAGCTCGCGGACGGCGACCGCTCGGTCACCGTCCCCCTGGCGCTGTACACGACCGACGGGGGACGCGAGCTCGACGTGTTGCCGCTGCGTTCCCTCGCCGACGGCCTGGTCTCGGGGGAGTTGGCGCCGGCGGTTGCGATGTCGGAGGCGCTGATCGGGCAGTTGCGTGCGGAGGCGCGCGGCGCGGGTCTCGACGAGCGGCCGCTGTACCGGGCCGTCACGCTCGCTCGCGAGGCCAACCGGGTGCCGCGCACCACACTCACCGACGACGAGGTGGTCCGGCTCACCAGCGGCTGATCGGTTCTTGCCAATCAAGCAAGACCTAGTGCCATCGAGGCAAGGCGGCGTTACGGTGACGTCATGCATCAGCACCACTCCCACCACCACCACGCCGCAGGCGAGGGCGACCACGCCGCCCTGCTCGACCTCGACGCGGAGGCGCTCGGCCCGTTCCTCGACGAGGTGACGGCGTGGGTGGCCACGCATGTGCCCGCCGAGCCGCGGACGGTCGCCGACGTCGGCGCGGGCACCGGTACGGGCACCCTCGCCCTGGCCCGGCGGTTCGGTGCCGCGGACATCGTCGCGATCGACCGCTCGGCGCCGATGCTCGCCCGCGTCCGGGCCGCGGCCTCGGGTGCCGGCGCGGGCGGCCGACTGCGCACGGTGCACGCCGACCTCGACGAGGCCTGGCCGGAGGTCGGCGCTCTCGATGTCGTGTGGGCGGCACTGTTCCTGCACGAGGCCGCGGACCCGGACCGGCTGCTGCGCGACGTCCACGCCGCGCTGAATCCGGGTGGCGTCCTCGCGGTCGTCGAGATGGACTCCTTCCCGCGCTTCCTGCCCGACGACATCGGATTCGGCAGGCCCGGACTGGAATCGCGCTGCCACGCGATCCTGGAGCGGGAGAACTGGAACGCCCACCCGGACTGGAGGGAACACCTCGACCGCGCGGGTTTCGACGTGGCGGAGGTGCGTGTCTTCCCGACCGGTGGCCATCCAGCGCCGGACGCCACCCGGCGATACGCCCGGCACTGGCTGGGCCGCACCCGTGACTTCCTCGCGGACAAGCTCGCTGCCGACGACCTCGAGGCCCTCGACCGCCTGTTGGCGGAGGAGGGCCCCGATTCCCTGGTCCGACGCGACGACCTCACGGTCCGTGGCACCCGCACCGCGTGGGCGGCCCGCAAGAGCCAGCGCGCTCGCAGAAACTAGCGCAGCACCGCGGTGGTGACGGCGAAGCCGGCGATGTATTCCCGGATGGGCTCGTAGAACTCGTAGGTGACGTCGTACTCGCCGCAGGCGCGCAGCGCGGAGTACGCGGCGACCCAGGTGCGGACCTCGTGGGAGGAGTGTCCGGCGGCGGCGTCCATGTCGTCGGCGGTGTAGGCGTCGAAGTCCTCGACGCGGCCGGAGCGGCAGACGTCGAGGAAGTCGCGGTCCCACTCGGGGTTCAGGTCCATGATGTCGGCTTCGCCGGCGGCGAACCTGCGGGCCGTGTCGATCGTGTTGGCCTGGCGCGCCGCCCGGGCCTCCGGCGTGGGATTGCGCCCGGCGGTGAGGAATTCGCGTTGCGCGTCGGTGGCCGTGGCGAACTGCGGCACCGGCGGGTCGTGCGAAAGGCCGCCGGAGCCGATGAACAGCACCCGCGTGTCGAGACCGGCGAAGTACTCGCCCACAGCCTGCCCGAAAGCCCGCACGCGCGAGACCGGAACGAACGGGCGCGCAACCGAATTGACGAACACCGGCAGCACCGGCCTGGCGGCGACGTTGCCGTCGTAGAGGATCTCCATCGGCTGGACGGCGCCGTGGTCGACCTCCATCCGGCGGGAGATGGCGAGGTCGATGCCCCGGTCGATCACGAACTGTGCGAGGTCCTCGGCGACGGCGGCGGGGACGTCGAGGTCACCGGCGAAGGAGTCGTAGTCTCCGGTGCCGTGCGCCCGGTAGCCGAGGCAGAACGGCGGCATCAGGTCGTAGAAGAACCCGTTGAAGTGGTCCGGGCCGAAGTTGACGACCAGGTCCGGGTCGAACCCGTGAACGAACGCCCGTGCGCGTGCGAACGACTCGTCGACGGCGGCGCGGACCTCGGGTGCAGGGTCGGCGTGGTCGAGCAGCGGACTGTGGGACATGCACAGCAGGGCCTGAGGCATCGCGGTGCCTACTTTCCGGAGGTGACGCCGTGGCGACCGAGGTAGTCGGCGATGACCGCGTTGAACTCCTCGGCCCGCTCGACCTGCGACCAGTGTCCGCACTGGCTGAAGATGTGGGCGTCGCCGTGCGGGATCACGTTCAGCAGGTCCCAGGTGCGGGAGACGGGGATCACGACGTCCTGGGTGCCGTGGATCAGCAGGACCGGGATGTCGAGGCGGGCGAGCACCTCGAAGTCCAGGGGCAGTTCGTAGCGGTCCCGGTCACGGGCCGCCACGACGTCGGCGAGTCGGTCCGAGGCGGTGTCGTTGAGCGCGGACCGGTAGCGCAGCGACACGAGCTCGTCGGTGACGAGGGACTTGTCGACGACGAACATCTCGAGGGTCGTGCGGATGCCGGCCTCGGTCAGGGTCGGGTTCGAGTGGCCGGCGAGTGCGCCGGTCAGCTTCGCACCGCCGGTGCCCATCGACACGATGCCGAGGAGTCGTTCGGGGAAGTCGATCGCGAACTGGAAGGCCAGCCAGCCGCCGAGGGAGTTGCCGACGATCCAGGTCTTCTCGATGCCGAGGGCATCGAGGACGCGGACGGCATGGCGAACCCATTCCTTGATGCCGTAGGCGGTGCCGTCGGCGACGACGCTCTGGCCGTAGCCGATGGAGTCGATGGCGATGCAGCGGCCCTGCCGGGAGAGGGCGGGCAGGTTCAACCACCAGTTGGCGGCGGCGGTGACGCCGGTGCCGGAACCGTGGAGGAACAGGATCGGGGTGCCCTCGCCGAGGTCGTGGTAGTGGGTCAGCTCGCCGTCGGCGGTCTGCAACCACTTGTCCTCGAGGCCGAAGAACGCGTCGGTGGTGTAGTCGGGAATCGCGACGGTGGTGTTCATGGAGGTCTCCTGCGAGTCAGACGGCGGCGGGTTCGTGGTCGTCCTGCGCTGCAACGGCTTCCACGGTACGTCCGGTGAAGTGCATCGCGGCGAGAATGGCGTCGAGGGTGGCGGGGGCGTGCTGCGCGAGGCAGGCTCCGGCGACGAACCGGTCCGGCCGCAGGAACACGATCGGCGTCGGCCTGTCGTCGAACCACTTCTTGAGCCGTCCGGTGTGGTCGCCGAGCACGAGAACCCGCGGGTCCATGCCGTCGGTCGCCCACTCGCGCTGGGTTTCGGGGACCACCGCGACGAGGCGCGCGCCGAGCGCGGCGAGCTTGTCGAGGGAGGCCTGGGGGAGCATGTCGGTCGGGTCGTTGCCCCACACGATCACCGACCACCAGTTGCCGATGGCGTCGTCGAGCAGGAGGTTGTCACCGGTGAGGGCGTTCACCCGCGGCTGGGGGAACTGGACGCCGACGGGGGAGACCTTGCTGTTGGCGGTGCGGACCGGGATCAGGCGGCTGGTGAGGGTGGCCCCGGCGCGACCCGAGGCCTGCGTGGTGGGGTCGGCGAGGACACCGCGGGTGTAGCGCGGCATCGGCTTGAAGCGCATGTCGGCGAAGTAGCTCTTGACCTGTGGGAACAGGTTGAGCGCCGTGGACGCGGCGTCACGGGCGGCGGCGGCGATCGGGTTGGTGATCTTGATGAACTTGCCGAACGTGAGCGAGAGGTCGACCATCGCCCTCGCGTGGTCCTTGCGCTCGTCGGTGAACGTGTCGAGCAGGGCCGCGTCCGCCTGGCCGGACAGCACCGACGCGAGCTTCCAACCCAGGTTCGTCGCGTCTCGCATGCCCGAGTTCCAGCCCTGGCCCATCCACACCGGCATCAGGTGCGCGGCGTCGCCGGCGACGATCTGCCTGCCCCTGCGGAAGTGGGAGGCGACGCGCCCGTGGTGGGTGAAGACGCGGCGGCGGATGAAATCGAGCGACGACGGGTCCGGAACATGGTCCGCGAGAAGGTTGTTGACGAAGGCCGGGTCGGTAACCTGTTCCTCGGTCTCGCCGTCGTGCAGCATGAACTCCCAGCGTCGCACCGCATGCGGAAGGCCGATGGAGACGTACGGGCGCTTCGGGTCGGCGCCGAGGAAGACGTTGGGGGTGCCGAGCGGGTCGTTGTTCACGTCGACGACAAGCCAACGGGTGGAGGGGGATTCGCCCTCGAAGGTGACGCCGAGACGCTTGCGGGTCGGGGACTTGCCGCCCTCGCATCCGACGAGGAACTGAGCGCGGAACCGGCGTTCGGTCACCGTGCCGTCGGCGGCGGCGGTCCGGGCGACCGCGGTGACGGAGTTCGCGTCCTCGTCGACCTGCTCCACGCGGTGGTCGAACAGCACCTGGACGCCGTCGAAGCGGGAGAGCCCGTTGTAGAGCGCCCGGTCGACCTCGGGCTGGATGAACGCGTGCTTGCGCTCCCAGCCGAACTCGTCGGTCTGCGGGTTGTTGACGAGGATGACCTTTCCGGCGCCGTTGACCAGCCGCATGATGTGCTGCGGGCTGGTGTGGGGGCGGACGCTGTCGACCAGGCCGACGGTCTGGATGGTGCGGAACGACTCGTCGTCGAGGCCGACGCCACGGGGGTAGTCGATCAGGTCGTCGAGAGCCTCGAGCACGGTGACCGACCTGCCGTACATGCCGAGGATGTTGGCGAGCATGAGCCCGACCGGGCCTGCACCGACGATGACGACATCGCAGTCGACGACGGCACTGCCGTCCACGACGTCACTGCTGTCGCCGAGGTCGCTGCCTTCCGTGGTGTTCATCGCGTCCTACCTCCGGGTTTGTAGGTGGTGTCGGTCGCCCCTGACCTCCGCCCACCGTCTTGGGCTTCTTGCTGCTGTGTTCGTTAATTGCACATTGATGATCGTTAAGTGCACATCCGTCACCACTATGTGAACGCAGACTCACCCTTCGTGTCAAGAAGCGGGGGAGAACCCGTCCCCGGGAACGACGAGACCCGCGCCGGGTTCCGGCGCGGGTCTCGGGGAAAGGAGCAGGTCAGGCGGCGTAACGGCCCAACTGGGCGGCCGCCTGCACGGTCGCCTCGATCGACGCCTCGATCAGCTCCTTCGAAGCACTGATCAGGGTGAGGCACGCCGCCGGTTCGTTCTCCGGCCGAGTCAGCGGCACCCCGAGCCCCCAGTAGCCGGGCTCCACCTCGCCGTAACTGAGCACGTAACCCGTCCGCCGGGCGTCCGTCACGCGCGGATCCTCGCCGTCGCGTGCCGGCAGCGCTGCCAGCAGGGCGTACCCCGCCGCGCCCCGGCCGAGTGGATGCCGGCCACCCTGCCGGAACGAGACCCGGACGGCCGAGTTCGCCGGCTCGGCGACCGTCACCGCGACCGCGTCGTCCGCCTCGGCGACGAAGAGCGCGACGCTGGCACCGAGCCGGTCGGCGAGGTCCTTCATCAGGGGAGTCGCCTGTTCACGCAGCCCCGCGTAGACCTCCCGCGCCAGCGCGGCGAGCCCACCGGCGGCGCGGTACCGACCGTCCTGACCTCGATTGATCAACCGCCGGTCGGCGATGGTGGCGAGCAGGCGGGTCGCGATGCTGCGATGCACGCCGAGTTGGTCCGCCACATCCTGAATGGTAAGTCCCCCAGCCGAATACGCGACCAGCTCGAGGGCGTGCAAGCCACGCGCGAGGGTCTGGGTGCCCGCGGCGGGCGTGGGATTCGAGTTCGTCTCGGAAGTGGCCACACCTCACTGTAAGTGCGGACCGCCGATTGACAACGCACGGTGAGCGCTGTCACCCTGTTCGTGCTCGGAGTGTTCCGGCCAGCCCCGCCGTCACTCGATCGCACCCCTCCTCGCCTCGTGCTCCTGGCCCGATCGCGCCGTCGATCCCGGGCCGCGACCGTGCAGTCGATGCACATCACCCCTCCTCGAATCGCCGTGCGATCACCGACCGGCGACGTGCCGCGGGAGGACCCCCTCCCGCCCGAAAGGCCCGACATGGACATTCGCGAAGCGATCCGGACGCAGCCGATGCGCCGGTTCCAGATCCAGACGATCGTGATCTGCTTCCTGCTCTGCATGGTGGACGGATTCGAGATCCTGATCATGGCATTCGTCGCGCCGCACCTGAGCAAGGACTGGGGCCTCGACTCCGTCCAGGTCGGTTACCTGCTCAGCGCCGGACTCATCGGCATGGCGATCGGCGCGTTCCTGCTGTCCCCCCTCGGTGACCGCGTCGGGCGACGGACCATGACGATCGCGTGCCTCACGCTCGTCACCATCGGCATGGGTCTGTCCGCCGTCGCGTCCGGCCCCGAGCAGCTCATCGCGTTCCGCGCGTTCGCCGGACTCGGCATCGGTGGCCTCGTCGCCGGCCTGAACATCCTGGTGTCGGAGAACAGCAGCGACAAGCGGCGCGGACTCGCACTCGGCATCTACGGCGCCGGCCTGCCGGCGGGCGTGGCGCTCGGTGGCGCGATCTCCGGTGTGCTCATCGCCCAGTGGGGTTGGCGGTCGGCGTTCGTGTTCGGCACCGTCGTCACCGCGATCCTGCTGCTCGTGGTGATCCGCTCGCTGCCCGAATCCACCGAGTTCCTGATCGAGAAGCGGCCGAAGAACGCACTCGCGAAGTACAACGCGATCGCGACGAAGCTCGGATACGACACCGCGGAGCAGCTCCCCGAGCCGGTGGCGACCGCGCAGGTGCGCAGCGTCAGGGGCGGACTGTTCACCGGAATCATGGGCCGCCGGACCGCCTTCCTGTGGCTCGGGTACTCCTGCCTGATGGCGGCGTTCTACTTTGCGAACACCTGGACCCCCAAGCTCCTCACCGACGTCACCGACAACGCGAGCACCGGCACTCTCGCCGGCGTCCTCATCAACATCGGCGGCGTCATCGGCGCCCTCGTGTTCGCGGGACTGACGATGGTGCTGCGGCCCCGCATGGTCAACGCCCTGCTGATGTTCGGTGGCGCAATCGTGTTCGCCGCGTACGCAACCGGATTCGAGATCATCGCGCTCGGCATGGCACTGTGCATCCTGGTCGGCATGGCCGCCAACGGCGGCGTCGCCGGCTACTACGCGATCAGCCCGTCCGTCTACCCCGCCGCCGTCCGCGGCACCGGTGTCGGCCTGATGATCGGTGTCGGACGCCTCGTGTCGATCGTCGCTCCCATCCTCACCGGGTACCTGCTCGACGGCGGGTGGACACCCGAGAAGCTGTACTACCTCTTCGGTGGAGTGCTCGTCGTGGCCGGTGTGTTCACGGTCCTCCTCGACCGAACCTACCGCGGACGCAGCGAGAACCCGGAAACCCCTCGAGCATCCGCCGCCGACGACGCCCACGAACGCGTCGAGGCCGGCGTGCGCGGGTAGCCACCCCGCGGCGTGGTGAGTGTCGGAACGGCGGTTCGTCGTCAGATTCCGTCCGCTGCGATGTCCCGGGCCAGATCGGCATCGATGTAGCCGCGGCCGGCGAAGTAGGCGGGCAGGTCGTCGAGCCCGAGGAGAGTCGTCGGATTCACCCGACGTGGATCTGGGCCGCCGGTAGCGGCGGCAAACCCGCCACCACGCTCGCGTTGCGAAGCGGATGACTGACGCCGACTTCGGATGCCGTGCCGACCGGTGGGCCGATTCTGGTCGCAGTGCTGTCGATGTCGTTCCCGGTGCCGGTGTCGTCGTTCCCGGTGCCGGCTCTGCTACCGGTGCCCGTGCCGGTGTTGTCGTTCCCGGTGTCAGCGCTGCTCTCGGTGTCCGAGTCGGCGGTGACCGGGGTTGTGTCCTGTGTGTCCGCCGACGAGGGAGATTCGGGCGCAGGTTCTTTCCTGTCGCAGTCGGAACGCCCGCACAGGCAGTCGAGGCGTGTGGCGCCGGCAGCGAGTGCGACGAGTGCGTCCGCGCGGCGTTGGGCGAAGGTGCGGGGGTCGCGGCCGCACACGTCGAAGCACATGGCGCGCAGTCGCATTGCGACAACGCGGCCACCGGGGCCGGGGAGGGTGCCGTCGATCGTGCAGGTGCCGTCCTCGTTGGCGTGGAAGCGGACGTCGCGGTCCGCCTCACCCCGACCTCGGCGTTGGCGAATTCGCCGTGGAACGCCTGGTTGCGGCCCAGGTGTGCGTCCTCGGCGCAGCGGGTGATGTGGACAGTCGCGATCGCGTCCACCTCGACGAACTGGGCTAGCGCGATCGCCGCATGCTGTTCCCGGAGAACGGACGTCCACTCCGACTCGGGGACACCGCGGAGCACGCCCGGAGTCTCCGCCTCCGGCGTGCATTCCGAACCCCCCGACTCGAACATGTGTTCTATTGTGCCGTGAATTGGCCCCCGCTGTCCAGAGATCGAGCTTCGTCGCCGGCTCGGTGGACACCGGACCACGCGAGACTTCGGACCACGCGAGCTTCGGACCGCGCGAGACTTCGGGCACCGGCCTCAGAACTTGTTGAACCATCGGGCGAAGGGGTTCCAACTGAGGAACCCCCACGTGTCGCCGTCGAGAATCAGTGGGAGGTCGGGCAGGAATCCGATCATGGCTGGTTGATCGCGTTCACGGGGGTTCCGTTAGCGCAGGAGGCGCGCGAATTCGTCGATGGCGGTGACGAGGGCGTCGGGCGTGCCCTCGGGTCGCCGACCGACTCCCGGTGGAGGGGTGTGCCCGTCGGTGGTGTCGAGGGGCCGGAATCGTACGGTTCGGTGGGCGGGTGCAGCGCTGTCACGGTGCGTCCGGGGTGTCGAGGACGGCAGCGATCCGGGCTGCGACCTCCGCTGCCTCGGCTTCGTCGGCGTATTTCGTCCGGGGCCAGAAGAATCCGCGCAGTCCGTCGCCCTTGGTGCGGGGCACGATGTGGACGTGCAGGTGCGGGACGGACTGGGAGACGACGTTGTTCATCGCGACGAACGAACCCTGTGCGCCGAGCGCTGCCGTGACGGCGGTCGAGATTCGCTGCACGACACCGAAAACGGGGGACACGAGGTCGGCGGGTAGATCTTCCAGGACGCGGACGTGGACGCGGGGGACGAGCAGGACGTGCCCCGGGAACACCGGCCGCTGATCGAGGAACGCCACGGTGTCGTCGTCCTCGTACACGAGGTGAGCGGGGGCGCGACCGGCGACCACCTCGCAGAAGGCGCAGTCACCGGGCATCGTCGACCGACCTCCGGTATGCGGCGAGCAGGACCTCCGCGGGCGCGGCGAGCTCGGCGACCGTGGTCCAACCGAGGACCCGCAGCCCCGCGTCGGCGATCGCGGTGGAGGCGAGGGCGCTCCCCGGTCCGTCGCCGCTCTCGGTGTCGCTGCGCTCGTTGATCACGGTCTCGACGATGCGGAAGGGCAAACCGGCGCGGATGTCCTCGTCGGCCCCGAGCTCGTCGAGAACCAGCTCGGCCATCTGCCGGTAGCGACTGCGCAGCTTCTGACGTTCCTCGCGGAACGGGGCGAACCGATCGGTGCGCAGCTCCGGAAGCAGATAGAGGGCACCGAGATTCCACCGGCTCGACAGCAGCTGGTCCGCGTCGAACCGCAGCAGGGCATACAGCCGGACGGCCGAGGGTTCGGTCCCGTCGGCGAGGGTGTCCGCGAGCGCGAGCGCCTCCGAGACGGTGCGTTCGAGGAGTGCGGCGAGAATGTCGTCCTTGGTGGCGAAATGGTGGTAGAGCGACGCCTGCCGCATGCCGACCGCGTCCGCGATCTGTCGTGTCGACGTGGACGCGAAACCCTTGGTGGTGAACAGCTCCGCGGCCGCGTCGAGGATCTCCGCGGCGGCGGTCGGGCCTGGTCGGCGCTGCTTGCTCAGGCGGGGACGTCCGGGGCCGGCGTTGGTCACGGTTCCATCCTGCCAGGGACCGGTCGGGTTACCGTGGTCCGGCACACTCGCGACTCAGGGAGGCGGCATGTCCGAACTTCCGGCCCCACCGCGATCCGCCCGTGCGGTCGCCCGGCACTGGCATGCGCTCGGTGCCGGTCCGGAGGCCTCCGCGACCTTCGATCCGGTGCGGGTGACGGGGCTGCCGAATTCCGTGCAGCGCTGGCTGCGTCGGTCGATCGCGCCGGCCACACCGCTCGCGACAGTCGCCGGCCTGACGATGCACGGCGAGATCAGGCTGGGGGCCTGGCGATGATTCACCGCGACGCAGATCCTGCGGCCCGGTGTCGGATTCGTGTGGGCCGCGACCGCGAAGGTCGCGGGCATGCCGGTCCTCGGGTACGACCGGTACATCGGGGGCGTCGGTGAGATGCGCTGGCGGCTCGGCGGATTGGTGCCGGTGATGTCCGCGAGGGACGATCGGATCGCGCGCAGCGCGGCCGGCCGGCGCCGTCCGCTTCCGGGCCGGGTGGTGGTGGGGAACCGACCGCCGGGACGAGGGAGAGTTCTTCCGCGCCACCGTCACCGACGCCGTGTTCCGCTGACCCGTTCCCTGGACACCAGAGACCGGCTCAGCAGCGGGATCATCGGCCGGGGACTGGGCGCGCCGATGCGCCGGAACGGTGCCGAATCCCGCGACGCGGCAACCCACTCGGTCCGGTCCACCTCCGACAGATCCAGGCGGAACTCCGTCGGCGCGCAGAGCTGGTGCAGCAGCAGGGTGCCGGTTCGGCCGTTGCCCTCCCGGAACGGGTGCGCGTGGTTGTAGGTGACGTACACCGCCGACAGCGCATACGCGAGCCGGCCGCGGTCGACGCGCGGCCAGTCGACCGTCGCGATCGCGATCTCCACCTCGCGCAGATACCGGTCGATCGCACCGACCGGGGCGAATCCGTCGCCGTTCTTCGACAGGTCCACGATCCGCTTCTGGCCCGCCCACGCGAACACGTCGCCGAACACGGCGCGATGCAGGGCCAGGACGTGGTCGGCGTCGATGTCGCGGACCGCGGGAGCGCCGCGCAGGTGCTCCTGCAGCAGGCGCGACGCCGTCGCCGTGAACTCGACCCGGCGTAGCTGTTCGACGTCGAGGATGCCGAAGTTGTTGCGGAGCACGGGTGTTCCCGTGACCAGGTAGGGCCGCGGGAGCGCGAGCAGCTTTCGCCGGGTGGTCGTGGGCAGTGCCGCGGCCCGGACTCGCTGTGTTCGGAGGTGATCCGTGTGCGCGAGGTCGCCGGTGGCCAGCGCGATCAGGTCGGCGACGTCGTCGCGGCCGGGTCGCAAGCCCTCCAGTCGCTCGGCCGCGACCGTCTGCTCGACCCCGTGCACCACCTCGCAGGGCAGTCCGGCGAACAGGTCCGGATGACGGGACGATTCGGCGCTCACGCGGGTGGTCCGGCGTAGGCGAGGGTGCGCTGCACTCCGGCGACCTCCCTGACCGCGCCGGCCAGCAGGCTGCGCTGCAACGGACTCAGCCTGTCGGGGTCGACGACGTCGGTGGGCGGCTCACCTCGCTCGATCTGCTCGCACTGGTTGCGTAATCGGATCTGGGTGAACACGTCGAAGGTTTCGGCGAGCACCCGGGCGTCGTCCTCCGAGAGCGCTCCGCTCGAGGCGGCCGCCCGAAGGCGGATCGGCGTGGTCTCCGCGGCGAGTCCGGACGCGGTACCCGCCCATCGCGCGATGTTCACGACCGGTGACAGGCCGTGGACCTTGACGTTCATCGGTTCGGCTCGCCGGCTGACGATTCCGCGGCGGGCAGGCATCCGCGCCTTGTCCTCCACCGCCTCCCGCAGCAGCAGGCGCAGCGCGTCGGAACGGGGCCGCAGCGCTCGCGCCGTCGACGAGGCCAGGTCGAATTCCGGTTCGCCGCCGACGACGCGGCTGTCGAGCAGCATCGACAGCATCACCAGGCCCTGGTCGGAGTACGGGTCGGCGAGCCAGCCGTCGATCGCCGCGTCCCAGTCGGCGAGTGAGCGGGCGAACCGTGGCCGCGATGCGAGGGCGCCCTTGTCGTCGGCGCGCAGGCCGCACCGGTCGAGCAGCGAATGCACGCGCGTCGCACGGACTCGCGCGCTCTCGCCGCTCGTGTCGTCGGCCCACGTCGTCGCGCTGTCGACGTCGGAACCGGGCAGCGCTTCCCGCCGGGCGACGCTGCCGAGGACGAGCCACGCGGCGTCGCACGGGGATTCGGCGTCGACCAGCTCGACGGTGCGGCTGACGGCGGATTCGACGAGGGCGGAGTGGACGGCGCTGACGTCGAGCGCGGCGACCCGAGCCCTCGACAGCGCCACCGCGAGGGTCGGAATTCGCGCGGTCGCCGCGACGAGTCGGTCCGAGTTCTCGGCGCGGGCGATCTCGGCCCGCAGCAGGAAGCCGCCGCGGGTGGCGTTGGCGAGCAGATCGGCGTCCTCGATCACGCCCAGTGGTTCGCCGGTGGCGGAGAGCACCGGGAGTCGACGCACACCGTGCGTGAGCATGTCCAGCAGTGCGTCCGCGCCGAGGGTGTCCGCGACGGCCGTGCGCGCGGGCGAGGTCATGACGGCGGCCACCGGTACCTGCGCGTCCATGCCCGCGGCGACCACTCGTCGCCGCAGGTCACCCTCGGTGAGGATGCCGAAGGACCCGCCGGGCAGCGGGATCAGCAGGCACCGTCGCCGGCCGTCGGTCATCGCACGCGCCGCCTCGGCGACGGTCGTCTCGGGTGGGCACGTCAGTGCGGGTTCGCGCAGGAGTTCGCCGATCGGACGCATCGCGGGGTCGCGGACCACCAGCGGTTCGTTCATGGTGCCCATCCTGGCAGTACGGGCACCGAAACCGGGCGTGTGAGTGCGCCGAAACGCGGGTGTAACGCAGGACATCGAGACGCAATGCAACGGCTACACGCGGAAACGTGGGAGTCATCGGGCGAAAACCGGTGACCAGAAAACTGTCAACCGACAGAAAAGCCGCCGACCGCAGGCGGACCAGACCTCGCAGGAGAGCCCATGACGACCCTTGCATCCGACACCGGGGCATCGAAGTCCGGCGACGACGGTGATCTCGCCGAATTCGGGTACGAGCAGCAACTGCACCGCTCCCTCGGCAAATTCGCCTCCTTCGCCGCAGGCTTCTCTTTCGTCTCCATCCTCACCACGATCTTCCAGCTGTTCGGCCTCGGCTTCGGTTTCGCCGGACCGGCCTTCTTCTGGACCTGGCCCGTGGTGTTCGTCGGCCAGTTCACGGTCGCGCTCTGCTTCGCCGAGCTCGCGGCGCGGTACCCGATCTCCGGCGCGATCTACCAGTGGTCACGCCGCATGGCAGGCGAGGTGATCGGCTGGTTCGCCGGCTGGTTCATGATCCTCGCCCAGATCGTCACCGCCTCCGCCGCCGCCATCGCCCTCCAGGTGGTGCTGCCGAACGTGTGGAGCGGCTTCCAGATCATCGGCGACGACCCGGCGTTGACGTCGTCCTCGGGCGCCGCGAACGCGGTGTTTCTCGGCTCGGTCCTGCTGGTGCTGACCACGACCATCAACTGCGTCGGCGTCAACTGGATGTCCCGGATCAACAACATCGGTGTCACCTGCGAGATCGTCGGTGTCATCGCCGTGGTCGGCATGTTCTTCACCCATGCCCAGCGGGGTCCTCAGGTGGTGTTCGACACCGGTGAGGCCGGCGGGCAGCCCGGTTACATCTGGGCGTGGATCGTCTCCGGCCTGATGGCCGCCTACGTCATGGTCGGATTCGGATCCGCCGGTGAGCTCGCCGAGGAGACGCGCAACCCGCGCCGAGTCGCGCCGCGCACGATCCGCCTCGCGCTGTCGGTGTCCGCCCTCGGCGGCGGACTCATGATCGTCGGTGCACTGATGGCGGCGCCCAGCCTCACCGACGGCCGTCTGGCCACCGAAGGCCTGCCCTACGTGCTGAACTCGATCCTGTCGTCGCCGTGGGGCACCCTGCTGCTCGTCGACGTCGCGATCGCCGTGTTCGTATGCACCCTCGCGATCCAGACCGCGGCCTCGCGCCTGATGTTCTCGATGGCCCGCGACGGCCGGCTGCCCGCCTCCTCGTCCCTCTCGAAGGTCAACCCGCGCACCGGAACCCCGATCGCACCGTCCGTACTCATCGGCCTGCTGTGCATCGCGGTCCTGGCCGTCAACGTCGGCAACTCGGCGATCTTCGCGACCCTGTCGAGCGTCTGCATCATCCTGATCTACCTGGCCTACCTGCTGGTCACGGTCCCGCTGCTGGTGCGCCGGCTGAAGGGCTGGCCGCACGGCGGCCCGCAGGTCGACGCCGAGGGCAGGCCGCTGTTCTCCCTCGGCCGGTGGGCGCTTCCGGTCAACATCGCCGCCGTCGCCTACGGGTCGCTGATGGTGATCAACCTCGCCTGGCCCCGCGCCGAAATCTACAACCCCACCGGTGAATTCCCGGTTCTGCAGTGGGCCGGCCCGCTGACCGTCGCCGCGGTCGTGCTCCTCGGGGCGCTCTGCTACCCGCGCGGCAAGGCCGTCCCGAACCCCGTCACGATTGGAGCCTGAGCAGTGTCCACCACCAGCACCGCGAACACCACCGCCGCCCGCGCACACGCCCGCTCGCAGGCCGGAGCGATCACCGACTCGATGCCGGTGCTGCCCGCGTCCGCGTGGCCCACCCCGCCCGCCGGAGTCGACGGCGGTCGCCTGACCTGGGCCGAGACCGTGCCCGGTGGCCGCTACACCAGCAAGGTACAGGCCCGGGGAACCCGGATCCGGTTGCGCGACATCGAGGGTCGCGCCTGCGCGAACCTGCTGCTGTACCGCGCCGACGCCACCCACGAGCGGCTCAACGCCGCCGACACCGTCAAGGTGCCGTGGCAGGCGTACCTCGGCGTCGGACATCCACTCCTGTCCGACCAGGGCCGGGTGCTCGCCACCGTGGTCGCGGACACCTCGGGACGCCACGACGCATTCTGCGGCACAACATATCTCGCGGGAAATGTGGCGAAGTACGGAGAGGGGGCGGTCCACTCGGGTGCGCCAGCCGGCCGCGAACTGTTCACCCTGGCCGCCGCCAAGCACGGACTCGCGCCCCGCGACCTGCCACCCGCGCTGTCGTTCTTCCACGGTGTCCGGGTCGAACCGGACGGCGCGTTGACGCCCACCGGCAACGCAGACGTCGGAGCCGAGGTGGAGCTGCTGCTGCACCTGCCGGTGATCGTCCTGATCGCCAACACCGCCCATCCGCTCGACACGGCCGTCGACTTCCCGACCACCTCCCTCGAGGTGCTGGCCTGGCAGGCACCCGAGGGCCTCGACGATCTGCCGAACGACGACCCCGAATACCTCCGAGCAGTACTGAACACCGAAGACAGCTGGGCCGCTTCGCGGTTCGGGAAGGATGCCCGATGACCACCGCGCTCGCCTCCGCAGAGTCCCTCGCCCTCGTACCCGGCGCCGTCGTCCTCGACGAGGTCGTCGGCTCCCGTGGCCCCTGGTCCGCGGTGGTGCGGGCCGGCGACGTCCTGACGATCGTCGACCTGCACGGCAATCAGGCCGTCGACACCCTGATCTACTCGGCCACCGACACCGGGGTCCGGTACGACGCAGCGGTGACCGTCACCGCGCAGCGGGGACTGTTCCTCACCACCGGCTCGGTGCTCCGCGCGTGCGACGGCAGTGCGCTGGTGACGATCGTCGGCGACGAGGTCGGCAACCACGACACCGTCGGCGGCGCCTGCTCGCAGGAGTCCAACACCCTGCGTTACGGACACCACACCAAGCACCAGCACGCCTGCGTCGAGAACTTCCTGATCGAAGGCGCGAAGTGGGGCCTCGGCAAGCGGGACCTGGTGTCCAACATCAACTTCTTCATGAACGTGCCCGTCGACGCGGACGGCACCCTCGGCATCGTCGACGGCCTGTCCGCGCCCGGGAAGCGTCTCGCGCTGCGCGCCGAGGTGGACGCGCTGGTGCTGGTGTCGAACTGCCCGCAGATCAACAACCCCTGCAACGGTTTCGACCCCACCGAGGTCCGGATGATCGTTACCCGTGAGGAGTCACGATGACCAGTGTGGTGGTCGAACGGCCCGGTGTGCTCGCGACCGTCCAGGACTGGCCGGGGCGGGTCGGCTACTGGCAGATCGGCGTACCGCCGTCGGGGCCGATGGACGACCTGTCGTTCCGGCTCGGCAACGTCGCGGTGGGGAATCCCGAGGGCGCGCCCGGACTCGAGTTCGCGATGGCCGGGCCTGCGCTGCGGTTCTCCGAGGACACGGTGGTGTGTGTGACCGGCGCGCCGGTGCCGGTGCGGGTGGACGGTCCTGCGGTGCCGATGTGGCAGCCGGTCACGGTGCCCGCGGGCGGGGCGCTCGACATCGGTGCCGTCTCCGGCTCCGGGCTACGGATCTACCTGCTGATCCGGGGCGGCATCGCGGTGCCCGAGTACCTGGGCAGCGGTGCGACCTTCACGCTCGGGAGATTCGGCGGACACGAGGGTCGCGTGCTGCGGGCCGGTGACGTGCTGACGCTCGGTTCCGACGCGAACCACGCCGCGGCGCAACCGGTGCCGGGTGAGCACCGGCCGGTCATCGCGAGCCGGTGGGAGATCGCCGTCACCGAGGGGCCGCACGGTGCGCCGGAATTCTTCACCCGCGGCGACATCGACACCCTGTACGCCACCGACTACGAGGTGCACTTCAACTCGGACCGCACCGGCGTGCGACTGGTCGGACCGCAACCGGACTGGGCCCGGCCCGACGGCGGCGAGGCGGGCCTGCACCCGTCGAACATCCACGACAACGCCTACTCCGTCGGAGCGCTGGACTTCACCGGCGACACCCCGATCCTGCTCGGCCCGGACGGACCGAGCCTGGGTGGTTTCGTGTGCCCGGTCACCGTGGTGTCCGCCGAGCGGTGGAAGCTCGGGCAGCTGAGCCCGGGTGACCGCGTCCGATTCGTGCCGGTGAAGGCGGCGCACGCGGCGTCCTCCCGGGAACTCGGAGTCCGCAGGCGGGCCGGGTTCGCCGCGGTGCTGTCGACCTCCGGTGACCGCGACGACGGTGTGATCGCCCGGCGCGACGGCGCCACGTCGGTCACCTACCGTCGCTCCGGTGACGACAACGTCCTCGTCGAGTACGGAGACCTGACCCTCGATCTGGCGCTTCGGGCCCGCGTGCACGCATTGCACCAGCGCCTCGAGGAGGAGCGGCCGACCGGCCTGCTCGATCTGACCCCCGGCATCCGTTCGTTGCAGGTCCGTGTCGATCCCGACGTGCTGCCGGTTCCGACGCTGATGGGTCTGCTCGACGAGGTGGAGGGACAGATCCCGGACTCGTCGCAGCTGGTGGTGCCGAGCCGCGAGGTCCGGATGCCGCTGTCCTGGGACGATCCGTCGACCCGGGAGGCGATCAAGCGGTACATGCACGGCGTCCGGTCCGACGCGCCGTGGTGCCCCTGGAACATCGAGTTCATCCGCCGGATGAACGGGCTCGATTCGGTGGCCGACGTCTTCGACACCGTCTTCGACGCCCGGTACCTCGTGCTCGGCCTGGGCGACGTCTACCTCGGTGCCCCCGTCGCGACCCCACTCGACCCGCGGCACCGCCTGGTCACCACCAAGTACAACCCCGCGCGGACGTGGACCCCCGAGAACGCCGTCGGGATCGGCGGAGCCTACCTGTGCATCTACGGCATGGAAGGACCCGGCGGCTACCAGTTCGTCGGCCGGACCACGCAGGTGTGGAACCACCGGTACCCGCAGAACTCGGCCGCCTTCGAGGACGGAACCCCGTGGCTGCTCCGGTTCTTCGACCGGATCTCCTGGTATCCGGTCGAACCCGACGAACTGCTCGACCTGCGTGCCGACACCGTCGCCGGCGGAGCGGGCGGTGTGCAGATCATCGACGGCAGCTTCTCGCTCGCCGAGCACGAGGCGTTCCTGGCCGGGAACGCCGATTCGATCGCCGCCTTCCGGGCGACGCAGGCGACCGCGTTCGCCGCTGAACGCGAGGCGTGGGCTGCGGCGGGAGAGTTCGCGAAGGAGGGCAGGGAGGCGGCCTGACCTGTGGACGCGGTCATCCCCGACGTGTCCGATTTGCGCGAGGGGGTGAACGTGTGTTCACCTGTATGGGGTAAATGCTCGTTCACCCCCGGGTTTCCTGTCGTTGCGCCCGGTCGCGCAGTTCGGAGTAGCCGTTGTCCACTCAAACGAAAACGGTGCGGTCGTCGACCGGCCTGCTCACCACAGTGCTCTGCATGTCCGGCATCGTCGTCGCGCTGCAGCAGACCCTGGTGATCCCGCTGCTGCACGAGTTCCCGTCGATCCTCGGCATCGACTACGTAACCGCCTCCTGGCTGGTCACCGTGACGCTGCTGGCTGCCGCGGTCGCGACCCCGATCGTCTCCCGCCTCGCCGACATGTTCGGGAAGCGCCGCATGATGCTGCTCTCGCTGGTCGCGATGGTCGCCGGGTCGCTGCTCGCCGCGATCGGCGGAACGTTCCTCACCGTGCTCGTCGGGCGGGGCCTGCAGGGACTGGGTTCCGCACTCGTCCCGGTCGGCATCGGCATCCTGCGTGACGAACTGCCGAAGTCGAAGGTCGCGGGCGCGACCGCGATGATGAGCGCCACTCTCGGCGTCGGATCCGCGCTGGGCCTGCCGCTCTCGGGCGTGATGTACGAGCAGTTCGGGTGGGACGCGATCTTCTGGCTCTCGGCGGCGGCCGGTATCGCGCTGTTCGTCGCGGTCCGGGTCGTCGTCCCCGAATCGCCCGTCCGCACTCCCGGTCGCTTCGACTTCCTGGGCGCGGTCCTGCTGTCCACCGCACTCGGTGCACTGCTCCTCGGCATCTCGAAGGGCGGAACGTGGGGTTGGGCCAGCGAGCGGACCCTGTTGTGCCTGGTCACCGCCGCGGTCGCTTTCGTTCTGTGGTTCCCGTACGAGCTGCGCGTCAACCAGCCGATGGTCGACCTGCGCACCTCGGCGCGCCGGCCGGTGCTGCTGACGAACATCTGTGCGCTGTTCGTGGGAATCTCGATGTACGCCAACATGATGTCCACCACGCAGCAGCTCGAGGGCTCGACCGACACCGGATACGGGCACGGTATGTCGGTACTGACGGCGGGACTGTGCATGATGCCCGCCGGTCTGATGATGGTCGTGTTCGCGCCGATCGCCGGCCGGATGGTCGGACGGATCGGCGCCAAGTACACGCTGGTGATCGGCACGGCCGTCCTCGCCGTCGCCTACACCACCCGGGTGTTCCTCACCGGATCCGTCCTGCTGATCGTGCTCGGCGCGATGTTCGTCACCACCGGCACCGCGATCGCGTACGCGGCGATGCCGATGCTCATCATGGGTAACGTCCCCATCACCGAGACCGCATCCGCGAACGGGCTCAACACGTTGCTGCGATCGGTCGGCACCTCGATCTCCAGCGCGGCCATCTCCGCCATCCTCACCAGCATCACGATCGACATCGCTGGTGGGGAAGCGCCGTCCCTGACCGCCTTCCAGGTGATCTTCGGGCTGGCGGCCGTCGTGGCCGCCGCCGCCGTCGTGGTCGCCTCCTTCCTCCCGCGTCGGATCAGTGCGGTCGGCGCGACGGCGCCCGTGCCGACCGAAGCCGCCGACGAGCACGCTCCCGACGAGCTCGTCGTCAGCGGAACCGTGCAGAGCGCCGGGGAACGACCCATCCGGCAGGCCGTCGTCACCGTTCTGCGCACCACCGGGGAACCCGTCGACTGGAGTCGCGCCGACAACGCCGGAGAGTTCTCCGTGGTCCTCCCGGCGCCCGGTCCGTACCTCGTGATCGCCAGCGCTGACGGCTGGGCGCCCCGGTCGCAGGTGATGGACTTCGACGGCGCGTCGGGCGAACACCTGGTGGTGCTCAGCCAGCGACTGCGGCTGCGTGGCCACGTCACCGCCGCGGGGCTGCCGTGCCCGGGCGCCGTCGTCAGCCTGGTGAAGCTGACCGGCGAATACGTGGCCACCACCGTCACGGAAACCGACGGCGCCTACGAGTTCGCGCAGCCACCGGGCGGCCGGTACGTGATCACCGTGCTCGGCTCCGACCGGCGCACCGCGACCCGGCAGATCGTGGTGCTCGCCAAGCCGGCCGAGATCGACCTCGACCTGGTCGAGGAACTGCAGCCTGCGGGTGTCCGGTGAGCACCCCCTCGACCCGCGAGACCGTCGTGGCGGCCGCCCGCGACCTGTTCGCTCGACGCGGGTACACCGCGACCACGATCAAGGACATCGCGGCCGCCGCGGGATGCTCGCCCGCGCTCGTGATGAAGCTGACAGGAAGCAAGGCCGAGCTGTTCGCCGCCGCCGACCCGGCGGCCGCCGTGCTCGAGGAGGCGGGAACCGCGGCGGTGGTCGAACAGCCGACCGCCGTCGAGGAACCGGTCGGATGGCAACTCGTGCGGCGGATCGTCGAACGTCGTGACGGTGACGAGCCCGAGCCGTGGGCGATGGTCCCGATCCTGATCCGCGAGTCGGCGGATCCCGCGACGGCGCGCAGCGACACGCGCCGCCGCTATCTCGCCGCGATCGCCGACCGCATCGGTGACACGTCCCCGGACCTGCTGCGCTCCCAGCTCGTGACCGCCGAACTGATGGGCCTCGCCGCCGGCATGCGGCACCTCGACCTGCTCGGACCCGACGTGGTGGATGGCGAGACGCTGATCCGCCGCTACGGCGCCGTCGTGCAGTCGATCGTCGACGGTCGGGTGTGACGCGGCGTCAGGCGAACGTCCGGGAGAGGTGCTCGGCGAGATCGTCGAACGTGATCGACTCCTGTGTGCAGCCGAGGTACCCGTCCGGGCGGACCAGGTGTCCGGAGCGGGTACCGGGGGAGTAGGCGGCAGCGAATTCGTCCGAGGCGTCCCGGAACACGACGCCGGAGGCGTCTACGTCGTCACCGGCGGTGACGACGTAACACCGCACCAGGTCCCCGTACCGGTCGGCGACCCGAGCGGCCAGGGCGGTCTGGGTGTCGACCTCGTCGGCCGTCGACGCCCACAGCAGCAGCGTGTGCCCGGTGTGGCGCAGCAGGTCGTGCACCCGCAGCGGCACGGTCGAGCAGTCCTGCACCAGGCCGCGGGCATCGGGAGCCCGCTGCCCGGTTCCGGCGGTCAGGGGACTGTCCGGGTATGCGACGAGCATCTGGGCCTCGCGCAACATCACCACCGCCGGATCGGATTCGCCCGCACCGATGCCCTCCCTGGCGTTGCGGACGGTCCGGCCCACCACCTCCTCGCCGACCGGGTGCCGCTCCAGGTGGTACGTCTCGAGCAGTCCGTCCGCGGCGCGGCCCCGCACGGCGAGCGCCAACTTCCAGGCGAGGTTGCAGGCGTCCTGGATGCCGGTGTTCATGCCCTGCGCACCCGTCGGCGGGTGGATGTGCGCGGCGTCGCCGGCGAGGAACACCCGGTCGCGCGAGTAGCGGCTCGCCAGCCGGTGACTGATCCGGAACACGGACGACCAGCGCAGGTTCGACGCCGTCGTAGGTTCGGGAGCCAACCGGTCGAGGACCGCCTGGACGTGGTGCAGTTCGGGGGCGCGACCGCCCTCGAGTCCGTGCGCGACCTCGCCCGCCGTCGCGTCGGTGCGCAACTCCGGCGGGACGAGCATCGAGATGCGGTACCGCTGGTGGCCGGGGCGCGTCGGACCGGGCAGCGGTATCGCCACCATCAGGTCGTCGATCGTGCCGTCGGCGAGATGTGTTGTCCGCACAGCGAACCCGGCCGGCTGGTCCCAGTCGACCTCGACGTCGGCGAGCATGTACTCCTCCGGGAACGCGTCGCCCTCGAAGTGGGAGCCGATCGTCTTGCGTACCACCGAATGTGCGCCGTCGCAGCCGACGAGATAGCGGGACGACACCGTCGATCGGCCACGGGGTCCGTGCAGGGTCGAGGTGACCGTGTCGTCGTGTTGGTCGAATCCGGTCAGCTCGACCTCGCGCAGGACGCGGCCGCCGTGCGCGGTCAACGCGTCGGCGAGGATCCGCTCGGTCTCGTACTGCGGAAGTGCGATCGCCCGGTAGGGGATCGAGTCCGGCAGTGTCATCTCGAACGTCTGCGGCGGAGCGTCGCCGACGCGGGCGATCTGGCCCCGCATCGTGATCGACGCGTCGAGGGCGTCCCGGACGATGCCCATCGAGTCGAAGACCTCGAGCGTGCGGGGTGAGACGCCGACGGCCTTCGCGAACGGGGCACGCTCGGCGCGGCGGTCGACGACGAGGGTGTCGATGCCGGATCGCCGCAGCTGCACTGCCAGGGCGAGTCCGACGGGTCCGGCGCCGGCGATCAGGACGTCGGTGCTGGTGTGCGGGACGCGAGGATCCACGGCCGAGGTCATGGATCACATTGTGCAGCGGGCGAGCGGGTGGCCGCGCGATTTCCGGTCGGGCTTGACTTGACCTAGAACACATGTTCGACTATCTGCATGCGTTGGCAGGGGCAGACACTCGACGCCGTGCAGGCGGAGATCGACGACGGCGCCCTCCCCGGTCTGGCCCGGGCGGGGCTGGTTCGCAGCGTACAGACGCCGGAGTTCGAGGGCGTCACCTTCCACGAGGTGCTGTGCAAATCCGCGCTGAACAAGCTCCCCGAGGAGTCCACTCTGCCGTTCCGCTTCACGGTCAACGCTTTTCGCGGTTGCACCCACGCGTGCCGGTACTGCTTCGCCCGGCCGACCCACGAGTACCTCGACCTCGATGCGGGCGCCGACTTCGACAGTCAGGTCGTGGTGAAGACGAACGTGGTCGCGGTGCTGCGCCGCGAACTGTCCCGGCGGTCGTGGAAGCGCGATCCGGTCGCGCTCGGCACCAGCACCGACCCGTACCAGCGGGCCGAGGGACGGTACCGGCTGATGCCGGGAATCATCGGGGCTCTCACCGAATCCGGAACGCCGTTCTCGATCCTCACCAAGGGCACACTGTTGCGTCGCGACCTTCCGCTCCTGTCGTTGGCGTCGCGGCAGGTGCCGGTGTCGATCGCGGTGTCCCTGGCGATCGGAGATCCCGAGCTGCAGAAGGCGATCGAACCCGGGACGCCGTCGCCGCGCGCCCGGCTCGAGCTGATCCGCGCGATCACCGACGCCGGATTCGACTGCACCGTCATGGTCGCTCCGGTGATCCCGTACCTCACCGACGGGGTCGCCCACCTCGACGGCCTGCTCGGGGAGATCGCCGCCGCCGGGGCGACCGGTGTGACCGTGTTCCCGATGCATCTGCGTGGCAGCACCCGGGGCTGGTTCCTGAACTGGCTCGCCGAACACCACCCGGCCCTCATCCGCCGCTACCGCCAGCTCTACGGCCGGGGCGCCTACGTCACCCCCGAGTACAAGTCGTGGCTGCGGGGACGCGTGGAACCGCTCGTGGCCGAACACGGGCTCGGCGGCGGTGCCGTCCGTGAGCCCGGCGGCGGTGCCGTCCGTCAGCTCGGCGGCGGTGCCGTCCGTCAGATCGGGGGAGGAGCCGGGCACCGGCTGCAGGAGCCACCTGCGCCCGCGCGGGAACTCGTCGGGGCCGCGCCGCTGACGCTGTTCTGAGAACCGCGTCGCGGATCGGCGGGTAGATTCTGAGCGTGGACGGCGGGACGGGAGAACGGGATCCGGCTGCGGACGCGCGTCGCAGGGCCAGCCTTCGGTGGTTGCGCACCGCAATCCTCTACGTGCTTCTCGCGGTGGCGGCCTATCAGCTCTCCGGTTGGCTCTTCCACAACCTGAGGAACTTCCTCGGACTCCTCTTCCTCGCCTGGCTCGCCAGCGTCACCATCGAACCGGTGGTCGACCGTCTCGAGCGGCTCGGGCTGCGGCGGGGTGCGGGCACCGGCATCGTGCTGTTCTCGCTGATCCTGTTGGCGATCGGGTTCCTCGCGGTCTTCGGTGCCCTGCTCGCCGAACAGCTGGCGCAGCTGCTCACCGCGCTGCCGGACGCGGTCTCCCGGGTGACCGAGTGGGCCAACCGCACGTTCGACACGAACTTCGCGACCGGCGACGACCTCGTGAAACTCACCCCGGAGACCGTCAAGGACCTGGCGCAGAGGTACACGCCGACCGTGCTCGGTCTCGTGTCCACACTCGTCGGGGTCGTCTTCCAGGCGCTGACGATGCTGCTGTTCGTGTTCTACATGTCCGCGCAGGGACCCCAACTGCGAGCGACCATCTCGCGGTGGTTCCCCGCCCGTCAGCAGCGGGTCATCACCACCGTCTGGGCGATCTCGGTGGAGAAGGCCGGCGGATACGTCGTGTCCCGCCTGATCCTCGCCGCGGCCAGCGCCGTCGCCACCGGCATCTTCCTCCTGGTGATCGGCGTGCCGTACTGGTTGCCGCTGGCCATCTGGACCGGCGTGGTCTCCCAGTTCATCCCGACCCTCGGCACGTACCTGGCGATCGCCCTTCCCGCGATCATCGCCGCGGCGCAACAGCCGATGGACGGAGTCTGGGTGGTCGCGTTCGGCACCGCGTACCAGCAGGTGGAGAACTACCTGCTGCATCCCCGAATCACCTCGCGCACGGTCTCGATCCACCCCGCGGTCGCGTTCGGGTCCGTCATCGTCGGCGCCGCGCTGTTCGGCGCGATCGGTGCCCTGGTGTCCGTGCCGGTGGTCGCGGTCATCCAGGCGCTGGTCGAAACCTACGGTCGCCGTTACGAACTCGTGGGGGAGGAGGGTGCGTCGGGGGACGAGCCCGCGCCGGACGATTCCGGGTAGGAGGTCAGCGCTGCAGCGCGGCCGGGTTGTCCAGGTCGCGGGCCGAGTAGGTGTCGCAGGCGTCGACGCTGCCCGTCCGGTAACCGGTGAGGAACCACTTCTGCCGCTGCTCCGAGGACCCGTGCGTCCAGCCCTCCGGGTTCACCCGGCCCGTGGCGGCCTTCTGGATCCGGTCGTCGCCCACCGACGACGCCGCGGACAGCGCGTCGCGGATGTCGGAGTCGGTCAACTGCTGCAGGAACGGTGCGCCGCCGTCGGGACCGGGTTGGTTGTCCGCGTAGTGCGCCCAGATCCCGGCGTAGCAGTCGGCCTGCAGCTCGGTACGCACCGCACCCGACTCGGGACCCCGGGGATCGGCCTGCGCGCGCCCGATGTCGCCGAGCTGGTTCTGGAGGTGGTGCCCCACCTCGTGCGCGACGACGTACTCCTGGGCGAGCGGTCCGGCGTTCGAGCCGTACCGGTCGACGAGCACCTGGAAGAAGCCGGTGTCGAAGTAGGCGGTCGAGTCGGCGGGGCAGTAGAAGGGGCCGACGTCGCTGGTCGCGTTGCCGCAGCCGGTGTTGACGGCGCCGGAGAACAGCATCACGCCGGGTGCGACGTAGTCGGTGCCGGTCTGCGTGCCGAGCTGCTCGCCCCACACCGAGTTCAGGCTCGCCGCCGTGAACGCCACCCGGCAGTTGACGTCCCGGTTGGCGTCCGCTCCTGTCTCGCAGTTCTCCAGGGTGTCGACCGGCCCCGTCCCGATCTGCGCGCTGTCGTCGGTCGAGCCCGCCAGGTTGCCGAGCAGTGTGCCGGGATCGCCGCCCAACAGCAGGGCCAGCACGAGCACGATCAGGCCGCCGGCGCCGCCGCCGAGCGCGAACTTGCCGCCCCGGCCTCCACCGCCACCGACCTGCACGCGGCCCGAATCCATGCGTGCACCCTCGTTGAAGGTCATGGTCACCTCTCGTGCAATGCGGTCGTGCGATCGACCCCGCCGGACTGCCGTCTCAGCTTCCCACGACAACGACTCGCAGAATTTGCACCGGTGCGCCCGTGTCGTCACACCGGCACCTCCGTAGGATCACCAGGCAGGAAGTCCCGGAATTTTCCGTGTGACTGGAAAGTGTGAAAGGAACCCCGTGCTGCGCACCCATCTCGCCGGTTCGTTGCGAGCCGAGCAGGCCGATCAGACCGTCACCCTCACCGGCTGGGTCGCCCGGCGGCGTGACCACGGCGGCGTCATCTTCATCGACCTGCGTGACGCCTCCGGTGTGTCGCAGGTGGTCTTCCGCAGCGACGACGTGCTCGAGCAGGCCCATCGGCTGCGTGCCGAGTACTGCGTCAAGGTGACCGGCGTCGTCGAGGTGCGGCCCGAGGGCAACCAGAACTTCGAGATCCCCACCGGTGCCATCGAGGTCAACGCGACACGGCTCGAGGTCCTCAACGAGAGCGCGCCGCTGCCGTTCCAGCTCGACGACAACGCCGGCGAGGAAGCTCGCCTGAAGTACCGCTACCTCGACCTTCGACGCGAGGGTCCGGGGCACGCCATCCGGCTCCGCTCGAAGGTGAACGCCGCGGCCCGCGAGGTGCTCGCGCACCACGAGTTCGTCGAGGTCGAAACCCCGACCCTGACCCGGTCCACTCCGGAGGGTGCCCGCGACTTCCTGGTCCCTGCCCGCCTGCAGCCGGGCAGCTTCTACGCGTTGCCGCAGTCGCCGCAGCTGTTCAAGCAGCTGCTGATGGTCGGCGGCATCGAGCGGTACTACCAGATCGCCCGCTGCTACCGCGACGAGGACTTCCGCGCCGACCGGCAGCCCGAGTTCACCCAGCTCGACATCGAGATGAGCTTCGTCAACCAGGACGACGTCATCCTCCTCGCCGAGGAGATCCTCGGGAACGTCTGGAAGCTGATCGGCCACGAGATCACGACGCCGATCCGGCGCATGACGTACGCGGAGGCGATGCGCCGCTACGGATCCGACAAGCCGGACCTGCGGTTCGGTGTCGAGTTGGTCGAGTGCAAGGAATTCTTCAAGGACACGACCTTCCGCGTCTTCCAGGCCGAGTACGTCGGCGCCGTCGTGATGCCGGGTGGTGCGAGCCAGCCGCGCCGCGAGCTCGACCGGTGGCAGGAGTGGGCCAAGCAGCGCGGTGCCAAGGGCCTGGCGTACGTGCTCGTCGGCGAGAACGGGGAGTTGACGGGCCCGGTCGCGAAGAACCTGACCGACGCCGAGCGGGACGGCCTCGCCGCCCACGTCGGCGCGAAGCCCGGCGACTGCATCTTCTTCGCGGCGGGCACGGTGAAGGCCTCGCGGGCCCTGCTCGGCGCCGCGCGTGGCGAGATCGCCCGCAAGCAGGACCTCATCGACCCGAACGAGTGGGCCTTCGTGTGGGTCGTGGACGCGCCGCTGTTCGAGCCGACCTCCGACGCCGTCGCCGGTGGCGACGTCGCGCTCGGCTACAGCGCGTGGACCGCGGTGCACCACGCATTCACGTCCCCGAAGCCGGAGTCGATCGACACGTTCGACACCGACCCGGGGTCGGCGCTGGCCTACGCCTACGACATCGTCTGCAACGGCAACGAGATCGGCGGCGGCTCGATCCGTATCCACCGCAAGGACATTCAGGAACGTGTCTTCAAGGTGATGGGCATCTCGCACGAGGAGGCGGAGGAGAAGTTCGGCTTCCTGCTCGACGCCTTCGCTTTCGGGGCCCCGCCGCACGGCGGCATCGCCTTCGGCTGGGACCGGATCACCGCGCTGCTCGCCGGTGTCGACTCGATCCGCGAGGTCATCGCGTTCCCGAAGTCCGGCGGCGGCGTCGACCCGCTGACGGAGGCGCCCGCGCCGATCACCGAGCTGCAGCGCAAGGAGTCGGGTATCGACGCCACGCCGGAGCCGGCCGAGTCCTGACCGTGCACCCCCGGGCCGACCGTGACCGTTTCGCAACCTGGCGTAGGTCGTGGTCCGTTCCTCCTGGTCGGCCCGGGAGATTGCGCAGGTCGGCGGTGTCCGTGATCGATTCGGAATCTGCCGGAATCGCCGAGGGCGCCCGCCGTGTCCGCAGGGGCAGGTAGGTTGGTGAGCGATATGACCGCACTATTGGCCGACCCAGTTTCAGAGGTGGTTGCCGCAGCCGAGAGGCTGCTCGAGCGACGTACCGGTGCACCGGTGACCCTCGTCGATCCCGTCGATCTCGGGGGCAGCGGTCGCACCGTCGTCCTCCGGGTGCGATGCGCGGAGAATCCGTTCTCGTTGCCACGCACCCTGGTGATCAAGCAGGTCAGGGAGTTGTCCGACCGGGCACACGCGCGCAGTGTCGCCGCGTATCCCGAGGACACGTTCAGCGTTGGCGGCAGTCACCGCGCGGAGGTCGCCGACACCGCGTTCCTCCGGGAGGCGGTGTCCTACCAGTTCGCGACCGCCCTGGCGACCGAGAGCCGCCCCGGCCCGTCCCTGATCGCCTACGACCTGTCCGTGCGCCTGCTGATCCTCACCGACCTCGGTGACGCCACCCCGATCGCCCGACTCCTCGTCCGGCCCGACGAGTCGACGGTCACCAACTCGCTGATGGCCCTCGCCCAGTCCATGGGACGCATGCACGCCGCCACCGTCGGGCGTGAAGAGGACTTCGCCGCACTGCTGCGGCGTTCCGGTGTCGCGCAACCGGGCAACGTGGTGTCCGACCAGGTCGCCTCGAGCATCCCGCTGCTGCCCGGCATGCTCGTCCAGGAGATCGGTGTCGCGCCCGGAGCCGAGGTCGCCGCGGCCGCCGAGCGGGCCATGGCGCTGTTCGACGGCGGTCGGCACCGCGCCTTCAGCCCGTCGGACCTGTGCCCCGACAACATCATCGTCAACGACGAGGGCGTCCGATTCCTCGACTACGAGTGGGGCGGGTTCCGCGACGCCACCCTGGACATCGCGTACGCGCTGATCTCGTTCCCCGGCTGCCTGTGCAGCTTCGAACTGTCCACCGACCGGGCACTGGCCATGGTCGAGGCGTGGCGCGCCGAGGTGGTCGGAATGTGGCCGCAGCTCGGCGACGACCGGACGCTGACCGCGCGTCTGCTCGACGCCCAGCTCGTGTGGGTGTGGCTGTCGACGTACTGGTTCCTGCCCGAGGACCACGCCCGCATCGCGGCGGTCCGCGAGCACCAGCTGTCGGCGCCGCGGTCCAAGGCGCTGATCGCGCGCTGGCGGGCACTGGCCGAGTTCGCCGACCACGCCAGGGACGCCGCGATCGCCGACCACGCCCACGAGATCGCAGCCCGCTTCACGGAGAACTGGGGCTGACGACCAGGCGTTGCGTGCCGTCGTCCACCGCGACGCTCGCGGCGATCCCGGCTCCCGCGCCGGGGTCGGTCGGGTCGGTGAGGAACCACCAGTCCATGCGCGCCCGCGCGCCGGTCACCTCGAACACACCGAAGCCGTGCGAGTCGAGCTCCACGTACTTCAGGTGGTGATTCGTCGCCTGCAGTGCCGCCTCGACCGCGGGTGAGGCCGTGCGCGGCGGCACCCCGACCATGTCGTCGATGTTCTTCGAGGTCACCGAGGGGACGACGAACTCGGTGCCGACCGAGGGTGACGCCGGTACTGCCGCGGCGTCCACCGGAAGTTCGGCCGCCCACGACGAGTGGATGTCGCCCGTGAGGAAGACGGTGTTCGTCACGCCGTTGCCGGTCAGCGCGTCGAACAGCCGGCGCCGGTCCGCCGCGTAGCCGTCCCACTGATCGGCGTTGAGCGGGACGCCCGCGCTCGGCAGCCCCGCGGTCTGCGTCAGAGCCCGCGTGGTGCGCACATCCAACGGCGGCAACAGGATCGGCGCGATCATCACCGGGTTGCCGACCAGGCGCCACCGCGTCGGGGACGTCGTCAGGCCGGAGGTGAGCCAGTCGAGCTGTGCGCGTCCGGTGATGCTGCGCTCGGGCGAATCGACGGACGTCGACGTGACCGGCACCTGCTCGTCGCGGTGGCTGCGCAGGTCGAGCATCGACAGCTCGGCCAGCCGGCCGAAACGGAACCGGCGGTACAGCGGTTGGTCGGGACGGGTCACCCGGATCGGCATCCACTCCAGGTACGCGCGCCTGCCGTTGGCGTACCGCGTCGCCCAGTCGCCTTCGGTGGCCGTCGTGTGATTCTCCGCGCCGCCCTGCCACGCGTCGTTCGCGGTCTCGTGGTCGTCCCAGGTGACGATGAACGGAAACCGGGCATGCAGCGCCTGCAGGTCCGGGTCGGTCTTGTACTGCGCATGCCGGATCCGGTAGTCCGCGAGCGAGACGATCTCGTGTGCGGGGTCGTGCAGGCGCACCGATCCACTACGCGCCCCGTACTCGCCGCGACCGTACTCGTAGATGTAGTCACCGAGGTGGACGATCGCGTCGAGGTCGTCGCGCGCCGCGAGGTGCCGGTAGGCGGCGAAGTACCCCGCCTCCCAGTTCGAACACGACACGACGCCGAAGCGCAGGTCCGCGACCTCGGCGTCGACATCCGGTGCGGTCGCGGTGCGTCCGGTCGCCGAACGGCTGCCGTCTGCGGCGGTGAAGCGGTAGTGGTAGGTCGTCGCGGGCGTCAGTCCGGTGACGTCCACCTTCACCGTGTGGTCGGTGTCGGGGGACGCGGTGACGCTGCCGGACCGCGCGACCGCGGAGAAGCCGGGATCGGTGGCGACCTCCCAGCGCACCGGCACCGGTGCTCCGGCGCCGGACCCCGGCGCCGCGTCGGGGGACGGGGTGATCCGGGTCCAGACGACGACCCGGTCGGGCAACGGATCCCCGGACGCGACGCCGTGCGCGAAGGGGGGAACCGGATCGGCGGCGGCCGAGCGGGTCGCGAGCAGGGCGGCACCCGCGGCGAGGGTCGAGCCTCGCAGGAGGGTGCGCCGGGACAGGGCCGGGAGGTCGATGTCGGGCATCCCTGCATGACAGCCGAAACCGGACCGCTGTTCGACCTCTCGGGCCCGGTCCGGCGGAGAGTTCACGGGGTGTTCGGCCTCCCGTCGCCCAGCGGCCGTTCACCACGCCGAGCCGGGTAGGTTCGGTGGTGTGAGTGATTGGCTGGGTCCCGCCGAGGAGAGCGGGCTCTTCGAGGCGCCGGGAACCGAGCGGGAAGCGCCGTCCGGTGGTCTCACCGGGGGGCTTGCGCCGACCCGCCCCGACGCGCCGCTGGCCGTGCGGATGCGCCCGCAGACCCTGGGCGAGGTTCTCGGCCAGGACCACCTCCTCGGTCCCGGGGCGCCGCTGCGGCGGCTCGTCGAGGGATCCGGTGCCGCGTCGGTGATGCTGTACGGACCACCCGGCACCGGCAAGACCACCCTCGCGTCGCTGATCTCCCGGGCCACCGGCCGCCGGTTCGAAGCGCTGTCGGCGTTGTCGGCTGGGGTCAAGGACGTCCGCGCGGTCATCGACCTGGCCCGTCGGCGGCTCACGGCCGGGGAGCAGACCGTCCTGTTCATCGACGAGGTGCACCGCTTCTCCAAGACCCAGCAGGACGCACTGCTCGCCGCGGTCGAGAACCGGATCGTGCTCCTCGTCGCCGCGACCACCGAGAACCCGTCGTTCTCCGTCGTCTCTCCGCTGCTGTCCCGGTCGCTGGTGCTGCAGTTGAAGTCGTTGACGGACAACGATGTTCGTCAGCTCCTCGACCGCGCGGTCGCTGATCCCCGCGGGCTGGGAGGCGCCGTCACCCTGACCGGCGAGGCCACCGACCACCTGATCCGGCTCGCCGGCGGTGACGCGCGGCGCGCGCTGACGGCGTTGGAGGCCGCGGCCGAGACGGTCCAGGATCGCGACGGCGGCGCCGTCCGTCATCACGGCGACGCGGTGGTCGACCTCGCCGCCGTGGAGGCCAGCGTCGACAAGGCCGCAGTCCGGTACGACCGGGACGGTGACCAGCACTACGACGTCACCAGCGCGTTCATCAAGTCGCTGCGCGGCTCCGACGTCGACGCCGCGCTGCACTACCTGGCCCGGATGATCGTCGCGGGGGAGGATCCGCGGTTCATCGCCCGCCGTCTGATGATCCACGCCAGCGAGGACGTCGGGATGGCCGACCCGACGGCACTGCAGACCGCGACCGCCGCCGCGCAGGTCGTCCAGCTCGTGGGGATGCCGGAGGCGCAGCTCGCGCTGGCGCAGGCCACGATCCACATCGCCACCGCCCCGAAGTCGGGGGCTGTCACCGCGGCGCTGGGCGCCGCGATGGCCGACATCCGCGCCGGCAAGGCCGGAACGGTACCGCCGCACCTGCGTGACGGGCACTACGCCGGGGCGCGCGCACTCGGCAACGCGATCGGGTACCGGTACCCGCACGACATGCCCGACGGCGTCCTCGCGCAGCAGTACCCGCCCGACGAGCTCGTCGGCGTCGACTACTACGAGCCGACCACCCACGGAGCCGAGCGGGAGATCGCCGCCCGGGTCGGCAAACTCAGACGCATCGTCCGCGGCTGAGCGGTCGTCACGGCGCGATCGCACACGGCGGACGAAAGTCACAGGACGCTGACGTTAAGCTTGTGAAGGGTCGATTTGCCGTGCGCGGCGACATCGACGCCAGTTTCAGTACGGCACGGTTCAGTACACACGCGAAGGGCAACCAGGTGCAGACCCACGAGATCCGCAGGCGATTCCTCGACCACTTCGTCAAGGCGGGTCACACCGAGGTGGCCAGCGCCTCGCTGATTCTCGACGACCCGAACCTGCTGTTCGTCAACGCCGGCATGGTGCAGTTCAAGCCGTACTTCCTCGGCCAGCAGACCCCGGCCTACTCCACCGCCACCAGCGTCCAGAAGTGCGTCCGCACCGGCGACATCGAGAACGTCGGCGTCACCACCCGGCACAACACCTTCTTCCAGATGGCCGGCAACTTCAGCTTCGGTGACTACTTCAAGAAGGGCGCCATCGAGCACGCGTGGGCGTTGCTCACCAGCAGTGTGGACGACGGGGGCTACGGCTTCGACCCGGAGCGGCTGTGGGTCACCGTCTACCTCGACGACGACGAGGCGCACGCCATCTGGCGTGACCACATCGGGATTCCCGAGGAGCGGATCCAGCGTCGCGGCATGGCCGACAACTACTGGTCGATGGGCATCCCCGGCCCGTGCGGCCCGTGCTCGGAGATCTACTACGACCGCGGACCGGAGTACGGCGTCGACGGCGGACCGGAGGCCGACGAGGACCGCTACCTCGAGATCTGGAACCTCGTGTTCATGCAGAACGAGCGCGGCGAGGGCACCGGCAAGGACAGCTTCGAGATCCTCGGACCGCTGCCGAAGCAGAACATCGACACCGGCATGGGCGTCGAGCGTGTCGCGTTCCTGCTGCAGGACGTCGACAACGTCTACGAGACCGACCTGGTGCGTCCCGTGATCACCAAGGCCGAGGAACTCAGCGGCCGCGCCTACGGCACCGACCACGAGTCCGACGTCCGCTTCCGCGTCATCGCCGACCATGCCCGCACCGCCGTGATGCTCATCGCCGACGGCGTCAACCCCGGCAACGAGGGCCGCGGCTACGTGCTGCGCCGCCTGCTCCGTCGCATCGTCCGGTCCGCGCGGCTGCTGGGCGCGGAGAAGCCCAGCATGGCCGAGTTCGTCGCCGTCGTTCGCGACACCATGACGGAGTCGTACCCGGTGCTGGCGACCGACTTCGACCGCATCCTCGGTGTCGCGGTCGGCGAGGAGACCGCCTTCCTGCGCACCCTGGCGTCCGGCTCGCGGATGTTCGAGGCCGAGGCCGAGGAGATCAAGACCGCGGGCAGGAAGGTCTTCGGCGGCAACGAGGCGTTCGTGCTGCACGACACCTACGGCTTCCCGATCGACCTCACCCTCGAGATGGCGGCCGAGGCCGGCCTGTCCGTCGACGAGGAGGGCTTCCGCTCGCTGATGGCCGAGCAGCGCAAGCGCGCCAAGGACGACGCACAGGCGCGCAAGCACGCCCACGCCGACTTGAGCATCTACAAGGAGTTCGTCGACCGTGGCGAGACCGAGTTCACCGGCTTCGCCGAACTGACCTCGGAGGCCACGGTTCTCGCGCTCATCTCCGACGGTGTCCGGGTGCCCACCGCGACGGTCGGGCAGGATGTCGAGGTGATCCTCGACCGCAGCCCGCTCTACGCGGAGGCCGGCGGCCAGATCGCCGACATCGGCATCATCACCGCGCCCGGCCTCAAGGCCCGCGTCCGCGACGTGCAGAAGATCGCCAAGAAGCTGTGGGTGCACAAGGTGACCGTCGAGGAGGGGCAGATCACCGAGGGTGACGCCGTCCTCGCGCAGGTCGACGCCGCCTGGCGTTCGGGTGCCACCCAGGGTCACTCCGGCACCCACATGGTGCATGCCGCGCTGCGGCAGGTGCTCGGACCGAACGCCACCCAGAAGGGTTCGCTGAACAAGCCGGGCTACCTGCGGTTCGACTTCGCGTGGCAGGGCCAGCTGTCGGCGCAGCAACTCGCCGACATCGAGACGGTCACCAACGAGGCCGTCGCCGCCGACCACCCCGTCAACACGTTCGTCACCGACCTGGACCGGGCGAAGTCGATGGGTGCGATGGCGCTGTTCGGCGAGAACTACGGCGACGAGGTGCGGGTCGTCGAGATCGGCGGACCGTTCTCGATGGAACTGTGCGGCGGCACGCACGTGCAGCACTCCGCGCAGATCGGTCCGGTGACCATCCTCGGCGAGTCGTCGGTCGGTTCCGGCAACCGTCGCGTCGAGGCGTTCGTCGGCCTGGACTCGTACCGGTACCTCGCGAAGGAACGCGCCCTGCTCGCCGGTGTCGCGACCGCGCTGAAGGTGCCGTCCGAGGAGGTCCCCGGCCGCGTCGAGCAGCTCGTCGAACGACTCAAGGTGGCGGAGAAGGAACTCGAGGCCACCAAGGCCGCGGCGGTGCTCGCGTCGGCGGGCCGGTACGTCGACCAGGCCGAGCGGATCGGTGGGCTGCTGCTCGTCGCCGAGGCGGCACCCGCCGGAGTCGGGGGCAACGACCTGCGCACCCTGGTCACCGACATCCGCGGCCGGTTCGGTACCGAACCCGCCGTCGTCGTGCTCCTCGGCGACGCCGACGGCAAGGTGCCGTTCGTCGTCACCGCCAACAAGGGAGCCCAGGACCTCGGCGTCAAGGCCGGTGACCTGGTCGCCGCGTTCGGTCCGGCGATCGGCGGACGCGGCGGCGGCAAGCCGGAGATGGCGCAGGGCTCGGGCAGTGACGCGTCCGGGATCCCGGCCGCGCTCTCGGCGGTGCGCGCGCGCGTCGCCGAGATCGTCGGGTGACGGACCGGGTCGGACCGGGGCCCTCCGGCCCCGGTCACGCGGACAAGCCGGGCGTCGGCGACCCCGGGCGGGGCAGGCGGATCGCCGTCGATGTCGGCAGCGTCCGCATCGGCGTGGCCGCGAGTGACCCCGACGGCATTCTCGCGACGCCCGTCGAGACCGTTCCCCGCGCGAAGTCCAGGAACGACAAATCCGACATCGAGCGACTCGCGGCGATCGTCGCGGAATACGACGCGGTGGAGGTTATCGTCGGACTGCCGCAGACCCTGAAGGGGGAACGCGGCACCGCCGCCGGGCTGGCATCGCGATTCGCCGCCCAACTGAGGGATCGGCTCGCGCCGACACCGGTGCGGATGACCGACGAGCGGTTCACGACGGTCACCGCGTCCCGGGCGCTTCGCGAGAGCGGTGTCAGGGCCAAGGGGCAGCGATCGGTGATCGACCAGGCCGCTGCCGTCGCGATCCTCCAGGGGTGGTTGGACCAGCGAAGCGCGGTGCTGCGTACTGCGCAGAACCAGGATGCGGCGCACGATCACGATCCGGAGGACGACGAGTGACCGACCAGCGGCAGTACCAGAGCCGGGCGGAGGCCCGTCGCGCACGGGAAGCCCGGGAGGCCGCCGCTGCCCGCCGCAGGCGGGGTCGCCGGCTCCTCGTCGCGGTGGCCGTGGTGGTCGGTCTGGCCGTCGTGGCAGGCGTCGGATACGTCGCGAAGAACCTGCTCGGGGGGCCGGCCTCGCCTGCCGACTACGCGGCGGGCGAGGCGGGACCCGAGGTCGTCGTCGAGGTGCAGTCCGGCGACACGGCCAGCGAGATCGGCACGCAGATGGCCGAAAAGGGTGTCGTGGCAAGCAGTTCCGCGTTCTACAACGCCGCCGTCCAGAACACGGCGATGAACTCGGTGCAGCCCGGCTACTACCACATCGCGTCCACACTCCCGGCCGCCGAGGCGGTCGCGGCGCTCGTCGATCCGGGGTCCCGGGTCGGGTCCCTCGTCATCTCCGAGGGGCGACAGCTCCACGACACCCGTGACGTGCAGACCGGCGCCGTCAAGCGCGGAATCTACACACTGATCTCCGAGGCCAGCTGCCTGCCGTCGGCCACCGGAGTGGTCGAGTGCATCAGCGTCGCGGACCTCGACGCGGCGGGCGCCGGCCTCGACCTCGCGGCCCTCGGGGTGCCGTCCTGGGCGTTGGACCACGTGCGGTCGGTGCCGGACCGCTCACGTCAGCTCGAAGGGCTGATCGCGGCGGGCAGCTGGGACTTCGACCCGCGTGCCGGGGCGACCGAGATCCTGCGCGGCCTGGTCGGTGAGAGCGCCGTGAAGTACGAGTCGACCGGCGTCACCTCGGCCGGCGCGAACGTCGGCCTGGACGGATACCAGGTGCTCATCGCCGCGTCGCTCGTCGAACGCGAATCGCTGCCCGCCGACTTCGGGAAGGTGGCGCGGGTGATCGTCAACCGGCTCGCCGTGCCGCAGCGTCTCGAACTGGACTCGACGGTGAACTACGCGCTCGACACCACCGAACTGGCCACCACGGACGCGGACCGGGCGACCGTCACGCCGTGGAACACCTACGCGATGGACGGGCTGCCCGCCACCCCGATCTCGTCGCCGAGCATCGCCGCGGTGCAGGCGGTCGAGACGGCACCGCCGGGCGACTGGCTGTACTTCGTCACCATCGACGACAAGGGCACCACGTTGTTCACCAAGGACTACGACGAGCATCTCGAGAACAGCGAGAAGGCAGTGGAAAGCGGGATTCTGCGCAGTGGGCGTTGAGGTTGTGGGCGTTGAGGATTCCGGTACGGCCCGCAGGGCGGCAGTGCTGGGCAAACCGATCGAGCACTCGAGGTCGCCGCAGTTGCACCTCGCGGCCTACCGGGCGCTGGGGCTGACGAACTGGACCTACGACCGCATCGAGTGCACCGGGGAGCAGCTGCCCGCGCTCGTCGACGGTCTCGGCCCCGAATGGGTCGGCCTCTCGGTGACGATGCCGGGCAAGGCCGCGGCCCTCGCCCACGCCGTCGAACGCACGGAACGCGCCGTGCAGGTGGGCTCGGCGAACACCCTGGTCCGGATCGGTGAAGGCTCCTGGCGCGCCGACTGCACCGACGTCGACGGGGTCGCCGGCGCGCTCGCCGAGGTCGGGGTCACGGACCTGTCGGGGTCGTCGGCCGTGGTCGTCGGCGCGGGCGGGACGTCCCGGCCGGCGCTGCGGGCGCTGGCCGACCTCGGGGTCGTCGAGGTGACCGTGGTCGCCCGGTCCGCGGACCGCGCCGCCGACACCCTGTCCTGTGCGGGCACGATGGGTGTGCGAGCCCGCTACCAGGGCTTCGACGCTGCAGAGCTGACGGCCGCGTGCCGCGAGGCGGCGGTCGTCGTCAGCACGGTGCCCGCCGACGCCGTGGCGCCGTACGCGTCCGCGGTCGCGCAGTCGCCGGTCGTGTTCGACGCGATCTACGATCCGTGGCCGACCCCCCTGGCGTCCGCGGTGGGCGCCGCAGGCGGCACCGTCGTCGACGGGTTGCGGATGCTCCTCAACCAGGCGTTCGGGCAGGTCGAGCAGTTCACCGGCCGACCCGCGCCACGTGAGGCGATGGCGGAGGTCCTGCCGCGGCGTTCATCCACAGGCCGACCGTAACCCCAGGTCGTCCCCGGCGGTCGGTCTCCGCGCTGTGGCAACGTCACGGTCATGGGGGAGATCGGGGGACTCGCGGTGTTCGCGGCGTGGTGTGCGTGGCTCAGCGTCAGCGATCTGCGGACGCGGCGGCTGCCCAATGCGGTGACGCTGCCGGGCGCGGCGGTGATACTCGCTGCCGCAGCGGTGGGCGATCACCTGCGTCCGGCGCTGGTCGGTGGCTGCCTGCTCGCCGGTGGCTATCTGCTCGTGCATCTGGCCCGGCCTGCCGCGATGGGCGGCGGTGACGTCAAACTCGCGCTCGGCCTCGGCGCCGTGACCGCGATGGCGGGGCCGCAGGCGTGGCTGGCGGCGGCGGTCGGGGCGTTCGTGGTGACCGCGTGCGTGGGCGGGGCGCTGCGTCTGGCCGGGCGCCCCGTCGCGCACCTGCCGCACGGGCCGTCGATGTGCCTGGTGTCGCTTCTCGCGTTGGCCCTGTGACCGGTGTGCATTGCGGTCCCTGCCGCGTGGGATGATGGTCGGCGTGCTGCGCTGGATAACTGCCGGAGAATCCCACGGTCCCGCCCTCGTCGCGATGCTCGACGGCATGGTGGCCGGGGTCGAGGTCACCTCGGACGAGATTGCCACCCAACTTGCCCGCCGCCGTCTCGGATACGGCCGCGGCGCCCGGATGAGCTTCGAGAAGGACGTCGTCACCGTCGTCGGCGGTGTCCGGCACGGCCGCACCATGGGTGGTCCCGTCGCGATCGAGGTCGCCAACAGCGAGTGGCCGAAGTGGGAAACCGTGATGGCCTCGGATCCGGTCGACGAGGCGCTGCTGAAGGACCTCGCTCGCAACGCGCCCCTGACCCGGCCGCGTCCCGGTCACGCCGACTTCTCCGGCATGCTCAAGTACGGATTCGACGACGCCCGACCGGTTCTCGAGCGGGCGTCCGCCCGCGAGACCGCGGCCAGGGTGGCGGCGGGTACGGTGGCCCGCAACTTCCTCCGCCAGGTGTTCGGTGTCGAGGTCGTCTCCCACGTCATCTCCATCGGCGCCTCCGAGCCGTACGTCGGGCCCGGCCCCCGGTCCGGTGACCTCGACGCGGTCGACGCCAGTCCGGTCCGCGCGTTCGACAAGGCGGCCGAGGAGTCGATGATCGCCGAGATCGAGGCGGCGAAGAAGGACGGCGACACCCTCGGCGGCATCGTCGAGGTGATCGTCGACGGACTGCCCGTCGGGCTCGGTTCGTTCATCAGCGGCGAGAACCGGCTCGACTCGCGACTCGCCGCCGCCCTCATGGGAATCCAGGCGATCAAGGGTGTCGAGGTCGGCGATGGCTTCGAGACCGCCCGCCGCCGAGGCAGCGCCGCCCACGACGAGATGAAGCCCGGCCCCGACGGGGTGCTGCGCTCGACAAACCGCGCCGGCGGACTCGAGGGTGGCATGACGAACGGCGAGGCACTGCGCGTGCGTGCCGCGATGAAGCCGATCTCCACGGTGCCGCGCGCGCTGGCCACCGTCGACATGGCCACCGGCGACGAAGCGGTCGCGATCCACCAGCGCAGCGACGTGTGCGCGGTTCCGGCGGCCGGTGTGGTCGCCGAGTCGATGGTCGCGCTCGTCGTCGCGCAGGCGGCGCTCGAGAAGTTCGGTGGCGACTCGGTCACCGAGACCCAGCGCAACGTGGAGGGCTACCTCGCGGCGGTGCGGGAGCGGCTGGCACGGTGACACCCCGCGCGGTCCTCATCGGGCCGCCCGGCGCCGGCAAGTCCACCATCGGACGCCGCCTCGCCCGGGCGCTCGACGTCGACATCTTCGACACCGACGCCGCCATCGAACGCGAAACAGGCCGCACCATCCCGGAGATCTTCGTCGAGGACGGGGAACCGGCCTTCCGGGCCATCGAGGAGGACGTCGTCCGCCGCGCCCTGCTCGAGCAGGACGGCATCGTCTCCCTCGGCGGCGGCGCGATCCTGTCCGCCGACACCCGCAGCAGGCTGGCCGGGCACACCGTCGTGTACCTGGAGATCAGCGTCGCCGAGGGACTCAAGCGCACCGGGACGGCAACCACGCGTCCACTCCTCAACGGCCCCGACCCGCGGCAGAAGTACCGCGAACTGATGCGTTTCCGCCGCCCGCTGTACCGGGAGGTCGCGACCATCCGGATGCGCACCGACGGCCGCAGTCCGGCGCGGGTCGTGCAGCAACTGGTCACCAAACTCGAACCACCGAAGGAAGAAGGCAGACAGTGACCGAACCCGTGCGCGTCCAGGTCGAGACCGCCAGCCCGTACCCGGTGATCATCGGACGCGGTCTGCTGGGCGACATCGTCGGTGAACTCGTCGGCACGCGGACCGTTGCGATCATCCACCAGCCGAGCCTGCTGCAGACCGCGGACGTGCTCAAGGCCGCGATGATCGAGAAGGGCATCGACGCGCACAGCATCGAGATCCCCGACGCCGAGGACGGCAAGGACCTCGCGGTCGCCGGCTTCTGCTGGGAGGTGCTCGGCCGGATCGGCCTGACCCGCAGCGACGCGATCGTCAGCCTGGGCGGTGGTGCCGCCACCGACCTCGCCGGCTTCGTCGCCGCGACCTGGATGCGCGGAGTCAAGGTCGTGCACGTGCCGACCACCCTGCTCGCGATGGTCGACGCGGCCGTCGGCGGCAAGACCGGCATCAACACCGACGCGGGCAAGAACCTCGTCGGTTCGTTCCACGAACCGGCCGCGGTGCTGATCGACCTCGCGACCCTGGAAACGGTGCCGCGCAACGAGATCGTCGCCGGTATGGCCGAGGTGATCAAGACCGGCTTCATCGCCGACCCCGTGATCCTCGACCTGATCGAAGCCGACCCCGAGGCCGCGCTCGACCCGACCGGTGACGTACTGCCCGAGCTGATCCGCCGTTCCGTCGAGGTGAAGGCGAAGGTCGTCGCCGCCGACCTCAAGGAGTCCAGCCTGCGGGAGATCCTCAACTACGGGCACACCCTCGGCCACGCGATCGAGCGCCGCGAGAAGTACCGCTGGCGTCACGGCGCCGCGGTCGCCGTCGGGCTCGTGTTCGCCGCCGAACTCGGCCGCCTGGCCGGGCGTCTCGACGACGCGACCGCGGACCGGCACAGGACGATCCTCGAACTCGTCGGCCTGCCGACCGGATACGACGCCGACGCGTTCGCGGACCTGATGAAGGGCATGCAGACCGACAAGAAGAACCGCGCCGGCATGCTGCGCTTCGTCATCCTGGACGGACTCGCCAAGCCGAGCCGGCTCGAGGGACCCGACCCGACACTGCTGGCCGCCGCGTACTCGGCGATCGCGCGGGATGCGGGCAGCGCGGGCGGGACCGTCCTGCTCTGATCGCGCCCCGCGCGGCGGCCTACTCGTTCGGGGGGCGGACCGCGCGGAACACCTCGGTGTCGGTGGAGTCGTCGCCGGGAACGTCCTCGCCGTGGTGACGGCCGCCCTGGGTGTCGGCCTGCGCCGGTAGCGCCTCGGTCGAGGTGTCGCCCGCGAACGGGCCCTCGGCGAAACCGTACGCCCCGGCGTCCTCCTCGTGCGACCACTGGGCGTTCGTGTCGCCGGCGGCGGTCGTTCCGACGGTGGCCGCGACCGGTGCGGTGGCGGCGGACGCTCGTGCGGTGTCCCGCTCCTCGGGCTTCGTCGTGCCCCGGTGGCCCAGGAAGCGGCCGACCGCGGTCGCGAACATCGCGGGCACGAACACCAGTAGCAGCGTGAACGCCGCGCCCGACGTCAGCTCGAAGAACAGCGAGTTTTCACCGAGTGCGATGTCGGACGCCGTGCCGATCACCCAGCAGACCGCACCGGACAGCAGACCGGTGACGGCCGCGGCCTTCAGCCACGTCATCGTCAGGTCGGTCTCCTCCCGCTCGGACGGATGCGCCCGGGCGTCACGGACACCGTCGATCCCGGCCCAGATCGCCGCGGCGACGACCACGACCAGGATGCCGAGCCAACGCAGCAGCGACCCGTGCAGGGGCCACGCGGTGACGGCGATCCCGAGCATGACACGTGTCGCGACGTGCACGAACGTCATACCGAGACCGCGAACAATCCAGGAGTTCATGCGGACAGAGTAACGAGCGTCACGTCGGTACTGTGGCGCAACCGACACTCGGAGTGACAGACAACGGCCGGAACGGACGCCGACCGTGTCGGCCGTGCCGCCGCCGACCGTGTCGGCCGTGCCGCCGCCGACAGCGGGCGTCGCTGTCGTACGTTGGTGCCATGTCCACCGCCGATCACGGGGCCCGGCGCGCGGCCCTGCGCCGCCTCGTCGCCGACCACGACCTCGACGTCCTGCTGGTCACCGACCTGCTCAACATCCGCTACCTGACCGGGTTCACCGGGTCGAACGCCGCGCTGATCGTCGACGCCGCCGACGAACCCGGGGCCGAGGACCGGACACTGATCTGCACCGACGGCCGGTACGTGACCCAGGTGGGGGAGCAGGTCCCCGACCTGCGGGCGGTGATCGACCGGTCCAGCGCCGGCGCGCTGGTGCGTGCGCTCGCCCAGCGGCCCGGCGTCCGCGTCGGCTTCGAATCCCACGTCGTGACCGTGGACGCCCTCGCAGCGTGGCAGGACGCGGCGCCGCACCTGACCCTGAACCGCTGCCCCCGCCTCGTCGAGGGCCTGCGCGAGGTCAAGGACGAGCACGAGATCGCGCTGCTGCGGCGGGCGTGCTCGGCGGCGGACCTGGCGCTCGCGCTGCTGATCGAACGCGGAGGCCTGCGGCCCGGCCGGACCGAACGGGAGGTCGGGCGGGAACTCGAGTTCCTGATGCTCGAGCACGGCGCCGACGGCATCTCCTTCGAGACGATCGTCGCCGCGGGCGCGAACTCGGCGATTCCGCATCACCGCCCCACCGACGCGGTGCTGGCGAGCGGCGACTTCGTCAAGCTCGACTTCGGGGCGACGGTCGGCGGCTACCACTCCGACATGACCCGCACCTACGTCCTGGAGTCCGCGGCGGACTGGCAGCGGGACCTGTACGACCTGGTGCTGCGTTCGCAGGCGGCCGGACGTGCGGCGTTGGCGCCGGGCGTCGCGGTCGGTGAGGTGGACGCCGCGGCACGGTCGGTGATCGAGGATGCCGGGTACGGGGAGCTGTTCCTGCACGGTCTCGGGCACGGGGTGGGGCTGGAGATCCACGAAGCGCCGGGGATCGGCAAGGCGGGCACCGGTACACTGCTAGCCGGTGCTGCGGTGACCGTCGAGCCGGGGGTGTACTTCTCCGGGCGCGGAGGCGTCCGGATCGAGGACACCCTCGTGGTTCGCGAGCAGGAGCCCGAGCTCCTCACGCTCACCAGCAAGGATTTGACAATCGTTTAAAGGAGACGCGAAGCCAGTGGCTGACACCAGTGATTTCAAGAACGGGCTCGTACTGAAGATCGAGGGCCAGCTCTGGCAGATCGTCGAGTTCCAGCACGTCAAGCCGGGCAAGGGCCCCGCGTTCGTGCGTACCAAGCTGAAGAACGTCACCTCCGGCAAGAACGTCGACAAGACCTTCAACGCCGGCGTGAAGGTCGAGACCGCGACCGTCGACCGTCGTGACATGACGTACCTGTACCACGACGGCAGCGACTACGTCTTCATGGACGGCGAGACCTACGACCAGATCTCCATCCCGGAGGCCACCGTCGGTGACGGCCACCGCTTCCTGCTGGAGAACATGCAGGTCCAGGTCGCGACCCACGAGGACGCTCCGCTGTTCGTCGAGCTGCCGGTCACCGTCGAGCTCGTGGTCCAGCACACCGATCCGGGCCTGCAGGGCGACCGCTCCACCGGCGGCACCAAGCCGGCGACGCTCGAGACCGGCGCCGAGGTGCAGGTCCCGCTGTTCATCAACACCGGCGACAAGCTCAAGATCGACTCCCGTGACGGCAACTACCTGGGTCGCGTGAACTCGTAGCGTGTCCGGGAGCCAGAAGAAACTCGGGGCCAGGCACAAGGCCCGCAAACGCGCTGTCGACTTCCTCTTCGAGGCGGAGGCGCGCGATCTCGACCCGGTGAACCTCGCTGCCGAGCGGGTGGAGCTGTCGACCCAGGACGACACCGTCGCGCCGGTGAACCCGTACACGGTCACGGTGGTGACCGGGGTCGCGGAGAACCTGGACCGACTCGACCGGGTCATCGCCGACCACCTGCAGGACTGGACTCTCGACCGGCTGCCCGCCGTCGACCGGGCCATCCTGCGGATCGCGGTGTGGGAACTGTTCCACGCCACCGACGTCCCGCCGGTGGTGGCGGTCGACGAGGCCGTCGAACTCGCGAAGGAACTCTCCACCGACGACTCGCCGAGCTTCGTCAACGGCATCCTCGGTCAGGTGGTCCTGGTCGCACCCCAGGTGCGGGCGGCGGCCGCCGCGACCGCGCAGACGGCCGTCCCCGACACCGACACCGACGCCTGACCCGGCTCTCGACAGGTCCGGGTCGCCCCGCCGGGGTCCATCCGGCTGAAGGGCACCTTCATGCGGTCCGACCGCATGAAGGTGCCCTTCCGCCGTGTGGGGGTGTTGTGGCTGAGCACACCCCGCGCGGGTGCGGGTGATCGAACCCCCCGCTGATAGGCTGAGCGACGTCAGACATCCTTTAACGACCCGTCCAGAGAGGCGGAGAAGGAGGTCCAGTTTGTCCACGCCCGCCGACAAGTCGGCACCGACCCCCTCCGGCCGCGAACTGTTGTCCGCGGCCGACGTCGGTCGCACGATCGCCCGGATCGCGCACCAGATCATCGAGAAGACCGCGCTCGACGCGGACACCGATCCGCCTCGTGTGGTGTTGATCGGCATCCCGACCCGCGGCACCACCCTCGCCCACCGTCTGGCGGTGAAGATCGAGGAGTTCTCCGGAGTGCGCCCGCCGGTCGGGTCCCTCGACATCACCCTCTACCGCGACGACCTGCGGACCAAGCCGCACCGTCCGCTCGAACGCACCTCGGTGCCCGACGGCGGCGTCGACAACGCGCTGGTGATCCTCGTCGACGACGTGCTGTTCTCGGGCCGGTCGGTGCGTTCCGCGCTGGACGCGCTGCGCGACCTCGGCCGCCCGCGGGCCGTACAACTGGCGGTCCTGGTGGACCGCGGACACCGTGAGCTGCCGCTGCGCGCCGACTACGTCGGCAAGAACGTGCCGACCGCGCGCAGCGAGGACGTCCAGGTGCTGCTGGTGGAACAGGACGGCGAGGACGCCGTGACCCTCAGCAGCGGAAAGAACGAGGGAACCGCCCAGTGAAGCATCTGCTCTCGGTCACCGACCTGACCGCGGAGTCGGCCACCGCGCTGCTCGACGAGGCCGAACGATTCCAGCAGGCGCTGCTCGGGCGCGAGGTCCGCAAGCTCCCCACGCTGCGCGGGCGGACCGTGATGACGGTCTTCTTCGAGAACTCCACCCGCACCCGGGTCTCGTTCGAGGTCGCCGGCAAGTGGATGAGCGCCGACGTGATCAACGTCAGCGCGTCGAGTTCCTCGGTGTCGAAGGGGGAGTCGCTGCGCGACACGGCGCTGACGCTGCACGCCGCGGGCGCGGACGCGCTGATCGTGCGGCACCCCGCCTCGGGCGCGGCGCACCGGATCGCCGAGTGGACCGGCGACGGCAACGGCGGCGGCCCGGCGGTGATCAACGCCGGCGACGGCACCCACGAACACCCGACGCAGGCGCTGCTCGACGCCCTGACGCTGCGGCAGCGGCTCGGCGGGATCGCCGGCAAGCGCGTCGTCATCGTCGGCGACATCCTGCACAGCCGGGTGGCCCGCTCGAACGCCTTCCTGTTGGCGATGCTCGGTGCGGAGGTCGTGCTGGTCGCGCCGCCGACGCTGCTGCCGGTCGGAGTGTCGAGTTGGCCGGTGACGGTGTCGCATTCGCTCGACGCCGAGCTGCCCGGCGCGGACGCGGTGTTGATGCTCCGGGTGCAGGCCGAGCGGATGAACGGCGGGTTCTTCCCGTCGCCGCGGGAGTACTCGATCACCTACGGCCTGAGCGAGCGGCGGCTGGCGTTGCTGCCCGACCATGCCGTGGTGCTGCATCCCGGTCCGATGCTGCGCGGGATGGAGATCGCGTCCGCAGTTGCTGATTCGCCGAAAACTGCTGTGCTGCAGCAGGTTACGAATGGAGTTCACGTCCGCATGGCTGTCTTGTTCGGGTTGCTGGTCGGTACCGAGGAAGGAGTCGGCCTGTGAGCGGTGACATTGCCCGAGGCTCCGCCCGCGAGGACATTGCCCGAGGCTCCGCCCGCGAGGACATTGCCCGAGGCTCCGCCCGCGAGGACACCGTCCTCGTCGCCGGCGCCCGCCTCTACGGCGAGGGCGAACCGGCCGACGTGCTGATCCGCGACGGCGTGATCGCCGAGATCGGGGCCGGTCTCGCGGCGCCGGAGGGTGCGACCGTTGTCGACGGGGTCGGCCAGGTGCTGCTGCCCGGATTCGTAGACATGCACACCCACCTGCGTGAACCCGGCCGCGAGGACACCGAGACCATCGAGTCCGGGTCCGCCGCGGCGGCACTCGGCGGCTACACCGCAGTCTTCGCGATGGCGAACACCAGCCCGGTCGCCGACTCCGTGGTGATCACCGACCACGTGTGGCGGCGCGGCCAGGAGGTCGGCCTCGTCGACGTGCACCCGGTCGGTGCCGTCACCGTCGGACTCGAGGGCAAGCAGCTCGCCGAGATGGCGACGATGGCCGCCGGTGTCGGGCAGGTCCGGATGTTCTCCGACGACGGCCACTGCGTCGACGACCCGCTGCTGATGCGCCGTGCGCTCGAGTACTCGAGCGCCCTCGGCGTGCTGATCGCGCAGCACGCGGAGGAGCCGCGGCTGACGGTCGGTGCCGTCGCGCACGAGGGTCCGACCGCCGCCCGTCTCGGTCTCGGCGGCTGGCCGCGCGCCGCGGAGGAGTCGATCGTCGCCCGCGACGCGCTGCTCGCCCGGGACGCCGGCGCCCGCGTGCACATCTGCCACGCCTCCACCGCGGGCACCGTCGAGTTGCTGAAATGGGCCAAGGGCCAAGGCATCTCGATCACCGCCGAGGTCACCCCGCATCACCTGCTGCTCGACGACTCCCGGCTCGAGACGTACGACGGCGTGAACCGGGTGAACCCGCCGCTGCGGGAGCGCTCCGACGTGGAGGCGCTGCGCGCGGCGCTCGCCGACGGCACCGTCGACTGCGTCGGCACCGACCACGCCCCGCACGCCGAGCAGGACAAGTGCTGCGAGTTCGCGCAGGCCCGCCCGGGCATGCTCGGACTCGAGACGGCGCTGGCGATCATCGCGCAGACGATGGTCGAGCCCGGTCTGCTGGACTGGCGCGGTGTCGCGAAGGTGATGAGCGAGCGGCCCGCCGAGATCGTCGGGCTGCCCGACCAGGGGCGTCCGATCGCGGTGGGGGAGCCGGCGAACCTGACCCTCGTCGACCCGGCGCGGGAGTGGACGGTCCACGGACCCGAGCTGGCGTCGATCGCGAACAACACGCCCTTCGAAGCGATGACGTTCGGCGCCCGCGTCACCACCACGCTGCTGCGCGGCCGACCGACCGTGCTGGACGGGCAGGTGCAGCGATGAGCGACCGCGTCCTGCTGACCGTCGGCTTCGCCGTGTTCTGGGTCGTGATGGTGGCGTTGATGTACTGGGGCTGGAAGGGCCGGGCGAAGCGGCAGCAGGACCGGGTCGGGCAGCTGCCCGAGGTCCCGGCCGACCTCGGCGCCGAGGTGATCGCCCCCAGCAGCGGCCTGTACGTCGGTAGCACCCTGGCGCCGAGCTGGCAGGACCGGATCGCGGTCGGTGACCTCGGCTACCGCGCGACGTGCGACCTGAGCCGGCACGAGAAGGGCATCCTCCTCGAACGCGACGGCGCCTCGGCGATCTGGATCCCGAACGAGTCGATCCGGGCGATCCGCACCGAGCGCGGGCTGGCGGGCAAGGTCATGAGCAAGGACGGAGTCCTGGTGATCCGGTGGGAACTGCCCACCGGAACGGAGATCGACACCGGATTCCGTGGAGACGACAAGAGTGTGTACCCGGTCTGGGTGAACGGAGTGACAGAGTGAGCATCGTGAAAGCAGGGCCCGCGGCCCTCGTCCTCGAGGACGGACGGATCTTCCGCGGCGTCGAGTTCGGCGCCGTCGGACAGACCCTCGGCGAGGCGGTGTTCTCCACCGGCATGACCGGCTACCAGGAGACCCTGACCGACCCGAGTTACCACCGCCAGATCGTCGTGGCGACCGCGCCGCAGATCGGCAACACCGGCTGGAACGACGAGGACGGCGAGGCGCTCTCCGCCGGCCGCCAGGCGTCCGGCGAGTCGAACAAGATCTGGGTCGCCGGGTACGTGGTCCGTGACCCGTCGCGCCGCACTTCGAGCTGGCGTGCCACCGGCTCGTTGCAGGACGAGCTGGTCGCGCAGGGCGTCGTCGGCATCGCAGGCATCGACACCCGCGCACTGGTCCGGCACCTGCGCACCCGCGGCTCGATGCGGGCCGGCGTCTTCTCCGGCAGCGCCCTGACCGACGACGCCACGATGCTCGCCGCCGTGCAGGGACAGCCGTCGATGCTCGGCGCCGACCTGGCCCGCGAGGTCAGCACCGACAGCGGTTACGTCATCGAGCCGATCGGCGGCGAGGCGCGGTTCACCGTCGCCGCGATCGACCTCGGCATCAAGACCAACACCCCGCGCATGTTCGCCGAGCGCGGCATCCGGGTGCACGTGCTGCCCTCGACCGCGACCCTCGAGCAGATCCTCGACCTGAACGCAGACGGCGTGTTCCTGTCCAACGGCCCGGGCGACCCGGCGACCGCGGACGGCGCGGTGCACCTGACCAAGGAGGTGCTCGGACAGGGCCTGCCGCTGTTCGGCATCTGCTTCGGCAACCAGATCCTCGGCCGGGCGCTGGGACTGGGCACCTACAAGATGAAGTTCGGCCACCGCGGCATCAACATCCCGGTCGTCGAGCACGAGACCGGCCGCATCGCGATCACCGCGCAGAACCACGGGTTCGCGCTCGAGGGTGAGGCCGGCCAGGAGTTCGACACCCCGTTCGGTCGCGCCCAGGTCAGCCACACCTGCGCCAACGACGGTGCGGTCGAGGGCGTGCGCCTGCTCGACGGCTCCGCCTTCTCCGTGCAGTACCACCCCGAGGCCGCGGCCGGCCCGCACGACGCCGCGTACCTGTTCGACCGCTTCACCAGCCTGCTCGAAGGAGCCAAGAACTAATGCCACGTCGCACAGATCTCCAGCACATCCTGGTGATCGGTTCCGGACCGATCGTCATCGGCCAGGCCTGTGAGTTCGACTACTCGGGCACCCAGGCGTGCCGCGTGCTGCGCGAGGAGGGCCTGCGGGTTTCGCTGGTCAACTCCAACCCGGCCACGATCATGACGGACCCCGAGTTCGCCGACGCGACCTACGTCGAGCCGATCACCGCGGAGTTCGTCGAGAAGGTCATCGCGCGGGAAGCGGCGCAGGGCAACAAGATCGACGCCGTCCTCGCCACCCTCGGCGGCCAGACCGCGCTGAACACCGCCGTCGCGCTGCACGAGCAGGGCATCCTCGCCAAGTACGACGTCGAGCTGATCGGCGCCGACTTCGACGCCATCCAGCGCGGCGAGGACCGGCAGAAGTTCAAGGACATCGTCGCCAAGGTCGGCGGCGAGTCCGCCCGGTCGCGGGTCTGCTTCACGATGGAGGAGGTGCGCGACACCGTCGCCGAGCTCGGCTACCCGGTGGTCGTGCGTCCCTCGTTCACGATGGGCGGACTCGGCTCGGGCATGGCGTACGACGAGGCCGACCTCGAGCGCATCGCCGGCGGCGGCCTGGCCGCGTCCCCGACCGCGAACGTCCTGATCGAGGAGTCGATCCTCGGCTGGAAGGAGTACGAGCTCGAGTTGATGCGCGACGGCCGCGACAACGTGGTCATCGTCTGCTCGATCGAGAACGTCGACCCGGTCGGTGTGCACACCGGCGACTCGGTGACCGTCGCCCCGGCGATGACCCTCACCGACCGCGAGTACCAGGAGATGCGTGACCTCTCGATCGCGATCCTGCGTGAGGTCGGCGTCGACACCGGCGGCTGCAACATCCAGTTCGCGATGGACCCGACCGACGGCCGCCTGGTCGTCATCGAGATGAACCCGCGCGTGTCGCGCTCGTCGGCGCTCGCGTCGAAGGCGACCGGCTATCCGATCGCGAAGATGGCCGCCAAGCTGGCCATCGGCTACACCCTCGACGAGATCGTCAACGACATCACCAAGGAGACGCCGGCCTGCTTCGAGCCGACGCTCGACTACGTGGTTGTCAAGGCGCCGCGGTTCGCGTTCGAGAAGTTCCCCGGTGCCGACGGCACCCTGACCACCACCATGAAGTCGGTCGGCGAGGCCATGTCCATCGGCCGCAACTTCGCCGAGGCGTTCGGCAAGGTCATGCGTTCGCTGGAGACCAAGCGGGCCGGTTACTGGACGGGTCCCGAGGTCGAGGCCGAGAGCCTGGAGGCGCTGCTGGCCGACCTGGCGGTCCCGCAGGACGGCCGCATGTACGGCATCGAGAAGGCGTTCGCGCTCGGCGCCACCGTCGAGCAGCTCTTCGAGGCAACGAAGATCGATCCCTGGTTCCTCGACCAGTTCCAGCAGATCCACGAGCTCGGCGAGCAGATCCGCGCGGCCGAGAACCTGGACGAGCTGACGCTGCGCCAGGCCAAGTACCACGGCCTGTCCGACCGGCAGATCGCGGCACTGCGCCCCTCACAGTTCGCGGACGAGGACGCCGTCCGGGCGCTGCGCGACGAGCTGAACGTGCACCCGGTGTACAAGACCGTCGACACCTGTGCGGCCGAGTTCGAGGCGAAGACGCCGTACCACTACTCGACGTACGAGTTGGACCCGAACGCCGAGTCCGAGGTCGCCGAGCAGCGGGACAAGCCGAAGGTCCTGATCCTCGGCTCCGGCCCGAACCGCATCGGTCAGGGCATCGAGTTCGACTACTCGTGCGTGCACGCGGCGCTGACCCTCTCGGAGGCCGGGTACGAGACCGTGATGGTCAACTGCAACCCCGAGACCGTCTCCACCGACTACGACACCGCGGACCGCCTCTACTTCGAGCCGCTGACCTTCGAGGACGTCCTCGAGGTGTACCGCGCGGAGTCGGCGTCGGGCACCGTCGCCGGGGTCATCGTCCAGCTCGGCGGCCAGACGCCGCTGGGTCTGGCGAAGCGGCTCAAGGAGGCCGGCGTCCCGATCGTCGGCACCAGCCCGGAGGCCATCGACCTCGCCGAGGATCGCGGCGAATTCGGCCGGGTCCTGACCGAGGCCGGTCTGCCCGCACCGAAGTTCGGCACCGCCACCACGTTCGACGGTGCGAAGGAGATCGCCGGCGGCATCGGCTACCCGGTGCTGGTGCGCCCGTCGTACGTGCTCGGCGGTCGCGGCATGGAGATCGTGTACGACGAGAAGTCGCTGCAGGACTACATCTCCCGCGCCACCGAGATCTCCGACGACCGTCCCGTTCTCGTCGACCGGTTCCTGGAGGACGCCGTCGAGATCGACGTCGACGCCCTGTGCGACGGCACCGAGGTGTACCTCGGCGGCGTCATGGAGCACATCGAGGAGGCCGGCATCCACTCCGGCGACTCGGCCTGCGCGCTGCCGCCGATCACCCTCGGCCGCGCCGACCTGGAGAACGTGCGCCGCTCCACCGAGGCCCTCGCGAAGGGCATCGGCGTCAAAGGCCTGCTCAACGTGCAGTACGCCCTCAAGGACGACATCCTCTACGTGCTCGAGGCGAACCCGCGGGCGTCGCGGACGGTGCCGTTCGTGTCGAAGGCGACGGCGGTGCAGCTCGCGAAGGCCTGCGCCCGCGTCATGCTCGGCGAGTCCATCGCGGACCTGCGGGCGTCCGGGGTGCTGCCCGCCGAGGGCGACGGCGGCACGACGCCGCTGGACGCGCCGATCGCGGTCAAGGAGGCGGTGCTGCCGTTCAACCGGTTCCGCCGCGCCGACGGCACCGGCATCGACACGCTGCTGAGCCCGGAGATGAAGTCGACCGGCGAGGTCATGGGCATCGACGCCGACTTCGGCACCGCGTTCGCCAAGAGCCAGACCGCGGCCTACGGGTCGTTGCCGACCAGCGGCAAGGTGTTCGTCTCCGTCGCGAACAAGGACAAGCGGTCGCTGATCTTCCCGGTCAAGCGGCTCGCGGACCTCGGCTTCGAGATCCTGGCCACGGAGGGCACCGCCGAGGTCCTGCGCCGCAACGGCATCGCCTGCGAGCAGGTGCACAAGCACTCCGGGGAGGCCCTGCCCGACGGCGCGGTCACCATCGTCGACCAGATCCGGGCCGGTGAGGTCGACATGGTGATCAACACCCCGTACGGCAACTCCGGGCCCCGTGTCGACGGCTACGAGATCCGGAGCGCGGCGGTGTCGGCGAACATCCCGTGCATCACCACCGTCCAGGGTGCCTCGGCGGCGGTCCAGGGCATCGAGGCGGGGATCCGCGGCGACATCGGCGTGCGGTCGCTGCAGGATCTGCACGCCGTGCTGCGCTCGTGAGCGCCGACGGCGCTGCGCTCACGAGCGAGCACAGCTGGGGTCACCGGCTCCGGACCGCGGTCCGGAGCCGGGGCCGGCTGTGTGTCGGCATCGACCCGCATCCGCCGCTGCTGCGGGCGTGGGGGCTGCCGGAGACGGCCGAGGGCGTTGCGCGGTTCGCGGACATCTGTGTCGAGGCCTTCGTCGGTCGGGTGGCACTGGTCAAGCCCCAGGTCGCGTTCTTCGAGGCGTACGGCTCGGCCGGGTACACGGTGCTCGAGCGGACCATCGCGGCGCTGCGGGAGGGCGGGACGCTCGTCGTCGCCGACGCCAAACGCGGCGACATCGGGTCGACGATGTCCGCGTACGCGCAGGCGTGGCTGTCGGACGCCTCGCCGCTCGTCTCGGACGCGGTGACGGTGTCGCCGTACCTCGGCTTCGGGGCGCTCGAACCGGCCGTCACACTGGCCGACGAGACGGGGCGCGGCCTGTTCGCGCTGGCCCGCACCTCCAATCCGGAGGGTGGGGGCCTGCAGGGTTCCCGCACGTCCGCGGGGCCCTCGGTCGCGCAGTCGATCGTCGACGACGCCGTGGCGCAGAACCGGGACGGCAAGGACACGATCGGCCTGGTCATCGGCGCGACACGCGGGCACGGCCTGGATTTGTCGCAGTTCACGGGTCCGATCCTCGCGCCGGGTCTCGGCGCGCAGGGCGCGACCGTGACCGATCTCGCAGAGATTTTTCAGTGCTCACGAGAGTTGTTGCTGCCCAACACTTCTCGTGACGTCCTCCGGCGCGGTCCGACGGTGTCGGCGCTGCGTGACGCCGCGGAAGCCATCCGCGACGAGGTCGAGGTCGGGCTCTCATAGCCGACCGGATTTGCCGACGGAGTTCGGGGGTGGGTTAGCAATCGGCGCCCGGCGTGAGTACGGTCGCTATCGCCCCTGGTTATCCGGGGGATGCAGACACCCCGGGTGACCGGGAGCTGTTGACACAGCACACGACGAGACGGAGGAACCGTGGCCCTTCCCCAGTTGACCGATGAGCAGCGCGCTGCTGCTTTGGAGAAGGCGGCTGCCGCCCGTAAGGCCCGGGCTGAGCTCAAGGAGCGCCTCAAGCGCGGCGGCACCGACCTCAAGCAGGTTCTCAAGGACGCAGAAGAGGACGAGATCCTCGGCAAGATGAAGGTCTCCGCCCTGCTCGAGGCCCTGCCCAAGGTGGGCAAGGTCAAGGCGCAGGAGATCATGACCGAGCTGGAGATCGCTCCGACCCGCCGTCTGCGCGGTCTGGGTGACCGCCAGCGCAAGGCCCTGCTGACCAGGTTCGATTTCGAGGCCTGAGAACACAGGTGACTGACGCACGCAACGTGTCAGGCAGCAAGACCGTCCCGGCCGCCTCGGCCGGTGGCACGCGGAGGGGCCGGCTGGTGGTACTGGCCGGCCCCTCCGCCGTCGGCAAGTCGAGTGTCGTGCGCAAACTGCACGACCGGCTGCCCGACCTGGTCTTCAGCGTGTCTGCGACGACGAGAGAGCCTCGCCCCGGCGAGGTCGACGGACGTGACTACCGCTTCGTCACCGCCGCCGAGTTCGACCGGATGATCGACGCCGGGGAGTTGCTCGAATGGGCCGAGATCCACGGCGGACTGCAGCGGTCCGGCACGCCGGCCGCGCCGGTCGACCAGGCCCTCGCCGCCGGCCACCCGGTCCTCGTAGAGGTCGACCTGGCCGGCGCCCGCGCCGTGCGGGTCGCGATGCCGGAGGCGGTGCTGGTGTTCATGGCGCCGCCGAGTTGGGACGAACTGGTCTCGCGCCTGACGTCCCGCGGTACCGAATCCGAGGAGGCGGTCGCACGGAGATTGGCGACCGCGCGGGTCGAGCTGGATGCCAAGGACGAGTTCGACGAGGTGATCGTGAACCACGACGTCGACCGAGCTTGCGACGAGTTGGTATCCTTGTTGGTCGGCAACCAGCAATAGCACCGCTTGTCGTAATTTCGTCTGTTCTCAACCGCACCACAATCGCACCACTAGGAGACTCGCCAGTGAGCGCAACCACCGTCGCGACCGACCGTCACGGCATCCCGGCGTACGACACCCCGCTGGGCATCACCAACCCGCCGATCGACGAGCTGCTCGAGCGCACCTCTTCGAAGTACGCGCTGGTCATCTACGCGGCCAAGCGTGCGCGTCAGATCAACGACTACTACAACCAGCTCGGCGACGGCATCCTCGAGTACGTCGGCCCGCTCGTCGAGCCGGGTCTGCAGGAGAAGCCGCTCTCGATCGCGATGCGCGAGATCCACTCCGACCTGCTCGAGCACACCGAGGGCGAGTGACCCGCTCCCTTCACAGCGCCACCGAACGGATACTGTGACGTCCGTGACGGATTCGCAATTCGATACCGCCGGCTCGCCGCGACGCATCGTCGTCGGGGTGGGCGGCGGTATCGCTGCATACAAGGCCTGTTCGCTCGTCCGCAGCTTCACCGAGGCCGGACACCACGTCCGGGTGGTGCCGACCGAGTCCGCCCTGGAGTTCGTCGGGCGAGCCACCTTCGAGGCGTTGTCCGGCAACTCGGTGCAGACCGGTGTGTTCGCCGACGTCCCGCAGGTGCCGCACGTGCGGCTCGGGCAGGAGGCGGACCTGGTCGTCGTGGCGCCCGCCACCGCCGACCTGATGGCACGCGCCGCGCACGGTCGCGCCGACGACCTGCTGACCGCCACGCTGCTGACCGCCCGCTGCCCCGTGCTGTTCGCGCCCGCGATGCACACCGAGATGTGGGAACACCCCGCCACCGTGGCGAACGTCGCCACGCTGCGGTCCCGCGGCGTCGTGGTGATCGAGCCCGCGTCGGGGCGCCTCACCGGCAAGGACACCGGCGCCGGCCGGCTCCCCGAGCCCGACGAGATCGCCGGACTGGCGAACCTGCTGATGGAGCGGCCGGACGCGTTGCCCCGGGACCTCGAGGGCACCCGGATCGTCGTCTCCGCGGGCGGAACCCGCGAACCCCTGGACCCGGTCCGTTTCCTCGGCAACCGCAGCTCCGGCAAGCAGGGCTACGCCATCGCCCGGCTCGCGGCGCAGCGCGGGGCCCGGGTCACCCTGATCGCCGGGTACACCGCCGAGCTGCCCGACCCCGCCGCCGTCGACGTGATCCGCGTCAAGACCGCGCAGGAGATGAAGGTGGTGGTCGACAAGGCCGCGACCTCCGCCGACGCCGTCGTGATGTCCGCCGCCGTCGCCGACTTCCGGCCGTCCACCGTCGCCGCTGCCAAGATCAAGAAGGGTGCCGACGAGCCGGACAGCATCCCGCTGACCCGTAACGACGACATCCTCGCCGGGCTCGTCCAGGCCCGGCGTGACGGCGACCTGCCCGCCGGGCTCCGGATCGTCGGCTTCGCCGCGGAGACGGGCGACGCGGACGGTGACGTCCTCACCCATGCCCGGGCGAAGTTCGCCCGCAAGGGCTGCGACCTGCTCGTCGTGAACGCGGTCGGCGAGGGCAAGGCGTTCGAGGTCGACAGCAACGACGGCTGGCTGCTCGGCACCGACGGCACCGAGCGGGCCCTCGCGCACGGCTCGAAGTCGCTGATGGCCAGTCGCGTACTCGACGCCGTCGCGGATCTGGTGTCGGCGTCGTCCGGGGGTGGCGCTGCCACGTGACACCCGAAGCTCGTAATGTGGGTCATGAGCGGCGGCTGCACCGCAATTGCCGTGATTCGAATTGTTCTTCACCGCGTTATCAGGCCTTAGGGTCTTGTCCGATGCACATCTTCAGTTGGCGAGAGGGAGTTCTGTGACCAAGTCCGGTAGTCGGCTATTCACCAGTGAGTCCGTGACCGAGGGGCACCCGGACAAGATCTGTGATGCGATCAGCGACTCCGTGCTCGACGCGTTGCTCGAGCAGGACCCGCGCAGCCGCGTCGCGGTCGAGACGCTGGTGACCACCGGCCAGGTGCACGTCGCGGGTGAGGTCACCACGTCCGCGTACGTGGACATCCCGACCATCGTGCGCGACAAGATCCTCGAGATCGGCTACGACTCGTCCGCGAAGGGCTTCGACGGCAACTCGTGCGGAGTCAACATCGCGATCGGCGCGCAGTCGCCGGAGATCGCCCAGGGCGTCGACCATTCCCACGAAGCGCGGGTCGAGGGCAGCTCCGACGACGACATCGATCGTCAGGGTGCCGGCGACCAGGGTCTGATGTTCGGGTACGCCTGCACGGACACCCCCGAGCTGATGCCGCTGCCCATCGCGCTCGCGCACCGGCTCTCGCGTCGCCTCACCGAGGTCCGCAAGACGGGTGTGCTGCCGTACCTGCGGCCGGACGGCAAGACGCAGGTCACCATCGAGTACGACGGGGACAAGGCCGTCCGCCTCGACACCGTCGTGGTGTCCACGCAGCACGCCGCGGACATCGACCTCGACAACCTCCTCACACCGGACATCCGGGAGAAGGTGCTCGGCGCGGTCCTCGCGGACATCGACGTGCCGTCGCTGGACACCTCCGACGTCCGCCTGCTGGTCAACCCGACCGGCAAGTTCGTCCTCGGTGGCCCGATGGGCGACGCGGGTCTGACCGGCCGCAAGATCATCGTCGACACCTACGGCGGCATGGCCCGTCACGGCGGCGGCGCGTTCTCCGGCAAGGATCCGTCGAAGGTGGACCGCTCCGCGGCGTACGCGATGCGCTGGGTCGCGAAGAACGCGGTCGCCGCGGGCCTCGCCGACCGCATCGAGGTGCAGGTCGCGTACGCGATCGGGAAGGCCGCCCCGGTCGGGCTGTTCGTCGAGACGTTCGGCACCGAGAAGACCGACCCGGCGCGCATCCAGTCGGCGATCTCCGAGATCTTCGACCTGCGGCCCGGCGCGATCATCCGCGATCTGGACCTGCTGCGCCCGATCTACGCGAAGACCGCCGCGTACGGCCACTTCGGCCGCACCGACATCGACCTGCCGTGGGAGCACACGGACCGCGCCGAGAAGCTGCGCGCGGCCGCCGGGCTCTAGATGGTCTGTAGTCCGAGCCGCCCACCGACACCGGTGGGCGGCTCGTGTCTTCGGTGGGCCGGGTGACCGCCGCCCGCGAGGCCGCGGCCGAGCTGCCGGTCGCGCGGGTCCTCCCGATGCTGCCGCTGCCGCACCTCGACCGCGAGTTCGACTACCTGATCCCGCGTGAGCTGGACGAGCAGGCCAGGCCCGGGGTCCGGGTCCGGGTCCGGTTCGCGGGACGGCTGGTGGACGGATTCCTGTTGGGACGCGCCGCGACCAGTGACCATCCCGGCAAGCTGGGGTTCCTCGAGCGGGTGGTGTCCGGGGAACCCGTCCTGACGTCGGAGATCGCGTCGCTCGTCGACGCCGTGGCCGCCCGGTACGCGGGGACCAGGGCCGACGTGCTCCGACTGGCGATTCCGCCGCGCCACGCTCGGGTGGAGGCCGAGTCGCCGCCCGCCCCGGCCGTCGCGGACGCCGAGGTCGACACTGCGGCATGGGCGGCCTACCGGTACGGCGACAGTTTCGTGTCCGCGGTGTCGGCCGGACGCGGCCCGCGAGCGGTGTGGCAGGCGCTGCCTGGCGACGACTGGCCGTCCCGCCTCGCCGAACTCGCCGCGGTGACCGCGCGCGCCGGCCGGTCCGCGGTCCTCGTCGTGCCGGACCAGAAGGACCTCGACCGCGTCGCGGCCGCGTGTGTCGACCTGCTCGGCGACGACCTCGTGGTGCCGCTGGCGGCCGGTCTGGGCCCCGCGATGCGGTACCGGCGCTGGCTGGCCGCGCTGCGGGGTACGGCGAAGGTGGTGGTCGGCACCCGCAGTGCCGTGTTCGCCCCGGTGCCCGACATCGGGCTGATCGCGCTGTGGGACGACGGCGACGATCTGCACGCCGAACCCCGCGCCCCGTATCCCCACGCCCGTGAGGTGGCGTTGCTGCGCGCCCATGCGTCCGGCTGTGCGGTGCTGCTCGGCGCCCACTCGCGGACCGTCGAGGCGCAGGCGCTGGTCGACTCGGGGTGGGCGAACGACCTCGTCGCGGACCGCCCGGTGGTGCGGGCGCGGGCCCCGAAGGTGACCGCGCTCGCCGACAGCGACCACGCCCTGGCCCGCGATCCGGGTGCGCGGGCGGCCCGCCTTCCCGCGATCGCGTTCGCAGCGGCGCGGGAAGCCCTCGCCGCCGGAGCGGGAGTGCTGGTCCAGGTGCCCCGGCGTGGCTACGTGCCGTCCCTCGCGTGCGGGAAGTGTCGGGCGCCGGCGCGGTGTCGCCGCTGCAACGGTCCGCTCGCTCTGCCGTCGGCGGCCGGGCCGGACGGCGCGGGGACACCCAGTTGCCGGTGGTGCGGGGTGGCGGACGCGACCCACCGGTGCGGGGTGTGCGGGTCGCGTCAGCTGCGGGCGGTCGTCGTCGGCGCGGGCCGCACCGCCGAGGAGCTCGGCCGCGCGTTCCCGGGTGTCCCGGTGCGTACCTCCGGCGGTGCAGAGGTGCTGAAGTCGGTGAAACCCGGTGCTGCACTGGTTGTTTCGACGGTCGGTGCCGAACCGGTGATGCCGGGCGGCTACGGTGCCGCGCTGCTGCTGGACGGATGGGCGCTGCTGGGGCGCGCCGATCTGCGGGCGGAGGAGGAGACGCTGCGGCGCTGGATGACCGCGGGCGCCCTCGTCCGGACCGCGGGCGACGGTGGCCGGGTCGTGGTCGTCGCGGACTCGTCGCTCCCGGTCGTGCAGGCGCTGGTGCGGTGGGATCCGGTGGGCGCGGCGCAGTCGCAGCTCGCGCAGCGGGCCGAGGTCCGGTTCCCGCCGACCGTGCACATGGCCGCCGTCGACGGCGGGCACGCCGCGATCGAGAGCCTGCTGGCTGCGGCACAGCTGCCGGACGCGGTCGAGGTGCTCGGGCCGGTGCCGCTGCCGCCGGGGGAGCGGCTGCCGTTCGGCGGAGACGACCCGGAGCCGGACGAGGTCGAGCGGATGCTGCTGCGTGTGCCGCGCGGAGCCGGTGCGTCGCTGGCGCGGGCACTGCGGGACGCGCAGGCGATCCGTGGTGCGCGGCGCGAGTCGGGACCGGCGCGGGTGCAGGTGGATCCCCTTCGGATCGGCTGATCGGCCGCCATTTTTTTTCGGTATGAGCATGGTCACCCTTGATATCGACGCATTGGCGATATATCGTCGATAACGTAAACGAAAGGAGTTCGGACACGGACTCACACGAGAGGACACGAATCATGGAGAACATCCAGCGGAATTTCGATCATCGAGGACGCCGACCGCGTCCCGGACGCGTGGGCCGGGTCGGTCGTCGCGAGGGTTTCGGTCCCGGTTTCGGCGGCGGTGAGGGCTTCGGTCCCGGTGACGGTTTCGGCCCCGGAATGCACGGTCGTCCCCGGCGAGGTCACGGGCCGATGGACGAGCGTCTCGGCCGGGGGCGCGGGCGCGGTGGACGCGGCAGGCGTGGCGACGTGCGGTCGGCGGTACTGCTGCTGCTCGGCGAGGAACCGATGCACGGCTACGAACTGATCCAGCGCATCGCCGAACGTTCGGGCGGCGTCTGGAAGCCGAGCCCCGGCTCGATCTACCCGGCCCTCGCGCAGCTCGAGGACGAGGGTCTCGTCCTGATCGACAAGGTGGACGGTCGCAAGACCGCCCGGCTCACCGAGTCCGGAACCGCCTACGTCGAGGAGCACCGCGACGAGCTCGGCAACCCGTGGGACGAGATCAAGGCCGCCGTCGGCAGGCCCGCCCAGGAGCTGCGCGCACTCACGACCCAACTGGCCGGCGCCGTCCGTCAGGTCGCCGCGGTCGGCACCCCGGAGCAGGCGAAAGCCGCCGGTGACGTGCTCACCGAGGCGCGGCGGGCGATCTACCGCATCCTCGCCGACGAGGCCGGGCACACGGACGAAGCCGGCCCCGGCACGGAAAAGTGACAGAGGGGTCTGTCACAACCCCGCACCCGCGACGATGATGGGCACCAGTCACATCGGCAGGGGAGTCCAACATGAGCATCAGGGGAGCGGTGACCGCGGCGCTCGCCGCTGCACTGACGGTGCCGTCGGGGGCACTGTCGTCGGGGGCGGGTGCCGTGGGGGCCGCGTCCGTCTCGCAGACCCCGACGATTCCCGGCCCGTCACAGACCACCCACGCAGCGGCCGCGGACTACGCCGACCTCCATCCCGGGAGCGCGCCACCCGGCGTCAACGACTTCACCTGCCGGCCGACGGCGACGCACCCGAATCCGGTGGTCCTCGCCCACGGCAGCGACTCGAACGCCTATTCCGACTGGGCGGACATCGCGCCGCGACTCCGGGACGCGGGCCGCTGCGTGTTCGCGGTCAACTACGGCGCCAAGGAGGGCGCCACCTCGTTCGGCACCGAGGACATGTACCTCAGCGCCGGCCAGGTCGCGGACTTCGTGCACCGGGTACTCGCCGCGACCGGCGCCGCCCGCGTCGACCTGGTCGGATTCTCCCAGGGCGCGACGGTGACGCGGTACTTCCTCAATCGGCTCGGCGGCGCCGCCGTCGTCGACCGCTGGGTCGGCGTGGCGTCCCCCACCTACGGTGGCGTCTTCTACGGACTCGTCCCCGCCGCCGACGCGGTACCCCGCGGACTCGAGGTGGCGAGCCTGTTCACCACGACGGCGGTCGCCCAGCAGGCGCAGGGATCGGACTTCCTGACGGACCTCAACGCCGGCGGCGACACCGTCCCCGGTGTGCGGTACACCACGATCGGCACCCGCTACGACGAGATGATCCAGCCGTACACCAACGTCGCGCTGCGTGATCCGGGAGCGGTCAACGTCCTGGTCCAGGACCGTTGCCCGCAGAACATGACCGGTCACATGAACATGGTGTACGACCCGTACACCGTCGGGCTGGTGCTGCAGGCCCTCGACCCGACCGCCCCCGACCCCGAGTGCACGGCGGTCCCGCTCGGGACGGGGATGGCCGGAATGGTCGGTCGCTGATCGGGCCTGCGGGACGCGGGCCGGGACATCCCTAGAATGTTCTCGACCGTCTCGTCGACCTTCCCGGGAGCAGCCCTGTGAGTATCCAGCCCGTTCGCCTCTTCGGCGATCCCGTTCTGAGGACCCGAGCGGACGAGGTGGTCGACTTCGACCGCGAGCTGGCGCAGTTGGTGACCGACCTCGTCGACACCATGCGCGACCGCGGCGGCGCCGGGATCGCGGCACCGCAGATCGGCGTCTCGCTCCGGGTCTTCGCGTACGACTGCGGCGGCATGTTCGGCCACCTGGTGAACCCGACGTACGAGGTGCTCGGCGCCGAGGAGCAGGTCGACCCCGAGGGCTGCCTGTCCATCCCCGGTGTACGCGCCGACGTCCGACGGGCGACGGACGTGCGGGTGCGGGGCGTCGACCAGCACGGCGAGCCGGTGTCGTTCGACTGCAGCGGAATCATGGCGCGGTGCGTCCAGCACGAGACCGACCACCTCGACGGCGTGCTGTTCCTGTCACGGATGGAGCCGGCGGATCGGAAGGCCGCGATGCGCACCATCCGCGAATCCGACTGGTTCGGTGCCGACGCGGGGGTGCGCTGACATGCGGATCGTCTTCGCGGGCACACCCGATCCCGCCGTGCCGTCCCTGGCGCGCCTGCTGGCGTCGAGCCGGCACGAGGTCGTCGCCGTGGTGACCCGGCCCGACGCCGTCGCCGGCCGCGGCCGCAAGGTAACCCGCTCACCCGTGGGAATGCTCGCGGACGAGCACGGCATCGAGGTGCTCACCCCGACACGGGCGTCCGACTCCGACTTCCTGTCGCGGCTGACCGAGCTGGCCCCGGACTGCGCGCCGGTGGTCGCCTACGGCGCGCTGCTGCCGCGGCCCGTCCTGGACGTGCCGAAGTACGGCTGGGTCAACCTGCACTTCTCGCTGCTGCCCGCGTGGCGCGGCGCGGCGCCCGTGCAGGCCTCGATCGCCGCGGGCGACGACATGACCGGTGCCAGCGTGTTCCAGCTCGAGGAGGGCCTCGACACCGGTCCGGTGTTCGGCGTCGCGACCGAGCGGATCCGCGACACCGACACCGCCGGTGAGCTGCTCGGCCGGCTCGCCGACAGCGGCGCCGTGCTCCTCGAATCCGTCCTCGACGGCATCGAGAACGGTGCGCTGCACGCGGTTCCGCAGTCCGTCGACGGCGTCTCGCACGCGCCGAAGGTGACGGTCGAGTCGGCCAGGGTGGACTGGACGTTGCCCGCCGCAGTCGTCGACCGCCGGATCCGTTCCGTCACCCCGGCGCCCGGCGCGTGGACCCAGGTCGGTGACCTGCGGCTGAAGGTCGCCCCGGTGGAGCCGGCCGACGCACTGGACGCGCCGCTCGAACCGGGACAGTTCCTGGTGCGCAAGGACGGCTGCTACGTCGGCACGGCCACCACGCCGGTACGGCTGAGTCAGGTTCAGCCGCAAGGAAAGAAGCTCATGGCAGCTGCAGACTGGGCGCGCGGCGCGCGCCTCGACCCCGAGGTGCGTGCACAATGACCGAGTCCCGACGTCCCTCCCGCGGCAACCGCGGCGACAACTCAGGCCGAAACGTCAAGCGGCCCAACACTCGTCCCCGGCAGGCGAAGCGGCCCGACGGCGCGGGTGTGGACAAGCCCCGGCTCGCGGCCCGCGATGTGCTGCGCGCGGTCCGTGAACGTGACTCGTACGCGAACCTGGTGCTGCCCGCGTTGCTGCGCGAGCGCGGCATCGACGGTCGCGACGCCGCGCTGGCCACCGAACTCACCTACGGCGCGTGCCGCGCGCAGGGTCTGCTGGACGCGGTCATCGCCGCCGGCGCGGGCCGCCCCGTCGAGGAGATCGACGGACCGCTGCTCGACGTGCTGAGGCTCGGTGCCTACCAGCTGCTGCGCACCCGGATCGGCTCACACGCCGCGGTGGACACCTCCGTGGACCTCGTGCGTACCGAATTCGGCGGCGGCAGAGCCGGTTTCGTCAACGCGGTACTGCGACGCGTGGCGGAGAAGTCCGAGGACGAGTGGGTCGCCCGGCTCGCCCCCGACGCGGGTCGCGACCCGATCGGGCACCTGGCGTTCCGGTACGCCCACCCGGTGTGGATCGCGCAGGCCTTCGCCGACGCGCTCGGACCGGACGCCGCCGAGCTCGAACAGGTGCTGGCCGCCGACGACGCCCGTCCCGCCGTGCACCTGGTCGCCCGGCCCGGTGAGATCTCCGCCGAGGAACTGGCACTGATCACCGGTGGCGAGGTCGGCCCGTACTCGCCGTACGCGGTGCACCTCGACGGCGGCGACCCCGGCCTCCTCGAACTGGTCCGCGAGGGCCTGGCGGCGGTGCAGGACGAGGGCAGTCAGCTGGTCGCGCGCGCACTCACCCTGGCACCGGTCACCGGCACCGACAGCGGACGCTGGCTCGACCTGTGCGCCGGTCCCGGCGGCAAGGCCGCGCTCCTCGGGGCGCTCGCCGACATCGACGGTGCCCGCGTCGACGCCGTCGAACCCGCCCCGCACCGCGCCGACCTGGTCCGCAAGACCACCCGCGGGCTGCCCGTCGACGTGCACGTCGCCGACGGCCGCGACCCCGGCCTGACGCCCGGATACGACCGGATCCTCGTCGACGCCCCCTGCACCGGACTCGGCGCGCTGCGCCGTCGCCCCGAGGCGCGCTGGCGGCGTCAGCCCTCCGACGTGGCCGGACTCGTCACCCTGCAGCGCGAGCTGCTCGCGTCCGCGATCTCCCTGGTCCGGCCCGGCGGCGTCGTCCTGTACTCGACGTGCTCGCCGCACCTGTCCGAGACCGCGGCCGTCGTCGCCGACGCCGTCCGGCGGCACGGTGTCGAAGCGCTCGACACCCGCGCATTCGTGCCCGACGTCCCGAACATCGGCGCCGGCCCCGGGGTGCAGCTGTGGCCCCACCGGCACGGCACCGACGCGATGTTCCTGGCGGCGCTGCGCAAGCCGGAGTGACGCCCGAGCTCAGTGGTGGTGCGCGACGACGTTGATCACGGTGCCGTCGGGGGCCCGGACGAAGAACCGCCGCACACCCCACTCCTCGGTGGTCAGCGGGTGCACGATCTCGTAGCCCCGGCGGACCGCGTCCTCGTACGCGGCGTCGAGGTCGTCGACGTGCAGGGACATCACCGAGTCCTCGGGCGCGGTGGCGTCGCCGGTGACGAGCTGGACATGGGCTCCGGTGTCGGGGTCGGTGAAGCGGGCGACCCACCCGAGGTTGAACTCCTCGGTGCTCAGTCCGAGGTAGTCGGTGTAGAACGACTTCGCGCTGTCGATGTCGGCCACCGGCAGGTTGGTGGTGATACGCATCACTCGCATGTCCTCGATGCTAGACACGCTGCGGTGACGCGCGGCGAGTACCGGGTGTGTGGTGACCCGTGAGCTGGAGTGGCCGGACCGTCGCGGACGGTGCACACTCGCGGACATGGGTGTCTTCGCGCGCACGGCCGCCGCCGCCAACCGCCTCGTCGTTCCCGCTCTCGGTCTTCCCGTCGTCGGACGGTGGCTGGGCCGCGGACTCGTCGTGATCGGTTACACCGGCCGTAGGTCCGGTCGACACGTCGAGCTGCCCGTCTCCTACTCGCGGCGCGGTGACCACCTGCGTATCGGCGTGGCGATGGCCGACCAGAAGTCGTGGTGGCGCAACTTCACCGGTGCGGGCGGGCCGATCGTCGTCCACCTGCCCGGCGGGACGCGGACCGGGCACGCGGTCAGCAGCCGGGACGCGTCCGGGGCGGTTGCCGTCGACGTCGAGTTGGACCCCGCGAGCTGAGGGCCGGAACCGGCCGCCACCGCACCCGATAATCTGCAGTGATGCGTGGCGAGTACAAGGTTCCCGGGGGCAAGTTGGTCGCGGTCGACGTCGAGGCCCTGGACGACCGGCTCACGCGGGTGGCGCTGTCCGGGGACTTCTTCCTGGAACCGGACGACGCCCTGGACGACATCGTCGCCGCGGTCGTCGGCATGCCCACGACCGCCGACGCCACTGCGCTCGGCCAGGCGATCTCCGACTCCCTCGGCGACGAGGTGTCGATGATCGGGTTCAGCCCCGAATCGGTGGGTATCGCGATCCGGCGGGCACTCGGGCACGCCACGAGCTGGTTCGACCACACCTTCGACGTGATCGAACCGGTGGTCCTCGCCCCCGCGATGCACGTCGCGCTCGACGAGGTGATCACCCGTGAGGTCGCGGCCGGGGAACGCCCCCCGACGCTGCGGTTCTGGGACTGGGATTCGCCGTTGGTGGTGATCGGCTCGTTCCAGTCGGTCCGCAACGAGGTCGACGAGGAGGCCGCTGCCCGGCACGGCATCGGCATCGTGCGCCGCATCTCGGGTGGCGGCGCGATGTTCATGGAGCCGGGCAACTGCATCACGTACTCGCTGTCCGTGCCGACCTCCCTCGTCGACGGCCTGAGCTTCGAGCGGTCGTACGAGTTCCTCGACCAGTGGGTGATGGGCGCGCTCGCCGACGTCGGGATCAAGGCCCGCTACGTGCCGCTCAACGACATCGCCTCGGAGCAGGGCAAGATCGGCGGGGCGGCGCAGAAGCGGTTCGCCGCCGGCGCGGTGCTGCACCACGTGACGATGTCGTACGACATCGACGCCGACAAGATGACCGAGGTCCTGCGCATCGGGCGCGAGAAGATCTCCGACAAGGGCATCACCAGCTCCGGCAAGCGAGTCGACCCGATGCGCTCGCAGACCGGTATGTCCCGCGCCGACATCATCGCTGCGTTCCTCGCGCACTTCCGCGTCCGCTACGACACCCGGACGAGCACCTACACCCACGCCGAGCTGGCCGCCGCGAGGGAGCTGGTGGAGACCAAGTTCACGAATCCCGCCTGGACCTACCGGGTGCCGTGAGTCCTTCCGGCCCGCACGGGGGCCGGAAGGACTCACGGCACCCGGGTGCGGCGCAGCTGCGGGGTCGCGGGCAGGAGGGCGACCACGACGGCCAGGGCCGCGTAGCCGGCGGTGAGCGTCGCGGCCGCGGCGACTCCCGCGACCAGGAGCGGCCCACCGGCGTCGCCGAGCTCGCGGCCGAGTTCGGCGGCGCCCATCGTCTGCCCCATCCGCTCCGGCGGTGTCGACGACGCGAGGGCGGCGAACCCGAGCGGGGTGATGACACCGGTGCCGACGCCGATCCCGACCGCGGCGAGCAGGACACCGGCCGGCCCCGGCACCGTCGCGAGCGCGAGACCCACGGCGGTGATCACCAGCCCGACAGTCATCCCGGCGGTGGCCGAGAAGCGACCGGCGTCGAAGGCCCGGCCGATGCGGGGCTGCACGACGGCGGCGGTGAGGGCGAGGACGGAGACCGCCGCGCCGGTGGCCACGGGGCCGAGTCCCGCAGCGGCACCGGACACCGGCAGGAAGCCGACGCCGACCGAGAGGGCCGCGGTCGCGGCGGCGAGGGCCGCGGTCGGTCCGAGGAACGTACGATCGGCGAGACGGCGGGCCAGGTCGACGACGGTCTGCCGCGACTTCGGCAGCGGCGGCACGGACGGGACCGCCGCCGCGGCCCACACGGCGACCGCGGCCGCGAGCGCCGTGAGCACCACGAACAGCGCGGGCAGGCCACCGATCCACACGATGACGCCACCGAGCAGCGGTCCGAGGGTGTATCCGAGGCTCTTGTAGAAGCCGTAACTGCCGAACGCCCGCCCGTGGGACACGCTCGGATTCAACCGCGCGACGAGTGCGCTCGCGGCGGGGGAGAAGGCCGACGCCGCCGCGCCCTGCCCCAGACGCGTCAACCACAGCCAGCCGGCGTCGTCGGCGATCACGAACAGCGCCGAGCAGACCGCGAACGCGACCAGGCCGCCGATCATCACAGGACGCGCGCCGACCCTGTCGGCGAGGGTGCCGAACACCGGCTTGAGCACGACCTCGGCGCCGTCGTACAGGGCGAGCAGCAGACCGAGGTACAGCAACGACGTGTGCAGCTCGCTCCCCGCAGGGCCGAACAGGTCGCTTCCCTCCGGTCCGAACAGGTCGCTTCCCTCCGCGCCGAGGGTCGCCGCCACGGAGTGGGCACCGAACGCGGTGGTGAAACCGGCCGCGTACAGCGGCCACAACTGCCACCGGCCGGCCGCGGGGGTGCTCATGCCGACTCCTCGGTGGTCGCGTCCTCGGCGGTGCCGTGCAGTGTGTCCTCGGCGGTGCCGTGCAGTGTGTCCTCGGCGGTGCCGTGCAGTGCCTCGAAGACCCGTTCGGTGTAGTCGTGCAGCCGGTCGGTGCAGTGCCGGAGACGCTCTGCCGCCGCGGCCGCGCTCGGAGCGCCGAACACGTCGCGGGCCTTGACGTCCCGATGCCACCGACGCAGCCGCTCGAGGCTCTGTTCCTCCTCCTCGAGCTCGGCGAGGGTGAACTTGCCGAGGTGGATCTCCTTGTCCAGCTCGGCCTCGTACTTGGCGCAGTCGGACAGGAACTCGGACCAGTCGTCCTCGCGGGCGGCGGTGAACATCGCCTCGAACCGGGCGCTGTCGTCGGCGGTGACCCCGGCGGCCTGCAACGTGACCGTCTCGCCGTCCGCGCGCTCGGCGAGTTCCCTGGCCCGCGCGAGACCGGGAGCGAACACCGGGAGGTCGGGCACCGCCCACACCCCCTGGCCGAGCGACAGCGCCCCGATCTTGCGGAGCTCACGCCAGACGGCGACGCGATGCCGCGAGGGCTGCGCGGCCAGCTTCACTATCTGGACGATCCAGCGCGAACGTGCGGGGGAATCTTCGGTCACATCGGGAAATGTATCAAGCGTTACAACCTGAGCTGTTCCGGGTCGTCGAGGTCTGTCCGGCGCACACTGGATCCATGCACACCTGGGACGACGTCGTCGCCGCCGCGAGCCGGCTGCCCGAAGTCGAGGAATCGACCTGGTACCGCACCCCGGCACTGAAGGTCGCGGGGAAGGGGTTCGCCCGCCTGCGATCCGAAGCCGAGGGCGGGCTGGTCCTGATGTGCGGGCTCGACGAGAAGGAGGCACTGCTGGCGTCCGGCGATCCCGCTTTCCACACCACCCCGCACTACGACGGATACGGCGCGATCCTCGTCGATCTCGAGACCGTCGACCACGACCAACTGGTCGAACTCCTCACCGAGGCGTGGCGCCTGAAGGCACCGAAACGCCTGCGGGTCAGCCCCGACGAGAGTGGTTCGGCCACCCACTAAACTCGCCGGTGTGGCTCACCCGATGATCGCTCCGTCCATCCTGTCCGCGGACTTCGCCCGACTGGCCGACGAGGCCGCCGCCGTCGCCGGCTCCGACTGGCTGCACGTCGACGTGATGGACGCCCACTTCGTGCCGAACCTGACGCTCGGACTGCCGGTGGTGCAGTCGCTGCTCAAGGCGACCGACATTCCGCTCGACTGTCACCTGATGATCGAGGACCCGGGCCGCTGGGCGCCGCCGTACGCGGAGGCGGGCGCCCACAACGTCACCTTCCACGCCGAAGCCACCGACGACCCGATCGCCGTCGCCCGCGACATCCGTGCCGCCGGTGCCAAGGCCGGTCTGTCGATCAAGCCGGGTACCCCGATCGAGCCGTACCTGGAGATCCTGAAGGAGTTCGACACGCTGCTCGTGATGAGCGTCGAGCCCGGCTTCGGTGGCCAGTCCTTCATGCCGGAGGTGCTGAGCAAGGCCCGCGCCGTCCGAAAGCTCGTCGACTCCGGTGAACTGACCCTGATCGTCGAGATCGACGGCGGCATCAACGCCGACACGGTCGAGGCCGCCGCGGAGGCGGGGGTGGACTGCTTCGTCGCCGGTTCCGCCGTCTACGGCGCCGCCGACCCCGGCGAGGCGGTGCGCAAGCTGCGCGCGCAGGCGGCGTCGGCGTCATCCCACCTGACACTGGCCGTGTGACGTGCCGGCGACGGCCCAGGAGCTGACCGCGCTGCAGGTCGCGATCGACGCCGCCGAAGGGGTGCGCGGCACCACCAGCCCCAACCCGCCGGTCGGCGCCGTGATTCTCGACACCGACGGTGCCGTCGTCGGGGTCGGTGCCACCAGCCCGGTCGGCGGACCTCACGCCGAGGTGATGGCGTTGCGGGCCGCGGGTGGCCGGGCCCGAGGTGGGACCGCGGTCGTCACCCTCGAACCGTGCAACCACACTGGACGCACCGGTCCGTGCGCGGTCGCCCTGCTCGAGGCCGGCATCGCCCGCGTGGTGTACGCCGCGGCGGACCCGAATCCGGCGGCCTCCGGCGGCGCGCAGACTCTGCGGACGGCCGGGGTGGACGTCGTCGCGGGCGTCGGCGCCGACCTCGTCGAGCAGGGCCCGCTGCGCGCGTGGTTGCACCGGCAGCGCACCGGGCGCGCACACGTGACCTGGAAATTCGCCGCGACCCTCGACGGACGCAGCGCCGCCGCGGACGGCACCAGCCAGTGGATCACCGGACCGCAGGCCCGCGCGCGGGTCCACGCCGACCGCGCGAAACTCGACGCGATCGTCGTCGGCACCGGCACCGTCCTCGCCGACGATCCGTGGCTGACGGCACGGGAACCCGACGGCTCGCCGGCGGCCCGCCAGCCGCTGCGGGTGGTCGTCGGTGAGCGGGAGATCCCGGCCACGTCCCGCATCCTCGACGACGCCGCCGAGACGCTGGTGCTGCGCACCCGCGACCCCCACGAGGTGGTCGCGGCCCTGGGCGACCGGCCCGACGTGCTGCTCGAGGGAGGCCCGCACCTGGCCGGGGCGTTCCTCGCCGCGGGACTGGTCGACCGCGTCCAGGCGTTCCTGGCACCGGTACTGCTCGGTGCGGGCGCCGCCGCCGTGGAGGATGCTGGTGTCGGCACCATCGCTCGGGCACTCCGATTCGAGCGGGAGTCGGTCGAACAGATCGGCTCCGACCTGCTCCTGACCCTGGTACCGGAACGGGACCCGAGAACATGACCGATTTCACACGAGGAGAAGCAGAAACAGTGTTCACCGGCATCGTCGAAGAACTGGGCGAGATCGTCGCCAAGGAGGACCTGGCCGACGCGGCCCGGTTCACGGTTCGCGGACCGCTCGTCACCTCCGACGCCGGCCACGGCGACTCCATCGCCGTCAACGGTGTGTGCCTGACCGTCGTCGACGTCCTCGACGGGGAAGCCTTCACCGCCGACGTGATGGCGGAAACCCTCAACCGTTCGAGCCTCGGCGCCCTCGTCGTCGGCAGCAGGGTGAACCTCGAGCGTGCCGCCGCGCTGAACAGCCGGCTGGGCGGGCACCTGGTGCAGGGCCACGTCGACGGCACCGGCACGATCATCAGCCGCTCCCCGTCCGAGAACTGGGAAGTCGTGCGGATCTCGCTGCCCGCGTCGATCTCGCGCTACGTCGTGGAGAAGGGCTCGATCACCGTCGACGGTGTCTCGCTGACGGTCTCCGCCCTCGGGGGTGACGCACAGGACGGCGAATGGTTCGAGATCTCACTGATCCCGACGACGCTCGCGCTGACCGTCCTGGGCACCGCGACGCCGGGCACCGTTGTCAATCTCGAGGTCGACGTGATCGCCAAGTACGTCGAGCGGCTGCAGGCGGCCGGTAGGTAGGACACGATGACGGCCTCACAGGCGTGGGGTCGTACTGTTGAGGTGCACCTCGAGAGGGTGCACGGAACATTCACGAATGATGGAGCGCAGCACGTGACCAGGTTCGACAGTATCGAGCGCGCCGTCGCCGATATCGCGGCAGGCAAGGCGGTCGTCGTGGTCGACGACGAGGACCGCGAGAACGAGGGAGACCTCATCTTCGCCGCCGAGAAGGCGACGCCGGAACTGGTGGCCTTCATGGTCCGCTACACCTCCGGTTATCTGTGTGTTCCGCTCGACGGCGAGGACTGCGACCGGCTGGGGTTGCCGCCGATGTACTCGTCGAACCAGGACAAGCACGGCACGGCGTACACCGTCACCGTCGACGCGAAGGAAGGCATCGGCACCGGCATCTCGGCGTCGGACCGCGCCGCGACGATGCGCCTGCTCGCCGACCCCACATCCGGCGCCGCGGACTTCACCCGCCCCGGCCACGTGGTGCCGTTGCGGGCCAAGGAGGGCGGCGTGCTGCGCCGCCCCGGCCACACCGAGGCGGCCGTCGATCTCGCCCGGATGGCGGACCTGCGGCCGGCGGGTGTGATCTGCGAGATCGTCAGCCAGAAGGACGAGGGCCACATGGCCCAGACCGACGAACTGCGTGTGTTCGCCGACGACCACAACCTGGCGATGATCTCGATCGCGGACCTGATCGCGTGGCGTCGCAAGCACGAGAAGCACGTCGTGCGGGTCGCCGAGGCGCGGATCCCGACCCAGCACGGCGAGTTCATCGCCGTCGGCTACCAGAGCATCTACGACGAGGTCGAGCACGTGGCCCTGGTCAGGGGCGATCTGCTCGGGCCCGACGGCGACGGGTCCGACGTGCTGGTGCGGGTGCACTCCGAATGCCTGACCGGTGACGTGTTCGGGTCCCTGCGCTGCGACTGCGGACCTCAGCTCGACGCGGCGCTCGAGATGGTGGCCACCGAGGGTCGCGGAGTGGTGCTCTACATGCGCGGGCACGAAGGCCGGGGCATCGGCCTGATGCACAAGTTGCAGGCGTACCAGTTGCAGGACGCCGGCTCCGACACCGTCGACGCCAACCTCGAACTCGGGTTGCCCGCCGACGCCCGCGACTACGGCATCGGCGCACAGATCCTGGTGGACCTCGGCATCACCTCGATGCGGCTGCTGACCAACAACCCCGCCAAGCGCGTCGGGCTCGACGGATACGGGCTGCAGATCCTCGAGCGGGTGCCGATGCCGCTGCGTGCGAACGCGGAGAACCTGACCTACCTGCGGACCAAGCGGGACCGCATGGGCCACGACCTGATCGGTCTGGACGAATACGAGAAGGGCGGTGCGGTGTGAGCGGCGAGGGACTTCCCGAACTGCAGCTCGGCCAGGCGAAGGACCTCTCCCTCGCGATCGTGGCCGGGTCCTGGCATCCCGAGATCTCCGAGGCGCTGATCGACGGCGCCAAGCGGGTCGCCAAGCAGGCGCAGATCGACGACGTCACCCTCGTCCGGGTGGCCGGCGCGATCGAACTGCCGGTGGTCGCACAGCAGCTCGCCCGCAGCCACGACGCGGTCGTCGCGCTCGGTGTCGTCATCCGAGGCGGCACCCCGCACTTCGAGTACGTCTGCGACGCCGTCACCTACGGCCTCACCCGGGTCTCCCTGGACGAGGGCACCCCCGTCGCCAACGGCGTGTTGACAACCGACAACGAGCAGCAGGCGCGGGACCGTTCCGGTCTGCCCGGGTCGGTGGAGGACAAGGGCGGGCAGGCGTGCGCCGCGGCGATCGACACCGCGGTCACGCTGAAGAACCTGCGCGATCGGGCCGGCGGAAAGTGACCGCGTGGGAACTCGACGTCCGGTCGCGTAAGTCCGCCCGCTACGCGACCGGCGTGGCGGTGGTCTGTGTCGTGCTGTTCGTGGTGCTGGGCGCGGCGCTGCGCAGTTCCGCGACCGGCGTCTACTTCCGCGCGATCGACCAGATCGCGATGGCCGGCATCGGCCTCGCCCTCGGCGGGGGTGTCATGCTCCTCACCCGACCGCGACTGCGGGCGGGCGAGGACGGCGTGCTGGTCCGCAACGCGTTCGGTGAACGCCGCGTCGACTGGGACCTGGTCCGGGGACTGTCGTTCCCCGACGGTGCCGCCTGGGCGCGCATCGAACTACCGGACGACGAGTACATCCCCGTGATGGCGATCCAGTCCAACGACCGTGAGCACGCGGTCGAGGCGGTCCGGTCGTTCCGGGCGCTCGAAGCCCGTTACGCCACCACCGGCGAGTAGCCCGACGGCGGTGCCGTCCCGACAGCGTCGACGGCGGTGCCGTCCCGACAGCGTCGACGGCGGTGCCGTCCCGACAGCGCCGACGGCGCTGTCGGGACTTCCGACTAACCTGGATTCGTGCCCGATCCCGCCACCTACCGTCCCCCTACCGGATCGATCCCGACGCAGCCGGGCGTGTACAAGTTCCGCGATCCGCATGGGCGGGTCGTCTACGTGGGCAAGGCGAAGAGCCTGCGCAGTCGCCTGAACTCGTACTTCGCGGACGTCGCCTCGCTGCATCCGCGGACCAGGCAGATGGTCACCACGGCGGGCAGTGTCGAGTGGACGGTCGTCGGCACCGAGGTCGAGGCGCTGCAACTCGAGTACAACTGGATCAAGGAGTTCGATCCGCGGTTCAACGTCCGGTACCGCGACGACAAGACCTATCCGGTTCTCGCGGTGACGTTGAACGAGGAGTACCCGCGGCTGTTCGTGTACCGGGGACCGCGACGCCGCGGCGTCCGGTACTTCGGCCCCTACTCCCACGCGTGGGCGATCCGCGAGACCCTCGACCTGCTGCTGCGGGTGTTCCCGGCCCGCACCTGCTCGGCCGGAGTCTTCAAGCGGCACAACCAGATCGGCAGGCCCTGTCTGCTCGGCTACATCGACAAGTGTTCGGCGCCGTGCGTCGGGCGGGTCAGCGCCGAGCAGCATCGTCGGATCGTCCTGGACTTCTGCGACTTCCTGTCCGGGCGCACCGACAAGCTGGTGCGGGAACTCGAGATCCGCATGCAGCGCGCCTCCGACGACCTCGACTTCGAGAGTGCGGCCCGGCTCCGCGACGATCTCGGGGCACTGCGCAAGGCGCTGGAGAAGCAGGCCGTCGTGCTCGGCGACGGCACCGACGCGGACGTCGTCGCCTTCGCGGCCGACGAGCTCGAGGTGTCGGTGCAGGTCTTCCACGTCCGGGGCGGCCGGGTCCGCGGTCAGCGCGGCTGGGTGGTCGAGCTGTCCGGCGACGGCGACACCGCAGACCTGGTCGAGGAGTTCGCGACCCAGTTCTACGGTGAGCAGGCCGCGTTGACCGACGAACCGGGACTGCAGGCGGACAAGGGCAGCGTCGTGCCCCGCGAGGTCCTGGTGCCGGTGCTCCCGCACAACGCGGACGAGCTGCAGCGCTGGTTGAGCGGGCTCCGCGGATCCGCGGTGTCGTTGCGGGTACCGCAGCGGGGCGACATGAAGGCGCTCGCGGACACCGTCGAGCGGAACGCGAAAGAAGCTCTCGCCCAACACAAGCTCAAGCGCGCGGGGGACCTGACGTCCCGGTCCGCGGCCCTGCAGGGCATCCAGGACGCACTCGATCTCGACGAGGCGCCGCTGCGCATCGAGTGCATCGACATCAGTCACGTGCAGGGCACCGACGTCGTGGCGTCCCTGGTCGTGTTCGAGGACGGCCTGCCCCGCAAGTCGGACTACCGGCACTACGCCATCCGGGAGGCCGCGGGCGACGGCCGCTCCGACGACGTCGCGTCGATCGCCGAGGTCACCCGCAGGCGGTTCCTGCGGCACGCGCACGACGCCGCACGCGCGTCCGCGGGGATGCCGGACGATACGAACGGCGGGGACCTGTCGCCGGCCGCGGCGCTCGATCCCGCGACGGGGCGTCCGCGACGGTTCGCGTATCCGCCGAACCTTTTCGTGGTCGACGGTGGCCGTCCGCAGGTGACCGCCGCGGCCGCGGTGCTCGACGAACTGGGCATCACCGACGTCGCCGTCGTCGGCCTGGCGAAACGGCTCGAGGAGGTGTGGGTGCCGGGCGACGAGGATCCGGTGATCCTGCCGCGCACCAGCGACGCGCTGTACCTGCTCCAGCGCGTCCGCGACGAGGCGCACCGGTTCGCGATCACCTTCCATCGCAGCAAGCGTTCCCGCCGGATGACGGCGTCTGCGCTGGACTCGGTGAAAGGTCTCGGGGAGACGCGGCGCACCGCGCTGGTCACCCACTTCGGTTCCGTCGCCAAGCTCAGAGAGGCCACTGTCGAGGAGATCATCGCGGTACCCGGGGTCGGGATCGCCACCGCACGGTCGGTGCTCGCGGCCTTGAACGAGGACACCACGGTCGGCGAAACCGACGATTCGGTTCGGGTGGGGGATGATGAGGCGGGATCGGTGACAGCGGAATCTGGGAGGGCGGACGTCGAGTGACGGAGAACGTGGACGATCAGTCGGACATCGACGTCGCATTGGTGACCGGGCTCTCGGGTGCCGGGTTGAGCACGGCGGCGAAGGTGCTCGAGGACATGGGCTGGTACGTCGCCGACAACCTGCCACCGGAGCTGATCACCCGGATGGTCGACCTGGGACTGACGCCGACGTCGCGGATTCCGAAGCTGGCCGTCGTGATCGACATCCGCAGCCGCCGGTTCTCCGGCGAACTCGCGCCGGTGATCAAGGAGGTCGCCGCGAAGGCGACGCGGACCCGGGTGCTGTTCCTCGAGGCGTCCGATCCGGTGCTGGTCCGCCGCTTCGAGCACAATCGCCGCAGCCATCCGCTGCAGAGCGAGGGCAGTGAGGGCACACTGATCGAGGGCATCGCCTCGGAACGCGTCCGGCTGGCGTCGGTGCGCGCGGAGGCGGACCTCGTGATCGACACGTCCGCGCTGTCGGCGCACGAATTGCGGCACCGGGTGGAGGCCGCGTTCGGGGGCGGTTCCGTGCCGTCGGTCGCGGTGACGGTGCAGTCGTTCGGATTCAAGTACGGGCTGCCGATGGACGCGGACCTGGTCTGCGACGTACGGTTTCTGCCCAACCCGCACTGGGTGCCGGAACTGCGCGAGCACACCGGACAGGATGCGCCGGTGCGGGACTACGTCCTGGGACAGGACGGCGCCGAGGACTTCCTCGACACCTATCACCACGTCGTCGAGTTGACGACGAACGGTTACCGCCGGGAGGGCAAGCGCTACATGACGATCGCGGTCGGATGCACCGGCGGCAAGCACCGCAGTGTCGCGATGACGGAGGCCCTCGCGGCCCGGATCGCGGCCGACACCGCCGCCACCGTCAAGGTCGTGCACCGCGATCTGGGGCGCGAATGACGGTGGTGGAAGCGAACGGTCTCGGGCCGAACGGTGATGCCTCGCCGTCGATCGTGGCCCTCGGCGGCGGCCACGGTCTGTTCGCGACACTCAGTGCGGCGCGGCGGCTCGGTGACGACGTCACCGCAGTCGTGACCGTCGCGGACGACGGAGGCTCGTCGGGCAGGCTGCGGTCCGAGCTCGGCGTGATCCCACCCGGTGACCTGCGGATGGCGCTGGCCGCCCTCGCCGCCGACGACCCCGACGTGGACACGTGGACGACGACGCTGCAACACCGTTTCGGTGGAACCGGCGCGCTGGCCGGTCATTCGGTGGGGAACCTGATCATCGCCGGACTGACGGAGGTCCTCGGTGACACCGTCAGCGCGCTCGACGAGGTGGCCCGGGTGTTGCGCATCCGGGGTCGGGTGCTGCCGATGTCCCCGATCCCGCTCGCCATCGAAGCCGATGTCGCCGGCCTCGAGGCCGACCCGCGGGTGTGCCGCACCATCCGCGGCCAGGTTGCCGTCGCGACCACACCGGGGCAGGTGCGCCGGGTCCGGCTGGTGCCGACGGACCCGCCGGCCACCCCCGCAGCCCTCGCCGCCATCGACCGGGCGGACCTCGTGCTGCTCGGTCCGGGATCGTGGTTCACCAGTGTGATTCCGCACGTCGTGGTCCCGGAGCTCGCGGCGGCGCTGCGGGAGACGTCGGCCCGCAAGGCGTTGATCCTCAACCTCGCTCCCGAACCGGGCGAGACCGCCGGCTTCTCCGCGGAGCGACACCTGCACGTCCTGGCGCAGCATGCGCCGGATCTGGTGGTCGACGACGTCCTGGTCGATTCGGTGTCGGTCCCGGAGGGCCGGGAACGGGACCACCTGTGCCGCGCCGCCGCCCGTCTCGGTGCCACCGTCGGCTACGCCGACGTCGCGGCCGGCCCCTCGACGCACGACCCGGCCAAACTCGCCGCCGCGCTCGACCACATCGTGGCCGCGGCACTCACGCGGGACCGTCGCGCCGCCGACGACCGCGAGCACGAATCGTCACACACGGGAAGGGAGTCCACTTCGTGGCAATGACAGCAGAGGTCAAGGACGAGCTGAGTCGGCTCGTCGTGACCCAGGTGTCCGCGCGCAGGGCGGAGGTGTCGTCGTTGCTGCGTTTCGCGGGCGGACTGCACATCGTCGGCGGCCGGGTCGTCGTCGAGGCCGAGGTCGACCTCGGTTCCACGGCCCGGCGACTGCGCGGCGAGATCTACGACCTCTACGGTTACGGCGCCGACGTCCACGTGCTCGGCGCCGGTGGTCTGCGCAAGAGTTCGCGCTACATCGTGCGCGTCACCAAGGACGGCGAGGCCCTCGCCCGGCAGACCGGTCTGCTCGACCTGCGCGGTCGGCCGGTGCGCGGACTGCCCGCGCAGGTCGTCGGCGGCAGCGTCGTCGATTCGGAAGCCGCGTGGCGCGGGGCCTTCCTCGCGCACGGCTCCCTGACCGAGCCGGGCCGGTCGTCGGCGCTCGAGGTCAGCTGTCCCGGACCCGAGGCGGCACTGGCGCTGGTCGGCGCGGCCCGCCGGCTCGGTGTCTCCGCGAAGGCACGTGAGGTCCGCGGCGCCGATCGGGTGGTGGTGCGCGACGGCGACGCGATCGGTGCGCTGCTCACCCGCATGGGCGCCCAGGACACCCGGCTGACGTGGGAGGAACGCCGGATGCGCCGCGAGGTGCGGGCGACCGCGAACCGCCTCGCCAATTTCGACGACGCGAACCTGCGTCGCTCGGCGCGGGCCGCGGTGGCGGCCGCGGCACGGGTGGAGAGGGCACTCGAGATCCTCGGTGAGGACGTGCCGGATCACCTCGCCGCCGCGGGCAGCCTGCGCGTGCAGCACCGTCAGGCCTCGCTCGAGGAACTCGGCCAGCTCGCCGATCCGCCGATGACGAAGGACGCCGTCGCGGGCCGGATCCGCCGACTGCTCTCGATGGCGGACCGGAAGGCGAAGGAGACCGGCATCCCCGACACGGAGTCCGCGGTCACAGCGGAACTGCTGGACGAGGCCTGACGGGCTCGTCCCGGTTTTGGATCTGCGGTCACCGTTTGTTGCGGGAAGAATGGGGTGGGCGACCCCACCAGGGAAGCTGTGCGGCCTGCCTCAGCAGCGGCACTAGGCTGTGGCACACATCTGATCACCTGCACACGAAAACTGGCAAAGGAGCGAATTGTGACAGTTCGGGTAGGCGTCAACGGCTTCGGTCGTATCGGACGTAACTTCTTCAGGGCCGTTGATGCGCAGAAGGCACTCGGCACCACCGACATCGAGATCGTTGCGGTCAACGACCTCACCGACAACGCGACCCTCGCTCACCTGCTCAAGTACGACTCGATCCTTGGCCGCTTGCCTCACGACGTCTCCCTCGAGGGCGACGACACCATCGTCGTCGGCAACACCAGGATCAAGTCCCTCGAGGTCAAGGAGGGCCCGGCGGCGTTGCCGTGGGGCGACCTCGGGGTCGACGTCGTCGTCGAGTCCACCGGAATCTTCACCGACGCCGCCAAGGCCAAGGGCCACCTGGACGCCGGCGCGAAGAAGGTCGTCATCTCCGCCCCCGCCAACGGTGAGGACATCACCATCGTGATGGGCGTCAACGACGACAGGTACGACGGCAGCCAGAACATCATCTCCAACGCGTCGTGCACCACGAACTGCCTGGGCCCCGTCGCCAAGGTCCTCGACGACGAGTTCGGCATCGCCCGGGGCCTGATGACGACGGTCCACGCCTACACCCAGGACCAGAACCTGCAGGACGGCCCGCACCGGGACCTCCGCCGGGCCCGCGCCGCCGCCCTCAACGTCGTCCCGACCAGCACCGGCGCCGCCAAGGCCATCGGCCTGGTGCTCCCGCAGCTGGCCGGCAAGCTCGACGGCTACGCGCTGCGCGTCCCGATCCCGACCGGCTCGGCCACCGACCTCACCGTGAACCTGGCGAAGTCGGCGTCCGGCGCGGACATCAACGCCGCGATGAAGGCCGCCGCCGAGGGACCGCTCAAGGGCATTCTGAAATACACCGAAGCCCCTATCGTGTCGTCCGACATCGTCACCGACCCGCACTCGTCGATCTTCGACGCCGGTCTGACGAAGGTCATCGACGACCAGGCGAAGATCGTCGCCTGGTACGACAACGAGTGGGGCTACTCGAACCGTCTCGTCGACCTCATCGGTCTCGTTGGAAAGGCTCTTTGATCACTGTGGCAGTCAAGACTCTGAAGGACCTGCTGGACGAGGGGGTCGCCGGCCGCGCCGTGCTGGTGCGCTCCGACCTCAACGTCCCGCTCGACGGTGACACCATCACCGATCCGGGTCGCATCCTGGCCTCGGCGCCGACCATCTCGGCGCTCGCCGAGGCCGGCGCCAAGGTCATCGTGATGGCGCATCTGGGCCGGCCCAAGGGGGAACCGGATCCGGCCCTGTCGCTGGCGCCGGTCGCCGCGAAGCTGGGCGAGGTGCTCGGCCGCAACGTCCAGCTGGCCGGCGACGTCGTCGGACAGGACGCGCTCGCCAGGTCCGAAGGTCTCACCGACGGCGACGTCCTGCTGCTCGAGAACATCCGCTTCGATCCGCGCGAGACCAGCAAGGACGACGCGGAGCGGCTCGCGCTGGCGAAGGCGCTCGTCGAACTCACCGACGTGGGCGGCGCGTTCGTCTCCGACGGTTTCGGTGTCGTGCATCGCAAGCAGGCGTCGGTCTACGACGTCGCGACGCTGCTGCCGCACTACGCGGGCACGCTCGTCGCGACCGAGGTCGAGGTGCTGCAGAAGCTGACCCAGGAGTCCGAGCGGCCGTACGCGGTCGTGCTCGGCGGCTCGAAGGTGTCGGACAAGCTCGCCGTGATCGAGGCGCTGGCCGAGAAGGCCGACACCCTCGTCATCGGCGGCGGCATGTACTACACCTTCCTTGCCGCGCAAGGGGTTTCGGTGGGCAACTCGCTGTGCGAGGAGTCGATGATCGAGACCTGCACGAGCCTGCTCGAGCGGTACGCCGACGTCATCCACATCCCGCAGGACGTGGTGATCGCCGACTCCTTCTCCGCGGACGCCGAGTCCCGGACGGTCTCGGTGCTCGAGATCCCGGACGGCTGGATGGGCCTCGACATCGGACCGGCGTCCGTGGACCGCTTCGCGGCGATCCTCGGCAGCGCCAAGACGGTGTTCTGGAACGGGCCGATGGGTGTGTTCGAGTTCGAGAAGTTCTCCGCGGGCACCAAGGGTGTCGCCGAGGCGATCATCGGTGCCACCGGCAAGGGGGCGTTCAGCGTCGTCGGCGGCGGCGACTCCGCGGCCGCGGTACGCCTGCTCGGCCTGCCCGAGGACGGCTTCTCGCACATCTCGACCGGTGGCGGCGCCTCCCTCGAGTACCTCGAGGGCAAGTCGCTTCCCGGCATCGAAGCGCTGGAGGCCTGATGGCGCGCAAGCCGCTCATCGCCGGCAACTGGAAGATGAACCTCAACCACCTCGAGGCCATCGCCCTGGTGCAGAAGATCGCCTTCTCGCTGCCGGAGAAGTACTTCGAGAAGGTCGATGTGACGGTGATCCCGCCGTTCACCGACCTCCGCAGCGTGCAGACCCTCGTCGAGGGCGACAAGCTCCTGCTCACCTACGGTGCACAGGACGTCTCCCAGCACGAGTCCGGTGCCTACACCGGTGAGGTCAGCGGTTCGATGCTGGCCAAGCTCGGCTGCACCTACGTGGTGGTCGGGCACTCGGAGCGTCGTCAGTACCACGGCGAGAGCGACGAGATCGTGCTCGCCAAGACCAGGGCGGCATTGGCGAACGGCGTCACGCCGATCGTGTGCATCGGTGAGGGCCTCGACATCCGCGAGGCCGGCGACCACGTTGCGTACAACGTCACGCAGCTGAAGGGTTCCCTCGCCGGTCTGTCCGCCGAGGAGATCGGCAGGATCGTCGTCGCCTACGAGCCCGTGTGGGCCATCGGCACCGGCAAGGTGGCCTCGGCCGCCGACGCGCAGGAGGTGTGCGCCGCGGTGCGCGCCACCCTCGCGGAGCTGGCGTCTGCGGAGGTCGCCGCGGACGTGCGGGTCCTCTACGGCGGCTCGGTCAACGCCAAGAACGTCGGCGAGCTCGTCGCTCAGCCCGACATCGACGGCGGTCTCGTCGGCGGCGCCTCGCTCAAGGCCGACGAGTTCGCGACGCTGTCCGCGATCGCGGCCGGGGGACCCCTCCCGTGATCTGACCGGACGCACGTCGAACAGCGTGGGCGCGTGGACCTTTCGAGGGCCACGCGCCCACCGCGCGTTCAGGGACGGTCGCGGTCGCGCAGGTGCGCGTCGAGCCGCTCGATGCGGGAGGTGTCCTCGTAGTAGTCCTCCTGCTCGACGACCTTCCCCCACTTCGTGCGCAGGAGCAGCACCGTCCGGTTGCGGTAGATCTCCGTGCCGTCGGGATCCTCGGCCCGATCGTCGAATCGGGCGAGAACCGTCATCCGCCACGGAGGTCCACCGAAGTACGCCTCTCCGATCTCACCGTGCAGCCCCGCGGCGACGAAATCCCGCAGGAAGCGTTCGATCGCCTCGCGCCCTTCGTGGTCGCCCGCCCAACGATGGTTGCCGTCCGCGAAGTGGAGCACCGCATCCTGCCGATAGGACGCCAGAAGTGGTCGGTGGTCGCCCGCGTCGAGGGCGGCCAGACTGGCCCGGAAACGACGTAACAGCAGTTCCAGGACGAGCCGGCGGCCGACGAGTGCGGTCGCCGCCCCCGCGGCAAACCAGGCTCTCATGTCCCCAGTGTGACGGACGTCGGCTCGACCCGCCCGACGTCGCCGGGTACCGCACGGCGGAAGGTGGTGCGGGCAGTTGCGTGGCGGACGGCTCGTCCCCGGCCGCGGGCTAGGCTCGAACGCAGACGATCCGGAGGTGGCTGCCGTGAAGATCGAGGAGAATCCTGTCGTCCAGAAGGTCGGCGTGCAGGTGCTGAGAGTGCACCAGTGGGTGTACGAGCACACCGGTGGCCGGATCGGACACCGGATTCTCGGGGTGCCGTGCCTGCTGCTCGACACGGTCGGCGCGAGGACGAGGCAGTCGCGGGTCAGCAGCCTCACGTACGTGCGTGACGGCGAGGACTACGTCGTTGTCGCGTCCAAGGGTGGTGCCCCGCAGTCGCCGGGGTGGTACTTCAACCTGAAGGCGAAGCCGCAGGCGTCGATTCGCGTCGGGACCACCACGATCCCGGTGACCGCCCGTCTGCTCGGGCCGGACGACGCCGAGTACGCCCGGTTGTTCGCGGCCGCGGACGCGAACAACGGTGGTCGGTACAGCGGCTACCAGAAGCACACCACGCGGCGGATCCCGATCGTGGTGCTCACGCCCCGCTGAGCGGGGTGGGGCGGGATTCCAGGATCTGCTTCAGACGCGTCAGGTCGTTGATGTTGGCCCGGCGCATCGCCGCGGCCATGACGGGCGCGGCGAGGCCGGTGAATCCCGAGGGCTCGCCGCGATTGCGCAGCGTCATGAGCGTTGCCCCGTCGTCGGTGTCGGACCAGGTGTACGTCGTCTCCATCGGGAAGGGGCCCTGCGCGGTGCGCATCACGAAGCGCTCGTCCGGGGCGAGTTCGGTGACCTCGTACGTGTAGGTCAGCGTGCGACCGAGGAACCGTGCGGTGAACCGTACCCGGGTTCCCACCGTCGCCGGTTTCGGTGAATCCCATTCGACGGAGCGGATGTTCACGTACCAGGCGGTGGCGTTGTCGGGATCGGATGCGTACGCCGCGACCTCGGGCCGGGGTCGGTTGACGACTGTGCGTGATTCGACGTCCACGGTGCTCACGACCGGCCCTCTCGTCGGTTCGATGCCTGCGTGAATCGTAGGACCTTCGCTGAATTCGCATCACGACCTCGTTCGATACACTAATGTATCGAGCATGCCGAGGAGTCGAGCGCAGACGCGGGATCGGCTGCTGGCCGCCGCTCTCGACGTGTTCGCCGACGAGGGGTTCGGCCGGTGCACCGTCGAACAGGTCTGCGAGCGTGCGGGATTCACCCGCGGTGCGTTCTACTCCAACTTCGCGTCGCTCGACGAACTCTTCCTGGCCATGTGGGAACAGCGGTCCCGGCAGCTGCTGGCGGACATGCGCGGCGCCGTCGCCGCGGCCGGTGACATCGGAGATCCTCTCGACCTCGACGCGGCTGCGGCTCGGATCGTGGCGGCGATCCCGGTCGACGACCGGTGGTACCGCGTCACCGCCGAGTTCACCGCCCACGCCCTGCGCACACCCGGGCTCCGACCGGTCATCGCCCAGCGGGAGGCCGCGATCCAGGCGACGATCCTGCCGCTCGTCGACGCGGCGCTCACCCGCGCCGGACGCCGGATCACCGATCCGGACGCCCTGGGCCGCGCGCTCGTCGCCGTCCACGACGGCACCTCCGTCCAGGTCCTGATGGAACCGGACGATCCCCGGATCCGGCGGGCGCGGACGGAACTGTTCGTGCACGTCCTCCACAGTTACAGCGAAACCGAATGAGGTGCAGATGTCCGAGACAGCCGATGTGATCGTCGTCGGGGCAGGCCTCGCCGGCCTGGTCGCCACCTACGAACTGACCCGCGCCGGGAAGTCCGTCGTGGTCGTCGACCAGGAGAACGAGGCCAACCTCGGCGGTCAGGCGTTCTGGTCGCTGGGCGGCCTCTTCTTCGTCGACAGCCCCGAGCAGCGCCGGATGGGGATCAAGGACTCCTACGAGCTGGCGTGGCAGGACTGGCTCGGCAGCGCCGGATTCGACCGCGACCGCGAGGACCACTGGCCGCGTCAGTGGGCCCGGGCCTACGTCGACTTCGCGGCCGGCGACAAGCGCTCCTACCTGCACGAGCTGGGGCTGCGGGTGATGCCGAACGTCGGCTGGGCCGAACGTGGCAGCGGGCTCGCCACCGGCCACGGCAACTCGGTGCCGCGGTTCCACATCACCTGGGGCACCGGCCCCGAGGTGGTGCGGGTGTTCCGCGAACCGGTGCTCGAGGCCGCCTCACGGGGACTGGTGACGTTCCGGTACCGCCACCAGGTCGACGCGTTGATCGTCGAGAACGGCGCCGCGGTGGGCGTGCGCGGGACGGTCCTCGCGCCGTCGACCGAACCGCGCGGAGTCAAGTCCAACCGTGACCGCGCCGGCGAGTTCGAGCTACGCGCACAGGCGGTGGTCGTCACGTCCGGTGGCATCGGCGGCAACCCGGACCTGGTGCGCAGGAACTGGCCGGTCGAGCGGTTGGGGCGGGTGCCGGACCGGATGATCACCGGCGTCCCCGCCCACGTCGACGGGCGGATGCTCGAGATCACCGAGTCCGCCGGCGGCAACATCGTCAACCGCGACCGGATGTGGCACTACACCGAGGGCATCGTCAACTGGAATCCGATCTGGCCCGACCACGCCATCCGGATCATCCCCGGCCCCTCGTCACTCTGGCTCGACGCGACCGGCACCCGCCTGCCCGTCCCGCTGTTCCCCGGATTCGACACCCTCGCGACGCTGAAGCACATCCTCGGAACCGGCCACGACCACAGCTGGTACATCCTCACCCAGTCGATCATCGAGAAGGAGTTCGCGTTGTCGGGCTCCGAGCAGAACCCCGACATGACCGGCAAGGACCTGAAACTGCTCCTCGGACGGGTGAAGAAGGGCGCGACCGGACCGGTCGAGGCCTTCAAGCAGCACGGCGAGGACTTCGTCGTCCGCGACAACCTCCGCGACCTCGTCGACGGGATGAACGCGATCAACCCCGGCCCGCCGCTCGACTACGCGCGGGTCGAGCGGGAGGTGCTGGCCCGCGACCGGGAGGTGGACAACACCTACTCCAAGGACATGCAGTTGATGGCGATCCGCAACGCGCGAACCTATCCGGCGGACAAGGTGATCCGTGTCGCGAAGCCGCACAGGCTGCAGGACCCGGCGCACGGTCCCCTGATCGCGGTCCGGTTGAACCTGCTCACCCGCAAGACCCTCGGCGGCCTGGAGACGAACCTCGACTCGCAGGTGATCCGCCCGGACGGCAGCGCCTTCGACGGGCTGTACGCCGCGGGTGAGGTCGCCGGGTTCGGCGGCGGCGGCGTCCACGGCTACAACGCTCTCGAGGGGACATTTCTCGGAGGCTGCATCTTCTCGGGCCGCAGCGCCGGGCGAGCGCTCGCCCGGACGCTGTAGCGGCGACGGCGGAGCCGGTCAGCCGACCAGCTTCGCCCGCAGAGCGGCGACCGTCTCGGCCGACAGACCGAGGCCCGCGGACAGGTAGTCGTCGACGGTGCCGTACGTCGAGGTGAGCTGGTCGATGCCGGCCTGCAGGTAGCTCGCCTCGACACCGAGCAGCGGCTCGAAGTTCGCGGCCACCGCGTCGCCCTGCGACTGCTTCAGGTAGGTCAGCGTCGCGGCCGTCGAGGTGGCCGTGTACTCGTTGGTCAGCAGGTAGTCGTCCATGATCGTCTGCGGCGCCACGCCGGCGATCGACAGCAGCAGGTACGAGGTCCATCCGGTGCGGTCCTTGCCCGCGGTGCAGTGGAACACCTGGGCGCCGTCGGTCACGGCGAGTTCGGTCAGCAACTGGGCGAAGCCCGCCCGTTCGACCGCCCCGGTGACGAAGTTCCGGTTCATGTCCCGCATCGCCGCGCGCGCGTCGTCGGGGGAGTGGATGCTCGCGACGAAGTCGTTGACGTTGCCCGCGAGGATCGGGATGTTCAGGTACTGCACGCCGTCGGGCAGCCGGTCCGCCTTCTGCGCGATCTCGTCCGGACCCCGCAGGTCGTAGGCGGTGGTCAGGTTCAGCCCGGCGAGCGTCGCGAGGTCCGCGTCGTTCGGGACGATCGCGTTGGACCGGTAGAAGACGCCCTTGCGGACGTGGTCCCCGCCGCCCGCCGCGTACCCGGCTCCGGTCCCCGCGACGTCGCGGAAGTTGTCGACACTCGCCAGCCGCGGAGCGTCCGCGACGGGAGTGCTGCTGCCCGCCCCCGCGGATGCCGTGTCGAGCAGCGAGGCGACCGCGGGCGGCAGCGGAGGCTGCGCGTGGGCGAGGCCGCTGCCGCCGGCCAGTGTGGCGGCGGTGAGCAGCAGGGCCGCGGGCAGTCGCCCGGACCGCTGGCCGAACAGGGTGCGGGACAGTGTGGTGCGGGACATCGTGAACCTTCCGTCGGGGGGTGTTCCGGTCGGGGAAGGTAGCCAGCCGAAGGTGGATGCGGTGCGGATCCGGCCCCGCCCTCCCGGTGAGCGGACACCCGAAGCGGATCCTCCCGATGAGCGGTCCGCACCGCGGCCCGGGTGTGCCGGGCCGCGGTGTGATGGTCAGCCGACGAGCTCGGCCTTCAGGGCGGGGACGAGACGTTGTACCTCGTCGGCCGGGGGACGGTAGGCTAGCAGCGCTTGTGGCCACAACCGTCGCGTGAAGGGCAGCGTACAGCCGAGATGAATCTGTTCCTGGACATTCTGCTGGTGATCTCCAGCCTGCTGCTGATCCTGTTGGTGCTCCTGCACCGCGGCAAGGGCGGCGGTCTGTCCAGCCTCTTCGGCGGCGGTATGCAGTCCAGCCTGTCCGGCTCCACCGTCGTGGAGAAGAACCTCGACCGGCTGACGGTGTTCACCGCCCTGATCTGGCTGATCGCGATCCTCGGCATCGGCCTCGAGATCAAGTTCAGCTGACGATGGCCGACCTCGTTCGCTCCGCGGTGCTGTCCGACGCCGGTGCCGCACTGATCGACGCTCCCGAATTCGCGACACTGGCCACGCTCGAGCCGACCGGACAGCCGCAGCTGTCCGTCATCTGGGTGCAGCGCGACGGCACCGATGTGCTGTTCTCGACCGTGAAGGGACGCCGCAAGACCGTCAACCTCGAACGCGATCCGCGCGCCACCCTGCTGGTCTACCCTGCGGCGCGGCCGTACAGCTACCTCGAGGTCCGCGGCACAGTCACGTTCACCGACGACCCGGACGGGTCGCTGATCCACGCCCTCGCGTCGAAGTACACGGGCGCGGCCCGATGGGAGGCCGACGCCCCCGGGACGCCACGGGTGATCGGCAGGCTGACACCCGAGACGGTGGTCTTCAAGGGCTGACATTCGTGCTGCGGGCGTCGGCACCGCACCCGATACTGGGGCGATGACGACGGAGCACAGCCCGGAGCGATCTCGAGCCGACACGGAACCGCTGCGGGAGGACATCCGCCTGCTCGGGGGGATCCTCGGCAGGGTCGTCCGGGAACAGGCCGGCGACCGGGTGTTCGACCTGGTCGAGCGGGCGCGGGTCGAGGCGTTCCGGGTCCGTCGCTCGGAGGTCGACCGCGCCGAGGTGGCTGCCCTGTTCGACGGCGTCGAGATCGACGTCGCCATCCCGGTGATCCGGGCGTTCAGTCACTTCGCGCTGCTCGCCAACGTCGCCGAGGATCTGCACCGAGAGCGCCGCCGGCGCGTGCACATCCGGGCCGGCGAACCCCCACAGAACAGCAGCCTCGCCGCCACCTACGCGAAACTCGATGCCGCGCAACTCGATCCGGGTGTGGTGGCGGCGACGCTGGACGGGGCGCAGGTGGTTCCGGTGATCACCGCGCACCCGACCGAGACGCGGCGCCGGACCGTGTTCGAGACGCAGTCGCGGATCACCGAGCTGATGCGGACCCACGGCCGCGCCGCACTCGACCCCGACGAGGCCGCCGAGGTCGAGGCCGCGCTGTACCGGCAGATACTCAGCCTGTGGCAGACCGCGCTGATCCGGCTCGCGCGCCTGCGGATCCAGGACGAGATCGAGGTCGGGCTGCGCTACTACGACGCCGCGCTGTTCGACGTGGTGCCCGCGATCAACGTGTCGCTGCGCCGCGAACTGCGTCGCCGTTGGCCGGACGCGGACCTGCTCGCCGAACCCATGCTGCGGACCGGATCGTGGATCGGCGGAGACCGCGACGGAAACCCCTACGTCACAGCCGAAGTCGTGCACAGGGCGGCACACCGCGCCGCCGCGACCGCACTCGACAAGCACCTGCAGGACCTCGCCGTCCTGGAACGGGAACTGGCGATGTCGTCGCGTCTGGTCAGCGTGACACCGGAACTCGACGCGCTCGCCGACGCCTCGGGTGACCGCAGTCCGTTCCGCGGCGACGAACCCTATCGGCGTGCGCTCCGCGGCATGCGGGCACGGCTGACGGAGACCGCCCTCGCGATCCTCGGCGCGGACCTGACGTCGTCCGTCGCGCTCCACGGAACCGGTCTCACGCCCTACCGTGCGCCGCGCGAGCTGCTCGCCGACCTCGCCGTGATCGACGCCTCCCTGCGCAGTCACGGGGACGACGTGATCGCCGACGAACGGGTGGCGTTGATCCGCGAGTCGGTGGAGTCGTTCGGCTTCCACCTCGCGGGGCTCGACCTGCGGCAGAACTCGGAGGTGCACGAGGAGGTGATCGCCGAGCTGTTCGCCTGGGCGGGTGTGCATCCGGACTACCGTTCGCTGCCCGAGCCGGACCGGGTGGCGCTGCTCGCCGCCGAACTGCGCACGCCGCGACCCCTGACCCGTCCCGGGGCGGTGTTCGGGGAGCGCACCGCCTCCGAACTCGCGATCCTCGGCGCCGCGGCGGACGCCGTCGCCGCGATCGGTCCCGGTGCGATCCCGAACTACGTCATCAGCATGTGCACCTCGGTCAGCGACATGCTCGAGGCCGCCGTGCTGCTCAAGGAAGTCGGGTTGCTCGTCCCCGGGGACCCGGAGCGCCTCGCCCCCAACGTGGTTCCGCTGTTCGAGACGATCGAGGACCTGCGCGGGGGAGCGGACACCCTCCGTGCGGTGCTGGCCGTCCCGGAGTACCGGACGCTCGTCGACGCGCACGGTGGCCTGCAGGAAATCATGCTGGGGTACTCGGACTCGAACAAGGACGGCGGCTACCTCGCCGCGAACTGGGCCCTGTACCGCGCCGAACTCGACCTCGTCGACGCCGCCCGCGACACCGGCATCCGGATGCGGCTGTTCCACGGTCGCGGCGGCACCATCGGCCGCGGCGGCGGGCCGAGCTACGAGGCGATTCTCGCCCAGCCTCCGGGCGCGGTGACCGGTTCGCTGCGACTGACCGAACAGGGCGAGATCATCGCGGCGAAGTACGCGGCGCCTCCGCTGGCGCGGAGGAATCTCGAGGCGCTGCTGGCCGCGACTCTCGAATCGACGTTGCTCGACGTCGAGGGGCTCGGTGCCGATGCGGATGCGGCCTACGTCCTGCTCGACGACCTCGCCGAGCGCGCCCGGGTCGCCTACAGCGAACTGGTCCACCGGACACCGGGTTTCGTGGAGTACTTCACCACGTCGACACCGGTCGAGGAGATCGGCGCACTGAACATCGGGTCGCGACCCGCGTCGCGGAAGGCAACGCGATCCATCGCCGACCTGCGGGCGATCCCGTGGGTGCTGTCGTGGACGCAGTCCCGGGTGATGCTTCCCGGCTGGTACGGAACCGGAACGGCCTTCGAGAGCTGGGTCGCGGGCGACCCGGACCGGTTGGCACGACTGACCGACCTCCACAGGCGGTGGCCGTTCTTCCGGACCGTCCTGTCGAACATGGCGATGGTGCTGGTCAAGTCCGACATGGGGCTGGCGGCGCGCTACGCGGAGCTGGTCCCCGACGTGGACCTGCGGAAGCGGGTGTTCGGCAAGATCTCCGCCGAGCACGCCCGAACCGTCGCGATGTACCGGGCGATCACCGGGGACGAATCGCTCACCAGCGGCAACCCGGCGCTCGAGCGTTCCATCTACAACCGTTTCCCGTACCTGGAACCGCTCAACCACCTGCAGGTCGAACTGCTGCGCCGCTACCGTGCGGGCGACGACAGCGACCTGGTCCGGCGGGGGATCCATCTGACGATGAACGGTCTGGCCACGGCACTGCGCAACAGCGGATAGGTCCCGCCGCGCCGGCGAGTCCCGGAACCACGTCGGTGCCGAGCGCGTCCAACTCACCACAGGGCAAGAGTTGGAAGGAGTTCCGCGATGAACCACTGCACCGGAACGCAGGACTGGCGCGGCGGGATGCGTGCCTTCGCGCATCCACGCGCGAGGTCGCGCTCCCACACACTGCTGTACGGCGGACGCGGCTGCCCCGAACCGGCTCCGCGGGACACGGATCAGGAGGAGGCGACGGGCGAGTGACCGGTCAGTCCGGCAGGCCCGCGGCCGCCGCCCGATCGAGGAACCAGACCGTCTCCTCGGAGCCGAGGGCACCCGCCGCGGGGACGTCGATCGGACTCGCGCCCCGGACCGCGGACGCCACGGCCTCGGCCTTGTCGGCGCCGGCCACGAGCAACCAGACGCGCCGGGCATGGCGCACCGCGGGCAGGGTCAGCGTGACGCGCTGCGCCGGTGGTTTCGGAGAGTCGGTGACCCCGACCACGAATCGGGTGTTCTCCCGGACGGCGGCGGTGTCGGGGAACAGCGAATTGATGTGACCCTCACCGCCCATGCCGAGCAGGTGCACGTCGAACTCCGGGACCGGACCCCCGTCGGCGTGCGCCGCGAGCAGATGCTCGTACGCGTGCGCTGCCGCGTCGGGGTCGCCGGCGTACAGGCCGTCGCCGTACGGCATGGGGTGGAGTCGGGCCGGCTGGACCGGGACGTGGTCGAGCAGGGCCTCGTGTGCCTGGACCTCGTTGCGATCGGGGTGTCCGGCGGGAACGAAACGCTCGTCGCCCCAGAAGATGTCGACCTTCGACCAGTCGATCGCACCGGAATCGGCCCGCAGCTGCCGCAGGACCCCGATCCCGTTGCCGCCGCCGGTGAGGACGATCGACGCGGCACCTCGCTCGGCCTGGGCGGCGACGATCACGTCGACCAGTTGCCGGGCTGCCGCGGCGGTGAGCGCGGCGGTGTCGTCGAACGTCTGCACGGTCACGGAAACAGTCATGGCACCCACCCTATGCGTTCGGCTCCGAATGGTGGAGGACCGTTATCGAGGCGAATGATTCGCCCCGACCGTGGGTCCGGTGCACCTACTCGTAGTCGACGCGTTCGAGCCCCGCCAGCGCGGCGTGGTAGATCTCGTCCGGATCGAGGCGACGCAGGTCCTCGGCCAAGCAGTCGCGAGTTTCCCTGCGGGCCAACGACACCAGGGAATCCGGGGCGCCCGTCCGGCTCAGCGTCGCGGTCTTGCCCTCCTGTGGGCGGCGCAGGGAGATCGACCCCGTCTCCCGCTGCAGGTCGACCCGGAGTTCGCCGGCGAGCCGGCGCACCGGACCGTCGATCCGGCTCGCCAGCCAGCCGGCGATCAGGTCGACGGCGGGCTCGGTGCGCAAGCCCGACACCGTCGCCGACAGCAACCGCTCGTGCGGCGGTTGGTCGAGCGCCGCCGTCAGCAGCGCCCGCCACGGCGTCGCCCGTGCCCACGCCAGGTCGGTGTCGCCCGCCGTGTACGACTGCAGCCGCGACTTGATCGTCGCGGCCGGATCCGGCGCGCCGGTGGCATCGGTGATCCGCCGGATCGCCAACTGCCCCAGCGCATCACGTGCGGGAACCGCCGGCGGATTGTCCGGCCACCACGCGACCACCGGGGTGTCGGGCAGCAGGAACGGGATCACGACGCTGTCCTCGTGACCGGCGAGTTCGCCGTACAGGCGCAGCACCACGACCTCCGACGCACCCGCATCGCCGCCGACGCGGATCTGCGCGTCGAGACGCGACTCGCCGTCGAGTCCACCGCGGGTGACGACGATGACACGACACGGGTGCTCGCGGCTCGCCTCGTTCGCGGCCTCGATCACCGCCTCGGCGTTCTCGTCGTCGTCGGTGCCCACCACCAGGGTCAGGACCCTGCCGAGGGTGACCGCGCCACCACTCTCGCGGACCTCGACCAGCCGCTTGTTGACGGCGCCGGTCGTCGTCGCCGGGATGTCGATGATCACCGGTGGTCCTCCACAGTTGTCTCCGATGCCGGGGAACCGGTCACGGTCGTCTCCATTCGCGGCCGGTGCGGCGCAGCATCTCCTGGGCCGACTCCGGACCCCACGTGCCCGCCGCGTACGGGTCGGGCCGTCCGTCCGCCGCCCAGTGCTCGAGCACGGGATCGAGGATCTGCCAGGACAGTTCGACCTCGGCGTTGACCGGGAACAGCGACGGTTCGCCGAGCAGCATGTCGAGGATCAGCCGCTCGTAGGCCTCGGGGGAGGACTCGGTGAACGCCTGCCCGTAGCTGAAGTCCATGTTCACGTCCCGGACCTCCATCGAGGAGCCGGGGACCTTCGAACCGAACCGCATCGTGACACCCTCGTCGGGCTGCACCCGGATCACCAGGGCGTTCTGACCCAGTTCCTCGGTCATCGTCTGGTCGAACGGGAGGTGCGGGGCGCGTTTGAGCACCACCGCGATCTCGGTGACCCTGCGTCCGAGCCGTTTACCGGTGCGCAGGTAGAAGGGCACGCCGGCCCAGCGACGGGTGTTGACCTCGAGGGTGATCGCGGCGAACGTCTCGGTGGTCGAGTCCTTCGAGAACCCCTCCTCGTCGAGCAGCCCGACCACCTTGCGTCCGCCCTGCCAGCCGCCCGCGTACTGGCCGCGGGCGGTGGTCTCGTCGAGTGGTTCCGCGAGCCGGGTCGCCGAGAGCACCTTGATCTTCTCGGCCTGCAACTCGGCGGGTTCGAAACTGACCGGCTCCTCCATCGCGGTGAACGCCAGCAGCTGCAGCAGGTGGTTCTGGATGACGTCGCGGGCGGCGCCGATCCCGTCGTAGTACCCGGCGCGGCCCCCGAGTCCGATGTCCTCGGCCATCGTGATCTGGACGTGGTCCACGTAGTGGGCGTTCCAGATCGGGTCGAACAGCTGGTTCGCGAACCGCAGCGCCAGGATGTTCTGCACCGTCTCCTTGCCGAGGTAGTGGTCGATGCGGAACACCGAGTCCTCGGGGAAGACGCTGCCCACGACCTCGTTGAGTTCCTTGGCGGATTCGAGGTCGTGCCCGAACGGCTTCTCGATCACCACGCGGCGCCACTGGCCCTCGACCGGCTGCGCGAGCCCCGACTTCGACAGCTGCTCGCACACCGTCGGGAACGCGGCAGGCGGAATCGCAAGGTAGAAGGCGTGATTGCCGCCCGTTCCGCGTTCGGCGTCGAGTGCCGCCAACGTGCGTGTCAGCTCGACGAATGCGGCATCGTCGTCGAAACTGCCCTGCACGAAGCGAATTCCCTCGGCGAGCCGTTCCCACACCTCCTCGCGGAACTCGGTGCGGGCGTGCTCACGGACCGCGTCGTGGACGACCTTGCCGAAATCCTCGTCCGCCCAATCCCTCCGGGCGAATCCGACGAGGGCGAACCCGGGCGGCAACAGCCCGCGGTTGGCCAGGTCGTACACGGCGGGCATCAGCTTCTTGCGGGCCAGGTCGCCGGTGACCCCGAAGATCACCAGGGAGCACGGGCCCGCGATGCGCGGCAGTCTCTTGTCTCGCTCGTCGCGCAGCGGATTGACCCACGGCGCCTCGGCGGCACCTGCCCTCCGCTGCTGCGCGGCACCCGTGCTCCCCATCGACTACGACGCTGCGGCGAGGGACGCGGCGGTGGCCTCGAGCAGCTCGTTCCAGGAGACCTCGAACTTCTCGACACCTTCCGACTCGAGCTTGTCGAAGACGTCGGCCAGGTCGACACCGGTACCGGCGACCGCGTCGAAGACCTCCTGGGAGGCCGCAGCGGTTCCGGTGACGGTGTCCCCGCTGACCGTTCCGTGGTCGGCGACCGCGTCGAGGGTCTTCTCCGGCATCGTGTTCACGGTGTGCGCGGCGACCAGCTCGGTCACGTACAGCGTGTCCGGGTAGTCGGGGTTCTTCACGCCCGTCGACGCCCACAGCGGACGCTGCACCCGCGCACCGGCCTTCGCGAGCTCCGCGAACCGGGCCCCGGACTCGAACACCTCCTGGTAGGCGGCGTACGCGAGGCGCGCGTTGGCGACACCGGCCTTGCCGCGCAGGGCCAGTGCCGCGTCCGTGCCGATCTTCTCCAGACGGGCGTCGATCTCGGTGTCGACCCGCGACACGAAGAAGGACGCGACCGAGTGGATCGTCGCCAGGTCGTGCCCGGCGGCCTTCGCGGCCTCGAGCCCGGCGAGGTAGGCGTCGATGACGGCCCTGTGCCTCTCCACCGAGAAGATCAGCGTCACGTTCACGCTGATGCCCTCGGCGATCACCCGGGTGATCGCCGGCAGGCCCGCGAGGGTGGCCGGGATCTTGATCAGCAGGTTCGGCCGGTCGACGATCTTCCACAGTTCGACCGCCTGCGCGACGGTGCCCTCGGTGTCGTGCGCCAGGCGCGGATCGACCTCGATGGACACGCGGCCGTCGACGCCACCCGACGCCTCGTACTGCGGGGCCAGCAGGTCGCAGGCGTTGCGCACGTCGTCGGTGGTCAGTGCGCGGACGGTGTCGTCGACGTTCGCGCCGCGACCGGCGAGCTCGTGCAGCTGCGCCTGGTACTCGGGCCCCTTGAGCGCGGCCTGGAAGATCGACGGGTTCGTGGTCACACCGACGACGGACTTCTCCGCCACCAGCTGCGCCAGGTTGCCGGTCTCGAGCCGCCCCCGGGACAGGTCGTCCAACCACACCGAGACACCGGCGGCCGACAGGTCGGCAAGATTCTGATTCTGTGCCATGGCGATCAGCCCTTCACTCGATCGAGGGTGCGACGGGCCGCGGCCGTGACGTTCTCGGCCGTGAACCCGAACTCGCGGAACAGGGTCTTGTGGTCGGCGGAGGCGCCGAAGTGCTCGATGGAGACGGCCTCACCGGCGTCGCCGAGCAGACGCCACCACGGCATCGCGATGCCGGCCTCGACGGAGACGCGGGCGCGGGTCGCGGGCGGCAGCACCTCGTCGCGGTACGCCTGGTCCTGCTCGGCGAACCAGTCGAGGCAGGGGACCGACACCACGCGGGTACCGATGCCGTCGGCCTCGAGAACCTTGCGGGCCTCGACCGCCAGGTACAGCTCCGAACCGGACGCGAGCAGGATGACCTCGGGGGTGCCGGTGGAGGAGTCCTCCAGCACGTACGCGCCCCGCTTGACGCCCTCGGCGGCCTTCTCCTTCGTGCCCTCGAGGACCGGGATGTCCTGACGGGTCAGCGCCAGCGCGGTCGGGCCGGTGGTGTGCTCGAGCGCGTACCGCCAGGCCTGCGCGGTCTCGTTCGCGTCGCCCGGCCGGATCACCGACATGTTCGGGATGCCGCGCAGCGCCGCGAGGTGCTCGATCGGCTGATGGGTCGGGCCGTCCTCGCCGAGGCCGATGGAGTCGTGGGTCCACACGTAGATCGACGGCACACCCATCAGCGCGGCCAGGCGCACCGCGGGTCGCATGTAGTCGCTGAAGACGAGGAACGTGCCGCCGTACGGGCGGGTCGGGCCGTGCAGTGCGATGCCGTTGAGGATCGAGCCCATCGCGTGCTCACGGATACCGAAGTGCAGGGTGCGGCCGTACGGCTGCGCCGTCCAGTCCTTCGTCGAGATCGACGGCGGGCCGAACGAGTCCGAGCCGTCGATGGTGGTGTTGTTGCTGCCCGCGAGGTCGGCCGAGCCGCCCCACAGCTCCGGCAGGATCGGGCCGAGCGCGTTGAGGACCTTGCTCGAGGCCTTGCGGGTCGCGGCGCCCTTCGCGTCCGGCTCCCACGTCGGAAGGACGTCGATCCAGCCCTCGGGGAACTCGCCGGCGTGCAGCCGGTCGAACAGGGCCTTGCGCTGGGGCTCGCGGGCGGCCCAGGCGTCGAACGTCGTCTGCCACTCGGTGTGGGCAGCGGCACCGCGGGTCTGCACCTCACGGGCGTGCGCCAGGGCAGCCGGGTCGACGTCGAAGCTCTTCTCCGGGTCGAAGCCGAGGGCCTCCTTCACACCGGCGACCTCGGCGGCGCCCAGGGCCGCGCCGTGCACGTCACCGGTGTTCATCTTGGTCGGCGCCGGGTAGCCGATGATGGTGCGCAGGACGATGATCGACGGCTTGTCGGTCACCGCCTTCGCGGCCTCGACGGCATCGAGCATCGCCGAGACGTTCTCGCCGCCCTCGACCCGCTGCACGTGCCAGCCGTACGCCTCGTAACGCTTGGCGACGTCCTCACCGAACGCGATCGCCGTGTCGTGCTCGATCGAGATCTCGTTGTCGTCGTAGAAGACGATCAGGTTGCCCAACTGCTGCACACCCGCGATCGACGACGCCTCGGAGGTCACACCCTCCTGCAGGTCGCCGTCGGACGCGATGACGTACACGTGGTGGTCGAACGGGCTGGTGCCGGCCGCCGCATCGGGATCGAACAGGCCCCGCTCGCGGCGCGCCGCCATCGCCATGCCCACCGCGGAGGCCAGACCCTGGCCGAGGGGGCCGGTGGTGATCTCGACACCGGTGGTGTGGCCGTACTCGGGGTGGCCCGGGGTCAGCGAGCCCCAGGTGCGCAGCGACTCGATGTCGGCGAGCTCGAGCCCGTAGCCCGACAGGTACAGCTGCAGGTACAGGGTGAGGCTGGAGTGTCCGCACGAGAGCACGAACCGGTCCCGGCCGACCCACTCGGCGTCCGCCGGGTCGTGGCGCATGACCCGTTGGAAGAGGGTGTAGGCGAGGGGAGCGAGGCTCATCGCGGTGCCGGGGTGGCCGTTGCCGACCTTCTGCACCGCGTCGGCGGCGAGGACACGAACGGTGTCGACCGCTTTGGTGTCCAGCTCGGTCCAGTCGGCGGGATGAACCGGCTGGGTGAGGACGCGGATCTCGTCTGTGACTGACACGAGCTTCAAGTCTCCTGACATGTGGGGAACGGCCCTGGGTGGTCGGCAGGCGGTAACGCCAAGCGTAGTGCCGTGACAACAGTAGTGCCCGGGTAGACCACGGTCGATCACGCGTCCGCCCCGGCAGGCCGGTTCGGTTCTCGCCGCCGGGGCGTCTACCATCGGGTGTAGTAGTGCTCGGGTCCCCGGTCGTGGGAGGACCGCCGGAGCGGTTGTCGTACGCGCCCATCGGCCGGGCCCGAGAGTAGGAGAAACGGTGCGGATAGTGGAGCGTGGCGGACACGGTCTCGCTGGTGCCCCCGATGCCACCCCGAGCACACCGGACACCGTGTGGGGTCGGATCACCGGGAAGGTCCTCGCCTACCTGGCGCTCACCAAACCCCGGGTCATCGAACTGCTCCTCGTCGCGACGATCCCGGCAATGCTCCTCGCGGACCGCGGCACGGTCGACTTCCCGCTCATCCTCGCCACCCTCTTCGGCGGATGGATGGGCGCGGCCAGCGCCAACACGCTCAACTGCGTCGTCGACGCGGACATCGACAAGGTGATGAAGCGGACCGCGCGCAGGCCGCTGGCCCGCATGGCGGTGCCCACCTCCCACGCCCTCGTCTTCGGGCTCGTGCTCGGCGCCGGATCCTTCGTGTGGCTGTGGTGGGCGGCGAACCTGCTCGCCGGGCTCCTCGTCCTCGTGACCATCGCGTTCTACGTGTTCGTGTACACGATGGTGCTCAAGCGTCGGACCTGGCAGAACGTCATCTGGGGTGGCGCCGCCGGCTGCATGCCCGTGCTCGTCGGATGGGCCGCGGTCACCGGCACCCTCAGCTGGGAGCCGATCGTGCTGTTCCTGGTCATCTTCTTCTGGACGCCGCCACACACCTGGGCGCTCGCGATGCGCTACAAGGAGGACTACAAGGCGGCGGGCGTGCCGATGCTCCCGGTGATCGCCACCGAGGAACGCGTCACCAAGCAGATCGTCGTCTACACCTGGCTGACCGTCATCGCCACGCTGGCGCTCGTCCCCGCCGCCGGTGTCATCTACGCCGCGGTCGCTCTCGTCGCCGGCGCCTGGTTCCTCCTGATGGCACACCAGCTGTACTCGGGTGTCCGCAAGGGCGGATCCGTGAAGCCGCTGCGCCTGTTCCTGCAGTCGAACAACTACCTCGCCGTCGTGTTCTGCGGTCTCGCGGTCGACTCCGTCCTCGGCTGGGACACGGTCTCGAGCCTGCTGTCCTGAGCCGACCGCGTCCCGGCCGCCCGCCTAGGGCAGGAGCACGATCGAACCCGTCGTCCGACGGGCCTGCAGGTCGCGGTGCGCCTGCGCGGCGTTCGCCAGCGTATACGTCGCGCCCACCCGGACGGTCAGCGTCCCGTCGCCGATCGCGGCGAACACGTCCCCCGACCGCCACAGCAACTCGTCCCGGTCGCGCGTGTAGTGCGCCAGCGTCGGCCGCGTCAGAAAGAGCGACCCGGCGGCGTTGAGGCGTTGCGGGTCGAACGGCGGCACCGGACCACTGGCCGCCCCGAACAGCGCGAGGGTGCCGCGGATCCGCAGCGACGCCAGGCTGGCCTCGAACGTGTCGGCACCGACCCCGTCGTACACCGCGGCGACGCCCTCCCCGTCGGTCAGGGCCCGGACCCGGTCGGCGAGGTCCTCCCCGTACCGCAGCACCTCGGCGGCGCCGCACCGCCGCGACAGGGCCTCCTTCTCGTCGGTGGACACCGTCGTGATCACCCGGACACCCCGCGCGACCGCCAGCTGGGTGAGCACTTGCCCGACCCCGCCCGCACCGGCATGCACCAGGACCGTCTCGCCCGGCTGAGCCGCGTACACGGAGTGCAGCAGATAGTGCGCGGTCATGCCCTGCAGCAGCGCGGACGCCGCCTGCGGCGCCGGCACATCCTCGGGCACCGGAACGGCCTTCGCCGCGGGGACTGCCACCAGCTCGGCGTAGCTCGCCGGCGCATCCGACCACGCCACCCGGTCGCCGACCGTCAGATCCGTGACCGCCGAGCCCACCGCCTCGACCACGCCGGTGCCCTCCGCGCCCGCGACATACGGCAGGTCGACGGCGTAGGCGCCGGTCCGGAAGTAGGTGTCGATGTAGTTGACACCGATCGCCTCGGTGCGGACCAGAACGTCGTGGTCGCCGGGAACCGGGTCCGGGATCTCGGACAGGGTGAGGACGTCGGGACCGCCGAACTCGGACACAGTGATTGCGCGCATACCGACGATTCTGCCCTCCCGTATCCTGAGCACATGAGTGTGGACACCCAGGATTCCGGCGCCGCCGCGCCGACCGCCGTCGCGCCGCAGCGGACCGTGACCGCGGTGACCAAGTTCGTCGCCGAGCACGGCGGCTCCGCCACCGCCGTCATCCAGCCCATCGGCCTCGACGGCGTCCGGATCACCCTCGTCGGTGCGGACGGCGTCCTCGGCGACCAGGTGGTCGACGACCTCGCCGCCGCCGACGCCGTCGTCGCCGCGGTCGACGGCCTCACGGCCTCCGGGTGGGAGCGCAGCGTCACCAGCATCGTCACCCCGCGCGTCGGGCACTGGAAGAAGATGGCCGGCTGGGTCGCCAACCAGACCCGATTCCCGAAGGCCCGCAACGGGCTCTGAGCACGCCGCCGACACGACGAAAGCCGGTGACCCGACTGCGCGGGTCACCGGCTTTCTCGTTGTCTGTCAGGTGGTCGTTGCCTGTCAGGTGGTCGCCGTCTGTCAGGTGGTCGCCACCGCGGGAGATCCGGTGTTCACCGGCGCGAGCTCCCGAACCCGGCCCGCGGCGTACAGCGCGGCCGTCGCGGCCGTGCAGGCCCCGGCCAGGGCGACATGGATCGTCACGAGCACGGCCGGGACATCGGTCCAGAACTGGACCAGTCCCACACACGCCTGTGCGACCACGAGCGTGATCACGACCTTCAACCGAAGCTTCAACGCGCTGCGGGCGCCGACCGCGTACAGCGCGAACCCCAACCCGACCAGCAGGGCGAGATAGGCGACCAGCAGTTCGGCGTGCAGGTGCACGAGATTGGTGATGTCGAGATCGAGACGCTCGACGGTGCGTTCCGGGCTCTTGTCGCCCGCGTGCGGACCGGCACCCGTCACCATCGTCCCCGCGACCAGCGTGCCCGCCAAGGCCACACCCGACAACGCGGTGAGCCAGCGCAACTGCTTCGGCAGCACCACCACGTCGACGCCGTCGTCGGGCTGGTCGATCTTGTGCAACAGGATCACCGACAACCACACCATCGCCATCGACACCAGCATGTGCACGGCGACGGTCCACCACAGCAGCCCGGTGAGCACCGTGATGCCGCCCAGCACCGCCTGCAGCACCGTCGACAACGGCATCAGCCACGCGTAGAACAGCACCTCACGGCGTCGTGCCGCCCGGGTGACGGCCAGTACCGCGGCCGCCGCCGTCGCCACCACGAGGAAGGTGAGCAGGCGGTTGCCGAACTCGATCGTCTGGTGGAACCAGGGGGCGGTCGAGTTCCCCGTCGGGACGAAACTGCCCGGATAGCACTGCGGCCACGTCGTGCAGCCCAGCCCGGACGCGGTGACGCGGACCACCGAACCGGTCACCGCGATGCCGCCCTGGCTCAGGATCACCGCGAAGGCGATCCACTTCTGGACCGCCGACGACGGCAGGGGCAGACGGTTGACCAGGCTCACGAAGCCGCGATACAGCACGGTTCGATCGTAATCGCCGGTCCACTACGCAGTGTCGTTGGGGCGGCACCGCCGCGGTGTCGTTGGGGCGGCATCCCGCGGTGTCGTTGGATTGCCGGGGCGGCTCGGCCGCGAGCCGTCAGCTACCGAAACCGCCCGCACTGCCCGATCCGTCGCCGGCCCGCACCCGGACGAGACCGGTGATCGTGCCCTGGAGGTAGTCACCCTCCGCGGTGATCAGCGCGGACATCTGCAGGGTGTCGTTCGCGACGGTCCCGGGCAGGCCGGTCTCGGAGAGCACCGCGCCGGTGGCGGGATCGATCACCGCGAACGTGAAGCCGTCCAGCGGCGTCGTCGCCTCCGGGCCCGTGCGGACCGTCGTGTACAGCTTCCCGTCCGCGGTCGACAGGTGCGGCACCGCCGCGCTGCGGACCGCGCTGTCCCACACGACGTGGCAGCCCGCGTCGTCGACGTCGACGCGCGTCATGCCGCCGGTGAACAGGGCCGACGCAGGAACCGCGGGACCCGCACCCTCGGGCACCGTCGGATACGGGTAGCCGTACGTGCTCGCGACGAACACCGATCCGCCGACGCCGATCGGCGAGTTCTCGCTGCCCGGACCGCCCGCGGCGAGCACCGGGACCGAGCACACCTCGGCGCCGGTGTCGACGCGGCGCACGATCAGGTTCACGCGGGTGTCGGCGTTGTCGACGATCGCCACGTAGTCGTACCCCGTGCCGGAACCGAGGAACGTCGGGGTCGAGCCGGTACCCCAGCTGAGCTGTCCCGGTTTGCGTGCGGAACCGCGGTCGTAGGCGTGCCGCCAGTCGACCACCGGAGACGCGCCCGTCGACGTCGACAGCTGGTACAGGGCGTGGGTCGTGGCGACGGAGACGCCGGCGGGGGAGCTGGAGATGCTGTTCTGCACCTGCTCCCCGGCGGGCAGCGCGATCGTGCGGGCGACCCCGGCGGCGTCGACCGTCCCCACCACGCCGCGTCCGGTCGCGAACCAGACGTTCCCGGACCAGTCGGGGACCAGCCCGGTGACGGCGTCGCCGTCCGGTACCGCGCCGGAGAGGTCGACCGTGCTGTCCACGACGAGGCTGTCGCCGCTGTGCGCGATCCGCTGCAGGTGCCGGTTGCCGTCCACCGCGACGAGCCGGTTCGCGTTGTCGAGGAAGGCGTAGACGCCGCCGAGCAGGCTGCCCTTCGCCAGCGGTAGCGACGCCACCGAACGCGAGTTGTCCGCGTCGAGCAGGTGCACCGTCGGCTGTTGCCCGGCGATCGCGGTGCACAGGGCGACGACCCGACCGTCGGACCCTTCGAGCAGTGTCGGGCAGGCGGACACCAGTGGAATCGCGGTGTGGCTCACCGGCCCGGGTCCGGGACCCGCGAGCGGCGTGGCGTCCGACGATCCGGCGTCGCCGTGCATCGTCGCGGTTCCGGCCGGGCCGAGGTACGGATTCGGGGGAGCGAGCGGACCCCAGGTGGAATCGGCGGACGCCAGGCCGCCGGCGGTCACGGCGAGGACCACGGAAGCGGACAGGCAGGCGACGATGCGCAGCGGGAGGTTCGGCACGGCAAGCATGATGCCGTCCCACCGGGCCGCGATGGGGCGGTTCCGCTCAGGTGAACTTGAACAACCGGGTCGCGAACCACGCCGCGACGGCGGCCCACACCACCATCACCACGATCGCGAACACGTCGACGGATCCCCCGAGCGCGGCGTCGAGGCCCTCCGCGAGTGCGCCGGACGGAACCAGGCGGGCCAGGGTGTGCAGCGCCGCCGGAACGGAGTCGCCACCGAACACGACGGCGCCGATCCCCGCCATCACGAACCACAGCACGTTCGCCAGCGCCAGGATGATCTCCGCCTTCAGCGTCCCGCCGAGCAGCAGTCCGAGTGCGGCGAACATCACGGTGCCGAGTGCGACCACCGCCGCACCGAGCAGCAGTCCCAGGGCGTCCGGCCGCCAACCGAGCGCGAATGCGATCGCGCCGAGCAGGATCATCTGGAGCACGACGACGATGACGACGGCGGCACTCTTGCCCGCGATGATCCCCCAGCGTGGCAGCGGGGTGGCGCCCAGCCTCTTGAGCGCGCCGTAGCGGCGGTCGAAGCCGACCGCGATCGCCTGACCGGTGAACGCGGTCGACATCACCGCGACCATCATCACCGCGGGCACGACCCGGTTCACCCGAGGATCACCGAGGTCGCCGAACGGCAGCAACGTCAGACCGACGAGCAGCGTGATCGGGATGAACATCGTCAGCAGCAGCTGCTCCCCGTTGCGGAGCAGCAACGTCAGTTCGAGCCTCGTCTGCGCCGCGAGCATGCGCAGCGCAGGGGCGGGCCTCGGGTCCGGCCCGAACGTGCCGGGGGCGAAGCGGTTGTCGGCGAGGCGATCGGCGTGGGACATGCTCATCCCCTCAACTCCCGTCCGGTCAGGTCGAGGAAGACGTCCTCGAGGCGGCGCTGGTCGACGCGCAGTTCCGTCGCGAGGACGTCCAGGTCGGCGCACCAGGTGGTGACCGCGACCAGCACGGCCGGGTCGATGTCGCCCTCGACGAGGTAGTTGCCGGGTGACGGTTCGCTCGGAGTGAAGCCCTCCGGGAGCGCGCCGGCCAGACCGGTCAGGTCGAGATGCTCGGGTGCGCTGAACTGCAGCCGGCCCGCGGCGCCGTGCCGGGTCAGTTCGCTCGGTGTGCCTTCCGCGACGATCCGGCCGTGGTCGATGATGACCAGGCGGTCGGCGAGGGCCTCGGCCTCGTCCATCAGGTGCGTGGTCAGCAGGACCGCGACGCCGTCGCGGCGCAGCGCGTCGACGAGTTCCCACACCATCAGCCGGGCCTGGGCGTCGAGGCCGGCGGTCGGTTCGTCGAGGAACACCAGCTCCGGGCGGCCGACCAGGGCGCAGGCCAGCGCGAGGCGTTGCTGCTGCCCCCCGGAGAGCCGGCGGTACGGGGTACGGACTGCGTCGGCGAGGCCCAGTTCACGCAGCAGCCACTGCGGATCGAGGGGGTTCGCCGAGTACGCCGCGACCAGGTCGAGCATCTCGCCCGCCTTGGAACCGGGGTAGGCGCCACCGCCCTGCAGCATCACTCCGATCCGCGCGCGGACCTCGCCCGATGCGCTGATCGGGTCGAGGCCGAAGACCTGCACGGTGCCCTCGTCGGGCCGCTGGAATCCCTCGCACATCTCGACGGTGGTGGTCTTTCCGGCGCCGTTCGGTCCGAGCAGGGCCAGCACCTCGCCGCGGCCGAGGGTCAGGTCGAGGCCGTCGACGGCGACGGTGCCGTCGAAACGTTTGACCACACCGTCGAGATGGAGCACGGGGTGTTCGCGCACGGAAGAACTCACGGGACCTCAGCGTAGGCGTCGCGGGATCGGGCACCCTCCGACGCCCCGGTCGAAGCCCGCCACGGCAGCCGGTTGCGGGTGACGAAGATGAACGAACCGCAGACCAGGATCGTGGCAATGGCGGCCTGCACGATGATGAACGGCGGGTACTCGCCGCCGTTCGGCATCACGATCAGGCTGACCACCGACGAGAACGCGATGGCCGGGATGCGGAACACCGGCCGGGTCGCCCAGGCCGCGAGCGGTATCACCGCCCACAGCAGGTACCACGGCTGCACGACCGGGAACAGCAGGACGAGCACGCCGAGGGACACACCCAGCGCCCCGACCGGGTGGATGCGGCCGATCAGGACCGCGATCAGCATCCGCACCGCGACGAACGCCGCCGCCAGCGATGCGATCGGCCGGGTCAGGCTGAGCACCGCCGTGGTGTGGTCGCCGAGGCCGAGCAGCACTCCGGCCAGGCCGGTGCCGAGCCCGAGGAGCGTCGGCAGCGACATCCAGCTGCGCACCTCGTTGGCGGTGCCCAGCGTCTCCGGGCTCAGCCAGCCGAATCCGAGGCCGCTGACGAGGCTGACGGCGAACACCACGGTCACCGTCACCGCGAGCAGCAGTGCCGCGGCCGCGCACACGGACCGGAAGGTGCCGCCCCAGCGGCGGGCCAGCGCCATGCCGAGGAAACCGAGCGCGAGGAGTGTGGGGATCTTCACGGTCGCGGACAGCGCGATGAGGGCGGCCCCGGCCAGCAGCAGGGCCAGTGCCCGACGCTCGGCGGGCGACCCGCGGAGCCGGAACCGGATGTCGGGTGGACTCTCGATCGCCCGCAACGCGACCTCGATGCCCGCGAGCATCAGGCCCAGCATCAGGGCCTCGTTGTGGATGCCCGCGACCAGGTGGAACAGCAGCAGCGGGTTCGCGGCGCCGAGCCACAGCGCGGTGACGCTCGCCACGCCGCAGCGGCGGGCGAGACGAGGCAACGCCCACACGATCAGCGCGACCCCGGTGAGCGCGAGCAACCGATGCAGGAAGATCCCCGCCACGATGTTCTCGCCGGTCAGCGTCGAGATGCCCTTGCCGAACCAGATGAACAACGGTCCGTACGGTGCGGGTGTCTCGCGCCAGATGTTGGGGACGGTACGGGTGAGGACGTGGTCGACGCCGAGCGCCTGCGCCGGTCCGATCGCGTAGGGGTCGAGACCACGCGCCGCGATCTCGGACTGCGCGAGATACGAGTAGACGTCCTTGCTGAACATCGGTGGCGCGATGGCGAGGGGGATCACCCACAGCAGCAGCGTCCGGTCGAGCTGGGAGCGGGTCAGGCGGCGGACCGCGGACCCCTCCCGGAAGCTGCCGACCGCGAAGCGGCCCAGCAGCAGCCACGCCAGGACCACCATCGCGCTACCGGTCAGGGTGACGGTGAGCGCGACGCTGGGCATCCGCGACAGCAGACCCAGCATGCGGACCCCCTGGACCGGGTTCTGCAGCACCGGCTGCGCGCCGGCGCCGAGCGCGCCGAGAGCCATCAGCAGCGCGCCCGTCGCACCGAATCGACGGACCCCGCGCAGCTGGGCGGTTTCCCCGGCGTCGAGTCCGGGGGCCTCCGGTTCGTCGCCGTGGAGGCTGGACACCGCGAACCCGTCGTGCGGGCCGTCGAGGCCGAGGACGCGGCGCCCGAGGCGTCGGGTTCGGCCGGCGATCGACTCCTGGGAAGAGGCGGGGGAGTCGTCGGCACCGGTTCCCGGTGTGTCGTCGGTCTGCGGCACAGCAAGCAGCGTAGCGGTGTTACACAGGGCACCCTTGGTGGACCGGAGTCCCCAATTCCGTCACACTGGTGTTGTGAAAACGGCATCGGTACACCCCGTAGGGGATGAACGCGCAGGTCAGGAGCCTGCAGTGGCGCCGCGTTCCGTCATGCCCGGTGTCACGGCGGTGGCTCCCGAGGGCCACACGCGGGCGGCGGTGGTGAAACTGCTGCTCGAACAGGGCCCCATCACCGCCACCGAGATCGGCTCCGAACTGGGTTTGAGTGCCGCCGGGGTGCGCCGTCACCTCGACGCGTTGATCGACGCCGGAGAGGCGCGCGCCACCCGGTCCGCCAGCTGGCAGCAGAAGGGGCGGGGTCGTCCGGCCAAGCAGTTCCAGCTCACCGCCGCGGGCCGGTCGCGGCTCGGACACTCGTACGACGACCTGGCCGGTGCGGCGATGCGTCAACTGCGGGAGATCGGCGGCGAGGCCGCGATCGTGGAGTTCGCCCGTCGTCGCGTCCAGACCATCGTCGCGGACATCGACCCCGCGGCCGGGCCCGACGTCGTCGAGGTCGAGCAGACCGCGGATGCGATCGCGGACGCGTTCACCTCGTCGGGTTTCGCGGCGACCACCCGGCCGGTCGGGAACGGTGTGCAGATCTGCCAGCACCACTGCCCGGTCTCGCATGTCGCCTCCGAGTTCCCCGAACTCTGCGAGGCGGAAACCCAGGCGTTCGCGGAACTGCTCGGCACCCACGTGCAGCGCCTGGCCACGATCGCGAACGGGGACTGCGCCTGCACCACGCACGTACCGCTGGTGCCGCCCGCCGCGCAGCACCAGGAAGCGACCTGACTCCGGGCCGATCCGCCACACCCCCCCAGTACTCACCTTTTCGCCGGTGCCCAGCCCGCACCGGTACGCAACAAGACTCCGGAAGGAGCTCGCATGACCGTCACTCAAGACCAGGCAGCCGGTGGTTCGCAGGGCATGACGCAGGATGAAACCATCGCGTCGCTCGGCAACTACGGCTACGGCTGGTCCGACTCCGATGCCGCGGGTGCCAGCGCGCAGCGCGGCCTGTCCGAGGCCGTTGTGCGGGACATCTCCGCGAAGAAGAACGAGCCGGAGTGGATGCTCGACATCCGGCTGAAGGCGCTCAAGACCTTCGACAAGAAGCCGATGCCGTTCTGGGGCTCGAACCTCGAGGGCATCGACTTCGACAACATCAAGTACTTCGTGCGCTCGACCGAGAAGCAGGCCGAGAGCTGGGAAGACCTGCCCGAGGACATCAAGAACACCTACGACAAGCTGGGCATCCCGGAGGCGGAGAAGCAGCGCCTCGTCGCCGGTGTCGCCGCCCAGTACGAGTCCGAGGTCGTGTACCACCAGATCCGTGAGGACCTCGAGTCGCAGGGTGTGATCTTCCTCGACACCGACTCCGGTCTGCGCGAGCACCCGGAGATCTTCAAGGAGTACTTCGGCTCCGTGATCCCGGCCGGCGACAACAAGTTCTCCGCGCTGAACACCGCCGTGTGGTCGGGTGGCTCCTTCATCTACGTCCCGCCGGGCGTCCACGTGGACATCCCGCTGCAGGCCTACTTCCGGATCAACACCGAGAACATGGGCCAGTTCGAGCGGACCCTGATCATCGTCGACGAGGGCGCCTCCGTGCACTACGTCGAGGGTTGCACCGCACCGATCTACAAGTCCGACTCGCTGCACTCCGCGGTCGTCGAGATCATCGTCAAGAAGGGTGGCCACTGCCGCTACACGACCATCCAGAACTGGTCGAACAACGTCTACAACCTGGTCACCAAGCGCACCAAGGTCGACGCGGGCGGCTCGATGGAGTGGATCGACGGCAACATCGGCTCCAAGGTGACGATGAAGTACCCGGCCGTGTGGATGATGGGCGAACACGCCCGCGGCGAGGTCCTGTCCGTCGCGTTCGCCGGTGAGGGTCAGCACCAGGACACCGGTGCGAAGATGCTGCACCTGGCGCCGCACACGTCCTCGACCATCGTGTCGAAGTCGGTGGCTCGTGGCGGTGGCCGCGCGTCCTACCGCGGCCTGGTGCAGGTCAACAAGGGCGCGAACGGCTCGAAGGCGACCGTCAAGTGTGACGCCCTGCTCGTCGACCAGATCTCGCGCTCCGACACCTACCCGTACGTCGACATCCGCGAGGACGACGTGTCGATGGGTCACGAGGCCACCGTGTCGAAGGTGTCCGAGGACCAGTTGTTCTACCTGATGAGCCGCGGTCTCACCGAGGACGAGGCGATGGCGATGGTGGTGCGCGGCTTCGTCGAGCCGATCGCCAAGGAGCTGCCGATGGAGTACGCCCTCGAGCTCAACCGCCTGATCGAACTGCAGATGGAAGGGGCGGTCGGCTAAGTGAGCTCCGTCAACAACACAAGCTCCGTCAACAACACAGCTGTCGCGGCCGAAGCCCGCACCCCCGCCACCAACAAGGGTGAGGTCTTCACGTCGTACGACGTCAACGCGTTCGAGGTGCCCGCGGGCCGCGACGAGGCGTGGCGGTTCACCCCGCTGCGCAGGTTGCGCGGCCTGCACGACGGATCCGCGGTGCGGTCCGGAGCGGCAACCGTCGAGGTGTCGGCCCACGAGGGTGTCTCCGTGGAGACCGTCGGCCGGGACGACGACCGCCTCGGCAAGGGCGGCGTCCCGGCGGACCGCGTCGCGGCGCAGGCGTACTCGGCTTTCGAGAGCGCCACCGTGGTGACCGTCGGCACCGAGCAGGAGGTCGTGGAGCCGATCCGCGTCGTCGTGACCGGTCCGGGTGAGGGCCAGGTCGCCTACGGGCACACACAGATCCGCCTCCAGCCGTTCGCGAAGGCGACCGTGGTGCTCGACCAGCGCGGCAGCGGAACCTACGCGGAGAACGTCGAATTCGTCGTCGCCGACAGCGCGAAGCTGACGGTGGTCGCGGTCCAGGGCTGGGACGACGACGCCGTCCACGTCGCCGCGCACCATGCGCGTCTGGGCCGCGACGCGGTCCTGCGGTACACGGCCGTCACCCTCGGCGGCGACGTCGTCCGCGTGACGCCGATCGTCAAGTACGACGGACCCGGCGGCGACGCCGAGCTGCTCGGTCTGTACTTCGCGGACGCCGGGCAGTTCTTCGAGCACCGCCTGCTGGTCGATCACTCGCAGCCCCACTGCAAGTCGAACGTCGTCTACAAGGGTGCGCTGCAGGGCGAGGTCGGTTCGCACAAGCAGGACGCGCACACCGTGTGGGTCGGCGACGTCCTGATCCGGGCCGCGGCCGAGGGCACCGACACCTTCGAGCTGAACCGGAACCTGGTGCTCACCGACGGCGCCCGCGCCGACTCGGTGCCGAACCTCGAGATCGAGACCGGCGAGATCGTCGGTGCCGGGCACGCCAGCGCCACCGGCCGTTTCGACGACGAGCAGCTGTTCTACCTGCGCTCGCGAGGCATCCCGGAGGACCAGGCCCGGCGCCTGGTGGTTCGCGGCTTCTTCCACGAGATCATCGACCGCATCGCGGTTCCCGAGGTGCGTGAGCGTCTCGAGGCGGCCATCGAGGTCGAGCTCGCCGCGGTCGGCGTCTGAGCCCCAACACTTCTCACAAGGACTTTCATCACATGACCACCCCCGAAAACACCGCCAACTCGGTCCTCGAGATCAGGGACCTGCACGTCCGCGTCGCCCAGACCGACGAGAACGCCGAGCCGATCAACATCCTCAAGGGCGTGAACCTCACGGTCCGCTCCGGCGAGACCCACGCGATCATGGGCCCCAACGGCTCCGGCAAGTCGACGCTGTCCTACGCCATCGCCGGGCACCCGAAGTACGAGGTCACCTCCGGCAGCATCACCCTCAACGGTGAGGACGTCCTCGCGATGAGCGTCGACGAGCGTGCCCGCGCCGGCCTGTTCCTGGCGATGCAGTACCCCGTCGAGGTGCCGGGCGTGTCGATGTCGAACTTCCTGCGCACCGCCGCCACCGCCGTCCGCGGCGAGGCCCCGAAGCTGCGGCACTGGGTCAAGGAGGTCAAGACCGCGATGAGTGAGCTCGAGATCGACCCGGCGTTCGGTGAGCGGTCCGTGAACGAGGGCTTCTCCGGTGGCGAGAAGAAGAGGCACGAGGTCCTGCAGCTGGGCCTGCTGCAGCCCAGGATCGCGATCCTCGACGAGACCGACTCCGGCCTCGACGTCGACGCGCTGCGCATCGTCTCCGAGGGCGTCAACCGCTACCAGGAGCGGGAGCACGGCGGCGTCCTGCTGATCACCCACTACACGCGGATCCTGCGCTACATCAAGCCGCAGTTCGTCCACGTCTTCGTCGGTGGCCAGGTCGTCGAGTCCGGCGGCCCCGAGCTGGCCGACGAGCTCGAGGCCAACGGTTACGTCCGGTTCACCCAGGCAGCGACGGCGGGAGCCTAGTTCCATGACCAGCACGGTGCACGTACTCGACGTCACCGGCATCCGCCGGGACTTCCCGATCCTGAGCCGCACGGTCCGGGACGGGAAGCCGTTGGTGTACCTCGATTCCGGGGCCACCTCACAACGCCCGGTCCAGGTGCTCGACGCCGAACGTGAGTTCCTCACCACCGCGAACGCGGCCGTGCACCGCGGTGCCCATCAGCTCGCCGAGGAGGCGACCGACGCGTACGAGGGCGCCCGCGCGGCGATCGCCCGGTTCGTCGGTGCTCACCCGGACGAGCTGGCGTTCACCAAGAACGCGACCGAGGCGCTCAACCTCGTCACCTACGTTCTCGGCGACGACCGGTTCGACCGCCACCTGGGCCCCGGTGACGAGATCGTCATCACCGAGCTCGAACACCACGCGAACCTGGTGCCGTGGCAGGAGTTGGCGCGCCGTACCGGTGCGACGCTGCGCTGGTACGGGGTGACGGACGACGGTCGCATCGACCTCGAGTCGCTGGAACTCACCGACGCCGTCAAGGTCGTCTCGTTCACCCACCAGTCCAACGTGACCGGCGCCGTGGCGCCGGTCGAGGAGTTGGTCCGTCGGGCGCGGTCCGTCGGCGCACTCGTCGTCCTCGACGCGTGCCAGTCGGTGCCGCACATGCCGGTCGACTTCCACGCTCTGGACGTCGACTACGCCGCCTTCTCCGGGCACAAGATGCTCGGACCGTCCGGGGTCGGCGTCCTGTACGGCAAGCGGGAACTGCTCGCGGCAATGCCGCCGTTCATCACCGGCGGCTCCATGATCGAGACGGTCACCATGGAGGCCACCACCTACGCCGCGCCGCCGCAGAGGTTCGAGGCCGGCGTGCCGATGACCTCGCAGGTCGTCGGGCTCGGTGCCGCGGTGAACTATCTCGAGGCCATCGGGATGGACGCCGTCGCCGCTCACGAGCACGAGCTGACCGCGTTGGCGCTGGACCTGCTCGGGGCCATCCCCGGAGTCCGCATCGTCGGTCCGACCACCGCGGAGAACCGCGGTGGGGCAGTGTCGTTCGTCGTCGACGGCATCCACGCCCACGACCTCGGACAGATCCTCGACGACGAGGGCATCGCGATCCGCGTCGGACACCACTGCGCCTGGCCGCTGCACCGCAAGTTCGGGGTCGCCGCGACCGCGCGGGCGTCTTTCGCCGTGTACAACACCGCCGACGAGGTGCGTGCCCTGGCCGCCGGCATCCGGCGCGCTCAGGAGTTCTTCGGGACGCACACGGTGCTCGAGCCCCTGCGCGAGGACGACGGCACGATCGACGGGGCGTCCTGACATGCGGATGGAGCAGATGTACCAGGAGGTCATCCTGGACCACTACAAGCACCCGCACGGTCGTGGACTGCGGGAGCCGTTCGGCGCAGAGGTCCATCACGTGAACCCGACGTGCGGCGACGAGATCACGCTGCGGGTCGCGATCACCGAGGACGGTCGCGTCGGGGACGTGTCCTACGACGGCCAGGGCTGCTCGATCAGTCAGGCCGCGACGTCGGTGCTGACCGACCAGGTCACGGGCATGGCGGTGCCGGACGCCCTCGACGTGGTCGAGGCGTTCAACGAGATGATCACCAGCCGCGGCGCGGTCGAGGGCGACGAGGACGTGCTCGGCGACGGCATCGCGTTCGCCGGTGTCGCGAAGTACCCGGCGCGGGTCAAGTGCGCCCTGCTGGGATGGATGGCTTTCAAGGATGCCGTTGTTCGAATAGTCGACACCACCGGGGTCGACAGGGTCGACACCGCACGGACCGCTGACACAGGAGTTTCATCATGACCGAGAGCGCACCCGAGACAGTCGCCGAGGAGGCGCCGTCGACCGAGGCGGTGTCGACCGAGGCGGTGTCGTTGACACCGGAGCAGCAGGCCCTCGTCGACGACGTCGAGGAGGCGATGCGTGACGTCGTCGACCCCGAACTCGGCATCAACGTCGTCGATCTCGGACTCGTGTACGGCATCGCGATCGACGACTCCGAGCAGACGGTCGCGACCGTCGACATGACCCTGACGTCGGCGGCGTGCCCGCTGACGGACGTGATCGAGGAGCAGGCACGAGGCGCTCTGGTCAAGAGCGGCCTGGTCGACGACCTGAAGATCAACTGGGTGTGGATGCCCCCGTGGGGCCCCGACAAGATCACCGACGACGGTCGTGAGCAGCTGCGGGCGCTCGGCTTCACCATCTGACCCCGCGTCACCCGCAAACCCGGCTGGAGACCCCCGGCCCCGAAAACCCCGGCCCCGAAAACCCCGCCGAACCCCTGTGTCGGCGGGGTTTTCGCGTCTACACTCACCCCCGATAAGTTAATCAGGATTCGCGATTCGTCGAGCGGGGTTCGGCGAAGAACACGACGGGAGACCGGTGGGGACTGCGGTGGGAACTCAGGCGCGAGCGGCGGTCGTCGGCGAGTACGGAGGGCCGCTCGAGATCCGGGACGTCGCGGTGGGCCCGCTCCGGGAGCGCGAGGTCCTGGTGCGGATCGCGGGGGTGGGGATCTGCCACACCGATCTCACCGCGGCCGCGGGCGGTGTTCCGGTCCCGGTGCCCGCGGTGCTCGGTCACGAGGGGGCGGGCGTGGTCGCCGCGGTCGGGTCGGCCGTGGACACCCTCGCTCCCGGTGACCACGTGGTGCTGAGCTACTCGGCCTGCCGGACCTGCCGCAACTGTCAGGGCGGACATCCCGCCTACTGCGAGCACTTCGCGGTGCGCAACTACTCCGGGCGCCGCCTCGACGGCACCACGACGCTGCAGCTGGACGGCACCGCGCTGCACGGGAACTGGTTCGGACAGTCGTCCTTCGCCTCGTACGCGGTCGTCGACGCGGCGGACGCGGTCCAGGTCGCGCGGGATCTGCCGATCGAACTGCTCGGTCCGCTGGGCTGCGGGATCCAGACCGGCGCCGGTGCGGTGCTGAGGGTCCTGCGGCCGCGCGCGGGCGCGTCGATCGTCGTGTTCGGTGCCGGCGCGGTCGGACTGGGTGCGGTGCTTGCGGCGTGCGTGGCGGGGTGCGCGACGATCGTCGTCGTGGATCCGGTGCGCGAACGCCGCGAGCTGGCGCTCTCCCTCGGAGCCACCGATGTCGTGGACAGCGCCGCTGCGGACCTCACGCGGACGCTGCGGGCCCTCACCGGAGGCGGAGCCGATCACGCCGTGGACACCGTCAGCTCCGGTGACGTGCTCTCGACCGCTGTGGCGGTGCTGCGGTCGCCGGGCAGCTGCGCGACCGTCGGACTGCGCGGCGGCCGCAATCCCGTGACGCTCGACCAGTCCGCGCTGCTGATGGGCCGCAGCGTCACCGGCGTGATCGAGGGCGACGCGGACCCGCGGCAGTTCATTCCCGAACTGATCGCTCTGTGGCGGGAGGGTTGCTTCCCGTTCGACAAGATGATCACCACCTTCGACTTCGAGGATCTGGGCGCCGCCCTGGACGCCACTGCCTCCGGAGCCGTGGTCAAGGCCGTGCTCACGTTCACCTCCACGGCATCCGACGAAACGGAAGGGCTTTCGTGAACCACCACGATCGGGTCGAGAAGCTGCTCGCGGCCGAGACCGTCGACCCGCGTGACCTCGACGCACTGTGGTCGGAGTTGCCGGTCGTCGCGATCGAGGAGCTGTCCGGGCGCTGGCGTGGCCGCGGCCTGCGGACCGGGCACCGCACCGAGCGGCTCCTCGACAGGACCCGCTGGTACGGCAAGACGTTCGGCTCCCGGTTCGACGTGCAGCCCCTGATCTGCCGCGGCGAGGACGGCGAGCTGTTCTCCGACCTCACGGGTGGCAACGGCGAGGCGAGCCTGTGGATGGTCGAATTCCGGGGTGAGGTGACCGCCACGATGGTCTACGACGGCATGCCCGTGTTCGACCACTTCAAGCGCGTCGGGCCGGACACCCTGCTCGGTGTCATGAACGGCAAGAAGGTGCTCGACAACGGCGAGCACTACTGGTTCGTGCTCGACCGCGACGACGAGGACGACGCGAGCTAGCCGGTCTTCGCCGACTTCTTGGCCTCGTCGACGCTGCGTTGCAGGGCGGCGACGAGGTCGACCACCTCGGCGTCGGCCTCGGGGCCGGCGGTCGCGGGCACGGTGACCTTCTCGCCGCCGTTCGCGATCGTCTCGTCGAGCAGCTTCTGGAGCTGGATCTGGTAGTCGTCCGTGTACGACTCGGGATGGAAGTCCTCGGACATCGAGTCGACGAGCATGGTGGCCATCGCGAGTTCCTTGTCGCTCGGTGACACACCGTCGTCGAGCGAACCGAACTCGGCGGTGCGGACCTCGTCGGGCCACAGCAGGGTCTGCACGACGAGGACACCGTCGCGTACGCGTAGCGCCGCGAGCCGGGTGCGCTGACGCAGTGTGAAGTGCACCAGTGCGGTGCGGTCGCTCTCGGTCAGCGTCGCCGCGAGCAACTGGTACGCCTTCGGGGACGCCGAATCCGGTTCGAGGTAGTAGCTCTTCTCGAACAGGATCGGGTCGATCTGGTCGGAGGGCACGAACTGCAGCACCGGGATCTCGTGCTTCTCGGCGGCGGGCAGGGCGTCGAAGTCCTCGTCGGTGAGCACCACCTGCGTGCCGTCGTCGGACACGTAGGCCTTGTCGATGTCGGCGAACTGCACCACCTCGCCGCACTCGGAGCAGACGCGGTGATATCGGATCCGGCCACCGTCCTTGCCGTGGACCTGGTGGAATCTGATGTCGTGGTCCTCGGTTGCGGAGTAGACCTTCACCGGAACGTTCACGAGCCCGAACGCGATGGAGCCTTTCCATATCGACCGCATCACCCCATGATGGTCCATACTCTGAGATCAGGCCAGGTGGAGCCGGATCGGTGGGCGGACCAGGATGACTCACAACGCGGCGGTGCGCGTCGGAAACAGGCGCCTGACCTTGACGAACCTGGACAAAGTGCTGTACCCGGAGTCCGGCAACACCAAGGCGGAGGTCCTCCAGTACGTCACCGAGGTCGGGCCGGCGCTGTTGCCGCTGCTCACCGGTCGTCCGCTGACCCGGAAGCGGTGGCCGGACGGCACCGCGGCACAACCCTTCTTCCAGAAGAACGTCGAGTCCGCGACACCGGACTGGGTGCCCACACACACCCTGACGCAGGGGTCGCGGACCGTGGTGTACCCCGAGGTGACGGAACTGGCGGCGCTGGTGTACTTCGCGCAGTCGGGTGCCCTCGAATTTCACGTGCCGCAGTGGCGTTTCGCGGCGGACGATCGCCCCGGCGACCCGGACCGCCTCGTCATCGACCTCGATCCCGGTCCCGGGGTGACACTCGACGAGTGCGCACAGGTGGCCCTGCGGGTGCGCGAGCGTCTGCGCGAGCGCGGGCTCGACGCCCTCCCGGTCACCAGTGGCAGCAAGGGAATTCACCTGTACGCCGGGGTGGAGGAGGGCTGGACGTCGCGGCGGTGCTCGGAGGTCGCCAAAGCGATCGCGGTGGAACTCGAACGGCAGACACCGAATTCGGTGACCTCGGCGATGACGAAGGCGGTGCGACCCGGCAAGGTGTTCGTGGACTGGAGCCAGAATGCGGCTGCCAAGACCACGATTTCGCCGTACTCGCTGCGCGGGACCGCGCGACCGATGGTCGCGGCGCCCCGGACCTGGGACGAACTGGCCCGGCCGGGGCTGCGGCAACTGGACTTCCACGAGGTGCTGCGCAGGCTGCGTGACGGGACGGCGCCTGCGGTGGTGCCCTCGCCCCGCGGGCCCGAACCGGCGGCGAAGGTGGCGATGCCGCCGCCGATCCGGGTGCCCGCCCCGATGCTGGCGACCGCGACCAGCATCGACGAATTCGCGGGGCGCGCCGATCCGGACGTCTGGGAGTACGAGTACAAGTACGACGGGATCCGGGCACTGGCCGCGTTCGGGGACCCGGCGGCGCCGGTCCGGCTGGTCAGTCGCAACGGCCTCGACATCGGGGCCGGCTATCCCGAGCTGCTCCGGGTGCCAGCCGGTTTGGCGGGGCACAGCGGCCTGCTCGACGGGGAGATCGTCGCGTTCGGCGACGACGGCGCACCGAGTTTCGGGCGGCTGCAACGTCGGATGGGACGGTCACGGCCGCCGTCGGCGGCGGAGCGGGCCGCGAACCCGGTGTCGCTGTTGCTCTTCGACGTACTCGAACTGGACGGGGTGCCGCTGCACGACAAACCGCTGCGCGACCGCCGCCGGGTGCTCGAGGCGATCCGCCTCGGCGGTGATGAGCCGTGGCGCATACCGGAGCCGGCGCCGGCCGATCTCGCCGAGGCGCTCGAGGCGAGCCGCGCCGCGCGGATGGAGGGTGTGGTCGCCAAGCGCTGGGACTCGACGTACCGGTCGGGCCGGTCGTCGGCGTGGCTCAAGCTCAAGCACTTCCGCACGTGCGAGGTCGTGATCGGCGGATGGCAGCCGGGGGAGGGCGGTCGGGCGGGCGCCGTGGGCTCGCTCCTGGTGGGTGTGCCCGACGGTCCGGGAACCCTGCGCTATCTGGGGCGGGTCGGCAGCGGACTGTCGGGCGCGGCGCTCTCCCGGCTCGCCGAACTCGTGGACGAGTTGGCTGCGGACACGTCACCGTTCGGCACCTCGGTTCCTGCCGCGGACTCCCGGAGGGCGCGCTGGGTCCGGCCGGAAGCCGTTGCCGAGGTGCGTTTCTCGGAGGTGACCGATGACGGCCGCTTGCGGCACCCCGTCTGGCGTGGGTTGCGACCGGACAAGTTCGTCGCCGATCTCGCCGGCTCCTGACCCGCCCGGGTGCGACGGTGGCTCAGCGGGAGCGAGCGAGGAAATCACTGAGAAGTCGGGCGGTGTCGGGTGTCTCGATCAGCCGGCTGATCTCGTCGAGTTCCCGGGCGAACCCGTCCTCGCCGCGGGCGGCGGCGATGCAGCGTTTGGCGGCGGAGTAGGCGGCCGGCGGCAGCTGCGCGAGCCGATCGGCCAACGCGCGACCCTCGGCGAGGACGTCGCCGTCGGTCGCCGAGTGCACGATGCCGAGTCTGCGTGCCTCGGCGCCGGTGACGAGTTCGGCGCCGAGCACGATACGGTGCGCCACGGACGGGCCGGCGAGCCGGGTGAGGCGCTGCGTCCCGCCCGCGCCGGGCAGGAGTCCGATGCCGACCTCGGGCAGCCCCAGCTTCACCGAGGCGCCCGCGACGCGGAAGTCGCAGGCGAGCGCGAGTTCGAGACCTCCACCGGTGGCGGCCCCGGTGAGGACGGCCACCGTGGGTTTCGGCAGCGCCTCGATGCGGGCGAACACGTCCTGAAGTCCCGCGGTGAACCGGCGCAGCCGCGCGCCGCGGTCGGGGGCGCCGTTCCAGGACTCCATCATCGTGATGTCCGCGCCGCCGCAGAAGATCCGCTGTGCGCTGCGGATCAGGACCGCGCGGACCGCGGGGTCCTCGCCCAGCGTCGCGACGGCACCGGCCAGTGCCTGTGTCTGCGCCTCGTCGAAGGCGTTTGCGGGGGGACGGTCGAGGGTGATGATCCCGGTGTGGTGGTCGACTTCGGTGCGGACACTCATGTTTTCTCCAGGAGGTGACGGTAGTGGCCACGGTGGTGTTGCGGCAGGACGGTGTTGAGGACGAACCGGGTCTGCAGCCGGACGTACTCGTCGGCGGTGTAGATGCGGCCGAAGTGCCAGTGCTTGAGCGCCCAGCCGTGGGCGAGCAGCACCAGGTCGAAGACGATCAGGTCGACGTCGACCGGGTTCATCACCCCGGCCTCGATGCCCTCCGTCAGCACCGCTCGCAGGGGAGCGGAGGTCTCGACCTCGAGCCGCTTGATCGTGTCGCGGCCGGCCGCGTCCAGCGTGCGGCTCTCCCGGTAGGTGAGCGCGACGGCGTCGCGGTTCTCGTCGACGATCTCGACGAACCGCCGGATGCCGGCGGCCAGGCGTTCGACGGGGTCGTCGCCCGCCGCCGCCATCGCGGGCTCGAGTTGGTCGCTGAACGCGTCGAGGATCGCGGTGATCGTGGCGCGGAGGATGTCCTCCTTGCTGCGAAGTAGTTGTAGAGCAGGCCCACGCTGACGCTCGCCTCGTCGGCGAGGGCCTGCATCGACATCTCGTGGAATCCGGTGCGCTGCATCACCTTCGCTGCGGCCCGGAGGATCTGTCTGCGCCGGGAGTTCGTCCGCACCGCGCGGACGGCGTCCTCGACGCGCAGCGCACCGGGATTCTCTGCCATGGCCGTACTCCTCGTCGCTCGGGTGCTGTCAGAGCCCCAGATCCTTGGCGACGATCGTCTTCATGATCTCGGTGGTGCCGCCGTAGATGGTCTGGATGCGGGCGTCGACGAAGGCACGGGAGACGGCGTACTCGCGCATGTAGCCGTAGCCGCCGTGCAGTTGCAGGCACCGATCGGCGACCCGCACCTGCAATTCGGTGGCCCACCACTTCAGGCGTGCCGCACGAGCCGCGGTGAGGGTGCCGTCCACGTGTTCGGCGATGCAGTCGTCGAGGAACGTGCGGGCGACGTCGAGTTCGGTGGCCAGTTCGGCGAGGACGAACTGGGTGTTCTGGAAATTCGAGATCGGCTTCCCGAACGCCTTGCGTTCCTTGACGTACGCGAGTGTTTCCGCGAAGACGCCTTCGGCCGCGGACACTGCGCCGACGGCGAGCGACAGCCGCTCCTGCGGGAGGTTGTGCACGAGCTGGTAGAAGCCCTGCCCCTCCTCGCCGAGCCGATTGGCGACGGGAACCCGCATGTCGGTGAAGGCCAGCTCGCTGGTGTCCTGCGCGTGCAGGCCGATCTTCTCGAGGTTGCGTCCGCGGGAGAAACCGGGAGTGGACGCATCGACGACGAGCAGTGTCAGGCCCTTGTGCGGATCGTCGGAGGTGCGGGTGGCGACGACGAACAGGTCACCGTTCTGGCCGTTGGAGATGAACGTCTTGGCGCCGTTGACCACGTAGTGGTCGCCGTCCCGGACCGCGGTGGTCCGGATGCCGGTCAGGTCGCTGCCGGTGCCCGGTTCGGTCATCGCGATCCCGAGAACGGTCTCGCCGGAGACGACGCCGGGCAGCCAGCGGGCCTTCTGTTCGTCGGTGGTCATCTCCACCAGGTAGGGCAGCACGACGTCGTTCTGCAGCGAGAAGGCGATTCCGGCGGCCGCGTTGCCCGCCCGGTTCACCTCGTCGATCACGATCGCGTGGTAGCGGAAGTCGTCGACGCCGGGGCCGCCGTACTCCTCGGGAACGGGGAATCCGAGCAGGCCCAGTTTTCCGGCCTCGGTGAACAGGGACCGGTCGAGGCGGTTCGCCCGTTCCCAGTCCTCGTGCACGGGGGTGATCTTGTCCCGGACGAAGTCGCGGACGACCTCGCGGAACTGCAGGTGTTCGGTGTCGTGGACCAATCGTGCGTTCATCTCGTACACGCTCCTGTCAGCGGAAGGCGTTCTCGCCGGTGAAGGCCTGGCCGAGCACCAGCTGGTGCATCTCGGGGGTGCCCTCGTAGGTGAGGACCGACTCGAGGTTGACCATGTGCCGGATCACGGGGTACTCGAGCGAAATACCGTTGCCGCCGAGGATGGTTCGAGCGGTGCGGCAGATCTCGATGGCCTCGCGGGTGTTGTTCAGCTTGCCGAAGCTGACCTGCTCGGGGCGCAGTCCGACGGTGTCCTTGAGCCGGCCGAGGTGCAGCGAGAGCAGTTGTCCCTTGTGCAGTTCGACGGCCATGTCGGTGAGCTTGGCCTGGGTCAGTTGGAATCCGCCGATCGGGCGGCCGAACTGGGTGCGTTGCATCGAGTAGGTCCGGGCGGCCTCCCAGGCCGACCGGGCCGCGCCCATGGCACCCCAGACGATCCCGTAGCGGGCCTCGGACAGACTCTGCAGCGGTGCCTTGACCCCGCGGGCCTCGGGCATCAGCGCGTCGGCGGGCAGCCGGACGCCGTCGAGGACGAGTTCGCTGGTGACCGAGGCGCGCAGCGACAACTTGTGCTTGATCGTGTTGGCGCTGAAGCCGGGCGTGTCGGTGGGGACGATGAATCCGCGCACCCCCTCGTCGGTGTTCGCCCACACCACCGCGACGTCGGCGATCGAGCCGTTGGTGATCCACATCTTGCGGCCGTCGAGCACCCAGTCCGAGCCGTCCCTGCGGGCCCGGGTCTTCATCGCGGCCGGGTCCGAGCCGACATCGGGTTCGGTGAGACCGAAGCAGCCGATCAGCTCACCGGCCGCCATGCCGGGCAGCCACCGCTGCTTCTGCTCCTCGGAGCCGTTGTTCCAGATGGAGAACATCGCGAGCGAGCCCTGCACCGACACCAGGGAGCGGATGCCGGAGTCGGCGGCCTCGAGTTCGAGGCAGGCGATGCCGTAGTGCACCGCGGACGAGCCGCCACAGCCGTAGCCCTCGAGGTGCATCCCGAGCACACCGAGTTGGCCGAAGCCCTTGGCGAGTTCACGGACCGTCGGCAGGTCGCCGGCCTCGAACCAGTCCGCGACGTAGGGGGTGACGTGTTCGGCGCAGAATCCGCGCACGCTGTCCCGGACGGCGATCTCGTCGTCGGAGTAGAGCGAGTCGATGCTCAGCGGATCCAGCGGATCGAACGGCGGAGGTGTCTTCGTGGTGCTCATGTCATCCTCGGGGTGTGGGAGTGGTGAACCGGCCTGCGGCGAACTCGTCCGCAGCCGTCGCGGTGGCCTTGTAGTGGAGCTTCTTCCCGGTCGCCGAGACCGGCAGTGAGTCGACGAAACGGTAGGCGCGGGGCCGCTTGAACGACGACAGCATCGGCTGCAGGCGGCAGTGCTCGTCGAGGTCGTCGGCGGACAGGTCGGTGCCGTCGGTCACGATGTAGGCCACGACGATGCGCCCCCAACGATCGTCGGGTACGCCCACGACGAGCGAGTCCGCCACGGCGGGATGGGCGTTGAGAGCCTCCTCGACCTGGACGGGGTGCACGTTCTCGCCGCCGGAGATCAGCATGTCGTCCTTGCGCCCGACGATCGTGACGAATTCGTCCCTGTCCCAGGTGGCGAGGTCGCCGATGTGCAGCCAGCCGCGCTGGAACTTCGCCTTCTCCTGGTCCGGAGAGTCGAAGTAGGCGTTGGCGCACTTCGGAGACCGCACGATGACCTCTCCGACCTCCGTGCCGTCGCGGGCCACGATGTCGTCGGCGTCGGCGAGACGATCCGGGTAGACCTGCACGACCCGCACGTCGTCGTCGGTGCAGGCCCGGCCGGCCGTTCCCGCATGGTCGGGCAGGTCACCGGGGCGCAGGAAGGTGTTCCAGAATCCCTCGGTGCTGCCGTAGCCGTTGAAGATCCGCGGATTGAGGGCCTTCTGGTACCGGAGCACTGCCTCCCTCTCGAGCGGGGCGCCCATCGTCACGATGCCGCGCAGCGACGACAGGTCGCGGGGATTGTCCTCCTGCGCGGACGCGAGCATCGCGAGGTTGGTCGGCGCTCCGATCAGGAACGTCAATCCCTGTTCCTCCACGAGATCGAGCACCCGGTCCGCATCGAACATGCGGAGCGGAACCACCTGACCGCCCACGTAGAACGTCGGGTTGGGGCCGCCGGAGTACAGGCCGCCGCGATGGAACCACGGCGTCATGTTCAGCGTCTTGTCCTCGGGGGTGAGCGGGAAGTGCATGATCACGTCGTGCGCGCTGAAGACCTCGATCATGCTGTTGAGCGGCACTCCCTTCGGCATGCCCGTGGTGCCGGACGTGTACAGGCGCGTCGTCTCGTCCCACACGGTGCGGTGCAGGGGAGGCAGCGCCACTCGATCGGCGGCCAGGTGCCGGTAGGCGATCACCGTGGATCCGGGAGCGGACGCCGGTTCGCCCTCGCCGACGGTCACCACCACCGGGGGAGTGTGCGCGGCACGTCCCAGCGCGTCCTGGACCATCGGGGCGAGGTCGGTGTCGTACACGAACACCGTCGGTGTGCTGGTGTCGAGGACGAACGCCGTCTCTCCCGCGGCGAGACGGAAGTTCACCGGCGATCCGACGGCGCCGACGGCCTGTACCGCGAGATAGAGTTCGGCGAACTCGATCCCGTTGAACAGCTGGTAGGCGACGACATCGCCGCTGCGGACGCCGGCGTCGGCGAGACCGGTTGCGATGCGGTCGACCCGCTCGCCCAGCTGGGCGTACGTCCACTGTTGCCCGGTCCCGGGATCGGTCACCGCCACGCGGTTCGCGTAACGCGTTGTGTTGCGACGGAATCCGTTGAGGTACGTGAAGTCGTTCTCGAAGTACTCCCGGTAGGCCCGGGCGTTGTATGCCGCGCTCATGGTGTCGTCCTCGGTGGTGTATCAGACTCGGGGGGTGTCGGGCGTCAGCCGGCCATGGTGAGTCCGCCGCTGACGCTGATCACCTGTCCGGTGATGAACGACGCGGATTCGGATGCGAAGAACAGGACCGGTGCCGCGACCTCGTCGGGCCGCGCGAGGCGCCGGAACGGAATGGCCTTGACCAGAGCGGCCTTGAGCTTCTCCTCCTGGGCCTGGAACAGCGGGGTGTCGGTCGGGCCGGGGCACACGCAGTTGACACTGATGCCGTGCCGGGCCATCTCGCGGGCGAGCGACTTGGTCAGGGCGATGACGCCGCCCTTCGCGCCGGCGTAGATCGACTCGCCCGAGCTGCCGACGCGCCCCGCGTCGGACGCCAGGTTGATCACGCGGCCACCGTTTCCGGCCTCGACGATGCCGGGGAGGAACGCACTGCACACGTGGACCGGTCCGAGGTAGTTGATCGCGACGACCTTCTCGGCGAATTCGGGTGTGGCGTTGAGGAACTGGTCGGTGCGGTCCCAGCCCGCCGCGTTCACGACCACGTTCGGTACGCCGACCTCCGCGTGGGTTCGCTCGCGCAGCGCGTCGACCTGGGCGCGGTCCGACACGTCCACCGGCAGCGCCGCGATCAGTTCGGGGTACTCCTTGGCTGTGGCCTCGGCCGAGGCGAGGTCGAGATCGGCGGCGACGACGCGGTCGCCCTGCGCGGCGAAGGCCAGCGCGATCGCCTTTCCGATGCCGGAGCCGGCGCCGGTGACCAGTGCGATGGTGCTCATGGTGTGGTCCTCTCGGGTCGGGTGGGGTCAGGCCTTGACGAACTTGGCGAAGTCGGCGGGGCGCTTCTCGGCGAATGCCTTCGCGCCCTCGAGTCCCTCGTCGGACTTGCCGAACAGGTCGAGAGCCGACATCGCGAGGTTGCTCAGGCCGGCCTGGTGGTCGGTGTCCGCGTTGAACGACTGCTTGAGGAACTTGATGGCGGTGGGGCTCTTCTCGGCGATCTCGGCGGCGATGGCCTTGGCCTCGTCGAGCAACTTGTCCTGCGGGACAACCCAGTTCACCAGGCCCCAGCGTTCGGCGGTGGCGGCGTCGTACTGGCGGCACAGGTACCAGATCTCGCGGGCGCGCTTCTCGCCGACCACGCGCGCGAGGAACGCGGAACCGAACCCGGCGTCGAACGATCCGACCTTCGGACCGGCCTGCCCGAACCTGGCCGTCTCCGAGGCGATGGAGAGGTCGCACAGTACGTGCAGGACGTGACCGCCGCCGACGGCGACACCGTTGACCGCGGCGATGACCGGCTTCGGGATGTCGCGAATCAGCTTGTGCAGGTAGCCGATCTCGAACATGCCGCTCTCGGTGGGCCCGTAGTCGCCGGTCTCGGCCCGCTGCTTGACGTCGCCGCCGGTGCAGAACGCCTTCTCGCCGGCGCCGGTGAGGATGACCGCGGAGACACGGCTGTCCGCCCAGGCGGCGCGGAACGCCTTGATCAGTTCCTCGACGGTCTGGCCGCGGAAGGCGTTGTAGCGGTGCGGGCGGTCGATCGTGATGATCGCGGCGGGTCCGTCGATCTCGTAGGTGATGTCTTCGAAGACGGTCATGAGAACTCCTCGTCAGCGCAGGTGAGCGGGTTGAATGAGTTTCTGTTCAAGCACAGTGAATAGTGCTTCACGCTTTATGAACCTACATTCACCAACGAATGGTGTCAAGGGTCACACAACCCCGGAATCGAGACGGAGAACACGGACGAACGAGGTCTACGTCGTCGACGGAGTCCGCACACCCCAGGGCCGCTACGGCGGCGCGCTCGCCACGGTGCGACCCGACGATCTGGCCGCGATCGCGGTCGGTGAGGCCGTTGCCCGCAGCGGTGTGCCGGCCGAGGAGATCGACGAGGTGATCCTCGGCGCCACCAACCAGGCCGGTGAGGACAATCGCAACGTCGCCCGCATGGCGGTCCTGCTCGCCGGGCTGCCGGACACCGTCCCCGGCTACACCGTCCCCGGCTGCACCGTCAACCGCCTGTGCGCGAGCGGCCTGACGTCACGCTCCTGGGCCGGATGGAACGCGAAGGTGCCGCCCGCGGCCTCGTCACCCTGTGCATCGGCGTCGGCCAGGGCGTGTCCCTGGCCGTGGAGGCGTTGCGACCCGAGGGCGCGCACGGCAGGGCCCCGGTGTCGACGTGACACCGGGGCCCTGCCGTGGTGGTTCGTGGGTCTACAGGAACGCGCTGACACCGGTCTCGGCACGACCGATCAGCAGCTTCTGGATCTGACTCGTGCCCTCGTACAGCGTCATCACGCGCGCGTCGCGCATGTACTTGGCAACCGGGTACTCGTCGACGTAGCCGTAACCGCCGAAGAGCTGAATCGCGTTGTTGGCGGCGCGCACCGCGGCCTCGCTGCAGAAGTACTTCGCCTTGGACGCGGCGGTGCCGAACGGCTCACCACGTTCGATGAGGTCGGCGGCCCGCCAGGTCAGCAACCGGCCGGCATCGGCATCGACGGACATGTCCGCGATCATGTCCTGGATCAGCTGGTACGACGCGATCGGACGGTCGAACTGCTTGCGGTTGGTGGCGTAGTCCACCGCTGCCTCGAGGCAGCCCGCGATGATGCCGACGCACCCCGCGCCGACCGAGACCCGCCCCTTGTCTAGGGAGTGCATGGCGATCGAGAAGCCTTCGCCCTCCGCGCCGAGCATCGCGCTCGCCGGCACCTTCACGTCGGTGAAGTACAGCTCCGCCGTCGCCTGGCCGCGCAGGCCGAGCTTGCCGTGGATCTCGCGGGACTCGAAGCCCGGGGTGTCCGTGGGAACCAGGAACGCGGAGATCCCCTTCGGGCCGGGGCCCCCGGTGCGGGCGAAGACCAGGCAGAGGTTCGCCCAGGTCCCGTTGGTGATGAAGATCTTCGATCCGTTGATCACGTAGTGGTCGCCGTCGCGCACCGCGCGGGTCTTGAGATGTCCCGGGTCGGAACCGTTGTCGGGTTCGGTGAGACCGAAGCAGGCCAGCGCCTCGCCCGACGCGATGCGGGGCAGCCACTCGTGCTTCTGGTCCTCGGTGCCGTGGGAGAGGATCACCTTGCCCACGAGGCCCATCGAGACGGACACGATGCCTCGCACCGCCGAGTCGGCACGTCCGAGTTCCTCCATGCCGATGCAGTAGGTGATGTAGTCACCTCCCATGCCGCCGTACTCCTCGGGAATGGTCAACCCGAAGAATCCGATCTCGGCGAGCTTGGGCACGATCGAGATGTCCACCGATTCGGCGCGGTCCCAGGCGGCACGGTGCGGGACCACCTCCTTGTCGAGGAAGTCACGCGCGAGTTGCCGGAAGCTCTGCTGCTCCTCCGTCAGTGCCAGATCCATGTCGACTCCTTGCTGGGGGGCACCGCTGGTGCGCTGAGGCCGGGTGCGCGGGGTTGCGAATACGGAATGAGAATGAATTGTCATTCACTCAAGATGAATGTAGATTCGCTTCCGTGGGGTGTCAAGGTCCGTTCGGAGCTCGGTCGGCTCGTGGCTGCCGCGGGTCGCGTGGGTACGAGTGCCGTGAGGCACGCGCCGAGCAGGGCGACGCCCGCGAAGATGTCAAGGGTGTGGTGGGGGGCCACGCCCGAGCGGACGCGCGGGGTCGCGGACCTGCGGTGGCCGGTGTCCCGGTTCGGTGCCCTACGGTGGAGGACAACGGTGTACGCCGCTGGCCGAGAGGAGTCGAGGTGGCCAAGGACAGTGCGGGAATGCAGGTCGAGGAGGCGGTACGTGCCGTCCGGGCCAGCTCGCGGAGGCGGCAGGTGCTCGACGCGGCCGTCGTGGTCATGCAGCGCACCGGATTCCACCAGATGTCGATGCAGGCACTCGCCGAGGAGGCCAACGTCAGCGTCGGGCTGATCTACAAGTACTTCGGCGGCAAGGAGGAGATCCTGCTGGCGACGATCGTGAACATCCTCGAGGAGTTCCGGGACCAGATCCAGCCGGCGATCGACGCCGCCGGCGACGACCCGGTGGAACGGTTCGTCGCCGGCTTCCGCCGCTACGTGGAGATCGTCGACGGGAACCTCGACGCCGTCGCGCTCACCTACCGGGAGAGTCGCACGCTCGACCAGCAGGGACGCGACACCCTCAAGGAACTCGAGGTGGCCACCTCGGCTCCGCTGTCGGCCGCGCTCGAGGACGGCATCGCCGCGGGGGTGATGAACGACATCGACGTGGACCTGATGGTGTTCGACCTGATGATGATCGCGCACGGATGGGCGCTCAAACACTGGCATTTCGCGCCGAAGTTCACCGCGGACGCGTACATCCGCGCGCAACTGCGTTTCGTGCTCGACACGATCGTCGCGCCCGCACGCCGGGAGTCGTACCGGTACCTCACGGAGTGAACGCACGGCCTCGCCGCCGCGTCGGTGGGGGTTGATACTGTCGGTGCCCAGTGGGCGGTCCGACTCGGGCAGCGCCCTATCCTCCGCTGTCCGAAAGGGTTTCGCGTTCGTGATGATGCCGTCATGGTGATGGGTGCCACCCACGCCGTCTCCGGAGCTGTCGCCGGTCTGCTCGCCGCCCAGGTGCTTCCACCCGAGTGGGGCGGGCCCACCTCCACGGCCGAGGTGTTCACGTTCGCGGGCGTGTGCGCCGGGGCCGCGCTGCTGCCCGATCTCGACACCACGCAGTCGACGGTTGCCCGATCGTTCGGCCCGGCCAGCTGGATCCTCGCCAAGGTCGTCGACGAGGTGTCGCTGTGGTACTACCGGCTGACCCGCGGCCGCCGGGACCCGAAGCGCAACGGTGGGCACCGAACACTCACCCACACAGCACTGTTCGCGATCGCGGTGAGTGCGGGGGTGTCGGCACTGATCGTCGCGTTCGGTCAGCCGGCGATCATCGGGACGCTGTTCCTCACCCTCGGCTTGGCGCTGCGGGGGCTCGCCGGAGGCTGGGCGAAGCGCTACGGCTGGGTCGGCGTGACGATGGTCGCCGGTGTCCTGTCCGCGCTCACCTGGACCTGGTACCCCGACGAGGTCGGATCGCGGGCACTCGGGGTCGCGGTCGGACTCGGGTGCGCCGTGCACTGCCTCGGTGACGCGATCACCAAGGAGGGGGTGCCGTTTCTCGCGCCGCTGCTGCCGTGGGGTGGCCGCCGCTGGTGGGAACTGCAACTGCCGTCGGCGTTGTCCATCCGGGCGGGCGGGCCGTTCGAGCGTGCCATCCTCGGGCCGCTGCTCACCCTCGCGGCGGTCGGGCTGGCGTTGTGGGCGCTCGACGGTGTCCCCGCCGCGGTCAGCGACGCGCTGGCGCAGTGGCAGACCCGCGGGTAGCGGCGGGCACGTTGCCGAGCGCATCCACCAGATCGCGGACGTGCGCCAGGTCCACGTCGTACCCGGGGAAGTAGCAGCACACCCGGTCGGCGTGGGCGCCGAAGCGACGCGCGATCTGCGCGGCACACTGTTCCGGCGTACCGCGGACGGCGAGCGTGTCCACCATCGTCTCGTCGACCAGGTCGATCATCTCGGCGATCGCACCTCGCTTCGACAGGGCGTTCAGCGGCTCCTGCCGGTCGGCCCAGCCCTCCACCTCGAGCACCGGACGGTACGCGGGAGTGGATCCGTAGAACGCGAGCAGGCCCCGCACGCCCGTCGTCGCCGCGGACAACTCGGCCTCGGTGCGTCCCGTCGCCACGATCACCTGCGGCACCACCTCGAGATCGGTGCGCTCGCGCCCCGCCCGGTCGAGGCCGAGTTGTATTGCGGGCAGCGTGCGTTCACGGAAGTGCCGCTCGCTGTTGAACGGCATGACGAGCAGTCCGTCCGCGACCTCGGCGGCGGTGCGGGTCATCACCGGGCCCAGTGCGCCGAGGAGGATCGGCGGCGTGTCGAACGGGTTCGGGCCCGGGACGAAGGCCGGTGGCATCAGCGTGTGCGTGAAGAACTCGCCGCGGAAGTCGAGTCGCGTGCCGTCCTGCCACGAATCGAGGACGGCCCGCACGGCGAGCACCGTCTCGCGCATCCGGGCGGCGGGCCGCGACCACGTCGCCGCGTAACGCTTCTCGATGTGTGGGCGGATCTGCGACCCGAGCCCGAGCCGGAAGCGGCCGCCGCTGAGCGACTGCAGGTCCCAGGCCGCGTGCGCGAGGTGCACCGGGCTGCGCGGCAGCGCGATCGCCACGTTCGTCGCCAGGTCCACGTTCACCACCGGTGCGGCCGCGACCAGCGGGAAGAAGACGTCGTGCGGTCCCTCGAACGTGAACAGTCCGGCGATGCCGGTGCCCGCCAGTTCGGCGGCGCGGACGGCGGCGTCGGCGGGTGCGGCGTCGAGCTGGATCTCGACCTTCATCGGTGTCCTCTCCTGCGTGCGGGCAGCGCGGCGCCGATCAGTGTGCGCCGCACCGGCATCGACGCGTGGCGAAACAGCGACCACATCGCGGCCGAGACGTCGCGCGGGCGGTCCCGGGCGGACAGGTACGCGCGCTGCAGTTCCGGGGGAAGCTCGAAGAACTCGTCGAAGAAGCCGGGGACCCGGGCGGGCGGCAGCGCGAGCAGTGCCCTCGACCCGACCGCGCGCAGCGCCCGGACGGCTCGGGCGCGGCGAGTCCACAGCGCCCCCGCCGGGTCGGACCCCACCACGAGCGCGTCGACGACGGTGTCGACGGCGGCGAGGGACGCGGCGAGGCTGTAGCCGGTGCCGGGATGCGTCATGCCGCCGCGGGCGCCGAACGCGAAGGTCGGGGTCGGCGGTGCCTGGACCGGGAACCGCACGCGCTCGACCGCGGCGTCGGCGGGTGGGCGGACGCCCCGCGCGTCAAGGCGGGTCAGGAGCCGCTCGCGCAGCGCGGCGGTCCCCAGCGCGGGCCTGCCGACCAGGCACGTCTCCTCCAGCAGGACACGGTCGGCGTCGAGCGGGACCGCGTAGAGGAAGGACGGCGGCGCGTCCGGGTCGGCACCGTTGTCGGGGGTCCAGTCCATGAACAACGCTTCCGCGTCCGCGAGCGCGGGTGCCGCCACCGCGGGCGGCACGACCAGGCCGTACGCGGTCTGCTCGGCGAGCGCGGGCGCAGGACGAACGCCCCGGGCGTCGACGACCCGGCGGGCCGGCAGCGTGACGCCGTCGTCGAGGGTGACCGTGTGGTCGGCGAGGTGCGCGGCCCGGCCGGTGACGACGCGTACGCCGGCGAGGTCAACGCGCAGAGCGGTGTTGTCGAGCACGACGTACTCCCGGTCCAGTACGTGGTCGCGGCTGCCACGCGCCCGCGGACGGGCGACCCGCGCCGCGACCACGCCGGTGCCGAGCCAGCGCGGCAGTTCGTCCGCCCAGGCGGCGTAGGTCGGGGTCCAGGGCCGAGCCGACGCCGGGTCGACCGCCACGACGTCGAGGCCGGCCGCGGCGGCGCGGTGCGCCAGGGCCCGTCCCGCCGGACCGAGACCGACCACGGCGAGGTCGGGGACATGTCCGTCGCTCATGGAGTTCCACGCTAGTGCCGCAAACCTGCGACGCTGTTGCCAGCGACAGGGAAAGGCAGGGCCGCATGCACCTGGAGTCCGTGATGTCCACCGTGGGGTCCGTCGTGGACCTCGTCGGTGTGGCCGTGATCGTCGTCGGCGGCGCGGTGGCGAGCTGGATCGCCCTGTCCACGAGCCGAACCCGGCCGGGCGCGCCGGTGTACGTGCCCTACCGGCGCAACCTGGGGCGGTCGATCCTGCTCGGACTGGAGTTCCTGGTGGCGGCCGACATCATCAAGACCGTCGCGGTGACGCCCACCTTCACCTCCGTCGGCGTCCTGGCGCTGATCGTCCTCATCCGGACCTTCCTGAGCTGGTCGCTCCAACTCGAGATAAGCGGGCGGTGGCCGTGGCAGGAGGGCGAGCATCCCGTCGGGACGGCTGTGACGCACCCCGGCGGAGACGGGCCGGTAACTCCGGTAAGCTGAACCGTCGTGATTACCGCCACCGACCTCGAAGTTCGTGCCGGTGTGCGAACCCTCCTCTCGGCACCCGGATCCGCCCTGCGCGTGCAGGCCGGCGACCGTATCGGTCTCGTCGGCCGAAACGGCGCGGGCAAGACCACGACGTTGCGCATTCTCGCCGGTGAGGGCGAGCCGTACGCCGGCGCCGTCGTGCGCAGCGGCGACCTCGGCTACCTGCCGCAGGACCCCAAGGAGGGCAACCTCGACGTCCTCGCGAAGGATCGCGTCCTGTCCGCCCGCGGTCTCGACGAGATCATCCGCAGCATGGAGAAGCAGCAGGCCATCATGGCCGAGGCCGCCGACGACGCGACCCGCGACAAGGCCGTACGCAAGTACGGGTCGCTCGAGGACCGCTTCGGTGCGCTCGGCGGCTACGAGGCCGAGTCGGAGGCCGCGCGGATCTGCAGCAGCCTCGGCCTGCCCGACCGCGTCCTCGCACAACCCCTGCGCACCCTCTCCGGTGGTCAGCGTCGTCGGGTGGAACTCGCGCGGATCCTGTTCGCCGCCTCCGACGGTTCCGGCGGCAAGTCGAACACCACGCTGCTGCTCGACGAACCGACCAACCACCTCGACGCCGACTCCATCACCTGGCTGCGTGGCTTCCTGCAGAACCACGACGGCGGACTGATCGTGATCAGCCACGACGTGGATCTCCTCAACGACGTGGTGAACAAGGTGTGGTTCCTCGACGCGGTGCGCGGTGAGGCCGACATCTACAACATGGGCTGGAAGAAGTACCTCGACGCCCGCGCCACCGACGAGCAGCGCCGGCGCCGTGAGCGCGCGAACGCGGAGAAGAAGGCGTCCGCGCTGCGTCAGCAGGCCGCGAAGCTCGGGGCGAAGGCGACCAAGGCGACGGCTGCCCAGAACATGGCCAAGCGTGCCGACAAGCTGATCGCGGACCTCGACGACGTGCGGGTCGCCGACAAGGTCGCACACATCCGGTTCCCGGAGCCGGCGCCCTGCGGCAAGACTCCGCTGATGGCGAAGGACCTGACGAAGGTGTACGGATCGCTCGAGATCTTCACCGGCGTCGACCTCGCCATCGACCGCGGCAGCCGCGTCGTCATCCTCGGCCTCAACGGCGCCGGCAAGACGACACTGCTGAGACTGCTTGCGGGCGCGGAGAAGCCGGACCTCGGCGAACTGGTTCCCGGTCACGGGCTCAAGGTCGGTTACTTCGCCCAGGAACACGACACCCTCGACGACAACGCGAGTGTGTGGGAGAACATCCGGCACGCCGCACCCGACGCGGGGGAGCAGGACCTGCGGGGGCTGCTCGGGGCGTTCATGTTCACAGGGCCGCAGCTCGACCAGCCCGCGGGCACCCTGTCCGGCGGTGAGAAGACCCGCCTCGCCCTCGCCGGGCTGGTGTCGTCGGCGGCGAACGTGCTGCTGCTCGACGAGCCGACCAACAACCTCGACCCGATCTCCCGCGAGCAGGTGCTCGACGCGCTGCGCAGCTACAAGGGCGCCGTCGTCCTCGTCACCCACGACCCCGGCGCCGCCGAGGCCCTCAACCCGGAGCGGGTCATCCTGCTCCCGGACGGCACCGAGGACCACTGGTCGCAGGAGTACCTGGAGCTCATCCAGCTGGCCTGACATCTCGCCCGCACCCGCCGCGGATTCGTACTAGCCTGGACCACGGACGTGATCTGGGTCACATGGTGGAGGGTTGGCGATGGCGCAACTGGGGCCGGTCCGCAAGGGTGTCCGCGTGTCCGGCGGGGACCGCGACGAGATGCAGTCGGAGCTGCGCGACCGATACCTCAGTGGCGCCAGCATCCGCTCGCTCGCCGAAACCACCGGCAGGTCCTACGGCTTCATCCGCACCCTGCTCACCGAGGCGGGAGTCGAGCTGCGCGGCCGCGGCGGACCCAACCGCCGTCGCGCCGTCCACGGAGCCTGATTCCGCACCCCGGGACGGCGCGCGGTCCGTCAGTCCTGCCGCCGCACCGACTCCTCGACGAGATCGAGGACGGCGGAAAGGTTTTCGCCACCGTGGCCGGACGCGATGCGGGCGATCAGCCCGTCCAGCACCAGGTCCAGGTAGCTGACCAGGACGCCGGTCGGCAGGTCGTCGCGCAGCCGCCCGGCCTCCTTCTGCCGCTCCAGGCGGGCCACGGTCGCCTCGGTGAGTTCGACACCGCGCTCACTCCACTCACGCGCGAACTCCGGATCGGTGCGCAGACGCCGTGAGATCTCGACACGCGTTGCCAGCCAGTCGAACTGGTCCGGCTGCGCCAGCATGTCCCGCATCACCTGCACGAGACCCTCCTCCGCGGCGACGTCCGCCATCCGCGTCGCATCCTCGTGGGCGAGTGCGAGAAACAGACCGTCCTTGTCCTTGAAGTGGTGGAAGATCGCACCCCGCGACAGCCCTGTCGCATCCTCGAGCCGCCGCACCGTGGCGCCCTCGTAGCCGTACTCCGCGAAGCAGCGGCGGGCACCGTCGAGAATCTGCCTCCGTCGGGCGACGAGATGGTCCTCACTGACCTTGGGCACAGGCTTCCTCCTTGTCGTCCGTGTGTGTGCGGCAACCTCCTTCGTCGGTCGCCACAGACACACGGCCTCCTGCGTCGGTCACGTGTGCGCGTTCTCGGCCTTCGCGAGTCACCTCGCCAATGCGCAAAGCGCGCACGACCACATCCGATCGAACCTGCCGGAACTGCACGGATGGTCGTGCGCGCTTTGTGCGCCCTGGTGCCGAAAACGCGCACAAGTGGGTGGCACCCGAGAATGCCGAAGGCACGCTCGGGCGCCACTCGCCTAGCCGCGGATCATGTTGCGCAGCACGTACTGCAGGATGCCGCCGTTGCGGTAGTAGTCCGCCTCGCCGGGGGTGTCGATGCGGACGACCGCGTCGAACTCGACCGTGCTGCCGTCGCCCTTGGTGGCGGTGACCTTCACGGTGCGCGGCGTGGTGCCCGCGTTGAGCTCCTCGATGCCCGCGATGTCGAACACCTCGGTGCCGTCGAGGCCGAGGGATCCGGCCGACTCGCCCGCCGGGAACTGCAGCGGGATGACGCCCATGCCGATCAGGTTGGAACGGTGGATGCGCTCGAACGACTCGGTGATGACGGCCTTGACGCCGAGCAGGCTGGTGCCCTTGGCCGCCCAGTCACGCGACGAGCCGGAGCCGTACTCCTTGCCGCCCAGGACGACCAGCGGGATGCCGGCTGCCTGGTAGTTCTGCGACGCGTCGTAGATGAACGACTGCGGTGCGCCTTCGAGGGTGAAGTCGCGGGTGTAGCCGCCGGAGACGCCGTCGAGGAGCTGGTTCTGCAGGCGGATGTTCGCGAACGTGCCGCGGATCATCACCTCGTGGTTGCCACGACGCGAGCCGAGGGAGTTGTAGTCCTTGCGCTCGACGCCGTGCGAGTCGAGGTACTGCGCGGCGGGGGTGCCGGGCTTGATCGGGCCTGCCGGGCTGATGTGGTCGGTGGTGACCGAGTCGCCGAGCAGCGCGAGGACGCGGGCGCCGGAGATGTCGGTGACCGGAGCCGGGTCCATGGTCATGCCGTCGAAGTACGGAGCCTTGCGGACGTAGGTGGAGTTGTCGTCCCACGCGAAGGTGTCGCCCTCGGGGGTGCTGAGGCCCTGCCAGCGCTCGTCACCGGCGAAGACGGTGGCGTAGGACTTGCGGAACATGTCCTGGCTGATCGCCGACTTGATGGTGTCGTCGATCTCCTGCGCGGACGGCCAGATGTCCTTGAGGAACACGTCGTTGCCGTCGGTGTCCTGGCCCAGGGCGTCGGTCTCGAAGTCGAAGTCCATGGTGCCCGCGAGGCCGTAGGCGATGACCAGCGGCGGGGACGCCAGGTAGTTCATCTTGACGTCGGGGGAGATACGGCCTTCGAAGTTGCGGTTGCCGGAGAGTACCGCGGTGACGGAGAGGTCGTTGTCGTTGATGGCCTTCGAGATCGGCTCGGGCAGCGGGCCCGTGTTGCCGATGCAGGTGGTGCAGCCGAAGCCGCCCAGGTAGTAGCCGAGCTTCTCGAGGTACGGCCACAGGCCGGCCTTCTCGTAGTAGTCGTTGACGACCTGCGAGCCCGGAGCCATGTTGGTCTTGACCCACGGCTTGGTGGACAGGCCCTTCTCGACCGCGTTGCGGGCGAGGAGAGCGGCGCCCAGCATGACGGACGGGTTGGACGTGTTGGTGCAGGACGTGATGCCCGCGACGACCACGGCGCCGTGGTCGAGGATGAAGTCGCCCTGCTCGTCGGTGGTGACCTTGACCGGCTTGGTCGGGCGGCCCTCGGCGCCGTTCGCAGCCGAGGCCACGGCTCCTGCAGCGTCATCCGCGAAGGAGAGCGCGGCGGGATCGGACGCGGGGAACGATTCCTCGACGGCCTCGTCCAGCTGGCTGTGATCGGCCGGGTTGTGGTCCTCCACGTAGGTGTGGATGTCCCGACGGAACGCGTTCTTCGAGTCCGACAGCAGGATGCGGTCCTGCGGACGCTTCGGGCCTGCGATCGAGGGCACGACGGTGCCGAGGTCCAGCTCGAGGTACTCGGAGTAGGCGGGCTCGTGCGCGGCGTCGTGCCACATGCCCTGTTCCTTGGCGTACGCCTCGACGAGCGCGAGCTGCTCGTCGCTGCGGCCGGTCAGGCGCAGGTAGTTGATGGTCTCGCCGTCGATCGGGAAGATCGCTGCGGTGGAACCGAACTCGGGGCTCATGTTGCCGAGGGTGGCGCGGTTGGCGAGGGGGACCTCGGCGACGCCGGCGCCGTAGAACTCGACGAACTTGCCGACGACACCGTGCTTGCGGAGCATGTCGGTGACGGTGAGCACGACGTCGGTGGCGGTCACCCCGGGCTGGATCTCACCGGTCAGCTTGAAGCCGACGACGCGGGGGATCAGCATGGAGACCGGCTGGCCCAGCATCGCGGCCTCGGCCTCGATGCCGCCGACGCCCCAGCCGAGCACGCCGAGGCCGTTGACCATCGTGGTGTGCGAGTCGGTGCCGACACACGTGTCCGGGTACGCCTGGCCGTTGCGGGTCATGACGGTGGGAGCCAGGTACTCGATGTTGACCTGGTGGACGATGCCCATCCCCGGGGGGACGACCTTGAAGTCGTCGAACGCGCCCTGGCCCCAGCGCAGGAACTGGTAACGCTCGCCGTTGCGCTGGTACTCGAGGTCGACGTTGCGCTCGAGGGCGTCGGCGCGGCCGAATACGTCGAGGATGACCGAGTGGTCGATGACCATGTCGGCGGGGGAGAGCGGGTTGACCTTGTTCGGGTCGCCACCGAGGGTGGAGACGGCCTCACGCATGGTGGCGAGGTCGACCACGCAGGGCACGCCGGTGAAGTCCTGCATGATGACGCGGGCCGGGGTGAACTGGATCTCGACGCTCGGCTCGGCCGAGGGGTCCCAGTTCGCGATCGCGCGGATGTGGTCGGCGGTGATGTTCGCACCGTCCTCGGTGCGCAGCAGATTCTCTGCCAGAACCTTCAGTGCGTAGGGCAACTTCTCGGTGCCGGGTACGGCCTTCAGTCGGAAGATCTCGTAGGAGTTCTCACCGACCTCGAGGGTTCCCTTGGCGCCGAACGAATCAATACTGGTGCTCACGTCAGCTCCACTCGTCTTCGATGTTCGCCGTCGACGGGGCTGTGTCGACGGCAAGCGAGGTCATCGCGGCGACCGGGAACGAGCCGGACGGTCGAATCACGCCGAAACCGACTCGTGCCGAACCGACCGGGTGGGTCGCGCCGAAGCACCTCGCGGCAAGTCTAACAGTACGCTTGTCCTGTGAGGCTCGCGGGACAGCGGTGTGTCCTCGGGCCGCACAGCAGCGATCCTTCTCGTCGCCCGCGGTCTTCGCAAACCAGGGCGGGTTCGGATCCGTGGCGCTCGCCGTCCCGTAGTGTGCGGAGCGGCCTCACGCACGCGCTCGTCCGTCGAACTGTGGGGAGTTCGACGGGGCCCGACGCGGTCGGCCGACAACCACACACCGAGTCCGACGGATGAGAGATGCCTGCTGCCCACGCCCTGTTCCTCCCCGCTGCGGCCGACATTCCGCCGTCGGTCGACATGGACACCGTTCTCGCCGACCTGGCCGACGACGGCGTGTCCGCGCCGGCCGGTGACGTCTCCGCCCTCGAGACCGTGGTCGCCCGGGCGCGCGAGAACGGCATCGAACTGAAGGTCGTGGTCCTCGACGAGAACCCGGGGCGGGATTCGCAGCTGCGTGACATCGCTACCGACGTGGGCGTCGAGGACGGCGGCACCGTGCTCGTGCTGAGTCCGAATTGGGTGGGGACGTACAGCGATTCGCTGGCGCGGGTCACGATCGAGGACGCGCAGGACCATGCCTACACGGGAGATGTGGTCGATTCCGCGAGCGGATTCCTCGACGCGGTGGTCCGCCCGGACCCGCCCTACGGTCTGATCACGGTCGGCCTGGTCGCGGTGGTCGCCGGTGCGGCCGGAGTGACGTGGGCTCTGCGCTCACGTCGGCAGGCGCGCGACGGTTCCTGAACCCGCGCCGACTTCCCGCCGCACGGCCGTCCGGCGTGTCGGACGAAAAATCAAGTCGGAAAATATCTTTCGCCTCATCTGAAGCTACTCCCTGTACACGTGGGGTGAGTGCGGTGTAATTACCGATGTGTCATTTGTGACTGGAGTTTCATCAGTGCGCGAAGTGTCGTACGGTGCCATTGGCGCTTTTGGGGAAGAAGTGTCGCTGTGGGCAGGCCGGTCGTCCGAGTGGCCTGTGTCCACCGGAGTTCACGAGTGAGTGCACCCGTGGCTCTACTTCGGCGCGCACCCCTTCCCCTGCCGGTCGCGAACCGAGGGAGAGCACAGTGATGCGAAGGACACCGCGCGGATCCTCGCGCAGGAGATCCCGCGGCACGTCCCTGCTCGTGGGGCTCGGCATCGTCGTCTCGCTCGTCGCGAGCAGTCCCGGCATCGCGGCCGCGGTCCCTCCGCCACCGCCGAACCCGAGCGACGCGGACCTGCAGCAGGCCGACGAGGGTGTCGCCGCCCGGGTCGGTGAGGTCGGTGCACTGATCAACGCGGTCGCCGCGGCGGACCAGCAACTGCGCGCGCTCGACGACGCGGTCGCAATCAAACGTGAGGACGTCAACAAGGCGCTGGTCGACCTGCAGAACGCGCGCGACGCCGCGAGTGTGGCGGCCGGCGCCGTCGGAACGACACTCCAGGCGCTGCGGGACGCCGGCGCGCAGATCGACCTAGCCCAGGTGCGGTTCGACGAGTTCGCCGCCAACACCTACCGGCAGGGCACCGGCGTCAGTTCCATCGCCTCGTTCATCGGATCGCAGGGCCCGAACGACATCCTCGACCGCGCCCAGGTGATGCGCATTCTCGCCACCAACAAGGACGCCGTCCTCGACGCGCTGCAGCGGGCCCGGACGGTCGAGGCCAACAAGAACTCCGCCGCCCGCGAGGCGAAACAGCAGGCCGACGAGGCGGCCGCCGCCGCGGAGGCGCGCAAGGCGGACGCGGAGAACGCCATCGTCGTTGCGCGCGCCGCGCTCGCCGAGCAGGCCGGGAAGAAGTCGGCCGTCGAAGCGCAGAAGGCGTCGGCGGAGGCTCAGCTCGCCGCCGCGCGCGACAACGTCGCCGGGCTGCAGAGCCAGCGCCAGGCCTTCGTCAACTGGGACCTGCAGCGGGCCGCTGAGCAGGCCGCTGCCGCCGCGGCCGCGGAGGCGGCGAAGGAGGCCGCCGCGCAGGCCGCCGCCCGGGTCGCCGCCGACCAAGCCGCGCGGGACCGCGCCCGGGAGCTGGCCGAGGGGCAGCGAAGCCACACCCGGATCGAGGACGACCCCGGCGACACGAGCGCAGCCGAGCCCGGCGACGAATCGGGTACCGACGAATCGGGTACCGACGAGACCGGGTCCGCGCCCACCACGACCGCGAAACCCCAGCCGAGCACATCGAAACCGAGCACGACGAAACCGAGTACGCCGAAGCCGAGCACGACGAAACCGAGCACGACGAAACCGAGTACGCCGAAGCCGACGAAACCGTCGGTCACCGGCACCGCCGCGATCGAGACGGTCGTCGACCGCGCGATGTCCCAGCTCGGTGTCACCTACGCGTGGGGCGGCGGCGACGAGAACGGGCCCACCCTCGGTATCCGCGACGGCGGTGTCGCCGACAGTTACGGCGACTACAACAAGGTCGGGTTCGACTGCTCGGGGCTGATGATCTACGCGTTCGCGGGCATCGGGATCTCGTTGCCGCACTACACCGGCTACCAGTACACCGCCGGAGAGCAGGTACCGAGTTCGCAGATGAAACGCGGCGACATGGTCTTCTACGGGCCCAATGCCAGCCAGCACGTGGCGCTGTACCTTGGCAACGGGGAGATGATCGAAGCTCCGCAGTCGGGATCGGTGGTCAAGGTCTCGCCGCTGCGCTGGGACGGCATGACCCCGTACGTGGTCCGGATGGTGTCCTGACCCGACTCGGCGAGTCGGTCCGGGGCGCGAGTGAAAGCGGTGGATTCTTGGTGACGTCAGCGGACGCGACCGGCAGTGGGTCGGGACAGGACTCGGGCTCCGGAACGGGGGCCTCGGCCAACTCCGGTCCGGCCGGCACTGCCAGCGCGGTGCACTCCGACGCGCAACTGCTCGAGAAGGTGATCTACGAGGTCAAGCGCGTCATCGTCGGCCAGGATCGGTTGGTCGAACGCATCCTCGTCGGCCTGCTGGCGAAGGGACACGTGCTGCTCGAGGGTGTTCCCGGCGTTGCGAAGACCCTGGCCGTCGAGACGTTCGCGACCGTCGTCGGCGGCTCGTTCTCGCGTGTCCAGTTCACCCCGGACCTGGTGCCCACCGACCTCGTCGGCACCCGCATCTACCGGCAGGGCCGGGAGGCGTTCGACATCGAGCTCGGTCCCGTCGTCGCGAACTTCGTGCTCGCCGACGAGATCAACCGGGCGCCCGCGAAGGTGCAGTCGGCGCTGCTCGAGGTGATGGCCGAGCGGCACGTCACCATCGGTGGCAAGACGTTCCCGATGCCCGAGCCCTTCCTCGTCATGGCCACCCAGAACCCGATCGAGAACGAGGGCGTCTACCCGCTGCCCGAGGCGCAACGCGACCGCTTCCTGTTCAAGGTGCTCGTCGACTACCCGTCGGTCGAGGAGGAACGCGAGATCGTCTACCGGATGGGTGTCGGGGCTCCCGAACCGCGACAGGTACTCGGTCCGGACGACCTGATCCGGCTGCAGAAGACGGCCGGTGGCGTGTTCGTGCACCACGCGCTCGTCGACTACGTGGTCCGGGTGATCGCGGCGACCCGCACACCCGACCAGTTCGGTCTCCCGGAGGTCGCGGGCTGGATCTCCTACGGCGCCTCGCCGCGCGCCACCCTCGGCATCATCTCCGCCTCCCGCGCCCTTGCCATGGTGCGGGGGCGTGACTACGTGGTGCCGCAGGACATCCTGGACGTGATGCCCGACGTGCTGCGGCACCGCCTGGTGCTGTCGTACGACGCACTCGCCGACGAGATCAGCCCCGACGACGTCATCACCCGGGTACTGCAGACGGTCGGTCTGCCGCAGGTGGCCGCGCAGCCGGTGGCGCCGGTTGCCACGCAGACCCAGCCCGCGACCGCGCCGGCGGCTCCGGTCGGCGGCGCACCGCGGTGACGACCGCCGGCTCCGCCGGGGCGTCCCCGTCCGGTTCGCCGCTGCCGACCCTGCGTTCCGGGCAGCTGCGCGACCCCGAACTCGCGGCCGCACTGCGCACCCTCGAGCTCACGGTGCGACGCCGGCTCGACGGTGTGCTGCACGGCGAGCACCTCGGGTTGATCCCGGGTCCCGGCACCGAACCCGGCGACGCCCGGATGTACCAGCCCGGTGACGACGTCCGGCAGATGGACTGGTCGGTCACCGCCCGTACGACCCATCCGCACGTGCGGCAGTCCGTCGCCGACCGCGAGCTCGAGACCTGGCTCGTCGTCGACCTCTCGGCGAGCCTCGACTTCGGGACCGTCGGCGCCGAGAAGAGGGACCTCGCCGTCGCAGCGGCCGCCGCGATCACCTACCTCACCAGCGGTGGCGGTAACCGGATCGGGGCGATCGTGGCGACCGGCCACCACAGCGTGCGGATCCCGGCTCGGGGCGGGCGGCTGCATGCGCAGGCCATGCTCCGGACCATCGCGACCACGCCGCACGCGCCGGACGGGGTGCGGGGAGACCTGCGGGGGGCGATCGAGTCGCTGCGCCGCCCCCAGCGTCGGCGCGGTCTCGCGGTGGTGATCAGCGACTTCCTCGGGCCACTGGACTGGGAGCGGTCACTGCGCGCGGTGTCCGGCAGGCACGACCTGCTCGGCGTCGAGGTGCTCGACCCGCGCGACCTCGAACTTCCCGATCTCGGCGAGGTCGTGCTCCACGACCCCGAGACCGGGCGCACCCGCGAGTTCACCACCACTGCGCAACTGCGCGCCGACTACGCGGCGGCCGCGCAGGAACACCGCGCCCGGGTCGAGCAGACCCTGCGCCGGTGCGGTGCACCCGTGCTCGGTCTGCGCACCGACCGGGACTGGATCGCCGACGTCGTGCGGTTCGTCGCCGCGAGGCGGCACAGTTATGGTTCTCGGGTGAATCGAGTGGGCCGCCAGTGAGTCTCACCCAGTTCGCCTCCCCGTGGTGGCTGGCGTTCCTCGTCGTGGTCGCGGCACTGGCGGTCGGTTACGTGCTGGCGCAGCGCCGCAGGCAGAAACACCTGCTGCGGTTCTCGAACCTCGAGATGCTCGAGAAGGTGGCGCCGGCGCGTCCGGGACGGCTGCGGCACCTGCCGACCGCACTGATTCTCGTCGGATTGCTGTTGCTGACGGTCGCCCTGGCCGGCCCGACCTCGGAGAAGCGGGTGCCGCGGAACCGGGCGACGGTGATGCTGGTCATCGACGTGTCGCTGTCGATGAAGTCCACCGACGTCGCTCCCACCCGGCTCGCCGCCGCGCAGGAGGCCGCCAAGCAGTTCGCGGACGGGTTGACCCCCGGCATCAACCTCGGCCTCGTCGCGTTCGCCGGGACGGCGTCGGTGCTGGTGTCGCCGACCGTCAACCGCGAGGAGACCAAGGCCGCGATCGACCACCTCACCCTGGCGGAGCGGACCGCGACGGGCGAGGCCATCTTCACGGCACTGCAGTCGATCCACACCCTCGGTGCGGTGCTCGGCGGCGGCGACCAGGTGCCGCCGGCGCGGATCGTGCTGCTCTCCGACGGCAAGCAGACCGTGCCCGACAGCCCGGACGACCCGCGCGGTGGCTACACCGCGGCCCGGCAGGCGAAGGAGGAGAACGTGCCGATCTCGACGATCTCGTTCGGCACCTCCTACGGCACCGTGGACATCGGGGAGGACCGCATCGCGGTGCCCGTGGACGACCCGTCGCTGCGGGAGATCGCGAACCTCTCGGGGGGCACGTTCTTCACCGCATCCAGCCTCGAGGAACTGAACCGCGTCTACGACACCCTCGAGGAGCAGATCGGGTTCGAGACCACCCGCGGCGACGCCAGCCGGGCGTGGCTGGTGCTCGGCGTGCTCTGCGCCACTGCGGGCCTGGCCGCCGCGCTCGTCCTGCGCCAACGTCTGCCGTGACGACACGGCGGCTGTCAGAATGACGCGGCCGTCCCGCACGCACGGTCCGTCACACCGTGCTGCCGCATCACCCCTGAACCACAACAGATAGGTTGATCGAATGACGAATGCGTCCACCCCGTCCCGCTCCGTGCTCGTGACCGGAGGCAACCGCGGCATCGGCCTCGCGGTGGCCCAGCGTCTCGCCGCGGACGGTCACAAGGTGGCGGTCACCCATCGCGGGTCGGGTGTGCCCGACGGACTGTTCGGTGTGCAGTGCGACGTCACGGACTCGGAGTCGGTGGACCGGGCGTTCACCGAGGTCGAGGAACACCAGGGTGCGGTGGAGGTGCTGGTCGCGAACGCGGGTATCACCGACGACACACTGCTCATGCGGATGACCGAGGAGCAGTTCACCACTGTCATCGACGCCAACCTGACGGGTGCGTTCCGGTGCGCCAAGCGGGCGAACCGTGCGATGTTGCGCGGCCGCTGGGGCCGGATGATCTTCCTCGGTTCCGTGGTCGGGCTCGCGGGCCAGGCCGGTCAGATCAACTACGCGTCGTCCAAGGCCGGCGTGATCGGTCTGGCGCGTTCGGTCACCCGGGAGCTCGGGTCGCGCTCGATCACCGCCAACGTCGTCGCGCCCGGCTTCATCGAGACGGACATGACCGCGGAGCTCTCCGAGGACCTTCGTGACACCGCCAAGAAGTTCATTCCGCTGCAGCGCCTCGGGCGGCCGGAGGACGTGGCCGCCGTGGTCAGTTTCCTGGCGTCCGAGGACTCCGCGTACGTCTCCGGTGCCGTGATCCCCGTCGACGGCGGCATGGGCATGGGTCACTGACCGGGAGCTCGGGACCCCTCGCACACCACGACTTCCATCTGAAGGAGGAGCACAACCATGGGCGGACTGCTCGAAGGCAAGACCATCCTCGTCACCGGCATCATCACCGACGCGTCGATCGCGTTCCATGCGGCCAAGGTCGCGCAGGAGCAGGGCGCGAAGGTGATCATCACCGGCATCCCCGAGCGGCTGCGGCTGATCGACCGGATCGCCAAGCGGCTGCCGCAGGAGGTGCCGCCCGCGATCGGACTCGACATCACCAGCGAGGACGACCTCGCCACCCTCGCCGACCGCGTCCGTGAGCACGCGCCCGAGGGTGTCGACGGCGTCCTGCACTCGATCGCGTTCGCCCCCAAGACGCTGATGGGACCCGACGCGAAGCCCTTCCTCGACGGACCCGGCCCGGACGCGGCGAAGGCGTTCGAGATCTCCGCATGGAGCTACGCGTCCCTCGCCCGCGCCGTGCTGCCGGTCATGAACGAGGGTGGCTCCATCGTCGGCATGAACTTCGACCCGCGCACCGCGATGCCGTACTACAACTGGATGGGTGTGGCCAAGGCCGCGCTCGAGTCGGTGAACCGGTACGTCGCACGGGAAGTCGGCGAGGCCAAGAAGGTCCGCTCGAATCTCGTTGCCGCCGGTCCCATCCGGACCCTCGCGGCGAAGGCGATCGCGGGTACCGCCACCGATGACGCCGCGAAGATGGCCCAGCTCAACGTGTACTGGGACGCCGCGTCCCCGATCGGCTGGAACTTCGACGACCCGACCGCCGTCGCGAAGTCGGTGGTCGTGCTGCTGTCCGACTGGCTGCCCGCGACCACCGGCTCCATCGTGTACGTCGACGGCGGCGCCAGCCACAACACCTGGCTGCCCGAGAACCTGCCGACCGCCTGAGCCGAGCCCGATGACGTACGACGCCCTGCTCCTGCTGTCGTTCGGCGGGCCCGAGAAGCCCGCCGACGTGCGGCCGTTCCTCGAGAACGTCACCCGCGGCAGGGGGGTGCCGCCCGAACGCCTCGACGAGGTGGTCGAGCACTACCTGCACTTCGGTGGGGTGTCGCCGATCAACCGGTTGAACCGCGACATCATCGCCGCGGTGGAAGCCGAGTTCGCTTCGGCGGGAACCGAACTGCCGGTGTACTTCGGTAACCGGAACTGGCACCCGACGGTCGAGGACACCGTCGCCCGCATGCGCGACGACGGTGTCCGCTCGGCGCTGGTGTTCCCGACGTCGGCGTGGGGCGGGTACTCGGGGTGCAGGCAGTACCACGAGGACGTCGCGCGCGCCCGCGCCGCGGTCGAGGGTGCACCGGATCTGACGAAACTGCGTCAGTACCACGATCACCCGCTGATGGTCGCGGCGTTCGTGGACGCGATCACCGCGGCGCGTGCGGAACTGCCGGCAGCCGTGCGAGACGACGCCCGGCTCGTGTTCACCGCGCACTCGGTACCGGTGTCCGCGGACGCGTCGGCAGGGCCGCCCGCGGACGGCGGCCGGCTCTACAGCCGGCAGGTGGCCGAGTCCGCCCGGCTGGTGGCCGCGGCGGCCGGGATCGACGAGTACGACGTGGTGTGGCAGTCGCGGTCCGGGCCGCCGCACATTCCGTGGCTCGAACCCGACATCTGCGACCACCTCGACGCCCTTGCCGAGGCGGGCGCCCCGGCGGTGATCGTGTGCCCCGTCGGTTTCGTCTCCGACCATCTCGAGGTGATCTGGGACCTCGACACCGAGGCGCGGGACCGGGCGGCCGCACTCGGACTCGGCTACGTCCGGGTCGGCACCCCCGGCACCGACCCGCGGTTCGCGCAACTGGTCGCGGAGCTGGTGGCCGAGCAACTGACCGGTGCGCCGGCCCGCAGGCTCGGCACCGAACCGCTGTACGGCGCGGGCACGAACGGTGCGCTCTGCGCCGTCGGCTGTTGCGAGCCGCCGCGGAGGCCGTCGCGCTGATCGGCGTTGGACGCCGTATGGTGGTGCACTTCGTCGCGACGATGCACGATGGTGGTGTCGTACCTCACCAGCGCCGGAGCGTTGTCCATGATCCACCGTCACGTCGCGACCTGTGTCGCGATCCTCGTCCTGCTCGTCACCCCGGTGGCGGCGGAGGCGGTCCCGTCCACCCCGAGCGATCCGCCGGACCGCTACGTGAGCAATCCGACCGACGACCCGGGGATCGCGGACTACTGCGCCGGGGAGGCGCAGCTCGCGAACAATCTCGACCGACAGGGGGACCGGGACCGCGCCGAGCAGGTGGTGGGCGCCGCCAACATGCGGGGCTGCCGCATCTACACGTTCCGCGTCGCGTAGCGCTCCCGGCTCAGATCGTCCAGGCGAAGCGCAGCAGATCGGCTACCTCCTCGACCGGACGGTGCGTGTACTCCGCGAGCTCGTACCCGCGCACGGCGTCGACGGCCTCCCGGAGCAGGGGCGTGAACGCCGTCCGGATCAGGGGTGAGTCCGCGAATCGGCGCAGCAGGTCCGCCGGTTCGGTGGGCATCCGGAAGACCCCGGCGGATTCGCGTTCGGCCGCGGTCAACCGCGACGGGTTCACCGTGACCTCCGCGGCCAGAGGCAGTCTCCCGTCGATGCCCGCGTGCACCGCGCGCAGCAGCACCGCGGTCACCAGATACGGGTTCGCGGACGGGTCGATCGGCTTGACCTCGACGTTCGCGCCGTACGGGTTGCCGGGGGTGTCGGCGCACAGACGGATCGCGGCCTCCCGGTTCTCGAGCCCCCAGCAGCAGTAGGCGCCGGCCCAGTTGTCCGGCGACAGGCGCAGGTGCGAGAGTGCCGAGCCCGCGAGCAGGAGCGTGGCGTCGGGCAGTGCCGCCAGCAGGCCGGCGACGGCGTGACCGCCTTCGGGTGTCAGTCCGTGCGGTCCGTCTCCGTCCGACAGCAGCGGCCGCTCGCCGCGGAGCAACGAAAGATGTTGGTGGGCACCGTTTCCGGCGCCCCCGGCGACCGGCAACGGGGAGAAGGACGCGGTCGTCGCGTGGGCGCGCGCGGCACCGCCGATCAGCGTCCGCGCCAGGACCGCGTTGTCCGCTGCCGTCACCGGGTCGGCCGGAGCGAGGGAGATCTCGAACTGGTCGGTGCCGTACTCCGCGTGCACCTGCTCCACCGTCAGGCCGGCGCGGCCCGCCGCGGCGAGCAGGTCGGTGACGAACTTCCGTCGGCGCAGTGCGGAGCCGAGTCCGTACGCCGACCACCCCGGCGTCGGCCCGGCCGCGTCGAACAGGGTGAACTCGAGTTCGTGACCCACGCGGACCTCGACTCCGATGTCGGCGAGAGCGTCGACCGCGCTGCGCAGCGCCGCGCGCGGGCACCCCGGCCACGGCGTGCCGTCCTGGCAGGTCAGATCGGCCGGCGCCCATCGGGTGCCGTCGCCGAGGTCCCGCAGATCCGCGGGGTCGATCCGCAGTCGCAGGTCACCGACCGCGGACAGGGCGTCGGTGAAGGCGATGTGGTCGTCCACGCAGAACACCATCCAGGACGTCGACGCCCCTGCGCCCGCCGAGACGAAGGCGTCGAGCCGCTCGGCGGGCATCATCTTCGCGCGGGACACCCCGGCCATGTCCACGACCGAACCGACGATCACGCCGGACGGCGTCGCGGTCATGGCTCCCTCGATTCACGCGGCAACGGTAATCAGTGTGCACCGCTCGACGGCCGCTCGCGCGGATTGCGGCGGCCGGTTGCCGGCGCCGTCGAGGTCCCCGTCACAATGGGGTCGTGAGCAAAGGTAGCTATTTCGTTCGTGTCGACGACCGCCGTTACCTCCCGACGGACCTGACGGGGGGAGCCTGGACGGAGGCCGAACAGCACATCAGCCCGCTCAACGGCCTGATCGTGCACGCGGTGGACCGGTTCGTCGCTGCACGCGGCACGGACGACCTGGTGATCAGCCGGATCAGCATCGACATCCTCGGGGTCCTCGCGATCGAGGAGTTCGACGTCGAGGTCGACGTGGTGCGCCCCGGACGCACCATCGAACTGCTCGAGGTGACCGTCACCGCCGCCGGGCGTCCGGCCGTCCGTGCGAGGGTGTGGCGGATGAGTGGCGCCGACACCTCCTCCGTGGCGGGCGGCCCCGCCGACCGCCTCGCCCCGCCGGACGGGCTGTCGACGTGGCCGATGTCGGAGCTGTGGCCCGGCGGCTACATCGCCTCCCTCGACGTGCGACCGGTCACGCCGCCGCAGCCGGGACGCACCACGGCCTGGCTCTCGACGCAGACCGCGCTCGTCGCGGGGGAGGAGACCGGCCCCCTCGCGCGGTACGTCGCGCTGGTCGACACCGCCAACGGCATCGCGGTGCGCAGGAAACCGACGGAGTGGATGTTCCCCAATCTCGACCTGACCATCCACCTCGCGCGCCAGCCCAGCGGCGACTGGGTCGGTCTCGACACCACCGTCACCTTCGGCCCGGACGGACACGGCCTGACGACGAGCGTCCTCCACGACCTGGACGGTCCGATCGGTCAGGCCAACCAGATCCTCACCGTCCGCCCCCTGGGCTGACGGAGGTCGTCGGCGTAGTGTTCGACACGGTGATCGGATGCGCAGCGACGGAGACTCCTGGGACATCGTGAGCAGCGTGGGCCGCACCGCACTGGGTGTGGCGACGTTCCGCGCGCTCGAGACCGAACGCCCCGACCCCCTGATCGAGGACCGCTGCGCACGGTGGTTCGTCGAGGCCGCGGGCGACCCCCACTTCATCGGGTTGCTCACCGACCCGTCGCCGCTCGAAGCCCTGCCGTTCTTCTTCCCCGGCTTCATGGGGGTCCGGACCCGGTTCTTCGACGAGTACTTCGCCGCGTCCGGGACAACGCAGGCGGTGATCCTCGCCGCGGGACTCGACGCGCGTGCCTACCGACTCGACTGGCCCGCGGGCACGACGGTGTTCGAGGTCGACCGCGAACCGGTGCTCGACTTCAAGGCGGCGGTCCTGGCGGCGCACGCGGTGACGCCGCGGGTGGATCGCCGGGCCGTCGCCGTGGACCTGAGGGAGGACTGGCCCGCGGCCCTGGGGGCCGCGGGCCTCGACTCCGGTCGGCCGACTGCCTGGTCGGCGGAGGGGCTGCTGCCCTACCTGCCCGGGGCGGCGCACGACGCCCTGTTCGCACGGATCGACGCGCTGTCGGCCCCGGGTAGCCGCGTCGCGCTCGACGGGTTCGGCGCCGAGAACGACCCGCGGCGCTTCGTTGCGATGCGGGACAAGTACTTCGGGAACGCGCTGTTCGGTGATGTCGACGTCACCTCGCTGTTGTACGAGGACGAACGTGCCGACCCGGCCCGGTGGCTGACCGATCACGGCTGGACGGTGGAGCAGTCGAGCCCGGCCGAGCTCGCCACCACCTACGGCGTGCAGGTTCCCGACCTTCCCGACGATCTCGCCGAGATCGCGTACGCCCCGGCGTACCTGACGGGGTGGAAGGGGGAGTCGGCTCCTGGTGAGCCGGCCGCTGGTGAGCCGGCCGCTGGTGGGTCGGCGTGACGGCGAGCCCGGTGTTCAGGTCCGCGGCTGGTGGCTGCGCACACAGGAGGCCACCGCGGCGACCCGGGCGGCACGCACGGCCGTCCACAGGGGGCGCAACGTGTCGTCGCGGGCGGCGGCGCCGGTGGCGGTCTGCGCACGGCCCGAGGATTCGCCCGCGACGGTGAGGATCGTCGCGACCTGGTCGGCGGTGTCGAGGATCCGCAGTGCCCGCGCGGGCGTCCCGTCGGGCGTGGTGTGCCGGGAGACGTCGGCGAGAGCCTCGGCGATCCGGGCCCGCGGATCGCCGCCACCGGCGTCGAAGCCGCCGTGCATCGACGACAACGCGTCGGCGGCGTCGCGCACGGCCTCGCGGAGGGTGTACTCGACCTCGCCGAGCCCGGGTTGTCCGTCGGCCCGGGGCACCGCGGGTACCCCGAAGACCGTCCAGCGCAGCACGTCCGGACCCTCGACCCGGGGCACGATGCCGATACCGGGACCGCCGGGCGTCCCGACCAGCACGCCCTGACCCGCATCGAGTGCCGCCGCGGCGAAGGCGGTGCCCACGGGCAGTCCGCGTACGTCCCCGGCGGCGGGCAGCGTCAGGGCGGGCACGGCCGCGGGGTCGGCGGCGGTGACCCCGCGCATCGCCTTGAGCAGCGCCACCGGCCCGACGTCGGCCGGGTCCGGCCACGGCAGGTCCCAGCGCAACGCGACCTCGGCGTCCGCGGCGTCGACGAGGTGCATCGGCGCCCAGGCCCGGATCGCGTCGATCACGTCGTCGGGCGAACAGGCGCCGGCGAGCCACGACGCGGACCACAGGGTCAGGGTGATGCTGGGACAGGACACGGTTACCAAGCTTAGGACGGCGTGGCGGCCCGCGACAGCGCACACCGGTGCCCTAGCCTGGACCGTCGTGAGTGGACGCGACATGTACGGCGGCAACATCTTCGACGGGCACACCCGGCGCCGGGCGCGCGAGTACCCGAAGGTACCCGCGGACCGGGGGCTGGTCGTCGAGGACGCCGCCACCGGATGGTGCGGCGCGGTCGTCGGCATGGAGAAGACGTACGACGGTGACTACGTCCGGCTCGAGGACGCGCGCAAGCAGACCCGGCTGTTCGCGATGCGGGAGGCCGCGTTCCTCATCGACGGCAAACCCGTCACCCTGACCCGCCCGACCGCGAAGAAGGCTGCCGCGCCGACCCGCTCCGCGTCGGGCTCGACCCGCGTGGAGGGGCTGAAGGCCCGCACGGCGCTGCCCAGCCGGATCTGGGTGGAGGGTGTGCACGACGCCGCGATCGTCGAACGGGTCTGGGGCCACGACCTGCGGGTCGAGGGCGTCGTCGTCGAACAGCTCGAAGGCCTCGACAACCTGCCGGAGCGGCTCGCCGAGTTCGGTCCCGGACCCGGTCGCAAGGTCGGTGTTCTGGCCGACCACCTCGTCGAGGGCTCGAAGGAGACCGCGTTGACCCGGGGCCTCGGCCCGTACGTGATGGTGACCGGCCATCCGTACATCGACGTCTGGGAAGCGGTGCGACCCAAGGCCGTGGGCATCGCCGCCTGGCCGACCGTCCCGCGCGGACAGGACTGGAAGACCGGTGTGTGCCGCGAACTCGGTTGGGGCACAACGCAGGACGGCTGGCGTCGGGTGTACGGCGCGGTGTCGAGTTTCCGCGATCTCGAGGCGCCGCTGATCGGTGCGGTCGAACGCCTCGTCGACTTCGTCACCGTCGACTGACCGGGCTCTCGCGGCCCGGCTCCGTGCGCTCGACTGTGGTTGGATGGGGGCGTGGCACCGCTGATCTGGTTGGTGGGAGGCGTTCTGCTCGCCGCTGCGGAGGCAGCGACGGGCGACTTCTTCCTGCTCATGCTCGCCGGGGGAGCCCTCGTGACGGCCGGCTTCAGTGCAGCGACCGATCTGCCCGTGTGGATCGACGCGGTGGTGTTCGCGGTGGTCTCGCTGACCCTCGTCCTCGCGGTGCGTCCGGCACTGGTGCGGCGGTTCTCGAAGCCGCCGCTGCTGCCGACCAACACCGCGGCTCTGCCGGGCAAGCACGCGCTGGTGCTCGAGGAGGTCTCCCAGCACCACGGCCGGGTCAAACTCGACGGCGAGGTGTGGACCGCCCGCCCGCTCGACCACACCGAGGTGTACTCGCCGGGTACCACCGTCACCGTCATGGAGATCGACGGCGCGACCGCCGTCGTGTGGCGCGGCCCGTAGGACACGGGCCCGTAGGACACGCAGACAGGGGAAGGAAGCTCGTATGGCCGCGCTGATCGTGCTCGCCGTGCTCGTCGTTCTGGTGGTGATCGTCGTCGCCAAGTCGGTGGCCCTGGTGCCGCAGGCGGAGGCCGCGGTGATCGAACGCCTCGGCCGCTACCAGCGCACCGTGTCGGGACAGCTGACGTTCCTGGTGCCGTTCGTGGACAAGATCCGCGCGAAGGTCGACCTGCGGGAGCGGGTCGTGTCCTTCCCGCCGCAGCCGGTGATCACCCAGGACAACCTGACGCTCAACATCGACACCGTCGTCTACTTCCAGGTGACGAACCCGCAGGCAGCGGTGTACGAGATCAACAACTACATCGTCGGTGTCGAGCAGCTGACCACCACGACACTGCGCAACGTCGTCGGCGGCATGACCCTCGAGGAGACGCTCACCTCCCGCGACTCGATCAACGGGCAGCTGCGCGGGGTGCTGGACGAGGCCACCGGTCGCTGGGGTCTGCGCGTCGCCCGCGTCGAACTCAAGAGCATCGATCCGCCGCCGTCGATCCAGGAGTCGATGGAGAAGCAGATGAAGGCGGACCGGGAGAAGCGGGCGATGATCCTCACCGCCGAGGGCAACCGGGAATCCGCCATCAAGACGGCCGAGGGCGCCAAGCAGAGCCAGATCCTGTCCGCGGAGGGCGCCAAGCAGGCCGCGATCCTCACCGCGGAGGGTGAGCGGCAGTCACGGATCCTGCGCGCGCAGGGTGAACGCGCCGCGAAGTACCTGCAGGCACAGGGCCAGGCCAAGGCCATCGAGAAGGTGTTCGCGGCCATCAAGTCCGGGAAGCCGACCCCGGAACTGCTTGCGTACCAGTATCTTCAGACGCTGCCGCAGATGGCGCAGGGCGACGCGAACAAGGTGTGGTTGGTGCCGAGCGACTTCGGTGACGCGTTGAAGGGCTTCGCGAAGACGCTCGGTGCCCCCGGGGATGACGGCGTGTTCCGCTACGAACCGAGCACCGAGGAACCGTCCGCGCCGGTCGACGACTCCGACGAGGTCGCCGACTGGTTCGAATCCACGACCGATCCCGCCGTCGCCGAGGCCGTGGCGGCCGCCGAAGCGGTCGCCCGCAAGCCCGTCGAGACGTCGCTGCTGCCCGAACACGAACTGCCCGGCCAGCACGCGCTGCCGCCGGAACTGCCGTCGCAGCAGTGGGGCGAGCCGCGTTAGGGGTCTCTCGGCGTCAGGTGACGAGCGCCTGCGCGACACCGCTGACCGCGATCGCCCACAGCACCGACGTGAACGTGCCGATGATGAACTGTTCGGAGGCGTGGGGTTCGCGGAGCTCGGGGTAGCGGGCCAGGCCCTTGACGGCCAGGACGACGGCCAGTCCCTCGGGCCAGCCGGCGAGGATGGCCACGGCCACGGCGATCCGTTCGAGCACGCCGATGGTCCGACCGCCGCGCAACGGGCCGGCGTCGGGCTGGGGACGGGAGTCGTCCCGCCGCACGGCGATGCGGAACGCGGCGCGCACCAGGGGACCGCCGCCGGTCGCGGCGGCGAGGACCGCCAGCACCAGCGTGGCCCCCAACGCGAAGCCGGTGACCGGGCGGGTGGCGGTGGCCGCCAGGGCGGCGCCGCCGAGCGCGAGCACGGTGACCGCGGGTGCGACCGGGTGGGGGATCCGCTTCGAGGACAGCAGGATCGGGGCGGCGGCGGCGACGCCGAGCAGGATCAGGGACAGTGCGGTCATCGGTCGGCGTCCTCGAGCAGTCGGGTGGCGAGTCGTCGTCCCGCCTGTTCGGCCTGCCAGCCTGCCACCGACAGTCGTTGCGAGACGGCCTGTTTGCTGATGCCGAGCCGTTCGGCGGTCTCGGCCTGGGTGAGCCCGGAGCGGGCGGCCGCCACCGCGGCCCGGCCGGCCTCCGATCGGCGGGACACCGTCAGGGCCAGCAGCATCAGCGCGGCCTCGGCGTCCGCGGCGGCGGACCGGCCGCCGACGGCGATCGATCCGGGCAGGTTCTTCGCGCGCTCGACGGCGGTGCGGGCCGCTTCGAAAGCGGGCCCGCGGCCGGCGCGGGTGCTCTCGGGCAGCGGGGTCTCGACCGGGCCCACGCCGATGCCGACGCTCCACGCTCCGGTCGCGGCGAGGTCGAGCGCGATGTCGACGACCTGGTCGGCGTCGGCGCTGACGGCCTGCACCTCGTCGCCGGCGGTGCGTTCGAACGGGCGCAGCAGCGCGGCGCCCGAGAAGTGGTCGAGCAGGGCGGGAACCCGGTCGTGGTCGCGTCGACTGCGACGTTGGTCCACCGTCATGACGAACATTCGTCAAGGTTACAGCCTAGATTTCATCATTTCAAGGTATCAGGCTTGACTTCGGCGAGTCAGGTTCGGGAGCTTGTCGCCATGGTCTGTTCGGGGCCCGCCGGAACGCCGAGCCGGGCATCGATCACGAGCCCTACCACACCCACAGCCAGGAACACCGCCGACACCGCGAGCAACGCGGGCGAGGTGTCGCCTCCGATCGCGTCGCCGAGCAGGACGACGCCGATCGTGCCCGGCACGATCCCGACCAGGGTGGCCAGGATGTACGGAGCGAACCGGATCGAGGACAGCGCGGCGCAGTAGTTGGTGATCGAGAACGGCACCGGCGCGATCAGCCGCAGCGAACCGACCGCGAGCCAGCCGCGGCGGGCCAGGCGGTCGTCGATCTTCTGAACGGCCGGATGCGTCATCCGGGCGGCCACCGCGTCACGGCCGACGACACGCACGAGCACCAGTGCGATGGCCGCACTGACGGTGGAGGCCGCGACCGCAATCGCTATCCCGGCGACGGCGCCGAACAGCACCCCGGCCGCGAGGGTGAAGACGGTACGGGGGAACGGGGCCACCGTCACGACCGCGTGCAACAGGAAGAACGCGATCGGGAACAGCGGGCCGAGCGACGCGGACCACTCGCGCAACTGCTCGATAGACGGATGCGGGACGAACAGCGCGACCGCCGCGAGCGCGAGCAGCAGCGCGATCAGACCGAGTGCCCGCGGTGTCCACAGGCGCCGGACCGCACCCCTCAGCACGCGGGGTCGCGCCGACAGGTGACGGTGGCGACCGAACACGTGCGACCGAGATGATCGCGTGCGGTGACCCGTGTCACCGCCACCCGACGTCCGGCCCGCACCGTCTCCGCGTCGAACACGACGGGACCGTCCACCGGCACGGCCCGGAAGAAGTTCACCCGCAACGAGCCGGCCCGCATCGGGATGTCCCCGGCGGCGGCTGCGGCGGTGCCCGCGAGGTCGTGCGCGCACGTGATGACACCGCCGTGCATCACCCCGTTGGCGTTCGCGAGTTGTTCCTGCCCGGGCACCGTCAGCCGCACACCCGAACCGGTCGCCTCGAGGACCCCGCCGAGCAGGTCGATCGGCGACCCCGCCAGGCCGCCGACCAGCGGTTGCGGGTCGGGGCCGGGGGCGGTCACCACCGTGCGCTGCGGGCTCACGTCGTCGACGAAGTTGCCGCGGAGGGTGGCGATCGCGACGAGCGCACCTGCGGAGTCCTGCACCCGAGCCGAGCTCAGCCCCCCGTCCCGGTCGAGTGCCTCGAGCCGGCTCTCGGCCGTCAGGTGCGGCCCCTGCCAGGCCGCGGGACGCACGACGTCGACGGACAGTTCGGCGGTGACCAGACCGGCCCGGTCACCGCGCCGGTCGTACAGTGTGAATCCGAGAAGATCGTCGAGCAGGACCCCGAGCGCCGCGGTGCCGGGAGGAGTGCCGGAATCGATGGTCATGACCGTCTGGTTGGCGTCGCCGATCCGGGCCGGTGGACTGACTCGGAACAGTGTCTGGGGGGTCCACCGCAGCTCGGTCGTCACGCTCATACCGCGAGGTTACCGAACGTCAAGTGATCCAGCGGACAGGGCTCCGCGGGGTCCGGCTAGCATCACAGCAACAAATGACTGAGTCCGAATACCGAGAGGAAGCCGACACCGTGTCACAAGCTCCAGTGTCACACGCTTCACAGGCCGAGGAGGCTGCCCGCGGCTACGGGGAATGGCAGCGCGCGGTGGCCGCGGTGCTCGCGAAGGCGCGCAGGGTCGACGTCTCCGAGTTGCCCGCCGATCCCGAGCACCTTCTCGACACCACCACGTACGACGGCGTGACCGTGACGCCGCTCTACACCCGACGTGTCGAGGCCGCCGAGAACCCCCTCCCCGGCGTCTTCCCGTTCGTCCGCGGGCGTGACGCCCACCGGGACGTCAACAGCGGCTGGCTGGTCAGTGCCGCGTTCGGTGCTCAGGAGAGCGATCCGAAGAAGGTCAACGAGACCGTCCTGGACGGTCTGGAGAACGGTGTCAGCGCGATCTGGCTGAGCGTGGGCGGCGGCGGGCTGTCGGCCGACGCGCTGGACGTCGCGCTGGACGGCGTGCTGCTCGACCTCGCGCCGCTGACCCTCGACGCCGGGGCCGACGTCGCCACGGCCGCCGAGCGGCTCTACGCGCTGATCGACGCGCGCGCCGCCGCGGGCGACGGGGTCACCGACCGCGCCGCGATCACCGTGGCGCTCGGAGCGTCCCCCCTCACCGACGCGTTCGCCGGTCGCGACGGGGTGGATGTGACCGGGGCGGTGGCGCTGGCCGTCGCCGCGGCCGCCCGGGCGGAGACCGTCCGCGCGATCACCGTCGACGGGACCGCGTTCCACAACGCGGGCGCCTCGGACGCGGAGGAGCTGGGTGCCGCGGTCGCGGCCGGACTGGAATACCTGCGTGCGCTCGCCGGCTCGGATGTCACGATCGCGAAGGCGTTGGGGCAGATCGAGTTCCGCCTCGCCGCCACCGACGACCAGTTCCAGACCATTGCCAAGTTCCGCGCCGGCCGGCAGCTGTGGGCGCGTGTCGCGCAGGTGTGCGGGGCCGGCGACTTCGGCGGGGCACCGCAGCACGCGGTCACCTCCGCCGCGATGATGGCGCAGCGCGACCCGTGGGTGAACATGCTCCGCACCACCCTCGCCGCGTTCGGCGCGGGCGTCGGCGGCGCCGACTCGGTGACGGTGCTGCCGTTCGACGTCGCGTTGCCCGAGGGCAGCGTGGAGACGTCGAAGTCGTTCGCGGCCCGCATCGCCCGCAACACCCAGCTGCTGCTGCTCGAGGAGTCGAACCTCGGGCGCGTGCTCGATCCGGGTGCCGGTTCCTGGTACGTCGAGGACCTCACCGCACAGGTCGCGGCCAGGGCGTGGGAATTCGTGCAGCAGATCGAGGCCGCGGGCGGGTACGCCGCCGCGCTCGAATCCGGTGTGATCGCCGACCGCGTCGCCGCCACCCGCGCCAAGCGTGAGTCCGACATCGCGCACCGCACCACCGCGGTCACCGGTGTCAACGAGTTCCCGAACCTGGCCGAGGCGCCGCTCGCGGAGGGCCCCGCGCCGCTCGCCGGCGTCGCCCGCTACGGTGCCGCGTTCGAGGCACTGCGGGACCGCTCGGACCGCTTCCTCGCCGAGCGCGGCCACCGGCCCAAGGTGCTGCTCGCGGCACTCGGTCCGGTCGCGGAACACAACGGCCGCACCACATTCGCCGCGAACCTGCTCGCCTCCGGCGGCATCGAGGCGGTCAACCCCGGCACCCTCGACCTGGCCACCGTCGCCGGAATCGTGAAGGAGTCGGAGACCACCATCGCGGTCCTGTGCGGCACCGACAAGCGGTACGGCACCGACGGTGTGCCCGCGGTCGACGCACTGCGCGCCGCAGGCATCGAGACCGTCCTCCTCGCGGGACCGGAGAAGACGTTCGCGGACGCGCAGGGCGCGGACCGGCCGGACGGCTTCCTGACCGCTCGTATTGACGCAGTGTCGGCGCTGACCGGTCTGCTCGACACCCTGGGAGCGAAATGAGCATCAAGCACGAGATCGGCAGCTTCGCCGACGTGCCGCTGACCGACCCGGACGTCCCGGCACCCGCCGCGCCGACCGAGGCCGAGGTCACCGCGCACATCGAAGAGGCCGCCAAGGCCAACAACTACGCCGCCGAGGACGTCGTCTGGTCGACGCCCGAGGGCATCGACGTCAAGCCGGTCTACACGAAGGCCGACCGGGACGCCGCCGAGGCGGCGGGCTACCCGCTCGACAGCTTCCCCGGTGCCGCTCCGTTCCTGCGCGGGCCGTACCCGACGATGTACGTCAACCAGCCGTGGACCATCCGGCAGTACGCCGGCTTCTCCACCGCCGCCGAGTCCAACGCCTTCTACCGCCGCAACCTCGCGTCCGGTCAGAAGGGCCTGTCGGTCGCGTTCGACCTCGCGACGCACCGCGGCTACGACTCCGACCACCCGCGCGTGCAGGGTGACGTCGGCATGGCCGGTGTGGCGATCGACTCGATCCTCGACATGCGGCAGCTGTTCGACGGCATCGACCTGTCGCAGGTGTCGGTGTCGATGACGATGAACGGCGCGGTGCTGCCGATCCTGGCGCTGTACGTCGTGGCCGCGGAGGAGCAGGGCGTCACGCCCGAGCAGCTGGCCGGAACCATTCAGAACGACATTCTGAAGGAGTTCATGGTCCGCAACACCTACATCTACCCGCCGAAGCCGTCGATGCGGATCATCTCCGACATCTTCGCGTTCACCAGCGCGAAGATGCCGAAGTTCAACTCGATCTCCATCTCCGGCTACCACATCCAGGAGGCCGGTGCCACGGCCGACCTGGAGCTGGCGTACACCCTCGCCGACGGTGTGGAGTACATCCGCGCCGGCCTCGACGCGGGCATGGACATCGACAAGTTCGCGCCCCGCCTGTCGTTCTTCTGGGCGATCGGCATGAACTTCTTCATGGAGGTCGCCAAGCTGCGCGCCGGGCGTCTGCTGTGGAGCGAGCTGGTCGCGAAGTTCGACCCGAAGTCCAGCAAGTCGCTGTCGCTGCGTACCCACTCGCAGACCTCCGGCTGGTCGCTCACCGCGCAGGACGTGTTCAACAACGTCGCGCGCACCTGCGTCGAGGCGATGGCCGCGACCCAGGGGCACACCCAGTCGCTGCACACCAACGCCCTCGACGAGGCGATCGCGCTGCCGACCGACTTCTCGGCCCGCATCGCCCGCAACACCCAGCTCCTGCTGCAGCAGGAGTCGGGCACGACCCGGCCGATCGACCCGTGGGGCGGTTCGCACTACGTCGAGTGGCTCACCAACGAGCTGGCCAACCGGGCCCGGGCGCACATCGCGGAGGTCGAGGAGGCCGGCGGTATGGCGCAGGCCATCTCCGAGGGCATCCCGAAGCTGCGCATCGAGGAGGCCGCGGCCCGCACCCAGGCCCGCATCGACTCCGGCCGTCAGCCGCTGATCGGCGTCAACAAGTACGTGCCGGACGAGCCGGACAGCATCGAGGTGCTCAAGGTCGACAACACCAAGGTGCGCGCGGAGCAGCTCGCGAAGCTGCAGCAGCTGCGTGCCGAGCGCGACGAGGCCGCCACGCAGGCCGCCCTCGCCGAGCTCACCCGCGCCGCGGCGTCCACCGAGGGCGGCATGGAGAACAACCTGCTCGCCCTGGCCGTGAACGCGGCCCGCGCCAAGGCCACCGTCGGGGAGATCTCCGACGCGCTGGAGACGGTGTACGGGCGTCACCAGGCCGAGATCCGGACCATCAGCGGGGTGTACCGGGACGAGGCCGGAAAGTCGGAGAACATTTCCAACGCAACCGAACTCGTCGAGAAGTTCGCTGAGGCCGAGGGTCGCCGTCCCCGCATCCTCGTCGCGAAGATGGGTCAGGACGGGCACGACCGAGGCCAGAAGGTGATCTCCACCGGCTTCGCGGACCTCGGATTCGACGTCGACGTGGGACCGCTGTTCCAGACCCCCGAGGAGGTCGCCCAGCAGGCGGCCGACGCCGACGTGCACATCGTCGGCGTGTCCTCCCTCGCCGCCGGCCACCTCACCCTGGTGCCTGCGCTGCGGGAGGCTCTTGCCGCGGTGGGCCGCCCCGACATCATGGTCGTGGTCGGCGGCGTCATCCCGCCCGGCGACTTCGAGGAGCTGTACCAGGCCGGCGCCGCGGCGATCTTCCCGCCCGGCACGGTCCTCGCGGACGCCGCGATCGGGCTGCTGCAGAAGCTGTCGGAACAGTTGGGACACGATTCGGTTGTCGCCGACTAGTCGTCCGCCCCTGGATCTGACCGCCCTCGGCGACGCGGTCCTGGCCGGTCGGCGGGGGGAGATCGCAAAAGCGATCACCCTTGTCGAATCCACCCGGACGGACCACCGGGAGCAGGCGCAGCAGTTGCTGCTCCGCCTGCTCCCGCACGCCGGGGGCGCGATCCGCGTCGGCATCACCGGCGTCCCCGGAGTCGGGAAGTCGACCACCATCGAAGCCCTCGGGATGTATCTGATCTCGTTGGGGCACAAGGTCGCCGTCCTCGCGGTCGACCCGTCCTCCACCCGGACGGGCGGCTCGATCCTGGGCGACAAGACCCGGATGCAGAACCTGTCGGTCGAGCCGAACGCGTTCATCCGGCCGTCCCCGACGTCGGGCACGCTCGGCGGTGTCGCGAAGGCGACCCGCGAGACGATGGTGCTGATCGAGGCCGCCGGCTACGACGTGATCCTCGTCGAGACGGTCGGCGTCGGGCAGTCCGAGGTCACCGTCGCGAACATGGTCGACACCTTCACGTTCCTGACGTTGGCCCGCACCGGAGACCAGCTGCAGGGCATCAAGAAGGGCGTGCTCGAACTCGCGGACATCGTCACCGTCAACAAGGCCGACGGCAAGCACGAGCGCGAGGCCAAGGCCGCGGCCCGCGAGCTGGCCGGCGCGCTGCGGTTGATCTACCCGCACGACGCGCTGTGGAAGCCGCCGGTCCTGACGATGAGCGCGCTCGAGAACGTCGGAGTCGACAAGTTCTGGGACGAGGTGCTGCGGCACCGCAAGGTCCTCGGCGACGCCGGCGAACTCGAACGCAAACGGCATCAGCAGCAGGTCGACTGGACGTGGTCGATGGTCCACGACCAGCTGCTGCGCCGCCTCGACACCGATCCGGAGGTCAAGGCCGTCCGCGGCGACGTCGAGCAGCAGGTGCGGGACGGGTCGCTCACGGCCGCGTTGGCGGCGCACCGCATCCTGGACGCGTTCGACAAGTAGTGCGGCTGCGCCGCAGTGGTGCACTTTCGGATGCGCGGCCGTCCGGAAGTGCACCACTGCGCGTCAGCGCAGGTGGGATCCGATCCGTGAGATCAGGTGGTCGAAGAACGCCTCCGGGTCGGTGCCGACCGCGATGTCGGCGTTCGGTTCCCGCCCCCACATGCCGTGCCAGTCGGCGACCGTGCACCCCCGAGTCAGGGTGCCGGTCAGTTCGACGTCGACGGTCGCCGGGCGGGTCCGGGCGATCGACGGGTCCAGGGCCAGGGCCGCGGCGAACGGGTCGTGCATGTGCGCGATGAAGCCCTGCCCGTGCGCGCGGTGGAAATCGAGGTAGAAGCGGATCGCGTCGAACAGCACGCGGACGACCGGATTGCTTGCCCGGGAACGGGTTCCGGCGGGATCGGTCTCCGCGATCAGTTCGGCCGGCTCGCTGCCCGCCGCACTGGCCAACCGGCGCAGGTGGTCCGGTGTCATCTCGAGGGTCTCGGTGATGTCGAGGGGGCACACCAGGGGTCGTCGGTCCGCGGGAGCGGCGGAGAACGCGTCGAAGACCTCCTTGGCCGCTTCGGGATCGACCGAGATGTTCCACTCCGACTTCGGCGTCGTGTTGCCGGGATGGTTGAACGCGCCGCCCATCACGACGAGTCGGCGGAGCAGTCGCGGCAACTCCGGTTCGCGACGCAGCGCCAACGCGAGGTTCGTCAGCGGGCCGGTCACCAGCCCGGTGATCTCGCCGGGCCGGGAGCGGGCCAGGTCCACCCACGCCTGAGCGGAATCCCGGTAGGACAGCTCCCGCGGCGACCGCGGCAGTTCCGCGTGCCCCATGCCCCGGGGCCCGTGCGTGTCCTCGGTCGTGCGCAGGTCGTCGCTCAGTGGCACGGGGGAACCGAGGGTCACCTCGATGTCGGGTCGGCCGCACAGGTCGAGCAGCGCGAGGTTGTTCGCGGCGACCTGGGCGGCGGGTACGTTCCCCGCGGTACTGGCGACCGAGAGGATGTCGGCCTCCGGACTGGACAGCAGGTAGACCAGGGCAACGGTGTCGTCGATCCCGGTGTCCACGTCGACGATCAGGGGTACGGAGGCCGGCACCGGCCCATCCTCTCAGACGCCTTTCACACCCAGTGTGGTGCGTCGGCACCCCAGTCGTGCGCGGGGAACGGGTATTCGGGATATCCGGGGAGCGCGGGCCTGGCGGTCGTGATCGCGCCGTGCGTGACGCCGGCCGCCGGACCGGGATCCAGGGACTCTGCGGGCGCGGTGAGACGGCCCGGCAGATCGAGCAGCGTCCGCGCCGTGCGGGCCAGAGACACCGACACGTCGCGGCCGCGACGGTCGGCGCAGCGGAGCGTCACCGCGTCCACGACGCCTGCCGCGAGGAGGTATCCGCTGGCGTGGTCGAGCACCTGCGCGGGCAGCGCCCCCGGATGCTCACCGCCCTCGACGAGTGCGATCCCGGACGCCGCCTGCACGATGCTGTCGAATCCGCGGCGGCCCGACCACGGACCGCGGTCACCCCATGCGCTGACCGACGCCCGCACCAGTCCCGGTGCGTCCGAGGACAGTTCGAAGCGGTCGAGACTGCCCGGCCGGTACCCGGTGACGAGGACGTCCGCGGTTGCGATCAGGCCCCGCATCGTGTCCAGATCCGCGGCGGCGGTCAGGTCGAGCAGGGTCGACCGCTTGCCCTGGCCGGTGTCGCGGTGTTGCCAGTCGATCTCGTGCAGCTGTGGGGGATCGACCCGCAGCACCTGCGCGCCGAGCAGCGCCAACGCGCGCGCGGCGACCGGGCCCGCCAGCACCCGCGTCAGATCCAGCACCCGCAGACCCGCGAGCGGGTGCACCGGATCCGCCACCGACAGCGTCACCCCCGTGTATCCGTCGGTGGGCGTCATCGCCACCAGCGGACCCGTGGACGTCGCGAGCGACTGCGGGTGCGCCGCCCACTCCTCCTCGGTGCGGACCCGCGCCGCGACCGCGTCCGCCTCGGCGCAGCGGTCCTCGACGTCCTGTGCCGCGAGTTCGCCGACCCGGACCGAGAGCATGCCCGGATCGGCATCGGCAGGCAGATCGAGGGCTGTCAGCAGCCGGGTCCGGTGATGCGGATAGTTCGCGTGGGTGCGCACCCAGCCGTCCGACGCCGCGAAGAATCCCGACATCGGGGCGAACCCGGACACCGGATCGCCGTCGATGCGCATCACCCGGTCCGCGGCGAACGACGCGGCGATCCGCTCGGGATCGAGGAGCCAGGTGTGCGGGTCGCGCCCACGGGAGACCAGCAGCCGATTCACCGCCGACGCGAGCGCCCCCACCGCCCCCGCGGCCAGCGCGGCCGCGGGCAGCCGCGACGACAGATGGCCCGACGGCGCCGGATACCGCACCGACCCCGGGTCCGCGGGCAGCGCGCAACCGCGCTCGTACTCGTCGTGGATCAGCTTCGGCGACGCCACCACTGCACCGTACCCCGCCGTCCACGATGTTCCGGTGATCCGGCACCGCAACCCGTGTGGTGGTTACGTCCTCCGGACGGTGATCTCGAAGCCCGCGTCCCGCAGCCGTTCGACGAGGCGGTCGCCGATCGCCGTCGCGGGCGTCAGCACCCCCGCCGTGGCGGGCAGCGTGTCCCGGTCGAGGGCCAGCGCGAGCGCCGACTCGCCGAGCATCACCGAGGTGGCGGCGTACCCGGGGTCGCCCTTGGCGTGCATCCGCGACGTGTAGCGCACCCCGGTGGTCGTGGTCGTGTACACGTCGGTCGTGAAATGCCCGGTGGTGCGGGTCTTCTCGCTCGGTCCCTCGCCGGGCTTGGGCAGCACGCGGTCGAGCAGTGCACGGGTCGGGGGGAACGACAGGCCCGCGATCAGTCCACCGAGCCCCGCCGCGACCCCGGCGGCGAGCACCGGTGAGAGCGGCGACTGTCCGACACTCATCACCTCCCGGTACCGGAACCTGCGGCCGTACGCCCAGCCGCGGAGGGCGTTGCTGCGCCGCACCACCCGAGTGTTCACCGGTCCCATCGCGAACGGTGCCGTGACACCCTTCAGTCCGGGCGCGATGTCGGAACCCTTGACCAGTGCGGCATCGGGTTGGCGTCCGACGTTCGGTTCGGCAGCGGCATCGGGGCTGAGGGAGTAGGGCTGCGCCATGACGGTGCGGATGTGCTTGTCCGCCTTCGCGGCGTCCACGAGGCCGCGCATCGAGTCGACGGTTCCGCCGCTCACGCCGCCGCGGAACGACGTGACGACCATCGTGGTGTCGAGGAGGGTGCCCTCGCCGTCGGCCGCCACCTGCTCGTGCAGCACGTGGACTCCGAGATCAGAAGGGATGGAGTCGAATCCGCACGAGTGCACGATCCTGGCCCCGGACGCCGTCGCGGCGTCGTGGTAGCGGTCGATCGACTCGCGCACGAACGGCACCTCGCCGGTGAGGTCGGCGTAGTCGGTGCCCGCCTCCGCGCAGGCGCGCACCAGGTCGATGCCGTACCGGGCGTACGGGCCGACGGTCGTCACCACCACACGGGTTGCGGCGGCGAGGGCGTCGAGGGAGGCGGGATCGTCGGCGGACGCGACGAGAACGGGCCACTGCGACGCGCCGGGGATCTGCTCCCGGACCCGCTCGAGCCGCTCGCGCGAGCGACCCGCGAGGCCGATTCGCGTGCCGTCGGGCGCGTGCCGGGCCAGGTACTCGGCAGTGAGCCTGCCGACGAAGCCGGTGGCGCCGTAGACGACGACGTCGAGGTCGCGGGTGCGGGCAGGTGTCCCAGACTCGTGGTTCCCGGTCATGGGCCGCAACCCTACTCGGCGGTCGGGGCTTTCACGGCAGATCCCAGGTGTGAACGGGTTCCGAGAGGTGCATGCGGTCCAGGTAGTCACCGACCATCGCGGCCAGCGCCGTGTCCCGGCTCTGACCCGCCGCCTCCCGCGCGGCGACCGCCTCCCGCTGCCACACCGCTCCGCTGCGGCCCGACTCGCACCGTGCCTCGATGATCCCCAGGTAGTGGTCCCGGACACCGGGGTCGACGCCGAGCGAGTCGAGTCCCCGGTGCGCGAGCGGCAACAGGATCCGCAGCACGAGATCACGGGGAGTGTGCCAGCCGTCGTCGGGCCAGTACAGCCGGGCGTCGAAGCCGCGTCGCGCACCCGACCGCAGATTCGCGGCGGCCGCCTCGAACGGCATCCGCGACCACGCCGGCCGCTCCGCCGTCGCCAGCGAGCGCAGCGCACCGTAGTAGAACGCGGCGTCGGCGACCGTGTCGCTCACCGTCGGTCCCGACGGCAGCACCCGGTTCTCCAGACGCAGGTGGTGATCGGTGTCGGTGGTGTCGTAGATCGGCCGATTCCACCGGTAGATGGTGCCGTTGTGCATGCGCAGCTCGGCCAGCTCCGGGACGCCGCCGGCGTCGACGACGGCCCGGGGGTCCTCGTCCGTGCACTCGGGCAGCAGCGCGGGGAAGTAGCGCGAATTCTCCTCGAACAGGTCGAAGATCGACGAGATCCACCGTTCGCCGAACCAGACCCGGGGCCGCACCCCCTGGTTCCGGAGCTCCGGCGGCCGGGTGTCCGTGGCCTGCTCGAACAGGGGGATGCGGGTCTCGTGCCAGAGCGCGCGACCGGCGAAGAACGGCGAGTTCGCCGCGATCGCCACCTGTACGCCCGCCAGCATCTGCGCGGAGTTCCAGTGCGCACCGAACTCGCGCGGCGACACCTGCAGGTGCAGCTGCGTGGACGTGCACGCGGCCTCGGCGAGGATGGTGTCGGTCAGGGTCCTCAGGTGTTCCACGTCCGTGCGGTCCGGCAGTGGCACGCCGGTGATGTCGAGTTCGATGTCCTCGCCGCGGGCGGCGAAGATCTGCTGGTCGAGCGCGGTGTATCGGGGATCGGACGACATCCATCGCTGGTCGAGGTGCCGTTTGCGCAGGGTGGGCAGGATCCCGATCATGGCCAGCCGGCCGCCCCCCGCGCCGGCGCGGTTGTTCGCCCGGTTCAATGTCTCGCGCATTTCCCGCTCGAGGTCCTCGAGGTTGTCTCCGTCGAGCCGGCGCGGCGCGACGTTCACCTCGATGTTGAACTGGCCCAGTTCGGTCTGGTAGGCCGGGTCGGCGATCGCGTCGAGTACCGATGCGTTGACCATCGCGGGCTCGTGGCCCGCGTCGACGAGGTTCAGCTCGAGCTCGAGCCCGACCGTCGGATCGCTGGTCGTGCCGGTCTCCCCGGCGAGCAGGTCCGCGAGGGCGTCGAGGCAGTCGTGAACCTTCTCGCGGAACACCTGTCGGTCCTTGCGGGTGAACACCAGCCGGGTGACCTCGCGGCCCATGCACGCCTCCCTCGCTCGTCGCGATGCGTGCAGCCAGTATTCACCAGGGAGACGGTTCGTAATCCTTGAGGAAACAGCCGTACAGGTCGACGCCCGCCTCACCCTGGACGATCGGGTCGTAGACGCGGGCCGCGCCGTCGACCAGGTCGAGGGGTGCGTGGAAGCCCTCGTCGGCGAGCCGGATCTTGGTGTAGTGCGGGCGTTCGTCGGTGATCCAGCCGGTGTCGACGGCCGTCATCAGGATCCCGTCCTGTTCGAGCATCTCCTTCGCGCTGGTGCGCGTGAGCATGTTGAGCGCGGCCTTCGCCATGTTGGTGTGTGGATGGCCGGGGCCCTTGTACTTGCGCGAGAACTGGCCCTCCATCGCGGAGACGTTGACGACGTACTTGCGGCGAGCCGAGGCGGCCGCCATCGCCGGCCGGAGCCGGTCGACGAGGATGAACGGTGCGACCGAGTTGCACAGCTGCACCTCGAGCAGCTCGATCGGATCGACCTCGCCGACGGCCTGCACCCAGCTGTTGGTGTGCGCGAGGTCGGGAACGAGACCGCCGGCGTCGATCGCGATGCCCTGCGAAATGCGTTCCGGCGTCGCCGATCCCGCGACCAGGGCCAGCTCGCTGACCTGGTGGACGATCGACTGCGTCGCCGCCGGGAGCGAACTCGCCAGTGCGGCGGGGTGGGCGTCGCTGGTCTTGCCGAACGTCACGACGTCGGGCAGCTCACCCGCCGGCAGCGGGCCCGACTCCGCCTCCGCGAGCGCCGAGTAGGCGCCGGGGGAGCGGCGCACGGTCTGCGCCGCGTTGTTGATCAGGATGTCCAGCGGGCCCTGCGCGGCGACGTCCTCGGCCAGCGCGACCACCTGGGCCGGATCACGCAGGTCGATGCCGACGACCCGCAGCCGGTGGATCCAGTCGGCGCTGTCCTCCATCGCGGTGAAGCGACGGATCGCGTCGTTCGGGAAGCGGGTGGTGATCGTCAGGTGCGCGCCGTCGCGCAGCAGTCGCAGCGCGATGTACATGCCGATCTTCGCGCGGCCACCGGTGAGCAGGGCGCGCCTGCCGCCCAGATCGGTGCTGGCGTCGCGCTTGGCGTGGCTGCGCGCCGCGCACTCGGGGCAGAGCTGATGGTAGAAGGCGTCGACGACGGTGTAGCGCTGCTTGCAGATGTAGCAGGGGCGCGGCCGGATCAGGGTGCCGGCGGTGGCGCCGACGGTCGGCGACGAGATCAGCACGCCGGCGGTCTCGTCGTCGATCCGGTTCGGGGACCCGGTCGCGGTGGCGGAGACGACTGCGCGGTCGGCGGCCGACTTGGCGTCGCGCACCTCGATCCGCTTGCGGCGCTTGAGACGCTTGAACATCTTGCCGCTGGCCCGCTGCAGTGCGATGGAGTCGGGGTGCTCGGAGTCGAGTTCACCCGCCGCGGCGAGGACCCTCAGACAGGTCTCCAGGTCCGCGGGATCGATACCTGTCGTCGGTTGTGCCATCGGTGCGCTGCCCAGTCCTGATCTCGTCGTCACCCCGGCGAGCCGGGCAAAGTCTGACCGTACGGTCGCCGAAGAGTCTACCGACCCGCGCACGACCAGCCGATTTCGGGCGTTGACGCCGGTGGTGACATTCGGTTGCGTCGCGAGGAAAATGGCCGGTGTCGGGGACTGAGGTGGGGGATTCGTCGGGCCGGCGCGCCCGACCACACGAAAGGCCGGCGCCATGACCGCATTGCCACATCCCGAACGCAAGGCCGATCGACGTGACACTGCGACCCTCGGGGCGGCGACCGTCGTACCGGTGGAGAGGCCGGTCCAGAAGGACGGGCCCTATCTGCCCGAACTGACCGACATCGACCAACTCGTGCGCGCGCCCGAGGCCCGCCGCGACTTCAACGTCTCCGGTTCCGGGGTGACCGTCGCGGTCCTCGACACCGGGCTGCGCTCGACCCACGTGGATTTCGCGGGCCGGGTGCTTCCGGGCCGCAACTGCACCGGCGGCGACCCGGAGGACACCACCGACCGGCACGGGCACGGCACCAGCGTCGGCGGCATCGCCTGCGCGGGCCGCATCCACACCGGTATCGCACCGAACGCCCGGATCGTCCCGGTGAAGGTGCTCGGCGACGACGGGACCGGCACCTTCGCGCACGTCCGTGACGGACTCGACTGGGTCCTGGGGCACTGGGCGCAACTGGGAATCTCGGTGGTGTGCATGCCGTTCGGCGCGTCCGACAACCGCACCAGCGACAGCGACCTGGCGGGCGACGAGATCGGAAGACTCCTGCAGGAACTCACCGCCCGCGGCATCGCCTGCCTGGTGGGATCCGGGAACGAGTACTACGCGCACGGCGGTGTGCAGGGAATGAGCTATCCGGCGATCTTCCGCCAGTGCATCAGTGTCGGGGCGGTGTACGACGCGGACGAGGGGCCGTTCCGCTACCCGGACGGCGCGAAGGCGTTCTCGACGGCCCCGGACCGCATGACGCCGTTCTCGCAGCGACTGCACCACAAGGTCGGCGGCCCGTGCGCCACCGACATCTTCGCGCCGGGGTCTCCGGTGACCTCGACCGGTGTACGCAACGACACCGGCGAGTCGCTGCAACTGGGGACCAGCCGCGCGACGGCGGTCGCCACCGGGATCGTGTTGCTGTTGCAGTCCTACTTCCTGCGCACCACGGGGGAGCTGCCCACCGTCGCGGACGTGCGGCGGTGGCTGGTCCGAGGCGCCACGGTCGTCTACGACGGCGACGACGAGCACGACAACGTCGGACACACCGGGCTGACGTTCGCGCGGCTGGGCGCGGCGGGGTCGCTGTTCGCCTGTGCGAAGGAACTCGCGATCCACGAACTGATTGCCGGCGAGCAATCCTGAACCGTCGGGCCGCGAGCTGAACTGGTGGGCCGCACGGTAACCCTCCGAGACGACGAAAGCCCCGAACCGGAGTTCGGGGCTTTCGTCGTCTGTCTCAACTCAGAGTGCGCGAGGGGGGACTTGAACCCCCACGTCCATTAGTAGGACACTAGCACCTCAAGCTAGCGCGTCTGCCATTCCGCCACTCGCGCTTGCACACTCTTTGTTTCGCTCGCCGCTCTCGCTGCGTGCTGGAAAAGATTAACCCAGCAAGACCCAAAGGCCAAAATCGCCTCGTTTCCGCAGGTCAAATGGGGTGCCGCGACGCGCCGGCCGGGCTCGAGGACCGTTCGGGAGGGGTATCGCGGTGGTAGGAAAGGGTGGTGTCGCACATCGAATCCCCCCGACCTGCCCGCAGCCGCGCCGAATCCGAGGTCGTGGACCTCGTCAGCGCCCTGATCCGTTTCGACACCTCCAACACCGGTGAGCTCGCCACCACCAAGGGGGAGCGCGAGTGCGCACAGTGGGTGGCGGCCAAGCTCGAGGAGGTCGGCTACGAGACCGTGTATGTCGAGTCGGGGCAGCCGGGCCGCGGCAACGTCTTCGCGCGGCTGCCCGGAGCCGACCCGACCCGGGGTGCACTGCTCATCCACGGCCACCTCGACGTCGTGCCCGCCGAGCCGGCGGACTGGAGCGTGCATCCCTTCTCCGGCGCCGTCGAGGACGGCTACGTGTGGGGTCGCGGCGCGATCGACATGAAGGACATGGTGGGCATGACCCTCGCGTTGGCCCGTCAGTTCAAGGCGGAGGGCACGGTGCCGCCGCGTGATCTGGTGTTCGCGTTCCTCGCCGACGAGGAGGCCGGCGGTACGTGGGGGTCACAGTGGCTGGTGAAGAACCGGCCCGACCTGTTCGAGGGGATCACCGAGGCCGTCGGCGAGGTCGGGGGCTTCTCCCTGTCGGTGCCCCGCCCGGACGGCAGCGACGCGCGGCTGTACCTGGTCGAGACCGCCGAGAAGGGCCTCGGCTGGATGCGTCTGACCGCGAAGGCACGCGCGGGGCACGGCTCGTTCCTGCACGAGGACAACGCCGTCACGATCCTGTCGGAGGCGGTCGCGCGGCTCGGCCGCCACACCTTCCCGCTCGTCGTCCCCGACTCGGTCGCGGAGTTCCTCGGTGCCGTGTCGAGCGAGACCGGTCTCGACTTCGACCCCGGTTCACCCGACATCGACACCGCGCTCGAGAAGCTGGGCACCATCTCCCGGATCATCGGTGCGACGCTGCGGGACACCGCGAACCCGACGATGCTGGATGCGGGCTACAAGGCGAACGTCATCCCGCAGACCGCGACCGCGGTCGTGGACTGCCGCGTCCTGCCGGGTAGGCAGGCGGAGTTCGAGCGGGAGGTCGACCAACTGATCGGCCCGGACGTCACCCGCGAGTGGATCACCAAGCTCGACTCCTACGAGACCACGTTCGACGGGCACCTGGTCGACGCGATGAACGACGCGATCCTCGCGCACGACCCCAACGGACGCACGGTGCCGTACATGCTCTCCGGTGGTACCGACGCAAAGGCCTTCGCGACGTTGGGGATTCGCTGCTTCGGATTCGCGCCGCTGCAACTGCCCGCGGAACTGGACTTCACCGCGTTGTTCCATGGTGTCGACGAGCGAGTTCCGGTGGACGCACTAGAGTTCGGCACGCGCGTACTCGAGCACTTCCTGTTGAACAGCTGACTTCGACCACGAGAGGACATTTCATGGCGTACGACCCCTATGCCGATCTGCCGGACCTGCCGACCTTCACACTGACGTCCGAGTCCGTCACCGACGGCGGCACGGTTCCCACCGTCGGGTTGAGCGGCATCTTCGGCGTGCCGGGTGGCGAGGACGTCTCCCCGCAGCTGTCGTGGTCCGGGTTCCCGCCGGAGACCAAGAGTTTCGCGGTGACGATGTTCGATCCCGATGCGCCGACCGGTTCCGGTTTCTGGCACTGGGCGGTCGCGAACATCCCCGCGTCGGTGACGTCGCTGCCCGAGAACGCGGGCGACGAGGGCGGCCCGGGTCTGCCAGACACCGCGATCACCCTGCGTCACGACGGCGGCGGACACCGCTTCCTCGGCGCCGCCCCGCCGAAGGGCCACGGGGATCACCGCTACATCTACGCGGTGACCGCGCTCGACGTCGAGAAGATCGACGGCCTCACCGCCGACTCGACCCCCGCGTTCCTCGGCTTCAACCTGTTCGGGCACGGCATCGCGCGCGCCCTGCTGACGGTGACCTTCGGTCACTGAGAGCTCGCCCCTCGCCCGCAGCGGCTGAAGGCCCCCTTCACGCGGATCATCCGCGTGAAGGGGGCCTTCAGCCGATCGTGGGTGGGTGTGGCGGGGTGGCGGGGTGGGTGGGTGTCAGGCGCGGGTGGCCGCGCCCACGGCGTCGGCGAGGTCGCGGTAGCCGCCCTCGCGCAGCTTCCGCCCGAGCCCCTTGTTGATCTTCTTCATCCAGAACGGTCCGCCGTAGATGAACCCGGTGTAGCCCTGGATCAGAGAGGCGCCGGCCAGGATTCGCTCCCACGCCTGGTCGACGGTCTCGATGCCGCCCACCGAGATCAGCGCCAGCCGGTCGCCGACCCGCGCGTAGAGCCGGCGCAGCACCTCGACCGACCGATCCGCGACCGGCGCTCCGGAGATACCGCCCGCCCCGAGCGCGGACACCTCGTCGGCCGGGGTTCTCAGCCCCGCACGCGAGATGGTGGTGTTGGTGGCCACGATGCCCGCCAGGCCCAGCTCGACCGCCAGGTCCGCGACCGCGTCGACGTCCTCGTCCGACAGGTCGGGCGCGATCTTCACCAGTACCGGGGCATCGGCGCACTCGAGGACCGCGGTCAGGATCGGGCGAAGCGACTCGACGGCCTGCAGGTCCCGCAGTCCGGGTGTGTTCGGGGAGCTCACGTTCACGACCAGGAAGTCCGCGAGCGGCCCGAGCAGCCGCGCGCTCGCGGCGTAGTCGGCGGCGGCGTCCTCGGCCGCGACGACCTTCGTCTTGCCGATGTTCGCGCCGATCGGCAGCCCGGTGCGGCGCAGTCGCAGCTGGTTCGCCGCGTGCCCGGCGCCGTGGTTGTTGAAGCCCATCCGGTTGAGCAGTGCCCGGTCCTCGGGCAGGCGGAACAGTCGCGGTGCGGGGTTGCCGGGCTGCGCCTGCGCGGTCACCGTTCCGACCTCGGCGAACCCGAATCCCAGTGCACCCCAGACGTTCACACCGGTCGCGTCCTTGTCGAACCCGGCTGCCAGGCCGAGGGGGGCGGGGAAGTCGACACCGAACACACGGCTGCGCAGCACCGGGTCGGGCACCGTCAGGACGCGGGCGACGAGCGACCGCACCGGGCCGAAGAACGTCACGAGGCGCATCGCCCGGAAGGCGAGGTGGTGCACCCGTTCCGGCGGAATCAGGAACATCAGTCGCAGCAGCAGGTGGTACACGGAAAATCTCTCCTCTGTGTTCGAAACCTGATCGGTGGGTTCGAAACCCGGTCAGTGTCCGGTGACGTCGATGCGCTGCAGCCCGTCGCCGGTGGCCGAGGTGACGAACACCACGCCCGAGTCGGGGTCGACGGCGACGGCGTTCGGCTGGCGAACGGTCGGGAAGCGGTGCTTCTCGACCGGGATGCCGGTCGACAGGTCGTATCCGACGACCTCGTTGGTTCCGGTGACCGTCACCCACACCAGGCCGGTCTTCTCGTCGACGGCGACACCGAACGGCGAGTCCGGCACCGGGTACCGCTGGTGCATCATCAGCGGATCGGTGGTCAGGGCGAGCAGTTCACCGCCGGTGGTGTCGGTGACCAGGACGCGACCGAAGCCGTCGGTGGCCAGGTTCGTCGCGCCCTCACCGGCACGCAACGCCAGGCCGAGGTCGCCGTCGGCGAGGTCGATCTCCGTCACCGACGTCTGGCGGCGGTCCAGGGCGGTGACCGCGTCACCGGTGGCCCCGAGGGCGTCGACGGAGACCAGGCCGTCGACGCTGTGCGTCTGCGTTCCCGCCGCGTCCAGTTCGACGATGGTGCCGTCGGCGGTGCCGACGACGGTGCGGTCCCCGTCGAGGAGGAGGACGGAACGGACCTCGGCGTCGACGGGCAGCGTCGTGACCTTCCCGTCGGCGAGGTCGACCCGGGCCACCGCGCGTCCGGCGGGCACGGCGACGACACCGTCGCGGGGCGCCGACAGGGCCGCGGTGCCACCGGGCAGCGTGACCTCGCGGGGAGGCGCGGCCGGGTCGGCGCCGGGGACGAGCAGGAGCCGTCCGGCGTCCGATGTGAGCATGGCCACCGTGTCGGTCGCCGTGTCGAACACCGTGGCCACGACCGCATCCGAGACCGGAATCACGGTGCCGGCGGGTACGTTCGACACGGCGGGCGAGACTGCCGCCGTGGCCGCCTCGATGGTCTGGATCTTGTCGGTGTCGGAGTCCGTGGAACAGCCGGTGACCAGCAGTAACAGTGCCCCGGTCAGCGCCGTTGCAGCGCGTGCGGCGGGTCCCGGCATGAGTGTCTCCTCCTGATGTCGTTCGCGTTCGCGGCGGTGATGCGATCGCGATCGGCTTCCAGCATTCACGATCGCCGTCCACATCCCGAATTCGACCCCGGACTCGACGGGCCGGGATCGGGGCAGGGTCACACACCGGGGCAAATTGCGGGTTACCGTGGGTGACGGCTGGTGACTTCGTCACGGGAAGGCAGTGATGGACGCGGACGACACGCGGAACAGCACGGCGCGCTTCGTGCTCGAGGACCTGACGGTCGGAACCCATGCACACGGGTTCGGGCTCACCGAGGCGGGCCAGACCTTCGCGTTCCGGGTCCGTGGCAGCACGCTCCGGGTGGAGGTGTACCGCGCGGATCTCGACGTGGACGTGCCGGAGCGCGCCGACGTCGTCGCGGTCGGGGAGCGTGCCGTCAACGACCTCGATCTCGACGACGAGCGGAGCGTGTCCGCGTTCGTCCGGGACACCCTCGAGGCCGCGGAGCCGGTCGATCGGGGCGCCGAGGGGCTGACTCTGCGAGCGCTGCTGAATCGGATCGGGTCCGCGATCGACAACATCGCCGACACCCTCTGAGCGCCGTCAGTCGTCGCGGCGGGGCAGCACCAGCTGTGCACCGGTGCGCGGATGGGTGAGCACCTCGACGGGGTGGCCGTAGACCCGGCCGAGCAGGTCCTCGGCGAGGACCTCGCGGGGCGTTCCGTGGGCGGCGAGGCCGCCGTCGGCGAGGACTGCGACGCTGTCGGCGTACGCGGCGGCCAGCGCGAGGTCGTGCAACACCACCACCACGGCGGCGCCGGCCCGCGCCCGCTCGGCGGCCAGGCGCATCACCGCCTCCTGGTGCCCGAGGTCCAGCGCGGCGGTCGGCTCGTCGAGCAGCAGGGTCGCGGTGCGCTGGCAGAGCACCCGGGCGAGCGCGACGCGGGCCTTCTCACCGCCGGACAGGGCGGCGAAGGGGCGCCCCGCGAACCGCTCGACGTCGCACGCGTCCATCGCCTCGGCGACGGCGACCCCGTCGTCCTCGCGGGCGACGGTCCGCGCCCACGGGGTGCGCCCCATCCGGACCACCTCGCGCGCGGTGAAGGAGAAGCCGACGGTGTGTTGCTGCGGCAGCACCGCGCGACGCCGTGCCATCTCGGATCCGGTCCAGTCGTCGAGCGGGTGGCCGTCGAGTTCGACGTGCCCGGCGCTGACGTCGCAGTCGCCGGACAGCGCGGCCAGCAGGGTGGACTTGCCCGCACCGTTCGGTCCGACCAGCGCGAGCACCTCACCGGCCCGGACGTCGATCGAGACCGTGTGGAGAACACGGCGCCCGCCGCGGTCGACGCTGACGTCGACGGCCCGCATCGTCACGGCACCGGGCTCGGGCCGTTCGGGCACGGGCAGGTCGCGGGCCAGCAGGTCACGCACGCGTGTCGAGATCGTCACGCCCAGCCTCCCTGCTGCCTGCGGGTGCGGCGCAGCATCCAGAAGAAGAACGGGCCGCCGATCAGGGACGTGAGCATCCCGAGCGGCAGGTCCGCGTTGGGAACCAGGGTTCGGGCCCCGAGATCGGCCGCGAGCAGGACGATCGCGCCGCACAGCACGGACGCCGGGATCAGCAGCCGGTGGCCGGGCCCGACGACCATCCGCATCAGATGCGGAACCACCAGGCCGACGAACAGGATGATGCCGGTGAACGCCACGGACGCCGACACCAGGAGCGCCACCACCAGGATCGCGATCTGCCGCAGCCGCTCGACGTCGACACCGAGGTGCGCGGCCGCGGATTCTCCGAGCGCGAGCAGGTCGAGTCGGTGCGCGATCGCCATCGTCACCGCGATGCCGATCACCGCCATCGGCGTGACCACGGCGACGGCGTTCCAGGTGGCACCGTTGAGGCTCCCGAGCTGCCAGAAGACGATCTGGTCGCGGGCCGCGGGGTCCGCCGCGAAGGTGAAGAAGGCGATGAGACCACCGGCGAACGCGTTGATCGCGACACCGGTGAGGACCAGGGTGACGACCTCGGTGCGGCCCTCGGACCGGGCCAGGAGGTACACCAGGACGGTCGTGACGAGGCCCGCGACGAAGGCGGCGGCCGCGACCGCGGTGCCCGCGACGAAGGCGCCGCCGGTGAGGATCACGGCGCACGCCCCGACCGCCGCACCGGACGACACCCCGATTACGCCGGGCTCGGCGAGCGGGTTCGCGAACACGCCCTGCAGCAGCGCCCCGGCGCACGCGAGTCCGGCGCCGACGACGATCGCCAGCACGACGCGCGGGAAACGCACCTGCCACAGCGTGACCTCACCGCTCGGATGCGCGGGCATCGGGCCGATGTCGAGGCCGATCCGGTGCGCGATCGATCCGAGGACCTCGGCCGGTGTCGTCGGAACCTGACCGACGCACGCCGAGACCAGCGCGAGAACGAGCAGGCCGAGCGCGAGTGCCGTCAGCACTACCGCGGGACGGGGTCGCCGGATCCCGGGGACGGTGTCGACGTCGGGCGGCGTGGTCACTGCGTGTCGGTGCCGTACAGGGCGACGGCGAGGGCCTGCAGGACGTCACCGGTGCGCGGACCGAAGCCGAGCAGCACACCGTCCTCCATGTCGACGACGCGCTGGTTCCGGCCGGCCGGGGTCTGCGCCACGCCGGGGATCTTCTCGAGACCCTCGATGCCGCCGATCGAGTCGAGTCCCTTCGTCATCATCAGGAACACGTCCGGTGCCGCGGCGATCATCGCCTCGCTGGTGATCGGCGTGAACTGCTGCGACAGACCCGACGCGGTGCCCGCGTCCACTCCACCGAGCGCCGTGATCAACGAGTCCGCCCCGGAACCCGGCCCGGCGAGCATCGTGATCGCGGTGCCGCGCATGTAGACGAACGCGATCTTCGGTCCGGTGCCGTCGGGCGGGGCGAGCGCCGTCGCGGCGTCGATCCGGTCGGTGGTGCGGTCCGCGAGCGCCCTGCCCTGCTCCGGGACGCCGAGCGCGGCGGCGACGGCCTCGATCTGGCCCGGCACCCCGTCGAGGGTGCGGGTCGGATCGAAGAAGACCACCGGAATCCCGGCCGCGCGCAACTGGTCCTGCACGGTCCGCGGACCGATGCTGGTGTCGGTCAGCACGACCGTCGGGTTCAGGTCGAGGACGGCCTCCGCGGACATCGTGTGCCCGGAGGGGGTGACGTCGGCGACGCCCTCGACCGCGGGGAACTTCGCGGCGGTGTCGCGTCCGACGAGGTGGTCGCCGAGTCCGAGCGCGTAGACCGTCTCGGTCAGGGTGCCGTACTGGTCGGCCGCGACGATGCGGCTGGTGTCGGTGATCGTGACGTCGACGCCGTCGAACCCGCGGACGGTCACCGGCAGCACCGGGGTCGGGTCGTCCGCGATCGGGGTCGGGTCGAGGCTGTCGAGCGTGGCGGTGGTGTGACCGGACTGCTCGCCGCTCTCGGCGGTGTCGGATCCGCTGCCGCACCCCGCGGTGACGAGGGTGATCAGGACTGCGGTGGCGGCGAGGGCGGAACGACTGCGCAAGCGGATCACTTGACCAGGTAGGTGTCGAGGTCGGCTTCGAGATCGGCGAACAGCGCGCCGTTGAGGTCGTAGGCAAGGTTGACCTCGTCGATCAGCCGCTGCTGCTCCTCGGCGGAGAGCGGGGCCTCGTCGAGTTTGGCGCGGTACGCGTCCTTGTACAGTTTCGGCTTCTCGATCCGGTCGAAGATGTAGAAGCGCAGGCCGTCGGTCTCGTAGCCGTAGGCGCGCTCGAGCATCCGGCGGATGATCTGGCCGCCGGACAGGTCCCCGAGGTACCGGATGTAGTGGTGCGCGACGAACCCGGCGGGCCAGTCGAACGCGACCTCCTCGAGCCGGTCGATGTAGCGGGCGGTGGCGGGCGAGGGCGTGACCCGCTCGCGCCACTGCCCACCGAGCAGGAACTCGAGGTCGGCTTCGAGGGCGGGTGTCCGCAGCAGCTCGTCGCCGAGGAACGGCGCGACGACGGGGTGGTTCGCGTGGCTGCGACCGGCGTCCTCGAGGGTCCGGTACACAAGGTAGGTCTGCCCGATCAGCGCGGCGTGCGCGGCGCTGGAGAGATTGCCCGCGAGGAGTTCGCCGACGAACCGGGACTGCTCGGTGCGCCGGTGGGCGGCGTCGGTCTGTGTCCTGATCCGCTCGGCGAAGCCGAGTTCGGGTGCGGTCTCCGCTGCCGTGTCGAGCGCTGCCATCACTACCCCTTGTTCTCGAGAGACCGTCGTCGAATCCAGGTTAGCCTGACCTTCCCTCGGAAGGTTCGCGTGCTGCCCACGACACCCACCGCTGTGGCCGGACGACGATCACCGGCCCGGGCGGCGTGTGCTCGTGGTACTGCGGGTACTTCGCCGCCAGCGCCCGCAGTCCCGCGGCCCCGGCCGAGGAGGTGGCGTCCACCACCTCGGCCGGACCCTCGGCCCGGACCCACCAGAGTTCGGTCCAGTCCTCGTCGTACTCGTCGACGAGGACGACGGCCCGACCACTCGACCGGATGTTGTCGAGGCGGCGCAGCGCGCGCGTGGACTTCGGTTTGTCGTCGACGGCCGTGACCACGAGGTCGTCGACGAGTGCGAACACCACCGGCACCAGGTGCGGCAACCCGGCCGCGGTCACCGTGCCGAGGGTCGCGACGCGGGCATCGGCGAAGCGCCGTGTGGCCTCCTGTTGATCCACTCGATCAGGCTACAAGCGTGCGGCAGACGCTGACGTCGTCGAGCGCGGTGCACTCAGGCGCTGACGTCGTCGAGCGCGGTGCACTCAGGCGCTGACGTCGTCGAGCGCGGCGGCGATGGCGGCGGGCAGTTCGAGTTCCTCGGCCGCCAGGACGCCGGTGTGCTGCGCGTAGTCGCGGGCGCCGACGATCGCGCTGGCCACCCCGGGGCGGTCCCGGACCCAGGCCAGTGCCACCGCGAGCGGGGATGCGCCGAGCCCGTCGGCGGCGGTGACGACCGCGTCGACCACCCGCGCGGCCTCGAGGGTCAGGTAACCGGCGACGGTGTGCGCCCCGGACTCCGACGCGCCGCGCGAGTCGGCGGGGACGCCGTTGCGGTACTTGCCGGTCAGGACGCCGCCCGCCAGGGGGACCGCGGCGAGCAGCCCGACGCCGTGGTGCTGCGCCGCGGGCAGCAGTTCGTCCTCGGCGCCGCGTGCCAGCAGCGAGTACTCGGCCTGCGTGGCGACCAGAGGGGACGCCGACGCGGACGCGGCGGCCGTGGCGAGCTGCCATCCGAGGTGCCCGCGGGCGCCGACGTACCGCACCCGACCGGTGTCGACGGCGTGCGCGAGCGCTGCCGCCACCTCGTCGACGGGGGTCAGCGGATCCCACGTCGCGACCTGCCACAGGTCCAGATGGTCGGTCCCGAGGTCGCGCAGCGTGTTGTCGAGCTGCGCCAGCAGCGCTCGGCGCGAACAGTCGACGCCCCCCGGATGGATGCCGCCGCTGCTGCTGATCACCAGGTCGCGCCGCGGGATCACGTCGTCGAGCAGTTCCGCCAGCACCCGCTGCGCCGCGCCGCCACCGTAGAACGGTGACGAATCCACCAGCGTCCCACCGGCTTCCACGAACCCGAGCAGTTGCGCCGCGGCCTCGTCGCCGTCGGTGTCCCGACCCCACGTCAGGGTGCCGAGGCCGATCCGTGACACCCGTAACCCACTGTCCCCGACCGTGCGCTGCTTCATCGTTCGCTCACCACAAGTCCGAAAGCGTAGTGCCGCACCGCGGTGCGCGGGTGGGGGACTCGCCGACGCGCCGCGTCGGCGAGCGCCGGGTACGGTGCACTCCGTGATGCGCGCCTCTGCCACGTCGATGGCCTCCCCGCCCACTGCACCTCCCGGCGACGGCGGGGTGACCGCGCGGTGACCGGAGAGTCGATGACCTGGCTGCAGGCGATCGTCCTCGGAATCGTGCAGGGCCTCACGGAATTCCTGCCGATCTCCTCGTCCGGACACCTGCGGATCGTCTCGGAACTGTTCTGGGAGACCGACGCGGGCGCCTCGTTCACCGCGGTCACCCAACTCGGTACCGAGGCGGCCGTGCTCGTCTACTTCGCCCGCGACATCGGCCGGATCGTCATGGCCTGGCTGCGCGGACTGCGCAATCCCGCTGCACGTGGCCACGATTACAAGATGGGCTGGTACGTGATCATCGGCACCATCCCGGTGGGCGTCCTCGGGTTCCTGTTCAAGGACCAGGTCCGCACCGCCGCCCGCAATCTGTGGCTGGTCGCGGCGATGCTCATCGTCTTCGCGCTCGTGATCGCCGCCGCCGAGCACTACGGGCGCAAGACACGGCCGATCGAGAAGCTGACCCTCAAGGACGGTGTGCTGATGGGCACGGCGCAGTCGCTGGCCCTGATCCCGGGCGTGTCCCGATCCGGTGGCACCATCAGCGCCGGGCTGTTCCTCGGGCTCACCCGCGAGGCCGCGGCGCGGTACTCGTTCCTGCTCGCGATTCCCGCGGTCACCGCGGCCGGACTGTTCTCCCTGCCCGACGCGTTCGCGCCGGCAGGGGAGGGCCTCGATGCGAGTGGGGCGCAGTTGATCGTCGCGACGGCCATCGCCTTCGCGATCGGCTACGCCACCATCGCCTGGCTGCTGCGGTTCGTCGTCAGCCACTCCATGTACTGGTTCGTCGGCTACCGGATCATCCTCGGCATCGTCCTGCTGGTGCTGCTCGGCACGGGCGTCGTCTCCGCGACTGGCTAGTCTGATCCCATGACGGTGATCCTGCTCCGGCACGGCCGATCGACGTCCAACACGTCGGGCACCCTCGCGGGCCGCAGTGCCGGCGTCGATCTCGACGACCGCGGACGCGAACAGGCGGAGGGTCTGGTCGGTCGGCTGGCCGGCCTCGACGTCGTCGCGATCGTGCGTTCGCCGCTGCTGCGCTGCGAGAGGACCGTCGCGCCGCTCGCGGAGAAGATCGACCTCACGCCGACCGTCGACGACGCCCTCGTCGAGGTCGACTACGGGCAGTGGACCGGCCGGCCGATCAAGGAACTCCTGCAGGAGCCGCTGTGGAAAGTGGTGCAGCAGCATCCCTCGGCGGCCCTGTTCCCCGGTGGGGAAGGTCTGGCGCAGGTGCAGGCACGGTCGGTCGCGGCGGTGCGGGCGCACGACGCGCGGCTGGCCGCCGAACACGGCCGCGACGTCCTGTGGGTCGCGTGCAGTCACGGTGACGTGATCAAGTCGGTCCTGGCGGACGCGCTCGGTGCCCACCTCGACGCGTTCCAGCGGATCGTCGTCGACCCCGCCTCGGTCAGCGTCATCCGCTACACCCCGACCCGCCCGTTCGTGCTGAGGGTGAACGACACCGGTGCGGACCTGTCCGCACTGAACACCGCCGCCGACGCGAAGCCGGCGGGCGTCGGTGCGTCGGAGGCGGTCCCCGGCGGTGAGGTGGGAACCGACGGAAAGGGCGGATAATGGGACCGGGTAGAACCTGCAGTGGCGGTCCGAACAGGTGGAGGTGCTGAATGGCCCGAGCGATTCACGTTTTTCGCACCCCGGACCGCTTCGTCGCGGGGACCGTCGGTGAACCGGGTGACCGCGCCTTCTACCTGCAGGCGGTCCACGCCGCGCGGGTGGTGAGCGTGCTGCTCGAGAAGCAGCAGGTGCAGGTCCTCGCGGATCGGATGGGGTTGCTCCTCGACGAGGTCCATCGCCGGTTCGGCACGGCGGTGCCGCCCCACGAGGCCGAGTTGACGGATGTCAGCCCGCTCGTGACGCCGATCGACGCCGAGTTCCGGGTCGGGACGATGGGACTCGGGTGGGATTCCGATGCGGGCGCGGTGGTGGTGGAACTGCTCGCGGTGTCCGAGTCGGAGGTCGACGAGTCGGTGGTGCTCGACGACGTCGAGGACGGGCCCGACGCGGTGCGGGTCTTCCTGACGCCCGAGCAGGCGCGCGAGTTCGCGGTCAGGTCGGAGCGGGTGATCTCCGCGGGTCGGGCGCCGTGCCCGCTGTGCGGCGAACCGCTGGCGCCGGAGGGGCATGTGTGCGTACGGACCAACGGCTACCGGCGGGGCGCCACCTTCGGGCGTCCCGACGAGAACGAGAGCTGACCGTTGGCCGCCCCGTACCCGGACGACGACGTGGACGTGCTCGCCACCGGTGACCTCACCGTGCTGGGCCGGATCGTGTCGGCCAGCAACGCCACCCTGGTGTGCGAGGCCGAGATCGACGGCCGCACCGAGCGGTGCGTCTACAAGCCGGTCCGCGGTGAGCAGCCGCTGTGGGACTTCCCCGACGGCACCCTCGCGGGTCGCGAGGTCGCGTCCTACCTGATCTCGGAGGCACTGGGGTGGGGTGTGATCCCGCGCACCATCCTGCGCGACGGCCCCTACGGGCCGGGCATGGTGCAGCGCTGGGTATCGACCCCGGAGACCGCCGGCGAGCGCGGCGAACGTCTCGACCTCGTCGACATCTGTCCGCCCGACCGTGTGCCGGAGGGATGGTTCGAGATCCTGCGCGCCTACGACGGGGAGGGCGAGGAGGTCGCGCTGATCCACGCCGACGATCCGCGGCTGCAGCGGATGGCGGTCCTCGACGTGCTGCTCAACAACGCGGACCGCAAGGGCGGGCACGCGCTCGAGGGTGTCGACGGATCGGTGTACGGCGTCGATCACGGCATCTGCCTGCACTCGGAGAACAAGCTCCGCACGGTGCTGTGGGGCTGGGCGGGGCAGCGTGTCGGGGGCGCACTGCTCGCCGACATCGAGGCGTTCGAGAAGGCCCTGCACGCCGACCTGGCGGACCGGCTGGCCGAACTGGTCACCCCAGCGGAGGTGGACGCGTTGCGGCGCCGCACCCGGGACCTGCTCGCCGACCCGGTGATGCCGCAGCCGAGCAGCCATCGACCGATCCCGTGGCCCGCCTTCTGATCCGAGGCCTCTCCGAAGGTGCCGCACAGCGGTTCCGATACGCTCGAAGGCATGCAGTCGTGGTCCGAGATCGCCGTTCCGCCCGTCCCCGGACAGGGCCCGCCCCTGCGGCTGTACGACACCGCAGATCGGCGCGTACGCCCGGTCACGCCGGGCCGCACGGCGACGATGTACGTCTGCGGCATCACGCCGTACGACGCGACGCACCTCGGCCACGCGGCCACGTATCTCGCGTTCGATCTGGTGCACCGACTGTGGCGCGACGCGGGGCACGACGTGCACTACGTGCAGAACGTGACGGACGTCGACGACCCACTGTTCGAGCGGGCCGAGCGCGACGGTGAGGACTGGGTGGTGCTCGGCATGCGGGAGACCGCCCTGTTCCGCGAGGACATGGAGGCGCTGCGGGTGCTGCCGCCGCGCGACTACATCGGCGCGGTGGAGTCGGTGAACGAGGTCGTCGAGATGGTCGGCAAGATGCTCGCCGCGGGCGCCGCCTACGTCGTCGACGACCCGGAGTTCCCCGACGTGTACTTCCGGGTGGACGCCACGGAGCAGTTCGGGTACGAGTCCGGCTACGACCGCGAGACGATGGAGAAGTTCTTCGCCGAGCGCGGCGGCGACCCGGATCGCCCGGGCAAGCAGGACCGCCTCGACGCCCTGGTGTGGCGGGCGAACCGGCCCGGTGAGCCGTCGTGGCCGTCCCCGTTCGGGCCGGGACGTCCCGGCTGGCACATCGAGTGCTCGGCGATCGCGCTGAACCGGATCGGGTCCGGTTTCGACGTGCAGGGCGGTGGCAGTGACCTGATCTTCCCGCACCACGAGTTCTCCGCGGCGCACGCGGAATCTGTTGTGTGCGAACGGCGTTTCGCTCGGCACTACGTGCACACCGGGATGATCGGGCTGGACGGCGAGAAGATGTCGAAGAGCCGCGGCAACCTGGTGTTCGTGTCCAAACTGCGCGGCGAGGGGGTCGATCCGATGGCGATCCGGCTCGGCCTGCTGTCCGGGCACTACCGCGCGGACCGGCCCTGGACCACCGAGGTGCTCGCTGTCGCCGAGCAGCGCGTCGCGCTGTGGCGGCGCGCGGCCGCGTTGCCCACCGCCCAGAACGTCGACGACACCGTCGCCCGGCTTCGTCAGCACCTGGCCGACGACCTCGACACCCCGAAGGCCCTCGACGCCCTCGACGGCTGGGCCCGCCGGGCCGTCGACCACGGCGGCCACGACGCCGCCGCGCCGGGACTGTTCTCCGACGCGGTCGACGCGCTGCTGGGTGTGTCGCTGCGCTGAACCGACCGCGCGGTCGCCGCACCGCCACGGTGTCGGCTCTGCGCATCGCGCGGTTTGCTCGCGACGGCCGGGGACTCCCGATAGGCTGAATCACACGTCGCGTCACGCGACGACGAAGCCACGCTTCCCGCGTGAGGATTCGGATGCAGGAATTCCCATCGGCCGATCCACACCAGCACAGCGCGCAGTCGCAGGTCGCCGCCGACGAACCGGAGGGTTCGCCGACGGCCTTTCCGCTGTCTGCGGTCCAGCACAGCGTGTGGTTCGGGCAGCAACTCGGTCCGACGACGCCGATCTTCATCGCGCAGTACGTGGATCTGCACGGCGACGTGGACCTCGACCTGCTACGTGCCTCGGCGGTGACCGCGGCCCGCGAGTTCCAGTCGCCGTTCCTGCGGTTGGTGGACACCGGCGGGGAGCCGCGTCAGATGGTCGACCCCTCGATCGACACGTCGATCGCGGTGTTCGACTTCCGGCAGGAGAAGGATCCGCGCGCTGCCGTGCACGCGTGGATCGACCACGACTACGTCACTCCGATCCAACTGACGCGGGACCGACTGGTGGAGATGACCATCCTCCAGGTCGGTGACAGGGACTACCTGTGGTATACGCGAATTCACCACGTCGCGCTCGACGGCTACAGCGGGATGACGATGGTGAACCGCATCGCGGCGCTCTACACCGCAGCGGCGGCCGGCGTCGATCCGGAGCCGAACCGGGCTCTCGACCTGCGCACTCTCTACGAGCTGGATCAGCGGTACCGCTCGTCGAGCCGGTTCGACACGGACCGGGAGTACTGGGCCGAGCACGTGCGAGGCATCGAGGCCGGCTCCACGCTCGCGCACCGGGGTGGCCCCGCCGCGGCTCGGAGCCGGGTGGAGAGCGCGCAACTGACCGACGAGGCGCTCGATCGGCTCGACTCCTCCGGCGCCCGGGTCGGCGCGACGCCCGCGGCACTGCTGATCTCCGGCTTCGCCTGCTACCTGTCGAGAATGACGGGCACCCGCGACGTGCTGGTGAACGTGCCGGTGTCCGCGCGCACCACCGCGCCGCTGCAGCGCTCCGGCGGCATGCTCGTCAACGTCGCCCCGCTCCGGATCACCGTCCACGCCGACGACACCGTCGCCGACCTCGTCCGGCGGGTGCAGCTGGAACTGATGGGCGCGCTGCGTCACCAGCGGTGCAGTCTCGAGGACATCCGGCGTGACGCCGGCCTGACCGGTGCCCGGCACGGGCTGGCGGGGCCGATGGTCAACGTGATGCTCTTCCGTCAGGAGATCACGCTCGGACCGATCGTCGGCGAGTACCACATCGTGACCTCCGGACCCGTGCAGGACCTGCTGGTCAACATCTACCAGAGCGGTACGCCGGCCCGGACGCTCGTCGATTTCCGCGGCAACCCCAACCGGTACGGCGAGGACGAGCTGCGCACGCATCACCGGCGCTTCGTCGACCTCGTGGAGGCCCTGCTCGCCGCCGAGCCGACCACCGTGCTGGCGGACATCCACCCCGAGTCGTCTCGGATCGGTGCGCGCATGCTGCGCGAGAGTGCCGAGCTGGCGTTCTGGACGCAGGAGCTGGCCGGGCAGCCGGAGTCTGCGGTGTTGCCGCGCGCCGGCCCAGCGCCACCCGTCGGGACCGGACGGGGCTCGGTCACGCATGTGCTCGGCCGCACGCTGCACAGCGCGGCCACAGCGACCGCCCACGGCCTCGGCATCGGGCAGTTCACCATGCTGCACACCGCACTGGCCGCGGTCCTGAGCAGGCTCACCGACACCGACGACATCGTCGTCGCCGCTCCGGTGCCGCTCCGGTCGCCCGAGGCGATGCCGTCCGGATCCGCCACCACAGCCCGCCGGAACACCGTCGCCCTGCGTACTCCGATCGATCCGTCCGCCCCCTTCGCCGACCTGGCCCGCGAGACCGGCGAGTGCGAGCGCCGCGCCTTCGCCCACCCGGAGACCCCGTTCGAGCGGGTCGTCGAGACGCTCGGCGCCTCCCGTCCGCGCGTGACGTTCGACGTTCACACCGCCGACTCCGCCCCGATCGCTCCGGCGGCCACCGAGCTCACGGTCGACCTCACCGAACGTTTCACCGCACGGGGCGCGCCCGCCGGTATCGACGTGCGGTTGACCTTCGACAACACCGCGCTCGACGTTGACACCGTGACCGCCCTGATCGATCGGTTCGAGCGACTGCTCGCCGGGGTCGCCGAGGATCCCGAACGGCCGGTGGGGGACGTGCCCATCCTGGGCGCCGCGGAAACCGCGGCGCTGACACCGGTGACGGGCGAGGGCGCCGTCGCCCCGCGGACCCTCGACCGGATCCTTGCCGATGCCGTGGCCGTCGATCCCGACCACGAGGCGGTCGTGGCCGACGGGCGCAGCCTGACCTACCGTGAACTCGACGAACGGGCCGACAGGCTGGCCGGACGCTTGTCCGCACACGGGATCGGGCCGGATTCCGTTGTGGCCCTGGCCATTGCGCGTTCGGTCGAGTCGGTGGCCGCGGTCTGGGCGGTCGCTCGCGCCGGGGCTGCCTTCCTGCCCGTGGACCCGGACTACCCGGCGGACCGGATCACGCACATGCTCTCCGACTCCGGCGCCGCACTCGGCCTGACCGTCCGCGGGCACCGCAACGAGTTGCCCGACACCACCACGTGGCTGGTTCTCGACGACCCGACCGCGGAACCGGACCCGCCACGGGTCGGTCTTGCAGCGGCGACCCGCCCGGTGCATCTCGACGACGCGGCCTACCTGATCTACACGTCCGGATCGACGGGCCTGCCCAAAGGCGTGGTGGTCACCCATCGTGGGCTGGCGAACCTCGCCGCGGAGGAACGCGAACGGTTCGCGATCACCCCGGACTCCCGCACCCTGCACTTCGCGTCGCCGAGCTTCGACGCGTCCGTGCTCGAACTGTTGATGGCCGCAGGGGCCGGGGCAACGATGGTCGTCGCCCCGCCGCACGTGTACGGCGGCGTGGAACTGGCGGACATCCTGCGCAGCGAGCGGGTTACACACGCGTTCGTCACCCCCGCGGCGCTGGCGTCCGTCGACCCCGCCCGACTCGATCGGCTCGAGTGCGTGGTCACCGGTGGTGACGTGTGCCCGCCCGCGCTGGTCCGGCAGTGGGCTGGAGCAGGCCGCCGGATGTTCAATGCCTACGGCCCGACCGAGACCACCGTCGTCGCCGGCATCAGCGCCGCGCTGCGCCCCGGCGACGCCGTCACGATCGGCGGGCCGTCCCGCGGGTGCGGTGAAATGGTGCTGGACCGACGGCTGCAGCCGGTGCCCGAGGGTGCGGTGGGGGAGCTGTACGTCACGGGGGACGGGCTCGCCCGCGGCTACCGCCGTCGGCCTGGGCAGACCGCGGGCCACTTCGTGGCGGACCCGTTCAGCACCACCGGCGGGCGGATGTACCGGACCGGCGACCTGGTGCGGTGGCATGCTCGCGCGGGCGGCGGCCCGGCGAGCACGACCGTGCGCGAACTCCAATATCTCGGTCGCAGCGACTTCCAGATCAAGGTCCGTGGCTTTCGCATCGAGCTCGGTGAGGTCGACGCCGTGCTCCGGGCGCATCCGACGGTCGCGTTCGCGGCGACCGTCGGGCGCGCCGGCCCCTCGGGCGACGTCGTGCTGGTCGGCTACGTCCTGCCCGGGGCCGGCGCCGCCATCGACGAAGGCGACCTCCTCGCGCACGCCGCGGAGTCACTGCCCGCGCACATGGTGCCCGCGGCCCTCGTCATTCTCGACCGAGTGCCGTTGACCCCGGCGGGCAAGCTGGACCGGGGGGCGTTGCCGGAACCCCGTTGGGGCGGGACCACCGCCGAGTACCGGGCACCACGCACCTCGACGGAGGGGACGGTCGCGGCGGTGTTCGCGGACCTGCTCGGGCAGCGCCGGGTCGGTGCCGACGACAGCTTCTTCGACCTCGGCGGCGAGTCCCTGGTCGCCACGCGGGTGATCGGACGGGTGAATGCGGCGCTGCCGGTGCACCTGAGCGTGCGTGACCTGTTCGCGGAACCGACGGTGGCGGGACTGGCGCAGCACGTCGACCGGATTCTCGAGAACGCGGATCCCGTCCGGCCGGAACGGGATCGGCCCGCACTGGTCGCGCGGGACCGCCCGGACCGGCTTCCGCTGTCCCCGGCGCAGCAACGGATGTGGCTGGTGAACCAGTTCGACACCGCGTCGCCTGCCTACAACATTCCCTTCGCCGTGACGTTCACGGGGGACCTCGATCGTGCGGCCCTGCAGACCGCGCTGGGTGACGTGATCGGCAGGCACGAGGCCCTGCGGACGGTGTTCCCGGCCGATGCGCGGGGGCCGTACCAGGTGATCCTGCCTGCGCCGAACGTGGCGGTGGACCTGACACCCGTCGTCGTGGACCCGGAACGGGTCGGGGAGTCGGTCGACGCGACGACCGCCGCAGGTTTCGATGTGCGCGAGGGTGTTCCGCTGCGCATGGTGCTGTTCCGGACCGGGCCGCGGCGACACGTCCTGGCCGTCGTGCTGCACCACATCTCGGCTGACGGGCAGTCCGTCGCGCTGCTGGCCCGGGACGTGGCGGCGGCGTACGCCGCGCGGGTGGCCGGGCGCGAACCCGATTGGGATCCGCTGCCGCTGCAGTACGCCGACTACGCCCTGTGGCAGCGCGAACTGCTCGGCCCCGAGGACGATCCGCAGTCGCTCGCGGCCCGGCAACTCGCCTACTGGAGTGACCGGCTCGCCGAGCTTCCGGCGGCGATCCCGCTGCCGCACGACCGTCCCCGGTCGACACGCACGACCGCGTCCGGCGGCCGGATCGAGTTCGACGTCGGGGCCGGGATCCACCAGGACCTCGTCCGGATCGCGCGCGAGCACGGCTGCACGCTGTTCATGGCCCTGCACGCCGCGCTCGCGGTGCTGCTCGCCAGGCTCGGCGCCGGGCCCGACGTCGCAGTGGGCACACCTGTCGCCGGCCGCGGTGAGCCCGAACTGGACGACCTCGTCGGCATGTTCGTCAACACCCTCGTCCTGCGCACCACGGTCCGGCCCGAGACCACGTTCGCCGACCTGCTCGCCCAGGTGCGAGAGACCGACCTGGGAGCGTTCGCCCACGCCGACCTGCCGTTCGAGCGACTGGTCGACGAGTTCGCCTCGGACCGATCACCCATGCACGCGCCGCTGGTGCAGGTACTGCTGGAGTTTCAGCACGGCGAGCCCACGGCGGTGGCGATGCCGGGACTGTCCGCCGAGGCGGCCGAAGTGGACCCGGGTGTCGCCAAGTTCGACCTGCAACTGGGAGTACGGGAACGGTTCGACGAGTCGGGGCGCGCCGCCGGCCTGTCCGCGACCCTGCGGTTCGTGACGGACCTGTTCGACCGCACCACGGTGGCCGCGATCGGCGACCGCTTGGTGCGGATCATCATCGCGGTGGCCACCGATCCGACCGCAGTGGTGGGCGACATCGTCCTCACCGACGAGCGGGAGCGGGCACTGGCCGCCGGGGAACGGCCCGGTCGCGCGGGGCTGTCGGCCACACCGCGCGTGGCGCCGCCGGCCACCCTGCCGGAACTGTTCGCGAGCGCCGCGGACCGCAGCCCGCACGCGTGCGCGGTCGTCTCCGGGGACACCCGCATCCGGTACGCCGACCTGGCGGCGCGCGCCAACAGGGTGGCCCGTCTGCTGATCGCTCACGGTGTGGGACCGTCGTCGCTGGTGGCGGTCGCGATGGCGAGGTCGGACGAGCTGCCCGTCGCGTTGCTCGCGGTCCTCACGGCGGGCGCCGCGTACGTCCCCGTGGACGCGGAGTATCCGGAGGAACGCATCGCCCACGTGCTCGCCGACGCGTCCCCGGTGTGCGTCCTGGCTGACGGCGCGGCGAGCTCTCCGTCCCTGCGGGACAACGGCATTCCGGTCATCGACCTCGGCGACCCCGCGGTGGTCGGCGCGCTCGACGAGCTGTCGCCGGAGCTGGTGACCGACGCCGACCGAAACGCGCCGCTGCACCCGGACTCGCTCGCGTACGTGATCTACACGTCCGGGTCCACCGGACGACCCAAGGGAGTTGCGGTCTCCCACCGCAGCGTGACCGCGTTGTTCGCCGACGCGCAGGAGTTGTTCCGCTTCGGCGGCGACGACGTCTGGACGATGTTCCATTCGTACGCCTTCGATTTCGCGGTGTGGGAGCTGTGGGGGGCGCTGATCCACGGCGGCACCGTGGTGCTGGTCGACCCCACCACCGCCCGCTCGCCGGGGCACCTGCTGCAGTTGCTGCAGGACGAGGCGGTCACCGTCCTGTGCCAGACCCCGAGCGCCTTCTACCAGCTGGCCGACGCCGACCGGGCTCGCACCGACGACGGAGACGCCGCAGCGCTGCGGCTGCGGTACGTGATCTTCGGCGGCGAGTCGTTGGATCCCGGGCGTCTCACCGGATGGTTCGCTCGCCGAGGGGATTCGGCGCCGCAGTTGGTGAACATGTACGGGATCACCGAGACGTGTGTCCACGTGACGCACGGCCCGCTGACCCGCACATCGGGCTCCTCCGGTCGGGGGTCGCCGATCGGCCGCGCACTCCCGGGGCTGCGCGTGCGCGTGCTCGACGAGCGACTGCACGTCGTTCCGCCCGGCGTGACGGGCGAGTTGTACGTGTCGGGAGTGCAGCTGGCGCGGGGCTATCCGCACCTCGCCGGGGAGACCTCGGCGCGGTTCGTCGCAGACCCGTCCGGCGCGGGCGCACGGATGTACCGCACCGGCGATCTGGGCCGGTGGCGGCCGGACGGCACGCTCGAGTACGCGGGCCGCGCGGACCACCAGGTGCAGGTGCGCGGATACCGGGTGGAGCTGGGCGAGGTGGAGGCGGCGCTCGCGGCGGTGCCGGGGGTGTCGTCCGCGGCGGTGGTTGCGGACGAGGGACCCGTCGGGATCCGGCTGCTGGGATACGCGGCGCCGGACGCCGGTACCGTCCTCGATCCGGAGGATGTGAGAGCGTCCGTTGCCCGGACGCTTCCGGGCTACATGGTGCCCTCGACGGTGATGATCCTGGACCGCCTCCCGGTCACCGCGCACGGCAAACTCGATCGCGCGAGCCTGCCGGACCCGGGGCTCGCCGCGGACGGGTACATCGCCCCGCGGAACCCCGTCGAGGAGATCCTGGCGGGGGTTGTCACCGATCTGCTCGGGGTCGACCGGGTCGGCGTGGACGACGGATTCTTCGCTCTCGGGGGCAACTCGCTGGTGTCTGCGCAACTGGTCGCCCGCATCAACGACGCGACCGGCGCCGCGCTCGGCATTCGGGACGTGTTCGACGGCCCCACCGTCGCCGAGCTCGCCCGGCGGGTCGGCGGGGACGGCAGCGGGGTGCGCCGGCCTCCACTCGGCCCGCGTACCCGGCCGGGCCGGATCCCGTTGTCCCCGGCACAGCAGCGGATGTGGTTCGTCAACCAGTTCGATCCGCAGTCACCGGCCTACACCATCTCGTTCTCGCTGCGGCTGTCGGGTGACCTCGACGTCCCGGCACTGCAGGCCGCGCTCGGCGACGTCGTCGCCCGGCACGAATCCCTGCGCACGGTCTACCCGCTCACCGACGACGGGCCGTGCCAGAAGATTCTCCCCGCCGAACTCGCCGCGCCCCGACTCGAGATCACCCGGGTCCGCGATGCCGACGATCTGCGCGTCCGGGTGCGGGAGACGACGGCGCGGGGTTTCGACGTCGCGGAGCAGGTTCCGTTGCGGGCGAGCCTCTTCCGGGTCGACGAGACGAACCATGTGCTCACCGTGGAGTTGCATCACATTCTCGCGGACGGCTTCTCCCTGAACCCGTTGGCGCGGGACGTGGCCGCCGCGTACGCGGCGCGACGGAGTGGCAGCGCGCCGAAGTGGTCTGCCCTGGCCGTCCAGTACGCGGACTACACACTGTGGCAGCACGATTGGCTGGGCAGCGGGGACGACGCATCGTCCCCGCTCGCCCGCCAGCTGGACTACTGGACGGCCACCCTGGCGGGCCTGCCCGAGGTGCTGGACCTGCCGAGTGACCGGACCCGCCCGGCGGTCCGCTCGCAGTCGGGTGGGCGCGTGGAGTTCACGGTGGACGAGCGGCTGCACCGGAGCCTGGTGGCACTCGCCCACCGGCACGACGCGAGCGTGTTCATGGTGGCGCACACGGCACTGGCCGCCCTGCTGTCCCGGCTGTCCGGCACCGACGACATCGCGGTCGGCACCCCGATCGCCGGCCGCGGCGCCGCCGCCCTCGACGACCTGGTCGGCATGTTCGTGGGCACCCTCGTGCTGCGCAGCGATGTCGGGGGCGCGTGCTCGTTCGGTGAACTGCTGCACCGGGTCCGGGAGACGGACCTCGGCGCGTTCATGCACGCGGACATCCCGTTCGAGCAGGTCGTGGAGGCGCTGGATCCGCCCCGCTCGCAGGCGCACACGCCGTTGTTCCAGGTGATGCTCGAGTTCCGGTCCATCGCACGGCCGGATCTCGCGCTGCCGGATCTGCGGGTGGAGGCGCTCGATTCCGACGACGTGGCCGCCAACTTCGACTTGCAACTCACCGTGGCCGAGGAATTCGACGCCGCAGGCGGACCGGCCGGACTGGCCGCCGGCCTGGTGTACGCCACCGACATGTTCGACGAGGCCACCGTGCGGACCTTCTGCGACCGGTTCCTGAGGATCCTGGAGGCGGTGGCCGAGGACCCGGACCTGCCGGTGGCGGACATCGACATTCTCGACCGAGTGGAGCGGGTCGCGCTGACCGCGGTGCCGGGTCGACCGGGCGGGCCGCCGCGCACGCTGGCCGCGCTGCTCGAGGCGGGCGCGGCGATCGATCCGCGAGCACCGGCGATCCGGTTCGACGGACACGAGATCTCCTACCGCGACGTCGACCGGGCGTCGACCCGGCTCGCCCGCAGCCTGATCGACGCGGGCATCGGACCCGGGTCGGTGGTCGCGCTGGGCATGCCCCGCGGCGTCGAGTACGTGATCGGCGTGTGGGCCGTTGCGAAGACCGGGGCCGCCTTCGTCCCGATCGACCCGGCGCACCCGGCGGACCGGATCGCCTTCATGCTGCGCGATTCGGGTGCGGAACTCGGGCTGACCGTCCCGCAGTCCCGGAACTCCCTGCCCGGCGAGCCGCGCTGGTGGGTGGTCGCCGCCGACCGGCTCACCAGCGATGCCACGGCCGTCCCACCGATCCGGGATGCCGATCGGACCGCCCCGCTACGGCTCGACCAGGAGGCCTACCTGATCTACACCTCCGGGTCCACGGGAATTCCGAAGGGCGTGACGGTCACTCACCGCGGGCTCGCGGCGTTCGCCGACCATCTGCAGTGGCGGTGCCGGACGACTTCCCGCTCCCGTACCCTGCACTGCTCGTCACCGAGCTTCGACGCGTCGGTCCTCGAATTCCTCCTCGCATTCGGCGCGGGCGCGACGATGGTGATCGCGCCGCCCGCCGTGTACGGCGGCGACGAGCTGAGGCAGCTTCTCGCGGCCGAGCGGGTGACGCACTGCATGCTCACGCCGACGGCGCTCGCCGCGACGGATCCGGCCGGCCTCGACGACCTCCTGTGTGTGCTGTCGGGCGGCGAGGCGTGCCGGCCCGACGTGGTGGCCCGCTGGGCCCCGGGACGGCGGATGTACAACGCCTACGGTCCGACGGAGGCGACCGTCGCCGCGAGCATCAGCGACCAGCTCATCCCGGGCGACACCGTCACGATCGGCGGCCCGGGACCGGGTTTCCGTGTGCGCGTGCTCGATCGCAGACTGCAGCCGGTGCCGGTCGGGGTGCCCGGCGAGCTGTACCTCGCGGGCCCGGCACTGGCCCGCGGCTACCACCGGCGTCCGGCACTGACGGCCGGCCGATTCGTCGCCGAACCCGGCGGGGACCCAGGCCACCGGATGTACCGGACCGGGGACGTCGTGCGTTGGACCCGCGACGGCCGGCTGGTCTGCCTGGGTCGCGGCGACCGGCAGGTCAAGGTGCACGGCTTCCGGATCGAGCTCGGCGAGGTCGAATCCTGCCTGACGGCAGACGGTTCCGTCGGTCAAGCGGTGGCCGACGTGCGAGCGGTCGGGGGCGGGGGAGACCGGCTGATCGGGTACGTGGTGCCGACTTCCGGAGCGGTGCTGGACACGGCACGCCTGCACGAGGCACTCTCGGCGCGGCTACCCGGCTACCTGGTCCCCGCGCACCTGGTGGTGCTTCCCGCGCTGCCGACGACCGTGCACGGCAAACTCGATCGGGCGGCGCTGCCGACGCCCGAGGTGCAGGTGTCGGCGGGCAGGGCGCCGTCGAGTGCAGCGGAGGAGAACCTGGAACGACTGTTCGCGGAGGTGCTCGGCCTGGGCGCGGTCGGGACGGACGACTCGTTCTTCGCCCTGGGCGGCGACAGCATCCTGTCGATCCAGTTGGTGGCCCGGGCGAAGACGGCGGGGCTCTCCCTCGCACCGCGGGACGTGTTCGACCACCCGACCGTCGCCGGCCTCGCCGCGGTAGCAGACGCACGCGTCGCGTCCCGCCCGCCGAAGCTCGAGGAGTCGCCCGGCGGCGGTGTCGGGGAGGTGCCGCTCACCCCGGTCCTCGCGTGGATGCTCGACCGCAGCGCCGGCCGGATCGACCGGTTCTCCCAGTCGGTGCTGCTGGCGCTGCCGGCCGGAGTCGACCGGGCCACGCTCGAGATCGCGGTGCAGGCCGTCCTCGACACACACGACACCCTCCGGGCCAGGCTGGTTCGGGACGATGCCGGTGAGAGTGGTTGGCGCATGACGGTGCCCGGCGTCGGCTGTGTCGCCGCCCGGGACGTGCTGACGCGGGTCGAGGTGGAGTCGGTGGACGACGCGGCGTTCGACGTCCGCGCCTCCGCGGCCGCGGACGCCGCGGCCGACCGCCTGGACCCGGCCGCAGGCACGATGGTGCAGATCGTGTGGTTCGACGGACCGTCCGGCACCGGACGGCTGCTGCTGGTCGTCCACCACACCGTCGTCGACGGTGTGTCGTGGCGAGTGCTCGTGCCGGACCTCGCGTCGGCATGGGCGCAGGCGTCGGAGGGGCGGGTGCCCGATCTGCCCCCGGTGGGCACGTCGATGCGCCGCTGGGCGCGCGCACTGGAAGACGTTGCCCCGCAGCGCATCGGCGAACTCCCGATGTGGGAGCGGATCCTGGCCGGCGACGACCCGACGCTCGGGTCGCGACCACTGGATCCGGTGCGCGACATCTCGGCCACCACCGAGGTGGTGACGAGCGAGGAATCGCCCGACGTCACGGCGGCCGTACTCACCGCCCTCCCGGAATCGTTGCATGCCGACGTCCTGGACGGGCTGCTCACCGCTCTCGCGATGGCGGTGGTCCGCTGGCGGCGAGAGCGGGGCGGCGAGCGGTCCGACGTTCTGCTCGGCGTCGAGGGGCACGGGCGGGAGGAGTCGGCGGTCCCCGGTGCGGACCTGACCCGCACGGTCGGCTGGTTCACGACGCTGTCGCCGGTGCGCCCGGACCTGTCGTCGATCGACCTCGGCGAGGCGTTTGCCGGCGGCGCGGCGGCGGGCGCCGCTGTCAAACTCGTGAAGGAGCGGTTGCGGGCGATCCCGGATCGGGGTATCGGGTACGGGCTGCTCCGCGGGCTCGCCGGGGAGCCCGGCGCGCGGGTGCGTGGGTGGCGCGACCCCCAGATCGTGTTCAACTACCTGGGCAGGATCACCGCAGGCCAGGGCCTGATCACCGGCACCGCCGGCCAGGGCCTGATCACCGGCACCGCCGGCCAGGGCCTGATCACCGGCACCGCCGGCCAGGGCCTGATCACCGGCACCGCCCGTGACGATCCGCAGGCGTGGCTGCCCACTCCGCGGCACGGCCTCGGTGGCGCTCGCGATCCGCGGATGCCGGCGACCGCCGTCATCGACGTCGCGGCCGGGATCGTGGCGCGGCCGGAAGGAGCCGTTCTGCAGTCCTCCTGGACGTTCCCTGCCGGGGTGCTCGATGCGGACGACGTGCGCCGCCTCGTCGACCTGTGGCAGGGGGCGCTGGGTGCGCTCGCCGCGTACGCCCGTACACCGGGCGCGGGCGGGCTGACCCCGTCGGACGTCGATCTCGTGCCGCTCGACCAGGCGGCGATCGACGCCCTCGAGGCACGGCGACCCGGGCTCACCGACGTGTGGCCGCTGACCCCGCTGCAGTCGGGACTGCTGTTCCACGCCCGCCTCGCGGAGCGTTCGCTGGACGCCTACACCGTCCAGCTCGTCGTCGAGCTGCACGGACGACCGTCGCGGGAGCGGATGCGCCGCGCTGCGCAGGCGCTGCTCGATCGCCACCCGAACCTGCGGGCATGCTTCGTGGAGGATGACACGGGCGAGACGTACCAGATCGTCGAGGGCCGGATTCCGGTGCCGTGGAGTGAGATCGACCTGACCTGCCACGACGCGGCGGCGGGCACCGGACACCTGCGTGAGCTGCTCGCTGCGGACCGGGCAACTCCGTTCGTGATGGACCGTGCACCGCTGCTGCGCTTCACCCTGATCCGAACGGGTGCGCACGAGTACCGGCTGCTGCTCACCCACCACCACATCCTGCTGGACGGCTGGTCGACGCCGCTGCTGCTCGCGGAGTTGCTCACGCTCTATGCGGCCGACCGGGAGACGCCGGCAGCTCCCGGGGGCGAGTACCGCGACTACCTGGCGTGGCTGACCGCGCAGGATCACACCTCCGCCGTCGAGGCCTGGCGCCGGGCCCTCGACGGCGCCGACGGTCCGACCCTGCTGGCATCGCAGATCGACGACGTCGTGCCGGTCGCCGAACCGGGGGAGGTGACGCTGACACTGTCCGCCGAGGAGACCGCCGCGCTGGTGGCGGCGGCCCGGGACCGCGGGGTGACGGTCAACACCGTCGTGCAGGTCGCCTGGGCGCTGGTACTGGGCATGCTGACCGGGCGAACCGATGTCGTGTTCGGTGCGACGGTGTCTGGTCGTCCGCCGCAGGTGACCGGGATAGAGTCGATGATCGGACTGTTCGTCAACACTGTTCCGGTGCGGATCGCGTTCGACCCCCGGGAAACGGTCGGCGAACTGCTCGGCCGGGTGCAGTCGGAGCAGGCGACGATGCTCGACCACCACCACATCGGGCTCGCCGAGGTCGCGCGGGAGGCGGGTCGGGCGGCGACGTTCGACACCCTGACCGTCTTCGAGTCGTACCCCGTCGACCGCTCGGCGCTGGCGCGCGGCGCGGACATCGCCGGACTGCGGGTGACGGGTGTCGAGGGATTCGACGCCACGCACTACCCGCTGACCGTGCTGGCGCGGTTGGACGACGGCCTGCACCTGACTCTGAAGTACCGGCCGGACCGGTTCGACCCGACCGAGGTGGACTCGATCACCGACCGCATGCGGTGTGCGTTCGCGGCCGTGACCCACGATCCGGCGTGTCCCGTGGCCCGGGTCGACCTGCTCTCCGCGGACGAGCGGGAGACGGCGGCGCCGATTCGGGGCGGCGCGCCGAGCATGCCCCGCCTGTTGCCCGAGATCCTGGTCGCCGGGGCCGCGACCGGGCCCGAGAACATCGCGGTGGAGTCGGGGGACACCCGGCTGTCGTACCGGGAGCTCGACACGGAGTCGAATCGGTTGGCGCGGTACCTGATCGGTGCGGGGGCGCGGCCGGGAGCGACGGTGGCGATCGCGCTGCCGCGGTCCGCGTGGTCGGTGACGGCCGTGTGGGCGGTGGCGAAGACCGGTGCGGCGTTCGTCCCGGTCGACCCGACGTACCCGCGCGACCGGGTCCGGCACATGCTCACCGACTCCGGTGCCGTAGTGGGGCTGGCGCTCACCCCCGATCGCGACAATCTGCCAGACACTGTGCGCTGGCTCCTACTCGACGACCCGGCATGCGCCGCGGACGCGGCCGCGCACCCGGCGGATGCCGTCGACGAGCGGCCGAGTCCCCTGCACATCGACGACGTGGCGTACCTGATCTACACGTCGGGGTCGACGGGCCGGCCCAAGGGAGTGAGCGTCACCCATCGCGGCCTGTCGAGCCTGCTCGCCGCACAGCGCGACCGTTACGCGATCCCGGCGACCGCGCGGTGCCTGCACGTGTGCTCGCCGAGTTTCGACGTCTCGGTCCTCGAGCTGCTGCAGGCCGCGACTGTGGGCGCGACCCTGGTGATCGCGCCGCCGGGTGTGTACGGAGGCGCCGAACTCGGCGTACTCCTGCGCCGCGAGCGGATCACCCACGCCTGCATCACACCTGCCGCCCTCGCCACCCTCGATCCCGATCGTGTCGACGCCCTCGACGTGCTGGTCGTCGCCGGCGACGCCGTCGGTCCGGACCTGGTGGCCGACTGGGCGCCGGGACGAACGATGCTCAACGGATACGGGCCGACCGAGTCGACCGTCCTGACGACGATCAGCGCACCCCTGGAGCCCGGGGCGCGGGTGCCGATCGGCGATCCGGTGCGCGGCACCGACCTGTTCGTCCTCGATCGCTTCCTTCGGCCGGTCCCGGCCGGTGTGCCGGGAGAGCTGTACATCGCGGGAGCGGGGCTGGCCCGCGGCTACCACCGCCGGGCCGCCTTGACGGCCACGCGATTCGTGCCCGCCCCGCGCGGCACGCCCGGCGACCGGATGTACCGCACCGGTGACGTCGTCCGGTGGCGGCCGGAGGGAACGCTCGACTACCTGGGCCGCAGCGATTTCCAGGTCAAGGTGCGGGGACTGCGCGTCGAGCTCGGGGAGATCGACGCGGTGGTCGCCGCGCACCCGGCGGTCGGGTTCGCCGTCACGGTTGCGTGGCCACGCGACGCCGGCGACCCGTTGCTGGTGACGTACGTGGTGCCGAAGTCCGCGGACGGCGTCGACATCGACGCCGTGACGGACCACGCAGGTCGGCTCCTGCCGACCCACATGGTGCCGGCAGCGGTGACGGTGCTGGGCGCGGTGCCGCTCACCCCGGTCGGCAAACTGGACCGTGCCGCGCTGCCCGAACCGGACTTCGCCTCGCTGACACCGCGATTCCGGAGGGCCGGCAATTCCACCGAAGCTGATCTGGTCACCGTGTTCGCCGAGGTGACCGGCGTCGACCGGGTGGGTGTCGACGACGACTTCTTCGCCCTCGGCGGCAATTCCCTGAGCGCGACGCGCGCCGTGGCCCGGATCAACCGGGCGCGCGGCAGCCGGATCGGGGTACGTGACCTGTTCGAATGCCCGACCGCGGCGGCGCTCGCGCCCCGGTGTGTGCGGGCCGCCGCGCCGCCCGGCGACGAGTTGCGCACGGGCACCCGGCCCGACCGGATTCCGCTGTCGCCGGCACAGGAACGCATGTGGTTCGTCAACCAGTTCGATCCGGCGTCGGCCGCGTACAACGTGCCGATGGTGTTGCGGTTGTCCGGCAGCCTCGACGCGCCGGCCCTGCGGCGGGCATTGATCGACGTGGTGGAGCGTCAGGAGTCGCTGCGGACGGTGTTCCCATCGCCGGCTGCCGGCCCGTCCCAGCCGGCCGCCGGGCCGGCGCAGGTGACGGTGCCGGCGGCCGGCGTGGTCGGCGAGCTCACGCCGGAGCCGGTCGCCGCGGACCGGGTACCTGCCACCGTCGCCGAGATCGTGCACGAGGGATTCGATGTGGCGCAGGAGGTTCCGGTGCGGGTACGGCTGCTGCGCACCGCGGCGGACGACCACATCCTCGTGCTGGTGGTTCATCACATCGTGGCCGACGGATTCTCGATCGGCCCCCTGGCCCGGGACGTCGCGACGGCGTACACGGCGCGGGTCGGCGGCAGTGCACCGAACTGGGCGCCGCTGCCCGTCCAGTTCGCGGACTTCGCCGTGTGGCAGCACGCCCTGTTGGGCTCCCGGGACGACCCGGACTCGCGCGTCGCACGCGAACTCGCCTGGTGGGAGGGCCGATTGGCGGGGGCGCCTCCGGTGACCGCGCTGCCGTTGGACCGCCCGCGCGAGGTCCGGCGCTCGACCCGCGGCGGCCGGGTGCCGCTCGCGGTGGATCCCGGCGTCCACCGCGGCCTCGTCGACCTCGCCCGCCGGCACGATGCGACGGTGTTCATGGTGGTCCACGCCGCGCTCGCGGTGCTGCTGTCCCGGGTGGGAGCCGGCCGGGACGCCGTGGTCGGAACCCCGGTCGCCGGGCGCGGTGAGGCCGAGCTGGACGACGTGGTCGGCATGTTCGTCAACACCCTGGTGCTGCGCACCGCGGTCGACCCGGGGGATTCCTTCGCGGCGGTGCTCGCCGGGACGCGAGACGCGGACGTGGATGCCTTCGCGCACGCCGACATGCCGTTCGAGCAACTCGTGGAGCGGTCGGCGTCCGCGCGGTCCACATCGCACACCCCGCTGTTCCAGGTGATGCTCGAGTTCCGCAACGTCGAACGCCCTCGCGTCCGGCTGCCGTCACTGTCGGTCGAGATGTTCGACGTGGAGCTGGGCGAGGCGAAGTACGACCTCCAGTTCGGGATCGGCGAGCGGTTCGACCCAGCCGGGGCCCCGGCGGGGTTGGCGGGCGAGCTGCTGTTCGCAACCGACGTGTTCGACAGTTCCACCGCGACGACGCTCGCGGACATGTTCGGCCGCGTGCTCGGGGCCGTCGCGGCCGATCCGTCCGCCGCGGTCGGCGACATCGACGTCGTGGGGGGGTCCGCGCGAGAGGAGGCGGCGGAACTCGCGTCCGGACCAGTGCGGACCACATCGGTGGACGCGACATTGCCGGACCTGTTCGCCGCGGCTGTCGCGGCCGATCCGGACGCGGTCGCGGTGGTCGCCGGGGACACGCGGATCACCTACCGCGAACTCGACGAGCGTTCGAACCGGTGTGCGCGCTGGCTGATCGACCACGGCATCGGTCCGGAATCGGTGGTCGCGGTGATGATGCACAGGTCGGCGGATCTGGTGACCGCGCTCGTCGGGGTCACGCGGTCGGGCGCGGCCTACCTGCCGGTGGACCCGTCGTACCCGGCGGCGCGGATCGGGTTCCTGCTGGGCGATGCGGCCCCGGCCTGCGTACTGGTCGACGCGAGCGTGCCGGGGGACCTCCTCGATTGCGCACCGGTGGTCCGGCTCGACAGTCCCGACATGCGCGCCGAGCTCGAAACCCGGGACACCGCGCCGGTCACCGACGCCGATCGCACCGGTCCGCTGCACGCGGACTGCGTTGCGTACGTGATCTACACGTCCGGTTCGACCGGGAGGCCCAAGGGCGTCGCGGTGACGCACCGGAACGCGGTGACGTTGCTGACCGGCGCCCGCGCCGTCCTCGGCTTCGGCCCGGGCGACGTGTGGACGATGTTCCACTCGTTCGCGTTCGACTTCGCGGTGTGGGAACTGTGGGGGGCCCTGGCGTTCGGCGGCCGGCTGGTCGTCGTCGGGCACGACACCGCGCGTTCCCCGGACGAGCTGCGGAACCTGCTGGTGGCCGAGTCGGTGACGATGCTGAGTCAGACGCCGTCGGCTTTCCACCAGTTCGCGCAGGCCGATGCTGCGGCCGAGGGCGGAACCCTCGCGTTGCGCTGGGTGGTGTTCGGCGGCGAGGCACTGGACACGGCCCGGCTGGCGGGATGGGTCGAGCGGCACGGCGTCACCGCGCCGGCCCTGGTGAACATGTTCGGAATCACCGAGACCTGCGTGCACGTGACATGGCGGGTGATCGACGACGAGACAGTCGTCGGCCCGCGTCACACCGGATCGGTGATCGGTCGTGGGCTACCGGGTGTGCGGGTATGGGTGCTCGACGAGCGGCTGCGTCCCGCACCGCTCGGGGTGGCGGGCGAGCTGTATGTGTCGGGCGCGCAGGTGGCGCGGGGATACCGGGGACGGCCCGGGCTGACCGCGGGACGCTTCGTCGCCGACCCACTCGGTCCAGCGGGGCGGATGTACCGGACCGGCGATCGGGCCCGCTGGACTTCGGACGGCGAACTCGAGTTCCTGGGGCGCAGCGACTCCCAGGTCCAGATCCGCGGATTCCGGGTGGAGCCGGGGGAAGTCGAGTCTGCGCTCACCGCGGTTCCTGGCGTCGCGTCCGCGGTCGTGCTCGCGCGACCAGGGCCGGTCGACGGCGCCACGCGTCTGGTGGCCTACGTGGTCCCCGAGTTCGGCGCCGACCTCGATTCGGCGTCCGTCACGGAGGCCGTCGCCCGTCGGTTGCCCGGATACCTGGTGCCGTCCGTGACGACGGTCCTCGCGGAGTTCCCGATCACCGCGCACGGCAAGATCGACCGCGCCGCACTCCCGGAACCGCGCCCCGACGCGGTGGGCGGGAGAGCACCCGGCACCGGGACCGAACTCCTGCTGGCGAGACTGTTCGCGGAGCTGCTCGGGGTCGAGACGGTCGGTGTCGACGACTCGTTCTTCGGGCTCGGCGGCGACTCCATCATGTCCATCCAACTGGCGTCGCGGGCGAAGGCGGCAGGCGTGACGTTCACGCCACGTGACGTCTTCGAGCGCCGCACCGTCGCCGGCCTCGCCGAGGTCGCCGACCTCACCGGTCCCGAGGGCGTCGTGGTACTGCCGGAACTGCCGGGTTGCGGTGTCGGTGACGTTCCGCTCACCCCGATCATGCGCTGGATGATCGAGCGTGCCGGTGCGCACAGTGGCGGCGACTTCCGCCGGGTGTCGCAGTCGGTCCTGCTCGCGGTTCCCGACGGACTCGACGGCGACACCCTCACGGGTGCGGTGGGCGCGGTCCTGGACCGGCATGACATGCTGCGGTCGCGGCTGCGCCGGGACGCCCGCTCCGAGTTCGGATGGCGGCTCGAGGTGAGACCGCCGGGGGCGGTGCCTGTCGACACGATCGTGCGGCGGCTCCCGGTCGACTCCGTCGCCGGGGCGGACCGCGTGGCCCAGGACGAATTGGAGGCGGCGGTCGACCGGCTGGACCCGGAGTCCGGCACCATGATCCAGTTCGTGCACTTCGTCGGTGCCGACGCGGCCCGGCTGCTGGTCGTCGCCCACCATCTCGTGATCGACGGGGTCTCGTGGCGGATCCTGATTCCCGACCTCGCGCTCGCCGCCGCGCAGGCCGCGGCCGGCGCGCAGCCGGACCTACCCGCGGTCGGTACCTCGATGCGGACCTGGGCGGACGGGCTCGTGCAGGCGGCGCGTGGCCGGGCCGTCGAGCTGGACCTGTGGCGGTCGATGGTCGCGTCGGCGGGACGCGCTGTGCCCGAGCTGGATCCGTCGGTCGACGTCGCGGGCACCGTCGAGCGAGTCGAGGTGGAGCTGCCGGCCGACGTGACCCGTGGCCTGACGACGACGGTGCCGCGCGTCTACCACGGGTCCGTGGAGGACGGACTGCTCACCGCGTTGGCGCTCGCGCTCGCGGCCTGGCGGCGCGGCCGGGGCGTCGACGCCGGCCGCGTCGCGGTGGTGGTCGAGGGCCACGGCCGGGAGTCCCAGGCGGTGCCGGGCGCCGACCTGTCCCGCACCGTGGGGTGGTTCACGTCGATCCACCCGGTGCGGCTGGATCTGTGGGGTGTGGACGTGGACGAGGCCCTCGGCGGTGGCGCCGCCGCCGACGTGGCGGTGAAAGCGGTCAAGGAGCAGCTGCGCGCGGCGCCCGACCACGGGATCGGGTACGGCCTGCTCCGGTACCTGAACGACGAGACCCGGTCCGCGCTGCGCGGACTCCCCGAACCGGAGATCAGCTTCAACTACCTCGGTCGATTCGATGCCGGATCCGATTCCGATGACGGAAGTTGGCGTCCGGTCACGGAATCCGGCCTGCGCGATGCGGTCGCGGCGACCGTGCCGGTGGCGTTCGCGCTCGACGTCAACGCGGTGACGGTGTCCGGTCCGGACGGCCCGCGGATCAGGACGACCTGGGACTTCCCGCGTCGCGTGCTCGATGCCGGGGACGTCGGACGCCTGGCGCAGGAGTGGATCGTCGCCGCGCGGGCGGTGGTCGAGCGGGCGAGCGCGCCGGGTGCGGGCGGGCGGACCCCGTCGGATCTGGGTCTGGTGCACCTGGACCAGGCGGCCGTCGAGCGGTTCGAGGCCCGGTTCCCGTCGCTGTCCGACGTGTGGCCACTGACACCGATACAGCGCGGCATGTTCTTCCATGCCGAACTCGCGGGCGCCTCGGTGGATGCGTACCTGGTGCAGCTGATCCTCACGCTGGGCGGCGAGGTGGACTCGCTGCGTATGCACCGTGCGGTCCAGGGTTTGCTCGACCGGCATGCGAATCTGCGCACGGCGTTCGTGCGCGCGCCGGACGGGGAGGCCGTACGGATCGTCACCGGCGAGGTGGCCGCGCCGTGGACGGAGACCGACCTGCGCGGGTTCGCCGAACCGGCGGCATCGGAGCAGCTCGGTGAGATCCTGGCCGATGACCGCACCCACCCGTTCGACATGGCATCGCCGCCACTGCTGCGGATCGGCCTGGTGCGCATGCCCGACGGCACGAGCCGGCTGATCCTGACCAACCACCACATCCTGCTCGACGGGTGGTCGACGCCGCTGCTGCTCGAGGAGTTGGTCGTCCTCTACGCGACCGGCGGCGACGACTCCGCGCTGCCGCGGGTGCGCCCGTACCGCGACCTTCTCGCATGGCTCGCGGCGCAGGACCGGCCGGCGGCGCTGCGCGCGTGGGCCGATGCCTTCGACGGGACGGACGAGCCGACCCTGCTGGTCCGCGACGGGTCCACCACCACAGCGCGGTCCGCGCCGTCGCGGGACCTGCGATACGAGTTGGACGACGCGGCCACCGAACGACTGCGCGCAGTCGCGCACGAGCGCGGACTGACGCTCAACACCGTCGTCTCGGTCGGGTGGGCGATCGTCCTCGGGCTCCTCACCGGTCGCGACGACGTGGTGTTCGGCGCCACCGTGTCCGGTCGGCCCCCGCACGTGCCCGGCATCGAAACGATGATCGGACTGTTCATCAACACCGTGCCGGTCCGGGTCCGCCTCGATGCCGCGGAGACCCTTGGTGCGTTGCTGGATCGGGTGCAGGCGGAGCAGGCGGCGCTGCTCGATCATCACCACGTCGGACTGACCGATGTCCAGCGCGCCGCGGGACCGGCCGCGGGCTTCGACACGCTCACCGTCTTCGAGTCCTATCCCGTGCGCAGCGCGCTGTCCGCGGACACCGACATCGCGGGGATGCGGCTGCAGGGCGTCGAGGTCCGCGACGCCGCCCACTACCCGCTGAGCGTGGTCGCATCCGCGACCGACCGTCTGCGCCTGACGATGAAGTTCCACCCGGACCTCGTCGACCGGACCGCGGTCGACGACGCCGCCCGCCGGCTGCTGCACGTGCTGCACGCGATCGGTGACGACCCGGAACGGCCCCTGGCCGGACTCGACCTGTTGACCGCGGACGAACGCCGGATGCTGGCGCCGGTTCGGGGAGGTCCGGGCAGTGCCGCCCGCACGCTCCCCGAGATCCTGGCGGAGGCGGCCGCCCACGATCCGGAGGCGGTCGCACTGGTCGCCGGCGCGCACGCGGTCACGTACCGGGACCTCGACGCCCGGTCCTCTCGCCTGGCGCGGGCACTGATCGACCACGGTGCGGGTCCGGAAACCTACGTGGCGCTCGGCATTCCACGGTCCGTCGAATCGGTTCTCGCGATGTGGGCGGTGGCGAAGACCGGGGCCGCGTTCGTCCCGGTCGACCCGGACTATCCGGCGGAGCGGGTCGGGCACATGCTCGCCGACTCCGGTGCCGGCGTCGGGCTCACCGTCGCCGCGCATCGGCACCGGTTGCCCGACACGGTGCCGTGGCTGACACTCGACGACCCCGGATTCGCCGCGGACTGTGCGTCCCGATCGGCGGCGGTGGTGACCGACGCCGAGCGCACGGCACCCCTTCGGATCGACAATCCCGCGTACCTGATCTACACCTCCGGCTCCACCGGCAGGCCGAAGGCGGTCACCCTGACCCACCGGGGCCTGGGGAACTACGCCGACGAGCAGCGGGACCGGTGCGCGGTGACCGCGGACTCCAGGACGTTGCACTTCTCGTCGCCCAGCTTCGACGTCTCGCTGCTCGAGTACCTGCTGTGCTTCGCCGCCGGCGCGACGATGGTGATCGCGCCCCGCACCGTCTACGGCGGCACGGATCTGGCCGCGGTGCTGAGGAACCAGCGCGTCACCCACGCCTTCATCACGCCGGCAGCCCTCGCCTCGATCGACCCGACCGGGCTCGACGACCTGCAGTGCGTGATGGTGGGAGGGGAGTCCTGGCCGCCGGATCTGATCGCGGACTGGATGCCGCAGCGCCGCATGGTCAACGTGTACGGGCCGACGGAGACCACGATCGTGGTGAACATCGAAGACTGTGTGCCGGGCGTCGTGCCGATTCCCCTGGGCGGCCCGATCCGTGGGGTTGCCGAGACGGTCCTCGACGCGCGACTGCAGCCGGTGCCCGTGGGCGTCGAGGGCGAGGTCTACATCGCCGGTCCCGGTCTGGCCCGCGGCTACCACCGCAGGGGAGGCACCACCGCGGGACGATTCGTCGCCGACCCGTTCGGCGCGCCCGGCGAGCGGATGTACCGCACCGGCGACGTAGGGGTGTGGACCCGGGACGGGAAGCTCGAATACCGCGGGCGCAGCGACTTCCAGGTCAAGGTCCGGGGTTTCCGCATCGAACTCGGCGAGATCGACGCCGTACTCGCCGCACATCCCGACGTGCGGTTCGCGGCCACCCTCGGCCGTCCCGGTCCGGGTGGCGACACCGTGCTGGTCTCCTACGTGGCCGCGGTCGACGGCCGGGACATCGTTGTCGACGACCTCCGGGCCAGGCTGTCCGCGAGGGTCCCCGACTACATGGTGCCCGCGTCGATCGTCGTGCTCGACGAGATCCCGCTCGGCCCGACCGGAAAGCTGGACCGTCGCGCGCTGCCGGACCCCGGGTTCGGCCGCACCCCGACATCGTTCCGGGCGCCGACCAACCCTGTGGAGGAGGCGGTGACCGAGGTGTTCGCGACCGTGCTCGGCGTGGACCGCGCCGGCACCGACGACGACTTCTTCGAACTCGGCGGAAATTCACTGTCCGCGACGCGCGTCGTCGCCCGACTCCGGGAAACCCTCGGCATCGAACTGGGGGTCCGTGCGCTCTTCGCGGCACCGACGGCGGCGGCACTCGCCGAGCGTATCGAGCACTCGGAAGCGGGAGCCTCAGGTCGTCCGACTCTCGAGCCGGCCGATCGGCCGGACGAGATTCCGCTGTCGGCGGCGCAGCAACGGATGTGGTTCATCAATCAGTTCGACACGGCGTCTCCCGCCTACAACGTCCCGCTGGTGGTGCGTCTGAAGGGTGCCCTCGACGCACTGGCCCTCGGCGCCGCACTGACCGACGTCGTCGACCGGCACGAGTCGCTGCGGACCGTCTACCCGACCGGACGCGACGGCCCCGTGCAGCAGATTCGGCCGGCGGCCGAGGCGGTACCCGACCTGCGGCCGGTGCCGATTCCGGACGAGCACGAACTGGCCCGGCGGATCCACGCCGAGGTGTCCGCCGGATTCGACGTCTCCGCCCGGGTGCCGGCCCGCGGCGCCCTGTTCGAGCTCGGTGCCGACGACCACGTACTGGTACTGGTGGCGCACCACATCTCGGTCGACGGGCTCTCGACGGTCCCGCTGTCCCGGGACCTGGTCCGCGCGTACGCGGCGAGGGCGGCGGGCCGCGCGCCCGTATGGTCACCCCTCGCGGTGCAGTACGTCGACTACACGCTGTGGCAGCGCCGCCTCCTCGGTGACGCGGACGATCCGGGGTCGGTGGCCGCCCGGCAGCTCGACTACTGGACGTCGACACTCGCGGGGGCGCCGGACCTGCTTGGTCTGCCGACGGATCGACCGCGCCCGTCCCAGCAGTCGTTCCGCGGCGCGCGAGCGGGTTTCGCGATCGAACCGCAGCTGCACCGCAGGCTCGAGGAGTTCGCCCGGCGGCACGGGACGAGCATGTTCATGACCGTGCACGCCGCGCTCGCGGTGCTGCTGAGCCACCTCGGCGACACCGATGACATCGTGATCGGCACGCCGGTCGCGGGCCGGGGAGAACCGGCGCTCGACGACCTGGTCGGCATGTTCGTCGGAACGCTGGCGCTGCGCACCCGGATCGATCCCGCCCAGTCGTTCGCGGATCTGCTGGCCGCCGTGCGGGAGGTGGACCTCGGTGCCTTCGCGCATGCCGACCTCCCGTTCGAGCGGGTGGTCGAGGCGCTCGACCCGCCGCGCTCGACGGCGTACTCGCCGATCTTCCAGGTGGCGTTGGAGTTCCAGAACGACACGCGGGCCCGCCTCGACCTGCCGGGCCTGACGGTCGAGGGCCTCGCCGTGCCCTCCGGTGTGGTGAAGGAGGATCTCGAATTCGTGCTCGCGGAGCAGTTCAACGGAGCGGGCGCCCCGGCCGGCATCGCCGGGAGCATCGAGTACGCGACGGATCTGTTCGACGACGACACGGTGCGCGGTGTCGCGGATCGGTTCCTCCGGATCCTCGACTCCGCGCTCGCCGATCCGAGCGCCGCGGTCGGCGACCTCGCGATCCTGCGTGACGACGAACTGCGCGACCTCGCTCCGGCCCGCGGCGGCCCCGACGCCCCGGAGTTGCTCCTGCCCGCGCTGTTGGCCCACGCCGCCCACGACCCGGAGGCCGTCGCGGTCGCCGGTGACGGCATCGAGGTCTCGTACGGCCAGCTCGATCGGCGGTCGAACCGGCTGGCACGGCTGCTGATCGGCCGCGGAGCCGGGCCGGAGCGCTCCGTCGCCCTCGCGCTGTCGCGGTCGCTCGAATCGGTGCTCGCAGTGTGGGCGGTGGCGAAGACCGGGGCGGCGTTCCTGCCGGTCGACCCGGACCACCCGGCCGGGCGGATCGAGCACATGCTCGGTGACTCGGGTGTGACGCTGGGGCTGACCGTCGACCAGGTTCGCAATCGTCTGCCCGACCATGTCGACTGGGTGGTGCTCGACGATCCCGACACCGCCGAGGTGGTCGCGGTCATGTCGGACACGGCGATCGGCGACGCCGAGCGGATCCGCCCCCTCCGCGTCGACCACCCCGCGTACCTGATCTACACGTCCGGCTCGACCGGTGTCCCGAAGGGCGTCGTCCTCACCCATCGGGGTCTGGCGAACCTCGCCGCCGAGGAGCGCACCCGCCTCGACGTCACCCCGGATGCACGCACCCTGCACTTCGCGTCCCCGAGCTTCGACGCATCGGTCTTCGAGATGGTGATGGCGTCGAGTGCGGGCGCGACCATGGTGGTCGTCCCGCCATGCGTGGTCGGGGGCGCGGATCTGGCCGCGGCCCTCGAAACTGGTTGCGTCACACACGGCTTCGTAACCCCGACCGCGTTGGCGTCGGTGGATCCGGCCGGGCTCGACGCACTCCGGACACTCGTCGTCGCCGGTGAACCGTGCCCCGCGGACCTGGTGGCGCGGTGGGCACCCGGCCGCACGATGGTCAACGCGTACGGCCCCACCGAAACCACGATCATGTCGAACATCAGCGCCCCGTTGGCCGCGGGTGCCCCGATCACGTTCGGTGGACCGATCCGCGGCGTGTCCGAGCTGGTGCTCGATGCGCGCCTGCACTCGGTGGCACCCGGGGTGGTGGGGGAGCTGTACGTCGCGGGTTCGGCCCTCGCCCGGGGCTACCACCGGCGGCCCGCGCTGACCGCCGAGCGCTTCGTCGCGAACCCGTTCGGCAGGCCGGGCGAAAGGATCTACCGCACCGGCGACCTGGTCCGTCGACGGACCGACGGCACGTTCGAGTACGTCGGCCGCAGCGACTTCCAGGTCAAGGTCCGCGGCTTCCGCGTCGAGCCCGCCGAGATCGACGCCGTGCTCGCCGCGCAGCCGGGCGTCGGGTTCGCGGTGACGCTCGCGCGTACCGGGCCTGCGGGCGACACGCTGCTGTGCTCGTACGTGCGTGCCGCCGGGGATACGCACCTCGCGCCCGGAGAGCTCCGCCGTGCCGCGGCGCAGCAGCTCCCGAGCCACCTGGTCCCGGCGTCGGTGACGGTCCTCGACCGGATCCCGTCCACCCCGACCGGCAAACTCGACCGGGACGCGCTGCCGACGCCGGAGTTCGCGTCGGCCGTGTTCCGGGAACCCACCGGTCCGCTGGAGTCGGCGGTCGCGAGCGCGTTCGCCTCGGTGCTCGGGGTCGAGCGGATCGGCGCCGACGACAGCTTCTTCGACCGCGGCGGCAACTCGCTGCTGGCGACCCGCGTGGTCACGGAACTCCACGAGCGGCTCGGACCGGAGGTCTCGTTGCAGATGCTCTTCCTCGATCCGACACCCGCCGGGATGGCCGGCCGGATCGGCGCCCCGGCCGCCGCCGGTGCCGAGGACGCGCTCCGGGTCGTGATCCCGCTGCGCGGCAGCGGATCCGGCAGGCCACTGTTCTGCGTCCACCCCGGAATCGGGTTGTCGTGGGGATACACCGGGCTGGTCCGGTACCTCCCCGCCGACCGACCCGTGTTCGGCCTGCAGCTGCCCGCGATCACCGGCGGTCCGGGGTACGGATCGATCGAGGAGCTCGCCGGGCGCTATGTCGACGAGATCCGCGCGATCGCACCCGAGGGGCCGTACGACCTGCTCGGCTGGTCCCTCGGCGGCGTCCTCGCACATGCGATGGCCGTCGAGTTGCAGGGTCGGGGTGAGTCCGTCTCGACCCTGGCGGTCATGGACAGTTACCCGGACAACGGCTCGGACCCCCTTCTCGGACGGCTGGAGCTCGCGGACCTGCTGCGCGGTCTCGGACTCGACATCGGTGTGCCCGACCGGCATCCGGATCTGACCTATGATTCCGCTGCGAGGATGCTGGGCGAGTTCCTCGGCAGCGGGGGGATCACGGCGGCGCACCTCGAGCGGATCAACGACGGCTACGCGCACTCGCGGCTGCTGGTGCACCGCTTCGAGCCCGGTGTGTTCGACGGTGACCTACTGGCGTTCCCGGCGCAGCGCGGGCAGGACGGGGGAACCGACCGGTCGCCGCAGGAGTGGCGCCCCCTCGTCACCGGTCGCATCGCGGACCACCCCGTCGACTGCGGGCACAACGAGATGATCGAACCGTCGTCGTGGGCCGTGATCGGTCCGGTGCTCGCCGCCCACCTGGGGAGCTGACGGCTACCGCCGGCGCAGGTGTGCCGAGCCCGGTACGTGTTCACGGGTGCGGTCCCGCGGCCCGGCACGAGATCGACGGCGATCATGCCGAGACCGAGGTCGACGTGCGGCCAGTTGTCGGCGGCGTTCACCGGAACGACGTTCGCAGTGTGCTCGTCGACGACCGTGCCGTGTACCCACGGGCGCCAGGTGGATGATTCCGCCGCCGACCGGGAACAGGTGCGCGGCCGCCTCCGCCTCGTGGCACGATCAGGGCGGCGGCAGCGACCTGATCTCCCCGCACCGCGAGTTCTCCGCAGTGCACGCGGAATCCGTTGTGTGCGAAAGGCGTTTCGGTCAGCGGGATGGGTCGGCGCTCGCGTCCACCGCGTCGAACGCCTGGAGCATCGTCCCGAACCGGGGCAGGTACGACGAGACGCCGGTGACGACGATGGTGTGCTCGACCCACGGTGAGGTCACCACGAGAACCATCTCGATCCCGGCGAGGGTGGTGCGGGCGCGTGCGTCCGACAGCGCGGCAGCTCCGCTGATCGCGAGGAAGTCCACCTCCGACAGGTCCACCACCAACCGGGGACAGCCCAGGCGGACCGCCGTGTCGACAGCGGCGGCGAAGTCGTCGACACCCGCGGCGTCGAGGGCTCCGATCGCGCGGACGACGGTGACGGTGGGCGGTCCGAGTAGCGGATGCCGGGTCTGGATCAGGGTGTGCAGCGGCATGGCCGACCTCGTTGTCGTCAGGAGATGCAGGTCTCGCGGGTGGACCGCTCAATCCGACCGCGATGTGGGTCGAACGGGCGACCCACGAAACGAACGGGTGACCCGACGGAAACGAACAGTTTGAGACCGTGGGTGCCCGCTCAGCTGAGCAGGGTGCTGCTCGGTGCCTCGCCGAACGCGGCCCGGTACTGCTCGCTGAACCGGCTCGTCCGGGAGAAGCCCCATCGCATGGCGACGGATGTCACGGTCGTGCCGTCACCGGGTTCGGCGTCCCGGAGTTGCCTGCGGGCCCGTTCCAGGCGCACCTGCCGCAGGTGCCGCGTCGGTGTCGTGTCGAGTTCGCGGCGGAACGCGAGCTGCACCGCCCGCACGCTCGACGACGCGGCGCGCGCGATGTCGGTGACTCCGATGTCGAGGTCGGCATTGGCCTCGACGAAGTCGACAGATCTGCGGAGAACCTCCGAACCGGTGGTGTCGCGGACGACGTCGGTGTCGGAGGTCGAGGTGTTCGGGAAGCTCGCGAGCAGGGCCGCTGCGAACATCCGTGCGGCGTTGCCGACGACGAGAGGATGAGCGTGTGCGGACCGGTCCGAAGCGATGTCCTCGAGCAGGAAGTCGACGACCCGGGCCAGCATGCGTCCCGCCGGGCCGGGAACGTCGAGACCCGTGAAGCGGACGTCGGCGCCGCCCTCGGCAACGCCGGCGACGCAGTTCAGGACGTGCTGGTCGATGCCGATCAGCTGGATGTCGCCGGTGTCCCACCCGGAGACGTACGGACGGTCCGGTGCGGCGACGAGGAACAGGTCGCCCCGCTTCGATCGCACCCAGCCGCCGTCGGTGCGCCGCTCGAGTCGGTCGCCCCGGTTCCGAGCGAGCAGCCAGCGCCCCAACGGCTCGACGTGGTGTTCGACCGACATCGTGTGCACCAGCGACGCCAGTGACAGCGGGCCGCATTCGAGGTGACGGTGCCGCATCCGGAATCCCTCGCGGCTGCCCCTGATTCGCATCGCGTTGTCGGAGTAGCGCTCGCGCAGGAACGCGTGAGCGTGTTCCGGGTCGCGGGTCTCGAACCGGTCGGAGTACGGATCGACGGTCAGCGTGGCCATCCTTCGAGCACGAGGAACTGACGGGGATGATTACCGAGGGTAACCACGTCACCGCGGCGGTGCCACGTGACCCCGCTGCCCCGCGGGGTGGTTTGGACTTCACCCGCCCGGGTAGTCCGGTGTACGAAAACCGGCTTCGATGCGCCGGTTCCGGACGGAGGAGCCGACATGGGTCGGCATCGGGGCCCGCACCGCGGTCCGCTGTCGGGCCGATGGGGGTTCGTGGCCTGTACCGCGGCTGTCGTCGCCTGCGCCGGCGTCCCGGGAGGGGCAGAGGGGGACCTCTCCCGGGCGGCGGGCGACTCGGCGTCCGCGCTGTCCGCCGCCCGACTCGCGCTGCAGCAGCACGGCGGAGGAGACACCACGGGCAACCACGCGGTCACCGTGGTCTCCGACGCCGTGAAGGAGGTGCTCGGCTCGTACGACACCGTGGCGGAACTCGAGGTCGCAACGGTCGACGAGTCGGCGCACCGCACCGTGCTGCTGGACCGGCTCGCCGATGCCACCGCCGTCCTCGCCGCCGCCCGGTCCCACGTCGACGGGCCGGCCACGGCGCCCGACGCAGCGACGCTCGACGCGGACCTGGCCGCGCTGACCGGCCTCCTCGCCGAGTTCGCGGACGGCGCGCGATGACGAAGGTGCTCGGTGTAGCGCTCGGAATCCTCACCGCGATAGGGGGATTCCTCGACATCGGGGACCTCGTCACCAACGCCGTGGTGGGGTCGCGGTTCGGTCTCGGTCTGGCGTGGGTCGTCGTCCTCGGCGTCGGCGGCATCTGCCTGTACGCCAACATGGCGGGCCGAGTGGCCGCGGCGAGCGGACGGGCCACGTTCGAGATCATCCGGGAACGGCTCGGTCCCCGGGCCGCGCTGGCGAATCTGGCGGCGTCGTTCCTGATCAACCTGCTCACCCTGACGGCCGAGGTCGGAGGTGTCGCCCTGGCGCTGCAGCTGGCCTCGGGTGTCGGCCCGCTGATGTGGTTCCCGGTCGCCGCGTTCGCGGTGTGGCTGGTCGTCTGGCGGGTGCGGTTCTCGCTGATGGAGGACGTCACCGGGTTGCTGGGACTGTGCCTGATCGTGTTCGCGGTTGCACTGTTCCTGCTCGGCCCGAACTGGGGCGAGCTGGCCGGGCAGGCGGTTCCGTCCGTTCCGGACACCGAGTCGGTCTCGACGTACTGGTTCTACGCGGTCGCGCTGTTCGGTGCCGCGATGACGCCCTACGAGGTCTTCTTCTTCTCCTCCGGCGCGGTCGAGGAGGGCTGGACGGTGCGGGACCTAGCCCGTTCCCGTGTGAACGTTCTGATCGGTTTCCCCCTCGGCGGTGTCCTGTCGATCGCCATCGCCGGCTGCGCGGCCGTGGTGCTGCTACCGCGATCGATCGAGGTCACGTCGCTGTCCGAGGTCGCGCTGACCGTCACCGCGGCGGGCGGAAAACTCGCACTCGCGTTTCTGATCGTCGGTCTGGTCGCGGCGACGTTCGGTGCGGCGCTCGAGACGACGCTGTCGGGCGGATACACCCTCGCCCAGTACTTCGGTTGGACGTGGGGCAAGTTCCGCAGGCCCGCCGACGCCGCCCGCTTCCACCTGTCGATGATGATCGCGCTGACGGTCGGTGTGGCGATCCTGATCACCGGGGTCGATCCGATCCTGGTCACCGAGGTGTCGGTGGTCTTCTCCGCGGTCGCCCTGCCGCTGACGTACCTGCCGATCCTGATCGTCGCCAACGACCCCGAATACATGGGCGAGCACGTGAACGGCCGGGTGGTGAACTTCTTCGCGGTCGCGTACGCGCCGCTCATCGCCGCCGCGGCGATCGCCGCGATTCCCCTGCTGATCATGACGGGAGCCGGATCGTGAACCACCGTGACACACTTCCCGCCGCGCCGATCCGCGGACGCCTGGTCGATGCCCGTCTGCACCTGCTCGACCGCCTGGTCGTCGACGTCGACGGCTCCCCGGTGACCGTGGTCGACGACATGGAATTGACAGGACTCGACGCGGGAGCGGACATCGACGTCGACTCGCCCGCACCGCGGCTGGACACCATCCTCAGCGGAAACGCCCTGCCCACCAGGATTTTCGGGGGTCGTCCGCCGCGATCACGCCTCGACGAGATCCGCTGGTCCCACGTCGACCGGATCGACGTCGCGGTGCACCTGAACGTCAGTGGTGAGTCGCTCGACCACCTGTGGGTCGAACGGTGGGTGCGCGACCACCTGATCGGACGGATCCCCGGAGGCCGGCATGCGCCTGAGTGACCTGATCGGCGCCGCCACCGTGGACGGGTCGGGCACCCGGATCGGCACGGTCGTCGACGTCCGCTTCGAGATCGGGGACGCGGGCCCGCCGACCGTCGTCGGCGTTCTCGTCGGCCCCCGGTTCGGCGGATCGTTCCTGGGTTACGAGCGTCGGCGGGTGCGGTCGCCGGCGCCGATCGCCCAGTTCCTCCGGTGGCGCGAACGGGGGGCCTTCCTGGTGCTGTGGCGCGACGTGCACCGAGTCGCGGACGGCTGCGTCACCCTGCGTGAGGGCTACACCCGGTACTCGCCGGTGCTGGCGTCACCCGGTTGAGCCGGAGCCGTGCGGGGTAGGCCACCGAACGGTGCGGAATCGAATCGGTGCGGAGTCGTCGACGAAGGGAGGGCGCGGTGACATGGCAGGGAAAGCGGAAGGTCAGCGTCGACACGGTTCCCGAGCCGAAGATCGAGGAACCGACCGACGCGATCGTGAAGGTCACGACGACGAACATCTGCGGGTCGGACCTGCACCTGTACGAGGTGCTGGCGCGTGCTCGACCTGACCGAGGTCGACGACATCGGTGCGGCGATCCGGGACCGGACGCACGGCCGCGGAACCGACTCGGTGATCGGCGTGGTACGGCGGCATGACCGATCCGCTGCCGATGCTGACCCTGTTCGACAAGCAGGTCACCATCAGGATGGGCCAGGCCAACGTCAACCGGTGGGTTCCGCAGATCATGCCGCTGCTCACCGATGGAGATCCGCTCGGCGTGGACACGTTCGCCACCCACACCCTGCCGTTGGCCGAGGCTCCCGGTGCCTACGAGATGTTCCAGGCCAAACGCGACGGCGCGATCAAGATCTCCCTGGTGCCGTGAGAGATCCGTCTCACTCCCGGTGCCGGTCGGCGCCGTCGCCGGCGTCGTCGTGGTGCAGTGCGTCGTGCAGGATTTCCTGCTCACGCACCTCCTGGTCCTCGACGTCGAGCAGTTCGTCGTGCGCCTCCTGCGACGAGTGGATCAGCTCGTCCAGTTTGAGGAGGATCGCATTGGACTCCCGGCGGGTGGAGTGCTGCACGACGAACAGCATGAACACGCTCACCAACGCTCCGATCGTGTGGACGAAATACGCCCAGCCCGGGGAGAACCCGAGCAGGCCACCGATCGCGAGGAGGACGACGATCGCACCGGCCGCCACGGTCGGTGCCCACGCCGAGCCGGCGACGCGGGAGGTCACCGTCGAGGCGCCGGCGAGACGGACCTCGACGGCGCGAAACCACCGCATCACCGGTGGTTACCCGAAACCGAAGGCGGGCAAACCGATTCGATCGGAACACCCGTGGGCCGCGGCATGAGGATCGTGGTCACCGGGGCGAGCGGCAATGTCGGCACCGCGCTGCTGACCGTCCTGGCAGCGCGGGCGGAGCACGAACTCCTCGCGGTGGCGCGCCCGGTCCCGCCGGCCGGTGCGAGGCAGCTGGATCGATCTCGCGTACACGACCCCCGTGCTGGACTGCGACCGGGCGGCGACGCCGGCGCGGGTGTGGGACGTGCTCGCCGACGGGTGGAGCCTTCCGAGCTGGGTGGTCGGGGCGTCCCGGATCCGCGCGGTGGAACCGGGCCGGCCCGCGGTGGGTACCTGCCTTCATCATTCGGTCGGGTTGTGGCCACTGCTCCTCGACGACGTGACCCGGGTCGAGAAGTCGGTTCCGGAGCAGGAACTGGTGCTGCACGCCCGGGCCTGGCCCTTCGGTGTCGCGGAGGTCGCGATCAGGATCGACACGGACGGGGACGGGTCCACCGTCGAGCTGCTCGAGCATGCGGTCACCGCGCCCACCCGGTGGATTCCCGACCGGATCCAGGAGACGGCCGTGCTGCCCCGCAACCGGGAGTGCCTGCGCGGACTGGTTCTGATCGCGGAGAGCGCGACCGGTGCCCGAACGGGCCGCCCGTGAGCGGGAACGCCGAAACGGTCGACTGTGCGGTGATCGGCGCCGGCCCGAACGGCCTCACCGCGGCCGCTCTCCTCGCCGCCGCCGGCTGGGACGTCGTGGTGCTCGAGGCCCAGCCGGAACCGGGTGGTGCCGCGCGCACGGCCGAGCTGCATCCCGGATTCCGGATGGACCTGTTCAGCGCCTTTCACCCGCTCGCCGCCGCGTCGCCGGTGTTCGAGGAGCTCGATCTGCGTTCTCACGGACTGTCGTGGGCTCGCGCCCCGTTCGCGTACGGGCACCCGACCGGGCCCACCGACGGGGACGCGGTGACGATGCGGCCCGACGCCGCGGACACGGCCGCCGATCTCGAACGCCGGTGCGCCGGCGACGGCGAGGCGTGGCTGCGCCTGCACGCCCAGTGGGGGGCGCTGCGGGAACCTTTGCTGCGGGCACTTCTCGGCCCGTTTCCGCCGCTGCGCGCACCGCTGACGGCGCTGCGCAGGATCGGCGGCGCCGAGGCCCTGCGCGTCGCGCGGATGCTGGCCCTGCCCGTCCGACGGTTGGGGGAGGAGCTGTTCGCGGGCGAGGGCGCGCGGCTGCTGCTGGCCGGCAACGCGGCACACGCCGACGTGCCCGTGACGTCGGCGGGTAGCGGTCTGATGGGCTACCTGCTGACGATGCTCGCCCAGGACCTCGGGTTCCCGGCACCGGTCGGCGGTGCCGGAGCCCTGACCCGGGCACTGGTGCGGCGCGCCGAAGCCGCCGGTTGCCGGGTCCGGTGCGGTCAGGAGGTCACCGGAGTCGAGGTGTCCGGTGGTCGGGCACACGCGGTGGTCACGGCCGGCGGCACCCGGGTCCGGGTCCGCCGGGCCGTGCTCGCGGACGTCTCGGCGCCCGCGCTGTACCGTCGGCTGCTGCCCGACGGGATCGTTCCGGGGCGGGTGCTGGCGGATCTGGGCCGCTTCGAGTGGGACACGCCGGTGGTCAAGGTCGACTACGCCCTGTCCGGCCCGATCCCGTGGCGATCACCGACCCTGTCCGGTTGCGGCGCAGTGCATCTCGGCGCGGACGGTGACGGCCTGGTCCGGTGGGGAGCCGACCTGGAGACGGGCACGGTGCCCCGCGAGCCGTTCGTGATCGTGGGCCAGATGACCACCGCGGACCCGGGCAGATCTCCCGAGGGTACCGAGAGTGCCTGGGCCTACAGTCATCTCCCGCGGGGAGTGACGCACGACGCGGCCGCCGACCTGCTCGCCCGGCGGATCGACGAGGTGCTGACCGCGCACGCTCCCGGTGTCCTCGACCGCGTGGTGTACCGGGGTGTCCAGCGGCCCGGCGATCTCGAGGCGGCGGATGCGAACCTCGTCGGTGGCGCGGTCAACGGAGGGACTTCGCAACTGCACCAGCAGCTGGTGTTCCGGCCGATCCCCGGCGTCGCGGGGGCGCGCACCCCGGTCGACGGCCTCTACCTGGCCAGTGCCGCGATCCACCCGGGCGGCGGCGTCCACGGAATGTGCGGTGCGCACGCAGCGTCGGCGGCGTTGACCGACGCCACGGTCGCCGGTCGGCTCCGCACGCGCGGACGTTCGGTCCTGCGGTCGTGGTGATGCGGCGGAACGAGCTGCTCCCGGTGCGGCTTCAGCCGGGCAGGGTTTCGCCGCCGATCGGCGCGAGCACTTCGCCCGAATAGTACGACGACATGGTTTCCGACGCGAAGAACACGTAGGAGGGGGCGATCTCGTCCGGTTGCGCCTCGCGCCCGAACGGGGCCTGGGTACCGAAGGACGCAACCCTCTCGGGGCCCATCGTGGCGGGGATGAGCGGCGTCCACACCGGCCCCGGTGCCACGCAGTTCACCCGGATTCCCCGTTCCGTCAACGACTGGGCCAGCGAGTACGTGAGCGCGATGACGGCGCCCTTGGTGGCCGAGTAGTCGATCAGCGTCTTGTTGCCGCGCAGCCCGTTGATCGAGGCGGTGTTCACGATCGAGCATCCGCGGTCCAGATGCCGCAGTGCTGCCTTGGTGACGTGGAAGAAGCTGTCGATGTTGACGGCGAAGGTGCGGCGCCACTGCGCGTCGTCGAGTTCGGTCAGATCGTCGACCGGATTCTGGTAGGCGACGTTGTTCACGAGGACGTGCAGTCCGCCGAGTTCGGTGACGGTCCGCTCGACGACGGTGCGGCAGTGCGCGGGGTCGGCGAGGTCGCCGGGCAGGGTGAGGCACTGCCTGCCCTCGGCGCGAACGAGTTCGGCGGTGTGCTCGGCGTCGTCCTCCTCGCTGAGGTAGGCGATCGCGACGTCGGCACCTTCCTTGGCGAAGGCGACGGCCACCGCGCGGCCTATGCCGGAGTCGCCGCCGGTGACGAGTGCCTTCCGCCCGTCGAGCAGGCCGCGCCCCCGGTAGTCGCGCATCTCGTCGCGGGGTTCCTCCGCCATCTCCGAGGTGGAACCCGGGTAGTCGATGGTGTGTGGCTGGTGCCGGTCGCTCATGGTTCCTCCGTCCGTCGTCGTCCGGGAGTGGTCAGTCCCGCGGCAGCAGGGTCCCCAGCGGTCCCAGGTCGATGTTGAGGTCCTCGGGTGTGAGTCCGAAATGGTCGCGCAGTTCGTCCATCTTCGATTCGAGCCGCATCAGCGTCAGGCCGATCCGCTCCACCTGGTCGTCGGTGAGATCGCCCTGGTCGACACGTCGCAGTGCCTGCCGTTCCATCAGTTGCCTGAGCAGTTCGACGAGGGTCAGGACGAGGGCGACGAGGCCGCGCTCGACGGATTCCGGGTCCGAGTCGATCCGCTGCGAGAGACCGTGGGGCTGCGGTTCGCTCATGCTTCGTCGTCCGTCCGGGCGGCAACCCGCACCGACGAGATCAGGGTGCGGAGGGAGATCCGGACCAGGTCGACGTCGGCGATGGACAGGGTGATGTCGCCCGCGACGACGACCCCGCCGGCGAGGACCCGGTCGAGGAGATCGACGAGCGCGATTCGGCGTTCGGGCGCCGGAGCAGGGACGTTCACGGCGTTTCCTCCTGACCGTTCTCGGCCATCCCGGTGAACGAGTACGGGGGCCAGGGGCCGGAGAGTTCGAGCCGCAGACGGTCGTGGGCGCGGTCCGAGTCCGTCACCGCATCGGTGAACTCCGCCGTCCGCTCCTCGTCGACGAGGTACGTGCCGTTCAGGGGCATCCACTCGCGGGTTCCGGTCAGTACCGGCGACGTGGGCGGCTGGCGCCTCGCCGCGGCGGCCACCCGCATCAGCACGGTGTGCACCTCGTCCGCATCGCCGGCGACCGCCTGGGCGAAGGCCTCCCGCGCGGTCAGTGCGTGCCGCCGCCGCGCCAGATAGCGGGCTCCCGGCCCGCCCGCCGCGCCGGACTCGTCGTCCTCGGCCGACTGTCTGTCGGGATCGGCGTACGCGCGCACACCCCATTCCGCGCGCCCGGCGACGCGACGCAGCGCGGCGTCGAATTCGGCACGGTGCTGCTCGAGCAGTGTCAGGACCCGGTTGTCGTCCGAGCACACCGTCGCCAGTCGCAGCGGAATCGTCGCGGTGCCGTGAGCGACCGCGGCGACGACGGCGTCGTGCGCCCGGGCCACGACTTCCAGCCAGTCGAGGTCCTCGAGGTGCCGATGCAGCGCGGCCGTACCGAACTCGTCGAGGCCGACGGTGCCCACGAACGCGATCAGGCCCTCGGAGTTCACGGTGCGTACCGGTTCACCGGCGACTCCGACCGGCAGCGTTGCGGGTTCGCGGGGGGACGCGGTGACGGCGTAGACCCACACCCCCGTGTCCTCAGCCGTCATCGCCCTCGTCCTCCACCGGTGTCTTCTCCCTCGGTGACTTCGCCTTCGGTGACGCCGCCGCCTTCGACGACACCGCCTTCGACGACACCGCCTTTCGTGACGACGCCGTCCGCGACACCGGTTCGGCCTGTGCACCGGACGCGTCGACGGCGGGGGTGCCCTCACCCGATTCGAGTTCGGCGACCCGTTCGCGGAGCCGACGGTTCTCGAGTTCGAGGTCCTCACTCGTACCGCTGAGCCACGGATCGTGTTCCCACCAGTTGATTCCGACGGCCTTGGCCGTCTCGAGCGAGGCGATGACCAGACGCAACTTGATGGTGAGCAGCTCGATGTCGAGCAGGTTCACCTGGATGTCGCCGGCGATGACGAGGCCCTTGTCGAGAACCCGTTCGAGGATGTCACCCAGATTCGTCGAGTGATGTCCGCCGCCGTAGGGTTCCGGTGCGACGCCACCGCCGCCCATGACGGTCACGATGTACCCCGGCCCGGATCGCTGGCACCCCGCGCGTAGCGACGGGTGCGGCTGTAGGACAGCAGTTCGCCACCGAGGTCGATCTCCACCTCGTACAGCGCGAGCATGTCCGCGGACGTCGGGATCCGTCGGTCCTCGACGACCTCGACCTCGACGAGCCACCCGTCGTCGGTCGGGGACACCGAGGTCGCCCCGACCGGCTCGCGGGTCGTGAGCTCGGAGATGTGCCGGATCGCGACCCCTGCGGCCTCGGCGGCCGACAGCGAGGTCGGTTCGGAATCTCGATCGTCGACGTCGTCGCCGATTCGTGAACCCTTGCTCACGGCTCGGTCACCCCTTCGGCGGGCCGCGGCGGTCGTCACGGTCGGTGTCGGTGTCGGTGTCACGGTCGGTGTCGGGGAGGTCGGCGGTCACGGTGGTCCGCTCGCGGACCGGAGCGAGCGAGAGACCCGCGATCGTCGAGAGCAGGCCCGTCATCGTCACGCCTCGGCCTCGTCCGGTGCAGGGGCGGCGACGAAGTCGTAGGCCGCCATCGGACCCACCACGCGCAGTTCGACGCGCTCCGACCAATCGTCCGCGACCGGCGACAGCGCGGACCCCAGGTCCTCCTCCGCGTCCAGCTTGATCAGCACCGCCAGGTGCACCGCGTCGAGGTCGTGGGTGGGGGGCCGGACCCGGACGTCGTCGGTGACCGATCGGACCGCCTCGACCACGGTCGCGGTGTCCGCATCACGCTTCGCGGTCACCGCATTCGAGACGAGTTCACCGAGGGCGATGCGGGCGTCGCGGCCGGCGTCCTCGGATACCTCCCGGATCTCGTCCCGCAGTCGCGCCGCGTCCTCGTTCTCGGAGAGAATCTCCTGGAGCACGGCGGATTCGTCGTAGCGGCCCTTGACCACGTACTGCGCCTTGCCCTCCACCTGATCGAGTGCGGTACGAAACTCGTCGTGATGCGGGGCCAGAAGTTCGTCGGTGACGGCGTCGGTGTCCGTCACGACGGCACCGAACTTCAGCGGCAGGACGGGGACGACCGCGGCGGCACCGTCGAGCAGGTGGGCGTGGGCCTCGAGGTCCTCCGGGCGTCCCAGTGGCCGGTCGATCCGCACCTCGCTCACCAGGGCCGCGATGTCCTCGTGTCGCACGGTGTCCACACCGGAAGGGGGATCGCCGACACCGGTGGCGTCGGGTTCGGCCTCGACGTCGGCGGGCACGATTCCGTAGACGTACACGGCGGTTTCGGTTCGGGCTTCCTCGGTTCGGGTGTCTTCCGGTGCCGCCATCATCGTTCCTCCTGCTTCCGTGACCGGTCTGCCTTGTCCCGGCGCGCATCCTGGATCTCACCGAGGAAGTCGGACACGGTCTCGCCCGCCGCTTCCAATGCGCCCTTCGTCTTCTGTTTGGATCCGCCCTGGGTGATGTCGCCGACGAGTCCGGGGAGCCCGACCGGTTCACTCTGCGAGATCTCCATGCGGTTCACGGCCTGGGCGAACCGCAGGTAGGTGTCGACGCTGGCCACGACGATGCGTGCATCGATGGTGACCAGTTCGATGCCGACCAGCGATGCCCGCACGAACGCGTCGATCACGAGGCCCTTGTCGAGGATGGTGTCGATGACGTCGGCCAGTCCGGAGGAGCTCGGCCGGGAGAGCCCTCCACCGCCGCCGCCCTGTGTGGCAATGGTCATTGTCGGGACTCCTGCTTCTGCTTACGGGATGGTGTCGACGCGGACGCCGCCCGCCGTCGCCGGCGTGGTGCCGGGCGGTCGGTGGATTCCGCATCCTCCGATGTGGCGGCGCGCTTCCTGGGCCGGGACTCGTCCCTGTCCTCGGGTTCTTCCCCGTGCTCGGACTCGTCCCCGTGCTCGGACTCGTCCCCGTTCTCGGGCGTGTCCTCGGATTCGTCCCGTTCGTCGTCGGAGCGTTCCTCGTCTTCGGTGTCGAGGTCTTCGGTGTCGCGGTCGGTCTCCTCGACGACCTTTCCGTCGTGGATCTCGCCGCGCCAGCCCTCGACGTCGTCGGGGTGCAGGGTGCTGTGGGTCATCACGTGGCGCTGGAAGTGCTTGAGTTCCAGGCGTGCACGGCGGCCCTGGGCGCGCCAGAGGTTTCCTGTCCTCTCGAACATGCCGTGGGGGTGGTACTCGAGCACCAGAATGATGCGGGTGAGTGACGGCCCGAGCTCGTGGAATGTGACGGCGCCGTCGATGAAACCCTTGGCGCCCTTGGACTTCCACACGATGTGCTCGTCAGGCACCTGATCGACGATGGTGGATTCCCAGGTCCGGCGCGACCAGAAGATCTTGGCCGTCCAGGCGAGTTTCTCGTCGGACTTCTGCTCGACCTGCTCGACCTTCTTCATGAAGGTCGGGAACTGACCGAACTGTGTCCACTGGTCGTACGCCACCTGCACGGGCACGCCGACGTCGATCTGCTCGACGATGTTGGTGAGCTTGATCTTCTTTCCGCCCTTGCCCTTCTTCCCCTTGCCGCCCGTGAAGGACTCCTTGACGGCGTCGAACTTCTCGAGCGCGAGGTCCTTGACGTTCGACAGTCCGGCTCCCATTGCCGCTTTCAGGGGTGACTCGCCACCGACGACTCTCCCGGTGACGGCACCGAGGAGACTTCCCCCGCCGCCTTCGGCGTAGTCGGTGAGCCGTTCCGCGGTTCCGCCCACCTTGTCGGCGACGGCGCTCACGGCACGCTCGGCCAGCGCACCGGTCAGATGCTGGAGTGACTGTTGCAGTGGCGTGAGTTCCGCCGCCGTGCCGGTTGCCTTCCTGCCGGCCTCGGTGGCCGTCGATCCGGCACCGGAGACGGCGGATCCCGCCTTGTCGACAGTCGACCGGAGCTTGTCGACGGCGCGTTCGGTTACGTTCACCACGGGACTCAACTCCCCGTCCGCCGGACCGGCGCCTTCGCGCTGGCCCGTTGCTTGGTCCGGGTGCGGGACGGTTCGTCGGACCGCGTCCGGCGAGGTCGCCGCGCCGCCCCGGTGTCGCGGTCGGCCGTGCGGCTGCCGCGCGACCGGGTGGATGAGCGGCGATCGTCGCTGCCGTCGCCGTCCTCGTCGCCGCCCCGGTCCTCGAGGTCGTCCTCGTCGTCGTAGTCGGCTTCGTCCTCGGGCTCCTCGTCGCCCTCGTAGTCGGCCTCGCCCTCGCCGGTGTCGTCGAGTTCGCCCTCGTCCTCGGGTTCGGCCTGGTCCTCGAGTTCGCCCTCGTCCTCGGGTTCGGCTTCGTCGCGGGGTTCGGTGTCGCGGCGTGTCCGTCGCCGGCTCGGCTTCGTGGTGTCCCGGGCGGGCACCTCGCCCTCGCCCTCGTCCTCGCCCTCCGCGGAGGTTCCGGTCGACTGGAGTCGGTGCGTCAGTGCGTCGATCCGGTTGGCTGCCGCGGTGATCGCGGCGGCGCGGGCTGCGCCGGCGAGGTCGCTGCGGACGGACTCGCCGATCTTCCCCAACTCGCCCGACGTTCCGAGTGCGTCGGCGGCCTGCCGGAGGAACTCACGCGGCGAACCCGGCAGCCGGCCGGTCATACTTCCGGCCGCGAGCATCATGGCGAGTTTCATCTTGTGGGTGCGGCCCAGTACGTACCCGGCCCCGACTCCCAGTGCGAGGGCGGTCTTCGTCGTGGACTTCATGGTCATTCCTCATTCCTCACCTGTCGGGGGTCGGACGCCACGCCCTCGAGTCCGACCACGCGCACAGAAGTTCCCCGGCCGGTGCCGCCCAAACGCGATTCCCGGAACATGTCTGCATCCGGACGAGGCGGGTTTCGCGCTCCGAACGCCGGGTACTCCGGGCTGCATGAGGAATGTGTGGTTCGGACTGGTCATCGGAGCACTCACCGGCGCCGTGGTGGGAGCAGTTGCCAACGGGATGTTCGGCGCAGGCCGCAGGATTCAGGAGGCGAACTACGGCGGTCGGGCCCACGACGCGGCTACACGTCTGGCGGGCACCGTCGCGGATTCGCACATGATGGAGGTCGGCAAGCACGCGGGGCACGCCGTCGCCGAGAGCGCGCGACGCGCCGAGAAGGCGGCGGTGGACACCGCTCACCGCGCGGAGAAGTACGCCGGTGAACACGTCCCGCACCGCGGAGACCATCACTCCTCCTGAGCAGGCGACGCTCTCACCGCCGGGAGACCACTCGGATCGTGTCCAGCTTCGGGTCGGCGCAGTCGGGAAGCGTCATCCCGGCGGCGAGACCCGACCGCAGGTACTCGATCATCTCGTCGGTGAGCTCCTCGCCGGGTACCACCGCGGGAATCCCGGGCGGATACGGCGTGATCTGTTCCGCGCAACGCGTCCCGCGGCCTTGTCGTGCGCAACGGTCTCGACGTCACCGAAGAACGCCTCGCGCGGCGCCGTCACCGACTCCAGTTCCCTCTCCGCGGGAGCGAGCAGACGGACGGGCGACGGCGGCGTGAACGAGGGCGCCGCCTCGGTCAGTGCCCGCAGCGAGGACAGCAACAGTTCGGCGGTGCTGTCGTCGTCCGCGAGGGACATCGTCGGCAGGATCCGCCGGTGGTCGCTGAGCCCGACGTCGAGATGTCGGTGTTCGCGTAGCCAGTCGGCGCACTGACAGCCGCTGACTCCGAGGTCGGACACGTCGACGAGGACCTGCAGGCGGTCGAGGCCGTGGGAGGCCTGGGCACCGAGTAGTTCGTCCTGCATCACGTGCAGGCCGGGTATCCGTTCGATCTCGCGGCGGACGCTGCGGGCCAACGCCAGCGCCCGCCCGAGGATCGCCTCGCCATCGGCGACCATGTGCCTGCGCCAGCCGTCGATCGCGCCGTAGACCATCACGGTCGGGCTCGTCGTCATCAGGAGATCCGCGCACTGCGCGAGGCGGGAGTGGTCGACGAGGTCGCCCTGACCGTGGAAGACCGATCCCTGCTCGAAGCCGGCGCCCATCTTGTGGATGCCGGCGACGCACACGTCCGCATAGTCGGCGAGTGCATCGAGGAGCGGTGCCCTGCTCTGGTCCATCCACACTTCGTGCCCACCCCGGGAGGTGCCGAAACCCGGATTGCCCGGCGCGGGACCCGGGTACCCGTTCGCCAGGTAACCGAATCGACGGACGAGGAGGCGCAGTGCGATGGCGACCTGCACGACATGCGGAAACGACTACGACAAGGCGTTCACCATGACGATGGACGGCCGGACCGGAACCTTCGACAGTTTCGAGTGCGCGATCCAGGAGATGGCCCCGGTGTGTGCCCACTGCCGGTGTCGAATACTCGGACACGGCGTGGAATCCGGCGACAGCGTCTACTGCTGCGCACACTGTGCGCGCAAGGCCGGACACGACGAGCTCGTGGACCGCGGTGACGCCTGACGCGGACGCCCGGCGCCGAGATCTTCGTACCCGACAGCGACGCCGACCTGATGCTGGTGGGGGAGCAGCCCGGGATCTGCTGGTGGGGGAGCAGCCCGGGATCGCGAGGACCGTCAGGATGCCGTGACGTCAGGATGCCCGTGACGCCCTCGTGCACGATCTGCGGACGGCCGCCGGCGCGCAGTGAGCGGCGCGCTGTGGCGGAGCCTCACCTGTCGTCGCGGTGCTCGACCGTCTGACGGTGCCTGGGCAACTCGTCCGACGTCGCGCTCGGATCGGTGCCCGTCGCAGTGGTCTCGGCGTGCCCGCGGGTGTCGCCGGTACCCACGTGCTCGCCGGTGTCCGTGGTCTCGGCTCGCTCGCGCGTGTCTGCGGTGTCGGACCGCTCGCGTGTGTCCGGATCGAGCGTGTCGGCCCGCTCCCACCGTGCGTCGACGTCCGCGCGTGCGGACGCGGCCTCGGCTCCGACGGCGCCGGCCTGGTTCCGCAGGCGATCGGCCTCCGCCTTCTTCGCATCGGCCTCCGCGGCGGCGACGCGGGCCTCGGCCGCGGTCTTCTCGGCGAGGGCTTCCTGGCGACCCACGTCGAAGGACTTCTGCCGGGCGTCGGTGCGGAGCTGTTCGGCTTCGTCCCGCCGCCGTGCGGTCCGTCGGCGCAGCAGTTCGACGACCACCAGCGCCACGATGAGCACGGCGAGGACGGCCACGATGATCCACACAATGGTTTGGGTGCTCATGTCGGACTCCTCGTTTGCCGGCCCCGCAGCCGCGGAGCCTCGCACGAGGCGTGCCCCAGGCGTCGCGTGCCGAAACGTCCGGCGCGGCGGCGTCAGCCGGGTGGTGGTGGTGCGGCGCGCGCGTGCCGCGGTTCGGGCCGACGGGTGACCAACAGCGCCGTGATCATGGCGACGCCGAGGGCGAGGTGCAGCCAGTCGTCGGCAGCGTTGACCGGGAGCGCGTTGAGTGCCGACTCGTCGGGTGTCGCCAGCCCGTAGGCCCACAGGAGCAGGTACGCGACACCGCCGAGTGCCAGGAACAGCGCGGAGCCCCGGGCGGTTCGCGATGCGACGAGCCCGAGGACTCCGAAGGTGAGGTGAATGACGTTGTGCAGCACGGAGGTTGCGAACATGCCGAGCAGCATCGCGTGCGACGAGTGTCCGGCGGGCTCGATCGTGTCCCAGCCCGTCGTCACCCCGGGAACGAATCCCAGGGCTCCGACGACCAGGAACACGATCCCCGCGGCGAAGGCCACCCGGCGAACGGGGTCCCGCGCACCCACCCGGGTGCGAAGCAGCCGGTCCATCCGAGTCGGGCCGGGTCAGGCGTGCCGCGCTCGGTACGTCCCGGCCGGCGCTGTCACCCGTCCCAGGACGAGACCGACGACGACCATGCCGAGTCCGAGGCCGAAGTGCAGCCAGTTGTCGGCGGTGTTCACCGGAACGAAGTTGGCGGTGGAGTGCTCGTCGACGATCATCCCGTACACCCACAGCGCCAGGTAGATGATGCCGCCGCCGATCAGGAACCACTGGGCGGCATTGACTGTGCGCGCCATCGCGATCCCGGCGACACCGAAGGCCAGGTGCACGATGTTGTGCAGGATCGACACCGTGAACACCCCGAAGAGCGCCGCCTCGGATTCGTGGCCGGCGAACTCCATCGACTCGTAGTTGGTGGTGATTCCCGGAATGAACCCCAGTACGCCGACCACCAGGAACACCGCACCCACGATCAGGGCGGCGACCTGAACCGGTGACCGGGTCATCGGGGCCCTCTCTTGCGCTTGCATTGTCAACCGCCTCCTTCTGTCTGGTGACAGTGCCGGGGTGCCCGCGCGCGGCGCCGCCAAACGCGGTTTGGGCTCACTGCCGCAGGGGCAGACCCACGGGACAGACCGGACGACGATCGACTGGGAGGCCGATGATGAGCGACGATCCGCGCGACACCGCCCGCACCGCCCGCCCCGCGGCGGGTGAATCGGTGCGGGATGCGCGCAACTGGTTCGGATACGGCGCGGTGCTCGTGGGGTTGGTACTCGTCGCCGCCTGCCTCGCGGCCGCGGGATACGGGTTCGAGGGCTGGGCGTGGATCACCGGAGTGGCGGGGGTGCTCGTCCTGGCGGCAGGCGTCGCGGGTGTCGTTGCCGAGCATCGGCGTGTGCGCTGACGCGTGAGCCGGTCACGCCGGCGCGATGTTCTGGTTGACGTGGAAGAAGTTGTCGGGGTCGTAGTGACGCTTGATCCGGGCGAGCCGGTCGTAGTTGCCGCGGTAGGCGTCGCGCACCCGGTCCCGGCCCTCGTCCATCAGGAAGTTGACGTACGCGCCGCCCGCCGACGTGGGATGCAGGTCGGTCCAGTAGTCCTTCGCCCAGGCGGTGATGACGTCGGCGTTACCGGGGTCCGGATCGACGCCGACGATCACGCCGGCCCACCCGCCGTCCCGGTACGCGAAGGCGGTGTCCGTGTCGGACACCCGGGCAGCGGCACCGTCGATCGGGTACATGTGCATCGTGGAGTGACCGGTCGGCAGTGCCGCGCCGAACCGTTCGTGGACACCGATCGCGGTGTCGGAGATCTCCTCGAAGAAGTCCGCCCGCCAATACCATTGCAGCCCTGCGGGGTACAGTGCGTCGAAGGCGCTCTGCAGCGCCGTGAACGGCAGGTCGTGAACGCCGACGAGCATCGGCTCGCCGAAGCTGCGGATCGGTTCGAGGATCGCGTCGGCCCGGTCGTGGGGTCCGGTGTAGCACCACACGATGCCGCACGCCTTCCTGCCCCACAGCTCCTCCGGGAACGGCGGTGCCGGCGGCACCGTCAACAGTCCGATCCACCCGCTCAGTTCCTCCGGCAGCGCGGGCAGCAGGTCCCGGTACCAGCGCATCACCGCGTCGGTGTCGGCGATGTCGTAGAGCACCGGCCCGCCGATCACGACGCCGTGTTCGCCGATGTCGTGGCACCGGAACGTGAACGAGGTGACGATCCCGAAGTTGCCGCCGCCTCCGCGCAGCGCCCAGAACAGGTCCGGGTGCTGGTCGGTGTCGGCGTGGACGAAACTGCCGTCGGCGAGGACCACGTCCGCGCCCAGCAGGTTGTCCACCGTCAGACCGAATCGCCGTGACAGGTATCCGATACCGCCGCCGAGAGTGAGGCCTCCCACCCCGGTGGAGGCGAGGAATCCGGACGGGGTGGCCATCCCGAACCCGACGGTGGCGTGGTCGACGTCGCGCCACACGCAGCCGCCGTCGACGCGTACGGTGCGCCGGTCCGGATCGACGGTGACACTGTGCATCTCGGACAGGTCGATCACGAGGGCGTCCTCCCAGATGCCGAGGCCGGCCGCGTTGTGGCCGCCGCCCCGGACGGCGACGGTGACGCCGTGCTCGCGGGCGAACCGGACGCACGCGACGACGTCGGCGGCGTCGCGGCAGTACGCAATCGCGGCGGGGCGGCGGTCGATCATCGCGTTGTAGACCGCGCGGGAGGCGTCGTAGTCGGGATCGGTGGGGGTGACGAGGCGGCCACGCAGTGCGGCGACCAACTCGGTGTGGTCGAGGGCTGGCAGGGCGGTCATGGGGATCGGTCCTCCGGTCGGATCGTCGACGACCGCGGTTCGGCCGTCGTCGGGTCCGACGCTAGGCAGCGACCGTTCGCGCAGCGTTCGCCCACGAGGACCGTGCGCGAACGGTCAGGGCGACGCCTGGTCGCTGTCCTTCGCCGCACCCCACCCGTGCCACCGGTCGACCTCGATCCAGGCACTCGTCCGGCCCCGCACCCGGTCCGGATACGAGTTGCCCGCATAGTGCTGGGAGAGCCGGTCGATGTCGGTGAGCTCCTCGTCGGGGTACATCTCGGTGACGCGGCCGAGGAGGGTGACGTGGGTGTACCAGCTGCCGGAGTCGAGAACCGTCAGCGTCACCCGCGGATCGCGCCGCAGGTGCCGCAGGCGCACCCGCCCGTCGTCCATGTTGACCAGGATCCGCCCGTCCTCCCACAGGTACCAGGTGGCGGCCGAGACCGGAGCGCCGTCCGACCGCAGGGTGGTGATCACGGCCGGATTGGCACGGGCGAGCACCTCGATCGCGTTCGCCGGCAGCGGTGGTCGGGACATCAGGGACTCCTCACTCGTAGCGGCCGAGGGCACTGCGGCGGCCGAGGGAACCGTGGCGTCCGAGGGCACGAACCGTCGGACCACGGCGCCCTCAGGTGTCCTGGGACACATCCTCGACGCTAGCGAGGTCTGCGCGACGCCGCAGCACCTCGGGCAGCCACCACAGGTCGCTGTGGGTGCGGGCCGAGGTCAACGCGGCGTCGACGATCGCGCGGGCGGTGGCGATGTGCCCGGCCCGGGCGTGCACGTCGGCGAGCAGGATCAGCCAGTACGGCATGCGCGCGAACGATCCCGTCGCCCGGAGCCGGTCGACTCCCGCGGTGGCGAGGTCGATGCGGGAGCGCGCCCAGCCGTCGAGGACCAGGGCCCACTCCCGGTAGTACGCGAACCCGTACCGGCCGCACAGTGCCCGCAGCTCGGTGACCGTCCGGTGCAGTGCGTCGGTGTCGCCGCGGAGCTGGTCGGTGATCGCCCCGTAGGCCAGCGCGACGGCGAGGCTGTACGGCTGGTCGGCCTCGCGGGCGAGAGCGACCGCCGATTCCGCGGCGACGCGTGCGTCGTCGGGGCGGTTCCGCAGCCACAGTGCGTGCGCGGACCAGGCGCGCCCGTGGACGTCGTAGCGGGCACCGACCCACAGGTTGCGGGTGCCGCCGGTCAGGTCGTCGGCGGCCGCGAAATGCCGCAGTGCGGCATCGGGTTCCGCGAGGCTGACCGCCGAACCGCCGCACGCGAAATGCGCCGCCCCGACGGCGTCGGCGTCGCCGTCGGCCTCCGCGACGGCCAGTGCCCGGGCCGCGACCCGTTCGGCGTCGAGGTTGCGGCCCTGCACGAACCGTGACGACCACAGGCCGACCAGGCCCGCGACCAGCGACTTCCGCCGCCCGAGCTGCTCGGCGAGGTCGACGGCCCGTTCGAGCACTTCCTGCAGGTCGGGCGACGCGTACCCGCGGGACGCGGTCAGTGGCGCTGCCGACGCCTCGAGCACGGCCAGTTCGCGTCGCCGCGACTCGGCGCTGGCCGGTCCCTTCCGGACCGCGACGAGGGCGGCCCGATGCAGCCGGGTGGCCTCGTCGTATCCGAATGTGGCCGAGGCGATCTCGGCGGCACGCAGGTAGTGGGGGACGGCGCGGTCGGGTCGGCCGCCGCGATCGTACTGGCGGGCGAGTTGCGCGCAGAACGGATCGAGGTCGTCGGCGTGCAGCAGCGCGAGTCCCTGCGCCAGGCGGCGGTGCAGCAGCCAGCGGTGCGGGGAGTCGATCCGCGCGTAGGCGGCCTCGCGCAACAGGTCGTGGGCGAAGTCGTAGCCGCGGCCCGTCTCGCGCAGGATGCGTTGACGCCACAGGGTGTCGACGGCCCGGACCACCGCGAGAGGTTCGAGATCGCCGGCTTCGACGAGCAGGTCGAGGGTGACGTCGCGGCCCGCGGCGGCGACGAGTCCGGCGACGGTGTCCGCGTCCGGGCCTGCGGTCGCCAGCCGGGCTCCGAGGACGTCCCGCAGGCGGTCGGCGGCCAGCGGGTGTCCGTCCGCCGACCGCACCGCCTCCACGACATACAGCGGGAAGCCGCCGGTCCCCGCGTGCAGCAGAGCGTGCTCCCGGTCCGACAACCTCCGGCGCGCGACCGCGTCGCCCAGCCGGGCGGTGGCGGCGGGGTCGAGCGGTGCGACCACGAGTTCGGTGACGGGTCCACCCGCACTCGGCCGCCCGATCAGTCGCGCGACGTCCGGTCCGTCGCCACGCATCGTCGCCGCGATCAGCAGTGGTGCTCGGGGGAACGTGCGGACGAGGTAGCCGAGGAACTCGAGCGTCTCCGGGTCGCACCACTGCAGGTCGTCGAGGACGAGGACGGTGGGTCGACCTCCGGCGAGCAGCGCCCGGGCCAGGCCCTCCACGAAGCGGTGACGCTGCCACGCGTCCGCCATTCCCAGTCCGCCCGGCGTCTGCGCCCGGCGGTCGGTGTTGCCGGGATCGAGGGCGGTCAGGCGCTCGACCTCCACCTGCCACGGCGGCGCGAGGGTTCTCGCGCCGTCGGCGATCGCGGGGTGACGGAGCCACTCGGCGATCGGCGCGAACGGAAGGCGTCCCGCCGCCGCGAAACAACGACTGTGGGCCGCTCGGGGGCAGCGTGTCCGGCGCGTGAACTCGTCGACGAGGCGGGTCTTCCCGACCCCCGCGTCGCCGCGGACGAGGACGACCGCGGCGGCTCCGGCACCGGCATGTCGCCACAACGCCGTGAGTGTCGCCAGTTCCGCCTCCCGTCCGACCAGCGGCGCAGCCGGTGTGCGCACACCGAGCGACCGTCGAGCACTGGATCTTTCGTCATCGAGGAGTCGTTCGAACGCCTGCCGCGTCACGCGATCGGGTTGGACCCCGAGCTCGCGGTCCAGGATCGCCGCGCAGCGGTGGTAGGTACGCACCGCGCCCGCCCGGTCGCCCAGATCGACCTGCAGCCCCATCAGCGCCCGGTATCCCACCTCCTCGAGGGGCCGCAGCGCGACCCGGCGGCGAGCGGCCTCGGAGGCGCCGGCGGCGTCACCGGTCAGGCCACGGACGACGACCAGCAGGTCGCACAGGTCCACGCATCGCTGCTCGAGGTCCGCCCGGACGGTGGCGGCCCACTCGTCGTCACTGCCCGGCAGGAAAGGTCCGCGGTAGACGGGCAGCGCCACCGAGGCATGGGCGCTCGCGGCGTCGTGGTCACCGCGGTCCGCAGCCGCACGGGCGCGCTCACCCTCGAGCTGGAAGACGCGGGCGTCGACCTCCACGTCGTCGCCGTCGCGCCAACACAGGTCCGTCGCCCTCACCACCAGTGACGGTGAATCGCGTACCGCGCGGCGCAGATGGTGCAGCTCGCGGCGCAGATTGGTCAACGCCTGCCCATCCGGGGAATCGGGCCAGAACGTCGCCGCGATCCGCTGCCGCGGCTGCGGCACCCCGGCGTGCGCGACGAGGAAGGCGAGCAACGCCACCGACCGCGGCGACCGGGTCGCGGCGTCCCCGGTCTCCGTGTCGATGATCGCCTGTTCGCCGAGGAGAGCAACCTGCAGCATGGTGTGGCCTCCTGAGAAGCCAGGGTAGACCGGCACGTCGGCGGCGGGGAGTGCTCGTGCAGCGTCCTCACCGAGGCCATCAGCATCCGTCGCCGGCCCGTCCGATCCGCGGTTGCCGCTTGCTTCGACAGATGTCAATATTGACCAATGTCGAATCAAGGTCCGCAGGATGACGGTGCGTGCTGCTCGCCGCTGGTGCGTGAGCCCCTGACCGAGGACTGGGCGGGGGATCTGGCCCGGATGTTCAAGGCGCTGGGGGATCCGGTGCGCCTGCGTCTGCTCTCGCTGGTCGCCTCCCACGCCGGCGGCGAGGCGTGCGTGTGCGACATCTCCGGGTCGTTCGACCTGTCGCAGCCGACGATCTCCCATCACCTGAAGGTGCTGCGCGAGGCCGGTCTGTTGGACTGCGAACGCCGCGGCACCTGGGTCTACTACTGGGTGATCCCGTCCGCGCTGCGGCAACTCTCGGCGGTTCTGCTGACCGAGAGCGCGCCCGCAGTGCCGTCGGCGCAGTGCGCGGAGGTACCGGCATGAGCGAGACCGCCACCACGGATCACTCTGCCGTCGTCGGGAAGCTGTCGACCCTCGATCGGTTCCTGCCGGTGTGGATCGGCGTCGCGATGGTCGCGGGCCTGCTGCTCGGCCGACTGATCCCCGGACTCGGGGACGTCCTGTCCGCGGTGGAGATCGACGGCATCTCCCTGCCGATCGCCCTCGGCCTGCTGATCATGATGTACCCGGTCCTGGCGAAGGTCCGCTACGACCGCCTCGACACCGTCACCGGCGACCGGAAACTCCTGGTCGGGTCGCTGGTGCTGAACTGGGTGCTCGGCCCGGCCCTGATGTTCGCCCTCGCCTGGATCTTCCTGGCCGACCTGCCCGCATACCGGACCGGGCTGATCATCGTCGGCCTGGCCCGCTGCATCGCGATGGTGGTCATCTGGAACGACCTCGCCTGCGGCGACCGCGAGGCCGCCGCCGTCCTGGTCGCGATCAACTCGGTGTTCCAGGTGCTCATGTTCGCCGCACTCGGCTGGTTCTACCTCTCCGTCCTGCCCGGCTGGCTGGGGCTCGAGCAGACCACGATCGACACCTCACCATGGCAGATCGCCAAATCGGTACTCATCTTCCTCGGCATCCCGCTGCTCGCCGGCTACCTGACCCGCCGCAACGGCGAGAAAGCCAAGGGCCGCGAGTGGTACGAGGAGCGGTTCCTGCCGCGGATCGGGCCATGGGCGCTGTACGGACTGCTCTTCACCATCGTGATCCTCTTCGCGCTGCAGGGTCACCAGATCACCTCCCACCCGTGGGACGTCGTCCGGATCGCCATCCCGCTGCTGGCGTATTTCGCGATCATGTGGGGCGGCGGCTACGCCCTCGGCGCCGTCACGGGCCTCGGGTACGAGCGCACCACCACACTGGCGTTCACCGCCGCGGGCAACAACTTCGAACTCGCGATCGCGGTCGCGATCGCCACCTACGGCGCCACCTCCGGACAGGCCCTCGCCGGAGTCGTCGGGCCGCTGATCGAGGTGCCCGTCCTCGTCGGCCTCGTCTACGTGTCCCTCGCCCTCCGCAGTCGCTTCACGTCCACGAAGGAGTCCTGACCGTGTCCGCACCACCGAGTGTGCTGTTCGTCTGCGTCCACAACGCGGGCCGCTCCCAGATGGCCGCGGGCTTCCTCACCGCGCTGGCCGGGGATCGGATCGAGGTCCGCTCCGCAGGCTCCGCGCCCGCCGAGCAGGTCAATCCCGCTGCGGTGGCGGCGATGGCGGAGGTCGGGATCGACATCTCCGCCGAGAACCCGAAGATCCTCACCGTCGACGCGGTGCAGGCCTCCGACGTGGTGATCACCATGGGCTGTGGTGACACCTGCCCGGTCTTCCCCGGCAAGAGCTACCGCGACTGGGTCCTCGACGATCCGGCCGGCCAGGGTGTGGGCGCGGTCCGGCCGATCCGCGACGAGATCAAGACCAGGGTCGAGGCGCTGATCGCCGAGCTCACCGCCCGACCTGTCGCCCGCTGACGACCCGCGCCCGGGATCCCGCCTCCCGAAGGACCTCCGGACCAGGGCGAGCACCTCGGTTCACGAACCGGCCGTCGTCGGCTCCGGGCCCACTGGCGCGGGCAGCACTCTCGCTGCGGCCGTGAGAACGGGGTCGGTGGACGGATTGTCGGCCGCCCCGTGTCCCGGGGTGGTCAGCAGCAGGACGTGTCGGCGGTCGCCTTCTCGCCCGCGGCGGCGGTGCCGCAGCACACCCCACCCTCGGTGGCGGACTCGTCGCCCGGATGCTGCGGGCTGGATCCGAACGTCTCCGAGTCGGCGAGAACGGTGTAGACCTCCCACCTCTCCCCGGCCGGGCCGGTGACCCACACCTTGTCCTGGGTGGCGTAGCAACAGGTGGTGCCGATCTCCTCGTCGGTGAACAGGCCCTCACCGGTCAGGCGGACGATTTCGGAGTGCACCTTCTCCGACGACTCCACCTCGACCCCGAGGTGGTTGACGGTGCCGCCCTGACCGGGATTCTCGAGCAGGACCAGCTTCAGCGGTGGCTCGGCGACGGCGAAGTTCGCGTAGCCGGGCTCGAGTTTCGCCGGCGCGGCGCCGAACAGTTTCGAGTAGAACGTGACGGCCTCCTGTAGGTCGTCGACGTTGAGTGCGAGTTGGGCGCGTGACATGACATCCTCCACGTATGTGACATATGTCGAATTAGTGACCACTTCAGGGTCCCACCTTTTCGACATAAGTCAACAGGGTCGGTAGGATGGATTCATGCCCAAGACGCTGCCCGTCATCGATGTCTCCGCGCCGATCTGCTGCGCCCCGGTCTCGGCCGGACCGATGTCCGACGACGCCGCGCTCGAGGTCGCGCTACGTCTGAAGGCTCTGGCGGACCCGATCCGGATCAAGCTCGTGTCGATCCTGCTCGCTGCCGACGACGGCGAGGTCTGCACCTGCGATCTGGCCAGCGGTGTCGACGTCGCGGAATCGACCGTCAGCCATCACCTCGGCCAGCTCCGCAAGGCCGGCATGGTCACCTCCGAACGCCGCGGCATGAACGTCTTCCACCGCGCCCGCACCGAGGCCCTCGACGCACTGCGTCTCGTCCTGAACCCCAACTGCTGCAAGTAGACCCGCCGTCCGCGACTCATCCGGCAGGGGTTTCCGGCGGCTGAAGCCTCAGGGGATCTGCCGGGATGGCCGGACCGGCCGTGACTCCCTGCCGCGCAACGCACTCGAACGTGACTCGTGGCAGTGGGAAGCGGGCATGGTCGACGGCCATCGGGGCTGTCGTGCCACGGTTCCACGATCACACCTCAGCGAAGTCGAGTCCGCCCTCCACCGGTTCGAGCACCCGCCGGCGCAGGGGCGAGCCGAGTGCCCTCGCGAGGTCGGTGCCGTCGTGTTCGGACATCAACATGCCGCCGTCCCACACCATCAGGGTCGCGCTCACCGAGTGTTCGGGTGTCGAGTGCGAGAGGTCGTAGTGGGCGCATCCGGGCACGTCGGGGTACGTCACCCACAGGTCGTAGCCGGTCATGAACAGGTCGAGGTCGAACTGCACGCTGAGCCCGAGCAGTTCGCTGCGGCCGTTGTCGTCGACCCCGGCGAACGCCTCGTCGAGTCCGAGCAGTCGCGGTGCGTGCGGATCCGCGGACGACAACATCGCGTGCGCCGCCGCGAACAGTGGCAGGTGCAGCGACACCGACTGCTCGCCACCCGACAGCGCGCCGTGCCGGGCGGTGGTCAGTCGCTCCTCGGTGCCGTCACCGGAGATCAGGGACAGCGAGAACACCCGCCACCGCCGGTAGTCCAACGCCTCGGCGAGGATCTCCGGGTACGCACGTTCGGGGTGCGCGGCACGCAGCGCCCGGATCCGGGTCGCGAAATGTGCTCGGATCGTGGCCAGTTCGTCGGGTCCGAGCGCGGACGCGTCCCGGTCCAGCAGCTTCGACACCGCACGCGCCGGCTCGTCGAGGTTGTCGGCGAGCACCCAGTGCACACCGATCGTGTTGCCCGACGACATCCGGCGCTCCCGCATCTCGGAGGACATCTGCGCGATCAGGTCGCGGGCGTCGACGGTGCGTTCGTGGATCTGCTGGCCGAGACCGGTCAGCAGCGCGTCCTCGAGGATCCGACGCTCGGAGTCCGTCAACAGTTGCTGCTGGTCGTCGCGGGCACGGGCGATCATCTCCGCGAAATCACCGACGGAGGAGTGCCCCTGGTCGTGCTGCACCGTCACGGTGGTCAGGCCGTCCGCCGCATCCCAGCGCAGGCGGTAGTCCTGACCGGCGGACGCGAGACGCGCATCGAAGTCCTGCAACGCCGACGTCAGCGCGGACCGGGTGGACTTGCCCGCCGCCTCCGACACCCTCACCGCCGCCGTCGCGGCATCGAGCGCCGCGTGCAGCGCGGTGACCTCGCCGGGCACCACCGGCGCCGGCTGGTCCGGTTCCGTCTCCAACCGGTACACGAGCTGGTCGGTGGTCAGCCACGCGGCGTCCGACGCCGGCCAGCTGTGCGGTTCCCCGACGCCGAGAAGCACCAGCAGGTCCCGGCGCGCGTAGGGGGCGAGTCGCTGTGCATCGGAACGGGTTTCGGTCAGCGCCGCGCGCAGCGACTCCACCGACGCCCCGTGCGCGCCCTCGGCCTTGCCGATCGCCTCGACCGCCGCGTCGTGCGCCTTGCGGGCGGCGCGCTGCTCCGCCGTCGCCGCCTCGATGCGGGCGCGGGCCCGCTCGATGTCGGCGTCGATCTCGTCCGCGCCCGCACCGAGCGCCTCACGCAGTGTCTCGAGCCCCTGCACCTGCAGCGTGAGCTTCTCCTGCGCGACCGCAGCTTCCTCGGCCAATTCCTCCGCGACGTCGCGGGCCTCGGCGAGCCGGTCGTCGGTCTCGCGCCGGCGCTCGTTCTCCTTCTCCCGGTCGCGGCGGCAGCGCACCACCAGGTCGCCCCGCGTCTCGAAGTGCCGGATCGCGGCGGCGAGGGCGTCCAGGCCGCGTTCCGGTGCGGGGACACGGTGCCGGGCCGCGGCCTCGCGCAGCTTGCGGTCCTGGACGGCGAGATCGGCGATCGCCTGGTCGAGTTCGCGTTGCGCGGTCGCGGCCGCGTCGTCCCGGCTGCGCAGCGCACCGGCGGCCTCCGACACCGCCCGCAGCGCGGTCAGCACCGCCGACGCTCGCGGCAACGCCTTGCCCGCCGCGGTCAGCGCCGCGACCAGTTCCGTGGCGCTCGCGCCGTCGGCGACCGCTGCGTCGTGCTCGTGCCCGGCCTGCTCGATCGCGGCGTCGAGCTCGCGCAGTCGCTGCTCGCGGCGCCGCTCGCGGGCCGTCGCACCGATGTACTCGGCGTCGGTCTTGGTGTGTCGACCTGTCTGGACGCCCTGCCGGAACCGGCCGTCCACCCCGACCGCCACGCGGGCGTCGGCGTGCCGGTCCAGCGCGATCGACGCCAACAACGCCGCGACCCGCTCTTCGGGGACGGCCGTGTCCGGTTCCGCGACGAGCACGTCCGCCAGGGTGGCACCCGTGGGTCGCTGCTCCGCGGGCAGTGGGACCAGGAACTGCTCCGACTCCTGCTCCGGCAGAGCGCCGTCCGCGGGCAGCACCCACCCGTCGAGCAGGTTCGCCGCGGCGAGGGCCGCCTCGATGCCCGCGGCGTCCCCGGCGGACACGCCGTCGGCGAACCGCACCAGCCGCCACAGCGGCGCACCCGCCAGATCCGATCGGTCGCCGGTGCGGGCGGCGTGCGGTGGCGGCGCGTCGTCGTGCTCGGCCGCGACCCGGTCCCGGTCCGCCGTGAGTTCGGCGATCGCCGCGGCGGTCTGCTCGGCGACCGACTCCGCACGGGCACGCCGGGCCCGGACGGTGTCGAGCGGTCCGTCGGCGTGGTCGGCGAGGATCTCCCCGAAGCCGGGGGTCTGCTCGTCACCGATCGTCGCCACCGACTCGTGCAACGCCACGAACAGGTCGCTCGACACGCCCACCGTCGCGTACAGCGACGAGTGCGTCGACCACCAGCGCCGTACCGCGGTCGCACACTCGGAGCGGGCGAGAGCGGCACCGGCCTCCGCCTCCTTGACGGCGGCCGTCGCGGAGTCGAGGAGTTCGCGGGAGCGATCCCCGGCCCGCTCCGCGCGGTGCCGCTCCGCCGATGCCCGCTCGACAGCCGTGAGTGCGTCACGGACGGCGCGCACGTCGCCGGACCGTTCCTCGGCGTGCCCGCGGACCGCGGCGGTGATCTGGTCGCCCCGCGCGGTGTCGGGCAGGGACGTCCACACGATGCCCGCGTCGTCCGCAGCCGCCCGCAGATCGTCCTCGGCACGGGCGACCGCCTCGATCGCGTGGGTGACCCGGGTCGCGGACTGCGCCGCCTCCTCGGTCCGCTGAGCCAGGCTCGCCTCCGACTTGCGGGCCTTGTCCACCTGCTGGTCGGTGGACTTGCGCAGGTCCGCGACGACGGCCGCGAGGTCGTCCAACTGTTGCTTGCCCTCGTAGGCACTCGACCGCTGCAGGGTCTCGAGCCCCGCGCGGGCCAGGTCCAGGGCGCGTTCGGCGGCGACGAGACGCTCCTCCGCCTCGACCCGCTCACGCTGACGGCGGGTCCGACCGGCGACCGCCTCCCCGAGCGCCGTGGTGGCCGCGGTGACCGCCTCGAACCGGCGGGACACCTGCTCGACGTCCGTACGTGCCTGCTGCCGAAGGTATTTCGTGTACACCCCGACGAACGACTGCGTCGCCTGGTCGGCGGCGGTCAGCCCCTCGAGGGCGCGGCCGACCTCCTCCATGTCGCTGAACGAGCGCGCCGCCTCGAGCACCAGGTGGTCGTCGAGGGGTCGCAGGCCGTCGGTCAGGGCCTGCGACAACCCCTTCGGGTCGAGGTTCTTCGCCAGCTGCGGCCGCCGCAGCGTCAGGATCAGCGTGATCAGCTGGTCGTAGCGCTGCGCACCGAGCCCGAACAGGCGGGCGTCGATCGCCGCCCGGTAGTCGATCGGCCGGTCCGTGATCGCGTCCCCGCCGATCTGCTCGGCCAACTGCTTCTTCGTCACCGGCTGATCGCCGGCCCCGAGCAGTGAGAAGTCCACGCCGACACGGCCGTCCGCGACGAAGTGCCAGCGCGTGAGCTTGTCGTTCTGCCGGCTGGCGCGCATCCCGATGCCGACGGTCACCGCCTCGGGGTCGTCGGCGTCGCCGCGCGCGAACTCCATCCACACGTAGGCGTGGACACTCTCGTCGCCCCGGTAGAGCAGATTCGACTTCATCGTCCGTTCCTCACCCGCGAACGGGTTGAGGCGGCGCGGCTCGATCCGGCCGTCGAGGACGAACGGGAACAACACCTCGAGCGCCTTCGTCTTGCCGGAACCGTTGGGGCCGCGCAGCACCAGACGCCCGTCGGCGAAGGAGAACTCCTGGTCGCGGTAGTCCCACAGGTTGACGATCCCGGCGCGGGTCGGTCGAAAACGCGCACTTGCCATGTGAAGTCGGCCTCTACTTCTCTCGGGACGGAACGGCGGGGGACGGTGTGTCGGGGTGGCTCAGCAGGTCCGGTTCGGGGGCGCGTTCGCGGACGGTGACCACGACCCCGCGATACCGCGCGAGCGCGGGCAGTACCAGGACACCGCCGTCGGTGCGGCGCAGCAGCCGCTGCCCGTCGAGCAGGTCGACGGCGCGGCGCCGCAGTCCGGCGGTGTCGGCCTGCCACTGCGCCGCGAAGGTACGGCCGAACCGGTCGACGAGTTCGGTGACGGTGGCCTCGATCCAGCTGTCCTCCACGAACGGGTACACCGGCGGAGGCTCGACGGGGGCGGCGGTCTCGGCCGGCTCGTCGGGAGCGTCGGCGAGTTCGCGCAGCACCGTCGCCTGCGGGATCGCCGAGTCCAGCTGCGCGACGAGATCGGTCGTCGTCGGCGACGGCAGCGGCAACCGCAGCGGCTCGGGGGCGTCGGGGTCGAGGATCCGGTCCGCGATCTCCCCGGCCAGCAGCAACGCCACCTGCGCCACGGTGCCCGTGCTCGGGAACCTCACGTCCGAGAGCCGGCCGGACGGGTCGATCAGGGCGATGCCCTCGGCGCGGCGTTCGGCGACCAGTCCGGTGAGCCGTTCGACATCGGCCGCGGTGCGCGGCAGCGCCAACTGCAGACGCTCGTCGTCGTCGAGCTCGTCGGCGTAGACGACGGGCTGCTGGACCAGGGCCCGGCGCACCCGCCGCGTCGTCTCCCGCGTCGCGGTCTCCTCGGTCGGTGCGGCGAGCAGACCGCGGACCGAGGACAGGTGCTGCAGCGCCCGCGGCGGCCGGAACAGGGCGATCACCACGGACCGGTCGATGTCGTAGAGCGCCTCTCCCGCATCGGGGTTCGACGCCCACCCCGACGCGTCGCCGTCCGCGAGGGTGATCGCACCGCGTGCCGCGAGCCAGCCGACGGCGTCGACGAACGCGTCCCGGTCCGCGGCGCGCTCGGTGGACAACTCGACCGACGGAACCTGCGACGCCTCCGCGGCGACGTGCTCGGCCAGCTCGGACAGCGTGACCTGGTTGCCCGCCCGCCCGAGCGCCGCCAGCGCCAACGCCAGGTAGGCGTAGCGGCGGCGGTCGAACGCGCGGTCGCCGACGGTCCGCGCCGGGGTCGTCGGGTCGAGTCGGTCCGCCGCGGTGAACAACCGGGCCGTGGTCTCGGTGACCTCGAGCCGGTAGCCGAACAGCTCGAGCAGGTCGTCGCGCAGCTCGGTGGTCCACCGCCGCAGCAGCGGCAACGCCAGCGCGTCCGGATAGGTGGTGGTGACCAGATGGTTGGCAAGGATCACCCGGGCCGCCCGCTGATAGGACTCGAGCATCAGCGGGGAGATCTCCCGTGCCTTCACTGCACGCTCACCCGCAGCCGGTCCAGGTGCAGACGGCCGCGCACCGTCTCCACGGTCGTCGACACCGGATTCGGTTCCAGGGTCAGCCGGACACCGTTCTCGGAACCGGTGGACCCGCGGACGGTGCCGCTGACCGCGACCCGCGCGGTCAGCGCCGCGGTGAGCAGACTCAGCAGCACATCGGTCTCCTGATCGTCGAGGACACGGTCGTAGGCGCTGCCCGCGGCCAGGGAACGGGCGGCCTCGGCGCGGGCCCGCTGCGCGCTGAGCTGCGCGTCACGCAACCGGCGGATGCTGGCGTCGTTGCGCTGCACCCGGCTCGGCGCGCCGACCGCCGCGTTGCGTCCCGTCTCGGCGAGGGTGCGGGAGATCTCCACCGGCGGCGCATCCCACCACGACCGCGAATCGGGGATGATGTCGGCGTCCGGATGCACCATCGACAGGTGCCGCGGACGCCCGAGGTCGAACACCGCCTGGAACAGCGCGTGCGCGGCGTCCTCGGTGGGTGCGGCCGCGAACCAGCCGGCCAGGTGCCGCAGCTGGCTCTCCCGGCTGACCCCGCCGCGCCGCGTCTCGGTCACCCGCCGCAGCAGCGACAGCACCGCCGCGATCGCGCTCATCGTCCCTTCCCGCAGCCTCTCCGACTCGCTGACGCCGCCGTCCGTGCCGACGAACCACTGCGTCAGACCCGCCCAACGGGCCGTCCAGTCGGCCTCCCGTTCGGCCGGCGTGAGGAACAGCCGCTCGTCGGCGTCGGCGGCCCGCGCCAGCAGCAGCGGCACGCCGGTCCGCTCGACCGCGGTGATCGCCGCGGTCAGCTTCGGCGCGTACCGCGCCAGATCGGAACTGAACTCACGCATGTGGGTGAGCAGTGCGTCCTTGTGGACGAGGAACACCTCCGGCGTGATCTCGGTGATGCGGACCAGATCGCCGAGGGTGAGGTAGAACTGCGCTGCCCGCGACGCCATGTCCGAGAGGGTGTCGTCGAGACGGCGCAGCTTGCGGTAGATCAGCTCACCGTCCCCGACCCGGTTCGCCTCGGCCAGCTCAGTCAGGTCGGCCAGCAGGTCCGGCAACGCCAACCGGGACAGCGCCGCGTCGTCGAGGCGGGCGCCGAGCACGTCCTCGACCGCGCGGAACGCCTGATATCCGAGCTGACTGAATTGGTAGACGAAGTGCCGGTTGCGGTACTCGGCGAGGGTCGCGGCGCGGGAGCCGTCGTAGCTGCGTTCGAGCAGTCCCCACTGGTGCAGCTGATCGAGCAGCGGGGTGACCTCCGCCGGAGTGAGCGCGGGGTGGCCGAGCCGCTGGACGGTCTGCGAGACCTCCGCGGCGTGCAGCAGGACCACGTAGCTGGCGCGGGCGTGGTCGAACGCCCGCAGCACCGACAGGTAGTCGGCGCGTTTCTCCGCGGTGGCGAACGCGAACAACCGCAGCCGATCAGCTGAGACGAAGTCGTCGGGCACCGGACCGGAAGAGTTCACTGTGACAGGGTAGGGGAGCGCCGCACCGGTGTGACACCGGCGGGTTGGGTGCGTCGCGCCCGAGTTGCCTCGGACACGACGCACCGAACCGTCTCCCCCGGATCGGGCTCAGATCGGTACGGGCGCGCCGTACGTCATCACGATGTCACCCGACGCCAACTCCACCCTGGCGTACGGGCGCAGGGTCACCGGGCCGATCGCTCCCGAGACGCTGCCGTGGATGTTGCCGATCCGGATGCGCGCACCCGGCCCGTCGAACTCCTTGTCCTGGACGACCGGCACGTCGGTGATGCCGCCGGGCGCGAGGTCGAACGTCAGGTTCTGCTGCGGGATGATGTCCCCGGCCAGCTTCCCCCGGTTCTCGGTGCCGATGATGATGTCCGGCGCGTCACCGCCGGGCAGGAACCCGATCAGGTCCAGGTTGCCCGTGTTCTCGAGTTCCCAGCCCAGACCCGGCGTGTTCAGCTGGATCGAGGCGCCGGTCAGGGCGATCGGATAGCCGACCTGATAGCCGAACGAGATCCTGCTGCCCGCCATCGAGTCGGCGCCCGGGCCACTGATCCTCGCCTCGGCATATCCGCTGTGGAAGAACTCCCGGCTCAGCGGCGAGGAGTCGAGCGGCGGCACGCCGACGATGGACGTGTCGCCCTGGATGACCTCGACGAGGTTGTCACCGCCGTCGACGATGCTGCTGGCGTTGTCGACGGCGGCGTTCGCGGGGCCGGTGCCCAGACACAGACCGAGGGCTGCGGCACCGGCGACCGCCAGTGCCCGCGTGAGATGTCGACGGGCAGGCCCGGCCGACGTGGGGCTACTTGTTCGATTCCGACGTTTCGAGCGACTGACGTGCATGCAACACCTCGTCCGTTGGGTCGATACCGGATGCGGGCCCGCACCCGGTAATCGGCGTGGGCGACTTCCCCGAACCGGGTATGACGCTAGTGGATCCGACCAGCACATGAGCCGATTTCTGCCGTGTCGAAATCTCCTGTTCACGCTCGGCTTCGGTTGGCCGTCTCCCACGCGCGGTCGTAGCGGTTGCCGCCCGGCCTGCGCACGTCCTTGCTGCGGTATACGACGTACGGCCGGCCCAGGTAGCCGAGCGGCGCGCTGAACACGTGCACGAGCCGGGTGTACGGCCAGATCGCGAGCAGGGCCAGCACCGTCAACCCGTGCAGCCGGAAGCTCCACGGAACCCCGACCATCAGCTCCGGTTGCGGGCTGAGTGAGAACAGACTCCGGAACCACGGCGACACCGTGGAGCGGTAGTCGTAGTCGCCGAGGATCAGGTTCTCGCCCAATGTGTTGTACATGCCGGTCGCGATCACCGCGATGAAGATCACGTACATGATCTTGTCGCCCGTGGTGCTGGCCTTGCGGACGCTCGGCACCGAGATCCGCCGGTACACCAGGATCGACAGGCCCACGACGGTGGCGATTCCGGCGGGCACCCCCAGCCCGACCGCGACGATGTGGTAGGTGTGATCGGAAATCCCCAGCGCCTCGGTCCAACTCGCCGGAATCAGCACACCGCCGACGTGGCCGGCGAGCACCGCGAGGATGCCGAAGTGGAACAGCGGGCTGCCCAGACGCAGCAGCCGCGACTCGTACATCTGCGACGAGCGGGTGGTCCAGCCGAACTGGTCCTTGCGGTAGCGCCACACGTGCCCGACCACGAACGAGGTCAGTGCGATGTACGGCAGGGTCAGCCAGAGCAGGGTGCTCACCGGGTGGCTCCGATCGGGTATTCGTCGATGTGCGGGTGCAGCGCCGGGTCCAGCGCGTAGGTGTCGAGGCCGACGGTGTCCTCGGGCGGTCCCTCCGCGGCCAGCTTCACCACCTGCGCGCGGTCCTCGGTGTCGAGTTCGGGCAGCGTCGAGCACAGGGCGTCGAGCACGCCCGCGTACGGGGAGCCGCTGTCGTGCAGGGACAGCCGCAGCACCTCGACGACCGCTCGGTGGGTGGTCAGCAGCCGCCACCCGCGCTGCGGGTCGGTGGTCGCGGCGAATTCGAGGACCACCGGTAGGAAGTCCGGCAGTTCGTGGTCGCCGAGTTCGAGGCCCGCGTTGCGGTACGCGGTCTTGAACCGCAGCAACGCCATGCCGCGATTGCGGGTGTCGCCGTACGCGTAGTACGACAGGTGCAGACTCGACCGCCGGCGCAGGTCGAACGTCTCGACGTACCGGGCCGCGAGGGCGATCGGGTCCTGCTCGCGCATGTGGTCGATGCACGCGACGAGATCCGGTCCCGCGGGGGCCGGGATGTCCGCCGCCGCGGCGTGCAGGTCGCCGAGGAGGTCCAGCGTCGACTGGTGCGGATAGTCGAGGACCAGTGCCGCGATCCGCCACACCAGCCGCTGCTGGGTCTGCGTCAGCGACTCGGCGGCCGGTGCGGTGCGCCGGTTACGGCGCAGGTTCAGCACGCCCATCAGGACTCCTCCCGCGAACCGACCGGCACGAGGCCGTCGGTGGTCCTGCCGTCCCAGTTGAGCAGGTTGATCCGGCGCTCCTTGTTCTCCGGTGCCGCGCCGTTGGTGTCCTCCCCGACCAGGTGGAACTTGTCGGCGACGACGTCGAACGCGGTCATGCCGGGACCGCTCGCACCGGGCCCCCCCATGCCCGGACCACCGTCGTCGTCGAGGCTGCAGCCCGTGGCGAGCGCGTCGAGACGGTGCGCATCCGATCCGGCGCCGGTCGGGATCACGTACCTGTCCTCGTACTTCGCGAGCGCGAGCAGCCGGTACATCGCCGTCAACTCGTCCGGCGTCAGGCGCACCGCCTGCGCGACCTCCGGTTTGATCGACTCGCCGAGATTGACCTGACGCATGTGGGCGCGCATCGCGGCCAACCGCTGCAGGGACGCCCGCACCGGCCCGACCTCACCGGCGGTGAACAGTTCGGCGAGGTACTCGATCGGGATCCGCAGCGAGTCGATTGCGCCGAACAGGTTGTCGGCCGACTCGCCGTCGTGCCCGGTGTCCGAGAGCGCCTCGACCATCGGGGACAGCGGCGGGATGTACCAGACCATCGGCATCGTCCGGTACTCCGGATGAAGCGGCAGCGCCACCTGGTAGTCGACGATCAGCTTGTAGACCGGCGAATTCTGCGCGGCCTCGATGAACTCCGAGGAGATACCCGCCCGTTCGGCCTCCGCGATCACCCGCGGATCGTGCGGGTTGAGGAACACACCGAGCTGGGACGGGTAGAGGTCGGCGTCCTCGGTGACCGCGGCCGCGTCGAGGACGGCATCGGCGTCGTAGAGCATCACACCGATGTAGCGCAGGCGCCCGACGCACGTCTCCGAGCAGATCGTCGGGATCCCGACCTCGATCCGCGGGTAGCAGAACGTGCACTTCTCGGCCTTGCCCGTCTTGTGGTTGAAGTAGATCTTCTTGTACGGGCACCCGGTGACGCACTGCCGCCAGCCCCGGCACTTGTCCTGGTCGACGAGCACGATGCCGTCCTCGGAACGCTTGTAGATCGCGCCCGACGGGCACGACGCCGCGCACGCGGGGTTCAGGCAGTGCTCGCAGATCCGCGGCAGGTAGAACATGAACGTCTGCTCGAACTCGAGCTTCACCTTGTCCGAGACCTTCGCCAGCAGCGGGTCCTTCCCGACCTGCTCCGGCCCGGACCCGAGGTCGTCGTCCCAGTTCGCGCCCCACGTGACCTTGGTGTCCTCGCCGGTGAGCAGCGACTTCGGGCGCGCCACCGGGGTGGTGTCCGTGGGGGCGGATGCCAGCAGGTTGTCGTAGTCGTACGTCCACGGCTCGTAGTAGTCGTCGATCGTCGGCAGGTCCGGGTTCGCGAAGATGTTGAGCAGTCGCTTCATGCGCGACCCCGACTTCAGGGTGAGCTTGCCGCGCTTGTTCAGCGTCCACCCGCCCTTCCACTTCTCCTGATCCTGGTACTGCCGCGGATAGCCCTGACCCGGGCGGGTTTCCACGTTGTTGAACCACGCGTACTCGACGCCGCCGCGATTGGTCCAGGCCTGCTTGCAGGTGACGCTGCAGGTGTGACAGCCGATGCACTTGTCCAGGTTCATCACCATGGCCATCTGCGCCATAACCCTCATGTCAGTACGTCACTTCCTGGTTGCGGCGGCGGATCGTGGTGACCTCGTCGCGCTGGTTTCCGGTGGGGCCGTGGTAGTTCAGGGCGAAGGACTGCTGCGCGTACCCGCCGATCAGGTGCGACGGCTTGATCATCACGCGGGTCAACGCGTTGTGGATGCCGCCGCGCTTGCCGGTCTTCTCGGTGCGGGGAACGTCCACCGCGCGGTCCTGGGCGTGGTACATGAACACCGTGCCCTCGGGCATCCGGTGGCTGACGATCGCGCGGGCCACGACGATGCCGTTGCGGTTCGTCGCCTCGATCCAGTCGTTGTCCGCGACACCGATCTTCGCGGCGTCCACGTCCGACATCCAGATCGTCTGACCGCCCCGGGACAGGGTGAGCATGTGCAGGTTGTCCTGGTACGCCGAGTGGATCGACCACTTGCTGTGCGGGGTCAGGTAGCGCACCGTGACGCTGCCGCCGACGCCGTGGCCGTGTGTCTCGCCGACCGCGGGTTCGGCGAACAGCGCCGTCATGTCCAGCGGGGGCCGGAAGATCGGCAGTTGCTCGCCGAGTTCGGCCATCCAGTCGTGGTCGAGGTAGAAGTGCTGGCGCCCGGTCAGCGTGTGCCACGGCTTGAGCCGTTCGGTGTTGATCGTGAACGGCGAGTAGCGGCGGCCGCCGGTCTCACTGCCCGACCACTCGGGCGAGGTGATGACGGGCACCGGGCGGGCCTGGGTGTCCGAGAAGCGGATCCGGGTGCCCTCGTTCTCCGCGGCGAGGTCGACGAGCTGGGTGCCGGTGCGCTCCTGCAGGTGCTCGAACCCCTGGGTGGCGAGCCGGCCGTTGGTGGTGCCGGACAGCGCCAGGATCGCCTCCGCGGCGTGCCGGTCCTTCGCCAGCGACGGGCGTCCCGCCGCCGGGCCGGTGGCGACGGTGCCGTTGACGGCCCGCAGGTACTCGACCTCCTCGGTCGGGAACGTGGTGACGCCCTTGGTCGTCAGGCCCAGCTCCTCCACCAGCGGGCCGAGCGCGCCCATCCGCTCCGCGATGGTCGTGTAATCCCGTTCGACGACAACCAGTTTCGGCATCGTCTTCCCCGGGATCGGCTCGCACTCACCGCGTTTCCAGTCGAGCACCTTCCCGCCGGGCTGCGCCGTCGCGTCGGCGGTGTCGTGCAGCAGCGGGACCGCCACGATGTCGCGCCGGGTGCCGAGGTGTTTCTCGGCGAGCCAGCTGAAGCCGCGGGCGATGCGGTGGAACGCCTCGAAGTCGGTCTTCGACTCCCACGGTGGCGAGATCGCGGGGGAGAAGGCGTGCACGAACGGGTGCATGTCCGTGCTCGACAGGTCGTGCTTCTCGTACCACGTCGCCGCGGGCAGCACGACGTCGGAGAACAGGGTGGTGCTGGTCATCCGGAAGTCCAGGGTGGTCAGCAGGTCGAGCTTGCCGTTCGGTGCCTCGTCGCGCCACACCAGTTCCTCCGGGTGCACGCCCGTCGAATCCGACGCCTGCAGGTTCGACCCGGCGCCGAGCAGGTGCTGCAGGAAGTACTCGTTGCCCTTCGCGGACGATCCGAGCAGGTTCGACCGCCACACGATCAGTGTGCGGGGGAAGTTCTCCGGCGCGTCCGGGTCCTCCACCGCGAACTGCAGGTGCCCGGTCTTGAGCCCGTCGACGACGTGCTCGGCGGCGTCCTTGCCGAGCCGCTCCGCCTCGTCCGCCAGGTCGAGCGGATTGCGGTTGAACGTCGGGTAGCTCGGCATCCAGCCGAGCCGCGACGCGAGCGCGATGTTGTCGGCGGCGGTGCGGCCGGCGAACGCGCCCTGCGCCAGCGGGGACGCCATCGCCTCCGACGTGAACGGGTCGTAGCGCCACTGGTCCGTCGCCAGGTACCAGAACACGGTGCCCTGCATCTGCCGGGCCGGCCGCGCCCAGTCCGAACCGAAGGCCAGCGTCGACCAGCCGGTGACGGGCCGGCACTTCTCCTGCCCGACGTAGTGCGCCCAGCCACCGCCGTTCACGCCCTGGCAGCCCGTGAGCAGCGTCAGCGTCAGGAACGACCGGTAGATCTGGTCGGAGTGGAACCAGTGGTTGGTGCCCGCACCCATCAGGATCATCGACCGGCCGCCGGACCGGTCGGCGTTGTCGGCGAACTCGCGGGCCACCCGGGCCGCGGACGCGGCGGGGACACCGGTGATGCCCTCCTGCCAGGCAGGGGTGTACGGCTCGTCGGCGTCGTCGTAGCCGGTCGGCCAGGTGCCCGGCAGGCCGTCGCGTGCGACGCCGTACTGGGCGAGCATCAGGTCGAACACCGTGGTGACCAGTCGGCCCGCGACCGTGCGCACCGGCACGCCGCGGCGCAGGACGCCGGGGGTGTTGGTGTCGTAACGGGGGAGGTCGATCTCGACTGCCGCTTCTCCGTGCAGGCTCAATTGCGGCTCCACGCCACCGAGGTCGAGGTTCCACTTGCCCTTGCCGGACTCGGTGAACCGGTCACCGAGGGAGCCGTTCGGGACGACCGGTTCGCCGGTCGCCGAGTCGAGGAGCACCGTCTTGTGCAGCGCGCCCTCACCGGTGTCGCCGAGGTCGGCCGCGGTGAGGAACTTGCCGGGCACGTACGACGGGCCGTGGCCGTTCGTCGACGCGTCGGGTCGGCGCGGTTCGAGCGTCACCAGGTACGGCAGGTCCGTGTACTTCTTCACGTAGTCCAGGAACCGCGGCACCTGCTTGCGGACGAAGAACTCGGTCAGGATCACGTGGCCCATCGCCATCGCGAGGGCGCCGTCGGTGCCGGGGCGGGCGGGCAGCCACTGGTCGGCGAACTTGGTGTTGTCGGCGTAGTCGGGGGAGACCACGACGACCTTCTGCCCGCGGTACCGGGCCTCGGTCATGTAGTGCGCGTCCGGGGTCCGGGTCACCGGCACGTTCGAGCCCCACATGATCAGGTAGCCGGCGTCGAACCAGTCCGCCGACTCCGGGACGTCCGTCTGGTCGCCGAACACCTGCGGGGACGCCTCCGGTAGGTCGGCGTACCAGTCGTAGAACGAGAGCATCGCGCCGCCGAGCATCGAGATGAACCGGGCGCCGATCGCGTGACTGACCATCGACATCGCCGGGATCGGGGAGAACCCGGCGACCCGGTCGGGGCCGTACCGCTTGATGGTGTGGACGTGCGCCGCGGCGACGATCTCGGCGGCCTCCCACCACTCGGCGCGCACGAAGCCGCCCTTGCCGCGGGCGGCCTTGTAGGTCTTCGACTTCTCCGGGTCGTCGGCGATGTCCGCCCACGCCAGCACCGGGTCCTTGAGCCGCTGCTTGGCGTCGCGGTACATCTCGAGCAGCACGCCGCGCACGTACGGGTAGCGGACCCGCGACGGCGAGTACGTGTACCAGGAGAAGGACGCGCCGCGGGGGCACCCGCGCGGTTCGTACTCCGGCTTGTCGGGACCGATCGACGGGTAGTCGGTCTGCTGCGCCTCCCAGGTGATGACGCCGTCCTTGACGTAGATCTTCCACGAACAGGATCCGGTGCAGTTCACGCCGTGGGTCGAGCGCACGACCTTGTCGTAGGACATCCGGTCCCGGTAGAAGTCGTCGGAGGTGCGGCCCCCGATCTGGTGCAGGGTGCGCAGGTCGGGTGACGCCTCGCCGCGTTGGAAGTGCTTGCCGAACCGCAGGAGCGCGTCCGCGTCCAGTTTGCCGGTGCTCTGGGACATGAATACCTCTCGGAAAGGGGAAGTGCGACAGGGGCTGACGGCGCACTCAGAGACGGACGACGACATCGCCGCCCTGCACGGCGGCCGGATACACCCGGACCGGTGCGACGGTGTCGGTGGTGCAGGCCCCGGTGTCGAACCGGAAGGCGTACTGGTGCAGCGGGCAGGTCACGACGGCGCCGTCGATCTGGCCGTCGGCCAGCGGACCCGCCTTGTGCGGGCACACCGCGTCCATCGCGCGGACCGTGCCGTCGGCCAGCAGGAACACCGCGATCTGCCTGCCGTTCACGACGTAGGTGCGGCCCTCGCCGGGGGTGAGGTCGGTGACGGATCCGACCGTCACCTGCCCGTCCACCACCGCGGTCATCGGACCGGCACCTGGGGCAGCGGGAGCAGCGGCAGCGACGGCGCGAACTGCGCCGGCGACTTCGGGGCGCTGCGCTCACGCCACGGGTCGCGGTAGCCGGCGACCGCGGTCGCCATCCGCTCGTCCAGTCCCGCCACGATGCCCTCCTCGTCTCGAACCAGCAACGCCTGCAGTCGTTCCAGGCCGACCCGCGGCACCCAGTCGTAGGTGCGCTCGAGCCACTTCGCGTCCTCCCGGTAGTGCTGGACGAACCGGCCCGCGAGCTCGATCACCGCCTCGCCGGACTCGACCGTGGCCAGCAGATCGCCCTTGCGGATGTGCGCACCCGCGGCGCCGCCGACGTAGACCTCCCAGCGGCCGTCGCCGACCGCGACGACACCGAGGTCCTTGCACAGCGCCTCCGAGCAGTTCCGGGGGCATCCGGCGACCGCGAGCTTGAGCTTCGCCGGGGTCTCGAGGCCCTGGAAGCGCTCCTCGAGTGCGATGCCGAGGTTCGTCGAGTCGCCGAGCCCGAAGCGGCAGAAGTCGCTCCCGACACAGGTTTTCACGGTGCGCATGCTCTTGCCGTAGGCGTAGCCGGACGGCATGTCCAGATCGCCCCACACCTTCGGCAGGTCCTCCTTCCTGATGCCGAGGAGGTCGATGCGCTGACCGCCGGTGACCTTGACCAGCGGCACCGAGTACTTGTCGGCGACGTCGGCGATGCGCCGCAACTGATCCGGCGTGGTGACACCGCCCTTCATCTGCGGAACCACGGAGAAGGTGCCGTCGCGCTGGATGTTCGCGTGGACCCGGTCGTTGATGAACAGGGCGCCGCGCTCGTCCACCCAGTCCGGACCCCAGACCATCCTCAGCAGCGACGCGAGGGGCATCTTCGCGGTGGCCTCCTCGCGCCCGCCCTCGGCGAGTTCCGTGAACACCTGTGACACCGCGCGCAGGTCCCGCTCGCGGATCGTGGCGATCAGTTCCGCCTTCGTCATCGGGATGCACGGCACGTACCAGTCGGCGGCCGGGTCCGCCTTCAGCCCCCCGCCCGCGGCGCAGGCGACGATGTCGGCGACGAGACCCTTGCACGATCCGCAGCCCTTGCCGGCGCGGGTCTTCGCGCACACCTCGGTCAGCGTCTGCGCACCCGAGTGCACGCACGCGACGAGATCGCCCTTGGTGACGCCGTTGCAGTTGCAGACCTGGGTGTCCTCGGGAAGGTCGGCAGCCGAGGTCGTCTCGGCCGCGCCCGCGAGGTCGAACAGCAACGACAGGCGGTCCTCGGGCAGCTCGACCTTCCCGTCGAACACCTGCGTCAGCAGGGCGGCCTTGCCGGTCTCGCCCATCAGCGTCGCGCCGACCAGCTTGCCGTCGCGGATCACGACGTTCTTGTAGACGCCGGTGCGCGAGTCGTAGAACTGGACGAACTCGTCGGTGGCCAGCTCGGGTGACTTCAGTCCCATCGCGGCGACGTCGAGTCCGGCGACCTTGAGCTTCGTGGTCGAACTCGAACCCACGTACGCGGCAGCGGGATTGGAGCCCGTCAGGTGCTCGGCGAGGACGACCGCCTGCTCCCAGACGGGGGCCACCAGGCCGTACAGCTCGCCGCGGTGCTGGGCGCACTCGCCGACCGCGTACACCGATCCCTCGTCCTCGCAGCGCATCTGGTCGTCGACGACGATGCCACGCTCGACGAGCAGGCCACCGGCGCGGGCGAACTCGGTGTTGGGCCGGATGCCCGCGGTGACGACGACCATGTCGGCGGGCAGGCTGGTGCCGTCGGTGAACCCGACCGCGGTGACGTTGCCCGACTCGTCCCGGACCACCTCGGTGGTGCGCATCGCGGTGTGCACACCGACGCCGAGACCCTCGATCTTGGCGCGCAGCAGCTGCCCGCCGCGCTCGTCGAGCTGCTGGTTCATCAGGTGGCCGGGGGAGTGCACGACGTTGACCGTCAGTCCCTGTTCACGCAGCCCGTACGCCGCCTCGAGCCCGAGCAGACCGCCGCCGATCACGACGGCGGTGACGCCGTCGCGGGACTGCGCCATCTGCAGCATGCCGTTGGTGTCCGCGATGGTGCGGAAGCCGAAGACGCCCCGGCCGAGCCTGCCGTCGGGCTCGCGCAGGCCGTCCATGTTGGGGAAGAAGGTGTTCGAGCCGGTGGCGACGACGAGGATGTCGTACTCGACGACCCGGTCGCTCTCGCAGGTGACGGTCTTGGCGAACCGGTCCAGGCGCACCGCCCGGTCGCCCGCGTACAGTGCGACACCGTTCTCCCGGTACCAGCTCATCGGGTTGAGGATGATCTCCTCGTCGTCCGCGGCGGCCTCGCCGGCGAGGACATGGGAGAGCATGATGCGGTTGTAGTTCCCGTACGGCTCGTCACCGATCATGGTGATGTCGAACATGTCCCGTCCGCCGCGGGCCAGGATCTCCTCGACCGTGCGGGCGCCGGCCATGCCGTTGCCGACCACGAGCAGCCGCTTCTTGGCGTCCCCTGTACTTCCCATGCGACGAGAGTGCGGCGTGGCGGTGACGAGTCCGCTGCCGGGACGTTACGCGGCAATCAGGAAGTGCTCACCGTCCGGACCGGGCCGTTGTCAGCTTTTCGCTTCGGGCCCGGTCCGGCCCGGTCACGCGCCCACGTAGGACGCGAGGTGCTCGCCGGTCAGCGTGGATCGGGCGGCGACGAGATCCGCGGGGGTGCCCTCGAAGACGACACGGCCGCCGTCGTGGCCCGCACCCGGCCCGAGATCGACGATCCAGTCGGCGTGGGCCATCACCGCCTGATGGTGCTCGATGACGATCACGGACTTGCCGGAGTCCACGAGCCGGTCCAGCAGACCGAGCAGGTTCTCGACGTCGGCGAGATGCAGACCGGTGGTCGGCTCGTCCAGGACGTAGACGTCGCCGTTCTCGCCCATGTGGGTGGCGAGCTTGAGACGCTGACGCTCACCTCCGGACAGCGTGGTCAGGGGCTGACCGATCTTGACGTACCCCAACCCGACATCGTGCAGCCGCACCAGGATCCTGTGCGCCGCCGGGATCCTGCCGTCGCCCGCGCCGAAGAACTCCTCGGCCTCGGCGACCGACATCGTGAGCACCTCGTCGATGTTCCTGCCGCCGAACGTGTAGTCGAGCACCTCGGCCTGGAACCGTTTGCCTTCGCACACCTCGCACGGAGTGGACACGCCGGCCATCATCGCCAGGTCGGAGTAGACCACACCGGCGCCGTTGCAGTTCGGGCACGCACCCTCGGAGTTCGCGCTGAACAGACCCGGTTTGACGCCGTTGGCCTTCGCGAACGCCTTGCGGATCGGCTCGAGCAGCCCGGTGTACGTCGCGGGATTGCTGCGCCGCGACCCCTTGATCGCCCCCTGGTCGATGGCGACGACACCGTCGCGCGTCGACACCGACCCGTGGATCAGCGAACTCTTTCCCGAGCCCGCGACCCCGGTCACCACCGTGAGCACACCGAGCGGGATGTCGACGTCCACGTCCTGCAGGTTGTGGGTGTTCGCACCGCGCACCGCCAACACACCGGACGAGGTCCGTACCGACGCCTTCACCGCGGCGCGGTCGTCGAGATGCTTGCCGGTGATGGTGCCGCTGGTGCGCAGGCCGTCCACGGTGCCCTCGAAGACCACCTCGCCGCCCTCGCTGCCCGCGCGCGGCCCCAGGTCGACGACATGATCGGCGATCGCGATCGCCTCCGGCTTGTGCTCGACGACGAGCACGGTGTTGCCCTTGTCGCGCAACTGCAGCAGCAGATCGTTCATCCGGTCGATGTCGTGCGGGTGCAGACCGATCGTCGGCTCGTCGAACACGTACGTGACGTCGGTGAGCGACGACCCCAGGTGGCGGATCAGCTTCGTGCGCTGCGCCTCGCCACCGGACAGTGTTCCCGCCGGCCGGTCCAGGCTCAGGTAGCCCAACCCGATGTCGACGAACGAGTCGAGGGTCTCGCTCAGCGACTTCAGCAGCGGCGCCGCCGACGGTTCGTCCAGCCCGCGCACCCACGCCGAGAGATCGCTGATCTGCATCGCGCAGACGTCGGCGATGCTGAGCCCCTTGATCTTCGACGACCGGGCCTCCGCGCTGAGTCGCGTGCCCTCGCAGTCGGGGCACGTCTGGAAGGTGATCGCGCGATCGACGAACGCCCGGATGTGCGGCTGCATCGCCTCACGGTCCTTGGACAGGAACGACTTCTGGATCTTCGGGATCAAGCCTTCGAACGTGACGTTGACGCCCTCGACCTTGACTTTCGTCGGTTCCTTGTACAGCAGATCGTTCAACTGCTTCTTCGTGAACGTCGCGATCGGCTTGTCGGGATCGAAGAAGCCGCAACCGCGGTAGATGCGCCCGTACCAGCCCTCCATGCTGTAGCCGGGGATCGTCAGCGCCCCCTCGTTGAGGGACTTGTCGGCGTCGTACAGGGCGGTCAGGTCGAAGTCGGAGACGCTGCCTCGGCCCTCGCACCGCAGACACATGCCGCCGGTGACGCTGAAGCTGCGCCGCTCCTTCACCTCCCGCCCGCCCTTGGCCGTGGTGATCGCACCGGCACCGCTGACGGAGGCGACGTTGAACGAAAAGGCCTGGGCGGAACCGATGTACGGTTTACCGAGCCGGCTGAACAGGATGCGCAGCATCGCGTTCGCGTCGGTGGCCGTGCCCACGGTCGACCGCGGGTTGGCGCCCATCCGCTCCTGGTCGACGATGATCGCCGTCGTCAGACCCTCGAGCACGTCGACGTCGGGACGGGCGAGGGTCGGCATGAAACCCTGCACGAACGCGCTGTACGTCTCGTTGATCATCCGCTGCGACTCCGCGGCGATCGTGGCGAACACCAGAGAACTCTTCCCCGATCCGGAGACTCCGGTGAACACCGTCAGCCTGCGCTTCGGGATCTCCACGTCGATGTTCTTGAGGTTGTTCTCGCGCGCACCGTGCACGCGGATCAGGTCGTGGCTGTCGGCGGCGTGTGACGGCGGTGACGTCGTGCTCGCGGCCTTGGTCATCTGGTCTCCCTCTGTCGCGTTCGGCTTTCCTGTCCACCCGAGACGGCCCGTCATCCGGCCGCGGCATCCCACACGAATCCGTCGGGATCGGTGAACTGCCCGGCGTTCGAGCCGATCGTGATCCGGTGCGCTCCGGTGCCATCCGGGGAGACCCCCGCGTTCTTCGCCAGTGCCCGGCGCCCGTTCAGTGCCAGGGTGACACCGGTCGCCGAGCCCGCGAACTGAACGTACTTGCGACCGAAGCTCTTCTCCACCACCAGTCCGTGATCGACGTAGAACTCCTTGCTCGCCTTGACGTCCTCCACGCCGAGAAGCAGGACCAGTTCGTCGAACTGCCGGGTCGCCGGCCCGGTGTCCTTCTTCGACGAGCTGGCGATCGTCCAGATCGCGCCGTCCGGTGCCTGCACTGCAGCGCCGTACCCCCACAGGCTCTTGCGGGCCGGCTTCAGTTCCGTCGCACCTGCGCCCCGGGCAGCGGCGACGTACGCGTCGACGTTGCCCGGCTGCGAGACCACGAGCGAGAGCGTGTAACCGCGGAAACCGCTGGACGGCTCCTGCGCGGCCCGCACACCGATCCGGGACCCGACCCCGAGCTCGGCGTAGAAGTCCTCCGCGGCCGCGACGTCGGGCACGTCGAGGATCACCGACGAGACGGTGGTCTGGCCCGTGGTCGTCATCGGATCACCTCGTTGATGCGGAGCAGGTTGCCGGCAGGGTCGCGTACGGCGCAGTCGCGGATGCCGTACGGCTGCTCGATCGGTTCCTGGACGATGTCCGCGCCGTCGGCCTCGAGCTTCGCGAAGGTGGCGTCGAGGTCGGGGGTGGCCAGGGTGAGGATGGCGTACGTGCCCTTGGCCATCATCTCGGTGATCGTGCGGCGCTCGTCGTCGGTGATGCCGGGATCGGCGGCCGGGGGGTGCAGGACCAGCGAGGTGTCGGGCTGGTCCGGGTGTCCGACGGTGATCCAGTACAGCCCGTTGTAGCCGACCTCCTTGCGGACCTCGAACCCGAGGAGGTCCCGGTAGAAGGTCAGCGCGGCGTCGCGGTCGTCGTGGGGGAGGAATGCCGAGTGAATGGTGATGTCCATGTCGATCACGCTAGGCGCGGCTCGCGGCGGGCGCTTCTCGATTCCTGATCGGTCTGGTCACCTGCTTGGTGACGCACGACGGCATCTCGGTCGGCGGGCGCACCTGGTCCCGATACACGCTCGGCGGGACACCGACCAGTTCGGTGAAGCGGGTGCTGAACGTGCCGAGCGACGAGCAGCCGACCGCGAAACACACCTCGGTGACGCTGACGTCGCCGCGCCGCAACAGCGCCATCGCGCGCTCGATGCGCCGCGTCATCAGGTAGGCGTACGGAGGTTCCCCGTAGGCGAGTTTGAACTGCCGGCTGAGGTGTCCGGCGGACATGTGTACACCACGCGCAAGTGCCTCGACATCCAGCGGCTGCGCGTACTCCCGGTCGATCCGGTCGCGTACCCGCCGCAGCAACGCGAGATCACGCAGCCGCTCGGGTTGCTCGGCTCTGCTGGTCACTCCCCGAATGGTGCCACACCGGGACCGTGTCCTACCGCTATTGGCCGATGACGTAGTCCAGTCCGATGTGGGCGGCGAGTTCCTCCCGTCGGGTGTCCACCGCTGCCCGGACGGACGGGAAGCACTGGAACCGGCTCGTCAGCCCGGTCGCGTGGAGTGCGCGGGTCGCGGTTCCCCGGCGCGCCACGAGCAGCATCGCCACACCGTTGTGGTCGGCGCGCAACTGCGCCGCGGCCAGGGCCTGGACCCCGGAGACACTGACGAACCCCACACGCGTGAGGTCGACGACCAGTGTTCGACCTGTGGCGTCGATCGCACTGTCGATCCCGTCCTCGAACTGCGGGATGGCGGCGATGTCGAGATCACCGGTGACCGATGCGACCGTGGGACCCGGCCCGATGCCACGGGACACGCCCGGGAACGCGACTGGGCCGACGAGCGATGAATCGAGACAGTGAATGTGGATGCGCATCTGGAGACCCCCGATGCCGATGTCGCCGTGACTCGAGCGCCGTCCGAACCGCAACCGGACGAGTGCGGGAGAATTCGGGCGGACCGACAGCAGGGTCTGGGCAATCGGTGTCAGGGTCGAACCCACCTTTCGGTCTATCAGGTTCGGGCCCCGAACGCACGGACCGGGCGTCCAGTACGGGCCGGGTCAGTCCGTGCGGGCCGGTGTGCGCGGCATCAACAGGGGCGCCGCGACGGCGAGCATCGTCGTCGGGACGACGAACGCCGCCACCGGGTTCACCGCGTACAGCGGGGTCAGAGCCAGGGGTGCGAGCGCGGTGCCGCCGAACCGCAGGGCCTGCACGACGGAAACGGCACCGCTGCGGTTCGCGCCCGCCGACGTCAGGATCGCCGAGTTGACGCCGACGAGCACCAGTTGGCCGGCGACACCGGCCAGCGCCCACGCGACCGCGACCGCCCCGACGGTGCCGAGCAGCCCGGTCGCCGCGACCAGCACCGCGCCGCCGACGGCTCCGGTGAGGACGGCGGCGCGGGCGCCCCAGCGGTCGATCGCCGCGCCGACGGGCCGGGCGGCGAGCATGCCCGCCAGGCCGAAGCCGGTCAGCAGCAGGCCGCGGTGCGCGGAGTCGAGGCCGAGCTCGTCCTCGGCCCGGAATGCGACGAGGAACCCGAGCCCGCCGAGCGCGCCCCAGCCCAGCAGCGCGACGAGGCCCACTCGCAGGACCGCGGGCTGCATGGCGTCCCGCAGCCGGGGTGGTGCCCCCGACTCGGCGGGAGTGGCGGTTCGGGGCAGGCCGAGCGCCCCGAGTGCGAGGGCGACGGCCGCGATGATCGCGAACGCGATCCGCCAGTTCGCCTCCGCGGTGATGCCGCCGATCAATGGCGCGGTGGTCTGACCGGCCGCCTGCAGCGCACCGAACGCGCCGAGTGCCCGCCCGAGCCGGGCCGCCGGAGTGACGGCCGCGAGCGCGCCGAGCAGCAGGGGTGTCGTGAACGCGTTCGCGCATCCCTGCAGCACGCGTCCGACCTGGAACAGTGCGAAGGTCGGCGCCAGCGTCGACACCAGCGCGGCCGCCGCGTAGACGCCGTACGCGACCCGCACGGTCCGCAACCCGCCCCACCGGGCTCCGTACGTCCCGGACACCAGCATCAACGTCGCGAACGGGAGCAGGTACGAGGTCAGTGACGACGCGGCCTGCGCGGTGCTCACCCCCAGCGAGTCGCCGAGTTCGGGGAGCATCGACGTGACCACGCCGCCACCGAACGGGCCCAGGAATCCGCCGGAGTACAGCGCACCGCGCTGCAGCCGGTCACGCGTGCTCACAGGCCGCCGAAGCTCCCGGGGCCGCGTCGACGCAGGTACCGCTCGAACTCGGCGGCGATCGCGTCACCGTCGATCTTGGAGATCGCCTCGGAGATGTCGACCTCCGCGTCGCCGCGTTCCTCGAGGGAACGGACGTACTCGGAGATCTCCTCGTCCTCCTCGGTCATCTCGGTCACCGACTGCTCCCAGTCCTCGGCCTGGCTCGGGAGTTCGCCGAGCGGAACCTCGACGTCGAGGACGTCCTCGACGCGCTGGAGCAGCGCGACCGTCGCCTTCGGGTTCGGCGGCTGCGACACGTAGTGGGGCACCGCCGCCCAGAACGAGATGGCAGGGACACCGGCCTTGACGCACTCGTCCTGCAGGACGCCGGTGATCCCGGTCGGTCCCTCGTAGCGGGTCTGCTGGAGGTTGAACTGTTGGGCGGACTCGGTGCTGTACGCGGTGCCGGTGACGGGGACGGGACGGGTGTGCGGGGTGTCGGCGAGCAGGGCACCGAGGATCACCACGGTCGTGACGCCGAGCTCTTCGATGATCTCGAGCAGGTCGTCGCAGAAGCTGCGCCACCGCATGTTCGGTTCGATGCCGCGCAGCAGCAGGACGTCGCGTTCGCTGCCGGGAGGTGAGCACACCGAGATCCGCGTCGCGGGCCACTGGATCTCCCGGGTGACGCCCTCGACCTGCCGCACCTGCGGCCGATTGACCTGGTAGTCGTAGTAGTCCTCGGAGTCCAGTTCGGCCAGCGGGCGGGCATCCCAGATCAGTTCGAGGTGCTCGACGGCGCCGCTCGCGGCGTCTCCTGCGTCGTTCCAGCCCTCGAACGCGGCCACCAGGATGGGGTCGCGGAGGACGAGAACGTCATCGCTCCCCTCGGTGTCGACGGCATCGGGCTCCGCCGCATCGGGGACGTCGGGGTGTTCGCTTGGACTCACCTGCCCAGCCTAAGGCCAGGGTGGTCCGAGCCGCCCACTACTCTGGACGGCATGTCTGCCCCATTCCATTCCGCCCTGTTGGATGCGCTCTCACAGCGTGTTGTGATCGGCGACGGTGCCATGGGAACGATGCTGCAGGCCGCCAACCTCACCCTCGACGACTTCCTCGGCCTCGAGGGCTGCAACGAGATCCTCAACGAGACCCGCCCCGACGTGCTGCGCGACATCCACGCCGCGTACTTCGAGGCCGGTGCCGATGCCGTCGAGACCAACACCTTCGGCTGCAACCTGCCGAACCTCGCGGACTACGACATCTCCCACCGCATCCGGGATCTCTCGGAACGCGGTACCCGGATCGCCCGCGACGTCGCCGACGAGATGGGGCCGGGACGAGACGGGATGGCGCGCTTCGTCCTCGGCTCGATGGGGCCGGGCACCAAGCTGCCGACGCTCGGGCACGCCCCGTTCGCCGTCCTGCGGGACGCCTACACCGAGTCCGCGCTGGGTATGATCGACGGCGGTGCCGACGCGATCCTCGTGGAGACCTGCCAGGACCTGCTGCAGGTCAAGGCCGCGATCATCGGCAGCCAGCACGCGATGGACCGCGCCGGACGCCGGATTCCGATCATCGCCCACGTCACCGTCGAGACCACCGGCACCATGCTGCTCGGCAGCGAGATCGGGGCGGCGCTGACCGCCCTCGAACCGCTCGGCATCGACATGATCGGCCTGAACTGCGCCACCGGTCCCGACGAGATGAGCGAGCACCTGCGGCACCTGTCGAAGCACTCGGTGCTGCCGGTGTCGGTGATGCCGAACGCCGGGCTGCCGCAACTCGGGCCGAACGGCGCCGAGTACCCGCTCACCGCCGAGGAACTGGCCGCCGCGCTGTCCGGTTTCGTGACGGAGTTCGGTCTGTCCCTGGTCGGCGGATGCTGTGGCACCACGCCGGAGCACATCCGGCAGGTCGCGGACGCGGTCCGGCTCGTGGAGAAGGCGCAGCGCGATCCGCGGCCCGAGGAGGGGACCTCGTCGCTGTACGCTTCCGTGCCGTTCGATCAGGACGCGTCGATCCTGATGATCGGCGAGCGGACGAACTCCAACGGCTCCAAGGCGTTCCGTGAGGCGATGCTCGCCGAGGACTACCAGAAGTGCATCGACATCGCGAAGGACCAGACCCGCGACGGCGCGCACATGCTCGACCTCAACGTCGACTACGTGGGCCGGGACGGGGCTGCGGACATGGCGGCGCTCGCGAGCCGCTTCGCGACGGCGTCGACGCTGCCGATCATGCTCGACTCGACCGAACCGGACGTGCTGCGCGCCGGCCTCGAACACCTCGGTGGCCGCTGCGCCGTCAACTCCGTCAACTACGAGGACGGCGACGGCCCCGACTCGCGGTACCAGCGGATCATGCGGCTGGTCAAGGAGCACGGCGCCGCGGTCGTCGCTCTCACCATCGACGAGGAGGGGCAGGCCCGCACCGCCGAACACAAGGTGCGGATCGCGGAGCGTCTCATCGAGGACATCACCACGACGTGGGGTCTGGCGGAGTCCGACATCATCATCGACGCGTTGACGTTCCCGATCTCCACCGGTCAGGAGGAGGTGCGGCGCGACGGCATCGAGACGATCGAGGCGATCCGCGAGATCAAGCGCAGGCACCCCGACGTCCACTTCACCCTCGGCATCTCGAACATCTCGTTCGGACTCAACGCGGCGGCCCGTCAGGTGCTGAACTCGGTGTTCCTCCACGAGTGCACCGAAGCCGGGCTGGACACGGCCATCGTGCACGCGTCGAAGATCCTGCCGATGGCCCGGATCCCCGAGGAGCAGCGGCAGACGGCCCTCGACCTGGTCTACGACCGCCGCCACGAGGGCTACGACCCGCTGCAGAAGCTGATGGAACTGTTCGAGGGCGTGTCCGCGGCGTCGGCGCGCGAGTCGCGGGCCGAGGAGCTGGCCGCACTGCCGCTGTTCGAGCGGCTCGAGCGGCGCATCGTCGACGGCGAACGGGCCGGTCTCGACGCCGACCTCGACGCCGCGATGCTCGAACGTCCGCCGCTCGAGATCATCAACGAGACGCTGCTGTCCGGCATGAAGACGGTCGGTGAGCTCTTCGGCTCCGGCCAGATGCAGTTGCCGTTCGTGCTGCAGTCCGCGGAGGTGATGAAGGCCGCCGTCGCGTACCTCGAGCCGCACATGGAGGCCACCGACGAGGCCGGCAAGGGCCGGATCGTGCTCGCCACCGTCAAGGGCGACGTCCACGACATCGGCAAGAACCTCGTCGACATCATCCTGTCCAACAACGGCTACGAGGTCGTCAACATCGGCATCAAGCAGCCGATCGCGACGATCCTCGACGTCGCGTTGGACAAGCGCGCCGACGTCATCGGCATGTCGGGTCTGCTGGTGAAGTCGACCGTGGTGATGAAGGAGAACCTCGAGGAGCTCAACGCCAAGGGCGTCGCCGCGCAGTTCCCGGTGCTCCTCGGTGGTGCCGCACTGACCCGCTCGTACGTCGAGAACGACCTCGCCGAGATCTACGAGGGCGAGGTGTCGTACGCCCGCGACGCGTTCGAGGGCCTGCACCTGATGGACTCCATCATGGCCACCAAGCGCGGCGAGGGGCCGGCACCCGACAGCCCGGAAGCGTTGGCGGCCAAGGAGAAGGCGGCCGAGCGCAAGGCCCGCCACGAGCGGTCCAGGCGGATCGCCGAGCAGCGCAAGGCCGCCGCGACACCCGTCGAGGTTCCCGATCGCTCCGACGTCGCCACCGACGTCGCCGTCCCGACGCCGCCCTTCTGGGGCACCCGCGTCGTCAAGGGCATCGCGCTGGCCGAGTACTCGGGCCTGCTCGACGAGCGGGCCCTGTTCCTCGGGCAGTGGGGGCTGCGCGGGCAGCGCGCCGGTGACGGCCCCACCTACGAGGAGCTGGTGGAGACGGAAGGCCGTCCGCGTCTGCGGTACTGGCTCGACCGGCTCAGCACCGAGGGCATCCTGCACCACGCGTCCGTCGTCTACGGGTACTTCCCGGCGGTCTCCGAGGGCGACGACGTCGTGGTCCTCGAATCGCCCGAACCCGATGCCGCGGAACGTTTCCGGTTCACCTTCCCCCGTCAGCAGCGGGACCGGTTCCTGTGCATCGCCGACTTCGTGCGCTCCCGCGAGGACGCCCGGAGGGACGGCCGGGTCGACGTGCTGCCGATGAACCTGGTCACGATGGGGCAGCCGATCGCGGACTTCGCCAACGAACTGTTCGCGGAGAACTCCTACCGCGACTACCTCGAGGTGCACGGCATCGGCGTGCAGCTCACCGAGGCACTGGCCGAGTACTGGCACCGCCGCGTCCGCGAGGAGCTGACGCTCCCGGACGGGCACACCCTCGCCGAGCAGGATCCGGCGAACGTCGAGGCCTACTTCAAACTCGAATACCGCGGCGCGCGTTACTCGTTCGGATACGGTGCCTGCCCCGACCTCGAGGACCGACGCAAGCTCGTCGCCCTTCTCGAACCGGGACGCATCGGTGTCGAACTCTCGGAGGAGGTCCAGCTGCACCCCGAGCAGTCGACCGACGCGTTCGTGCTGCACCACCCGGAGGCCAAGTACTTCAATGTCTGACATCGACACGATCACCGGCTCCGGGTTGCAGGCCGTGCTGTGGGACATGGACGGCACGTTGCTCGAGTCCGAGAACCTGTGGGACACCGGTCTGCGGAGGCTCTCCGAGCACCTCGGGGGACCGATGACCGAGGAGACGCGGGAGGCGACCATCGGATCGTCGACGCCGTTCGCGCTCGCCACGGTCTTCGACTCGCTGGGCCTCGTCCGCACCCCCCAGGCGCTGGCGGAGGCCCGGACCTGGTTGTACTCGCTGATGGGGGAGATGTTCGCGGCCGGTCTGCCGTGGCGGCCGGGGGCCCGCGAGGCACTGGGACTCGTGCGGTCTCTCGGCCTCGGGTCGGTGCTCGTCACCAACACCGAACGGGAACTGTGCGACTTCGCGCTCGGCATCCTCGGCCGCGAGCACTTCGACCACTCGGTGTGCGGCGACGAGGTCCCCGCGGGCAAGCCCGATCCCGCGCCCTACCTGCGAGCCGCGGAACTGCTCGACGTCGACCCCGGGCGCTGCCTGGCGGTCGAGGACTCGCCGACCGGTGCGGCGTCCGCGGAGGCCGCCGGCTGCACCGTCCTCGTGGTGCCGTCGCTGGTCGTGGTGCCGGCCGGGCCCCGGCGGGTTTTCCGCGACACCCTCGTCGGGCTCACCGCGGCCGACCTGCCCTCGCTGTACTCGCTCGTCACCGTCTGAGGGCGTGCCTCCGAATCTCCGTACCGGCGCCTCTGGCGCCCAGATGCATCCGAGAAGGATTAGGAGACACGCCCCGTGTCCATCCCGAAGATCGTCCTGTTCTACCGGTTCACGCCGCTCGCGGATCCGGAGGCGATCCGGCTGTGGCAGCACGCACTGGCCTCCGCGAACGGGCTCACCGGCCGAATCCTTGTGTCGGAGCACGGGATCAACGCGACGGTCGGCGGTGACGTCACGGCCGTCAAGCGGTACGTCCGGGGGACCCGGGAGTACGCGCCGTTCGCGGACGCCGACATCAAGTGGTCCGACGGCACCGGCGACGACTTCCCGCGGCTGTCGGTGAAGGTGCGTCCGGAGATCGTCACCTTCGGCGCGCCCGACGAGCTGACGGTCGACGCCGACGGCGTCGTGGACGGCGGTACCCACCTGTCGCCGACCGATCTGCACGAGCTCGTCGACCGGCGTGGCGACGAGGTGGTGTTCTTCGACGGGCGCAACGCGTTCGAAGCGGAGATCGGTCGTTTCCGCGGCGCCGTCGTCCCCGACGTCGCGACCACCCGCGACTTCGTCGCCGAACTCGACAGCGGGCGCTACGACCACCTCAAGTCGAAGCCCGTCGTCACCTACTGCACCGGCGGTGTGCGCTGCGAGGTGCTGTCGGCACTGATGCGTCGACGCGGGTTCGAGGAGGTCTACCAACTCGACGGCGGCATCGTCCGATACGGCGAGACGTTCGGCGACGACGGCCTGTGGGACGGTTCGCTGTACGTCTTCGACGGCCGCCGGAAGGTCGACTTCTCCGCGGGCGCCGCGGTTCTCGGTGCCTGCGCCACCTGCGGGACCCCGACGTCGCGGTACGTCGACCACAGCACCAGCGAGGGCCGCGCGCAGATCCTGCTGTGCACCGCCTGCGCACCGGACGCCTGACCGGCGATGGCACGCCGGCGGACGGCGACCCGTCCACCCCTGCCGCTGCGCGACGGCCTCGGCCCAGACCGGCTGCAGCTGCCGGCGGGGCACCCGGTCGCCACGGTGGGCGCATACCTGACGGGTGTGGCGCCCGAGGACGACTGGGACGGCCGGTTCGCGGCCGGCGAGGTGGTGGACCGGTCCGGTGCGCCGGTCGCCGCCGACACGCCGTACCGCCCCGGCCTCGTCGTCCACTTCTACCGGGAGCCGCCCGCGGAGACCGCGGTGCCGTTCGAGGTGGACGTCCTGCATCACGGCGACGGACTGCTGGTCGTCGACAAGCCGCACTTCCTCGCGACGATTCCGCGGGGACGGCACATCCGCGAATCCGTCGTCGTGCGGATGCGTCGCGCGCTGGACCTGCCCGACCTGGTGCCGGTCCACCGCCTGGACCGGATGACCGCGGGTGTCCTGGTGTGCACGACCGATCCGGCGCTGCGGCGGCCGTACCAGCAGCTGTTCGAACAGCGCGGGGTGGTCAAGGAGTACGAGGCCGTGGCGCCGTACGTACCGGACCGGACGTTCCCGTGCACGGTGCGCAGCCGCATCGACAAGCGGCACGGCGAACCGACGGCCCGCGAGGTGCCCGGAGAGCCGAACGCGCACACCGAGATCGACGTGATCGAGGCGGAAGGCGACCACGCCCGCTACCGGCTGCGCCCGGTCACCGGACGCACCCACCAGTTGCGCCTGCACATGGCGTCGCTCGGGCTGCCGATACTCGGTGACGACTTCTATCCCACACTGCGGCACCGCGCCCCGGACGACTTCACCGACCCGCTCCGCCTCCTGGCACGCAGTGTGCGCTACACCGACCCGATCACCGGGGACCTGCGCGTGTTCACCAGCCGCAGGACGCTGTCCGGTGAGCCCCCGCGGCCCGACGATCTCGACTTCACCCGGCCGGCAGGCTGAGTGCGAGGGCGGGACCCGTCGGGTCCTGTGAAACAATGGCGACTCGTGAAGACCTTCGACTCGCTGTTCGCCGAGCTGTCCGACCGTGCCGCCACCCGCCCCGAGGGCTCCGGCACCGTGGCCGCGCTGGATGCCGGCGTCCATGCCCAGGGCAAGAAGGTGATCGAAGAGGCAGGCGAGGTGTGGATCGCCGCCGAGTACCAGAGCGACGAGGAACTGTCCGAGGAGATCTCGCAGTTGCTGTACTGGGTGCAGGTCCTGATGATCGGCCGCGGACTGAAGCTCGAGGACGTCTACCGACATCTGTGAGTCGTCCCCACCTCGACTCCCCGACACCCCTCGCCTTCGAAGGAAGTACCGATGCTGCGCGTTGCAGTGCCCAACAAGGGTTCCCTGTCCGAGTCCGCCGCCGAGATCCTCAGCGAAGCCGGCTACCGTCGCCGGACCGATTCCCGAGACCTGACCGTCCTCGACCCGTCGAACCAGGTGGAGTTCTTCTTCCTGCGGCCGAAGGACATCGCCATCTACGTCGGATCCGGTGAACTGGATCTCGGCATCACCGGGCGCGACCTGGCCCTCGACTCCGGCGCGCCGGTGTCCGAGCGCCTGTCGCTCGGCTTCGGCCGGTCGTCGTTCCGCTACGCCGCACCCGCGGGCAAGGCGTGGTCGCCCGACGACCTCGCCGGACTGCGGATCGCGACGTCGTACCCGAACCTGGTGCGCACCGACCTGGCCCGCCGGGGCGTCGACGCGACCGTGATCCGGCTCGACGGCGCCGTCGAGATCTCCATCCAGCTCGGGGTCGCCGACGCCATCGCCGACGTCGTCGGCTCCGGTCGCACCTTGCGTCAGCACAACCTCGTCGCGTTCGGCGAGTCGCTGTGCGACTCGGAGGGTGTCCTGATCGAGCGGGAGGGGTCCGACCGGGACGACCGTGCCCGCAACCAGCTGATCGCCCGCGTCCAGGGCGTGGTGCGCGCGCAGCAGTACGTGATGCTCGACTACGACTGCCCGCGCTCGCGGCTGTCCGAGGCCGTGGCGATCACCCCCGGGCTGGAGTCGCCGACGGTCGCGCCGCTCGCCGACGAGGAGTGGGTGGCGATCCGGTCGATGGTGCCGCGCAAGGGCAGCAACGACGTGATGGACCAGCTCGCCGAGATCGGCGCCAAGGCGATCCTCGCCACCGACATCCGCACCTGCCGGGCGTTCTGACACCCGAACCTTCGCGCGGCCCCTCGCACCTCGTGCGAGGGGCCGCGGTCGGTCAGCGGGCCCGAACCTGCACCGTCTGGGTGACGCGAGCCACCGGACCCGAGTCGTCGTGCAGCACGCCGGAGGACATCGCGACGCCGTCCGGGCCGTAGGAGGTCTCCGCCGACACCCCGATCCACTCGCCTTCCGGCTCCCGGAAGATGTGCACCGTGACGTCGGTGTTGAGGAACGTCCACTCCCGCGGATCGAGCTTGGTGCCCACGCCGTTCGCGGTGTCCGCGATCAGGAAGAGGCGGTCCACCGCGTCGATGGGATGGCCTTCCACCAGAACGGGATTCGGCTTACCCCAGGCGTGGGAGACGCCCGGTGCGCCGAGCGGGGTGAGCCAGTTCCAGTCCACGGTGTCGATGAAGCCGGAGTGCCAGAAACCACCCTCGGGGAGCGGTTCGGACGTGGTCCGCGGAGGCAGCGCCGGGTCGGCGGCGTGGGCGATCGCGGAGGTGTCCGCGGTCTGCAGCCGCCACGCCGTGCCGCGGGCGACGGCCCGCCACGTACCGTCGGGTCCGCACGCACTCAACTCGGCGACGACGAGTTCGATGCGCCGTCCCGGCCGTTCCACCCACGATCGCACCCGGATCTCCGTCAGCGGTACCGCCCCGAGTAGCTCGATCACGACGCGCGTCACCCGGGTGTCCGGTCGCTGCTCGCAGCGGCGCAACACCCAGGCCAGGAGCGCCGACGGTGGAGACCCGTGCTGCATGTCGTCCGACCAGGTGCTCACGGTGTGGGGGTCGGCCCGAACCGAAGTGTGCCGTCCGGAAGTGGTTCCAGCGGAACGAAATAGGCCTGAACCGTGACATCGTCCGAGACGGTGACATCGTCCGGGACGGTGGGGGCGGCGTCGGTCACGGTCGGTGTTCCTCGATGTGGTCGGGCCAACCCGGATAGGGCGGCGGTGTGCCGCCGAACGCGGGGCACAGTCGTTTGTGGTCGCAGAACCCGCACATGCGGCCGGGATTCGGTGTGAACTCGCCGGTGGTGGCCGCCGCGAGGATCGCCCGCCACATCGCGCTCAGTGTCCGCTCGAAGCGGCGGAGCTCGTCCTGATCCGGTACGTACGTGAGGATCTGCTCCTCGGCGAGGTACAGCAGACGGAGTTGGGCCGGCACCACGCCCCGGGTCCGCAGCACCATCAGTGCGTAGAACTTCATCTGGAACAGGGCCGACTGCTCGAACCCCGCACGCGGTGCGCGTCCGGTCTTGTAGTCGACCACCCGGACCTCGCCGGTCGGTGCCACATCGATCCGGTCCACGAAACCGCGCAGCGGGACACCGTCGTCGAGTTCGGTCTCGATGCGCAACTCGCACGACTCCGGATCGAAGCCGGCGGGGTTCTCGAGCCGGTAGTAGCGCTCGACGAGACGCCTCGCCTCGGCGAGGAAACCCCCGAGGTCCGCCTCGGGGACGGTGTCCGAGACGACCGGCGCCTCCGCCCGGATCCGTTCCCACGCCGGTTCGACCAGTGTGAGCGCCGAATCCACTCCCCGCTGCGCCGCGGGCAGGGCGTAGAGGGCCTCCAGCGCCGCGTGGACCACCGTGCCCCGGACCTGGGCTCTGGTCACCGCCTCCGGCAAGCGGTCGACCGCCCGGAAGCGGTACAGCAGGGGGCACTGCTTGAAGTCGCCCGCCCGCGACGGGGACAGCGCGGGCCGCGACCGGGGTCTCGGCCCGTCGACGGCGCCGGTCGATTCGGTGGGGTGCGTCGTCGGGGTGCTGCTCACACCTGGCAGGGTATGCGCAGGGCCCGACACCACCGAGCGGGGCCGGCGCACCGGTCGCCGGGCACAACACCAGAGGAGTACCGAACAGATGTCAGCGTTGCAGACTCGACCCAGCGGTCCGTTCCGGGTCGGGGATCGCGTCCAGCTCACCGACGCGAAGGCGCGCAAGTACACGGTGGTGCTCGAGCCGGGCAAGGAGTTCCACACCCACCGCGGCGGCATCCTTCACGACGACCTGATCGGCACCGCCGAGGGCAGCGTCGTCACCTCCACGAACGGCACCCCCTACCTCGCGTTGCGGCCCCTGCTGACCGACTACGTGCTCTCGATGCCGCGCGGTGCCCAGGTGATCTATCCGAAGGACGCCGCGCAGATCGTGCACGAGGGTGACGTCTTCCCCGGGGCACGGGTGCTCGAGGCCGGCGCCGGGTCCGGTGCACTGACCTGCTCGCTGCTGCGGGCTGTCGGACCGGAGGGCAAGGTGACCTCGTGGGAGGTGCGCGAGGACCACGCCGAGCACGCCGTGCGGAACGTGGAGACCTTCTTCGGTGAGCGCCCCGACAACTGGAACCTGACCATCGGCGACCTGGCCGACTACGACTCCGACGTCCACGGTCAGGTCGACCGTGTCGTGCTCGACATGCTGGCGCCGTGGGACGTCCTGCCCGCGGTGTCGAAGGCGCTGGTGCCCGGGGGTGTGCTCATCGTCTACGTCGCGACGACGACGCAGCTGTCGACGGTCGTCGAGGCGCTCCGGGCGCAGGAGTGCTGGACCGAACCGCGGTCCTGGGAGTCGATCGTGCGCGGCTGGCACGTGGTGGGACTGGCCGTGCGGCCCGAGCACCGCATGCAGGGCCACACGGCGTTCCTGGTCAGTGCCCGGCGTCTCGCCGAGGGCACCGTCACCCCCAAGCCGCAGCGCCGCGCCGGGAAGGGCTGACCCGGCGCTGCGGGCCGGCTACTGCACGCAGGCCAGCTGCCCCATGCCGAGGATCGAGCAGACGGACTCGGTGGAGACGACCCAGGCACCGTCCTCCTCGTCGAAGGTGACGGGAACCGGTGCTCCGCCGTGTGGGCCGGCGATGGTGGTGGTCGCGGTGACGGTGTCGGGGTCGACCGGCGTGACAGCGGTGACGTCGGCGGTGAGGGGGTAGCCCTGGAGCACGCCGTTGAACTGGTCGATCGCGGTGGCCTGCTTCTGTCCGTCCTCGATCAGGAGGACCTTCTCTGCCGTGGGAACGGCGGGGTCGAAGAACTTGGTCAGCGTGGCGTCGAGCGTTGCCGCGTCGGGTGCGCCGGCCGCGCTCGCGGCGGTGGTGGACGCATTCGTGCTGGTCGTCGCCGCTGCCGCGGCAGTCGTGGTCGTCGCGGGGGTCGTGTCGTCGGCGTCGTCCGAGCCGCACGCGGCGACGCCGAGGGCGAGTGCGACGGCTCCGGCGGCGACGAGTGGCGTGCGCATGATCACGGGGGGCCTTTCTGGAAGTCCGAATCGAATGTAGGTGAGGCTAACATGAGTAGAGGCGGGTCTCGGGTCGCCGGGACTTCCCACAGTGTGCGATCTCTCAAGTGTCACAACGCACTTTCGGTCGTACGGCGGTAGCGTTGATGGATCGAACTGGGAGGAGTCGCACATGAGCGCAACTGAGAATCCGGACTCGCAGGCTGCCAGGGCGGAACTCGAGGCTCTCAAGCTCGAGGCCGCGGCCCTGCGGCGACAACTTGCCCAGTCACCTGAACAGGTGCGTGAACTCGAGTCGCGGGTGGATTCCCTCTCCATCCGGAACTCGAAGCTGATGGACACTCTCAAGGAGGCCCGCCAGCAGTTGATCGCACTCCGGGAGGAGGTCGACCGGCTCGGCCAGCCCCCCAGTGGCTACGGCGTGCTGATCCTCGCGCACGAGGACCAGACCGTCGACGTGTTCACTTCTGGACGCAAGATGCGGTTGACGTGCTCTCCGAACGTCGACGCGGAAACCCTCAAACCGGGCCAGACGGTCCGCCTGAACGAGGCGCTCACCGTGGTCGAGGCGGGGGCGTTCGAGCGGATCGGTGAGATCTGCTCGCTCCGCGAGGTGCTCGACGACGGCGAACGCGCACTGGTGGTCGGGCATGCGGACGAGGAGCGGGTGGTGTGGCTCGCACATCCGCTGGCGGTCGCCGCGTCGGAAGCGACGTTGCATCCGGACGACGAGGACATCGACTCGCCGACCCGGAAGCTGCGGCCCGGCGATTCCCTGTTGGTCGACACCAAGGCCGGCTACGCATTCGAACGCATCCCGAAGGCGGAGGTCGAGGATCTCGTCCTCGAGGAGGTCCCGGACGTCGACTACGGCGACATCGGTGGCCTCGGCAGGCAGATCGAGCAGATTCGCGACGCCGTGGAGCTGCCCTTCCTGCACAAGGATCTCTTCCACGAATACGCGCTGCGGCCGCCGAAGGGTGTTCTGCTGTACGGCCCACCCGGGTGTGGCAAGACGCTCATCGCGAAGGCGGTCGCGAACTCGCTCGCGAAGAAGATCGCGGAGGCCAGGGGCCAGGATGCAAAGGAGGCGAAGTCGTACTTCCTCAACATCAAGGGTCCGGAGCTGCTCAACAAGTTCGTCGGTGAAACCGAGCGGCACATCCGGATGATCTTCCAGCGGGCGCGCGAGAAGGCGTCCGAGGGCACCCCGGTGATCGTGTTCTTCGACGAGATGGACTCGATCTTCCGTACCCGCGGGTCCGGTGTCTCGTCCGACGTCGAGACCACCGTCGTGCCGCAGCTGCTCAGCGAGATCGACGGTGTGGAGGGTCTCGAGAACGTCATCGTGATCGGTGCGTCGAACCGCGAGGACATGATCGACCCCGCGATCCTGCGTCCCGGGCGCCTCGACGTGAAGATCAAGATCGAACGCCCGGACGCGGAGTCCGCGCAGGACATCTTCTCCAAGTACCTGACGGAGACGCTGCCGGTGCACGCCGACGACCTCGCCGAGTTCCGTGGCGACCGGACCGCGTGCATCAAGGCGATGATCGAGCGGGTCGTGGACCGGATGTACGCCGAGAGCGACGAGAACCGATTCCTCGAGGTCACGTACGCCAACGGTGACAAGGAGGTCCTGTACTTCAAGGACTTCAACTCCGGAGCGATGATCCAGAACATCGTCGACCGGTCGAAGAAGTACGCGATCAAGGCGGTGCTGGAAACCGGGGCGCCCGGTCTGCGGGTGCAGCACCTCTTCGACTCCATCGTCGACGAGTTCTCGGAGAACGAGGACCTGCCCAACACCACCAATCCAGATGACTGGGCCCGGATCTCGGGCAAGAAGGGGGAGCGGATCGTGTACATCCGCACCCTGGTCACCGGCAAGAACGCCAGTGCCAGCCGTGCGATCGACACCGAGTCGAACACCGGTCAGTACCTGTAGAACAGTTGACGGCGGTGGGGCGGTGCGGTCTTCGTGCACCGCCCCACCGCCGCCTCGTCACCACACGGTGCCGGTGAGCAGCGCCCGCGTGTCGGGGACGAACGGCCAGCCGGGGTCGGCGAGGTGGGTCCGCAGTTGCTCGTCGGTCCACCACCACCCGTCGACGATCTCGCTGGGTTGATGCACGATCGGCCCGTCCCATCGGCACTCGAACGCAAACAGATGGCAGCGCAACGGTTTCCCGGCCCACTCGCCGTCCCAGGAGGCTTTCGCGAGTGACTCGAGGGGTGCTCCTCGGATCCCGAGTTCCTCCTCGAGTTCGCGTACCGCGGTGTCGGCGGGTGTCTCGCCCGGGTCGACGACGCCGCCGGCGAGGCAGTCGTGCATGCCGCCGAACACCGCCTTGCCGGGGGAGCGGCGGTGGACGTAGATCCGCTGCCCGTCACCCGACCGCACGAGCACCCCGGCGCTGGCGTGCCACAGGCCCTCCGCGTACACCCGCGAGCGCGGCGCGGTTCCGATCGCGGTACCCACCTCGTCGTAGACGGTGACGATCTCGTCGGAGGGGGCGCCGGGGTCGGGCGGAGGAGTCATCCCGCCATCGTGTCACGCGGGGCTACCGTGGCAGGGTGCCCCTTCCGAGACGACTCGCACGGTTCAACAGGGTGGTGACCAACCGCATCGCGCTCCCGGTCGCGGGTTGGCTTCCGGGGTTCGCGATCGTGCTGCATCGTGGTCGGCGCTCCGGCCGGCTGTACCGGACACCGGTCAGCTGCTTCCGGTACGGCCCTGGTTACCGCTTCGCGCTCACCTACGGGCGGGAGAGCGACTGGGTGCGCAACGTCGTTGCGGCGGGGCATGTCGACATCGCCACACGAGGGAGGCTCGTCACGCTCACCGAGCCGGTGGTGGGGGAGGACCGAGGTGCGACGTGGGCGCACGTACCGATGCGCTGGATCCTGACGAAGATCGGTGCGAGCGGCTTTCTGCAGTGCCGGATCTCGGAGTGACCCGGCGTTCCGGTGTACTGCAATAATGTCATAACGCAACTTATCGGCAATTAGGTTCGGTTCCGGCAAGATCGCCACCCTCCGGACCTGCACGACAGCAACGAGCCGGCGCCGGAGCCGGGCATGCGCCGGTGCGCGGCCTGGAGGATCTACCCTCGACGCCATGCAGCGGATCATCGGTATCGAGGTCGAGTACGGGATTTCGTCCCCGTCGGAGCCGACGGCGAACCCCATCCTGACCTCCACGCAGGCGGTGTTGGCGTACGCGGCGGCAGCAGGAGTGCCACGGGCGAAGCGGACCCGGTGGGACTACGAGGTGGAGTCGCCCTTGAGGGACGCCCGAGGGTTCGACCTGGGCAGGTTCAACGGCCCCGCCCCGGTGATCGACGCCGACGAGGTCGGCGCCGCCAACATGATCCTGACCAACGGCGCCCGTCTGTACGTCGACCACGCGCACCCGGAGTACTCCGCGCCCGAGGTGACCGACCCGATGGACGCCGTGATCTGGGACAAGGCGGGGGAGCGGGTCATGGAGGCCGCGGCCCGGCACGCGTCGAGCGTCCCCGGAGCGCCCCGGCTGCAGCTGTACAAGAACAACGTCGACGGCAAGGGCGCGTCGTACGGCACGCACGAAAACTACCTGTGCTCCCGCGAGACGCCGTTCTCCGCGATCATCGCCGGCCTGACGCCCTTCTTCGCGTCCCGGCAGGTGATCACCGGGTCCGGCCGCGTCGGGATCGGGCAGTCCGGTGACGAGGCCGGTTTCCAGTTGTCGCAGCGCGCCGACTACATCGAGGTGGAGGTCGGACTCGAGACCACGCTCAAGCGCGGGATCATCAACACGCGCGACGAGCCGCACGCCGACGCCGAGAAGTACCGCCGGCTGCACGTGATCATCGGCGACGCCAATCTCGCCGAGTGGTCGACGTACCTGAAGGTCGGGACGACCGCTCTGGTTCTCGACCTGATCGAGGCCGGCGTCGACCTGACGGATCTGCAGTTGGCCCGGCCCGTGACGGCGGTCCACCTGATCAGTCACGACCCGACCCTGCGTCAGACCGTGGCGCTGGCCGACGGACGCGAGCTCACCGGGCTCGCGCTGCAACGGATCTATCACGAACGGGCGGCTGCGTTCGCGGAGCGCAACGGCAACGACGATCCGCGGGTCGCGGACATCCTCGACAAGTGGGCGCTCGTTCTCGACCTCCTCGAGCGGGACCCGCTCGAGTGCGCGCACCTGCTGGACTGGCCGGCGAAACTGCGGATTCTCGAGGGCTTCCGCAATCGGGAGGGTCTCGCCTGGTCGGCGCCGAAGCTCCACATGCTCGACCTGCAGTACTCGGACGTCCGGCTCGACAAGGGGTTGTACAACCGGCTGGTCGCCCGTGGCTCGATCGAGCGTCTGGTCACCGAGCAGGAGGTGCTCGACGCGATCGCCAACCCGCCGACGGACACCCGCGCCTACTTCCGGGGCGAGTGCCTGCGCCGGTTCGGCGCCGACATCGCGGCCGCGAGCTGGGACTCGGTGATCTTCGACCTCGGTCGCGACTCCCTGGTCCGGATTCCGACGCTGGAGCCGCTGCGCGGCAGCAAGGCGCACGTCGGTGCGTTGCTGGAGGCGGCGGAGTCGGCGTCCGACCTGGTCGACCAGCTGACCACCTGACCGGGGCACGACACGTTCGCGTCCGCCACGAACGTGAATCATCCGGGTGTCGACTGTGATCGGTAGGGTGAAGGTCCACGCACGAGCGCACACTGGTGTGCGGGTAGCAGTGCAAGAGAACGAGGAGGTCGGCGGCTATGGCGCAGGAGCAGACCAAACGCGGCGGCGGTGGCGACGACGACGATGCGATCACCGGTGACGGTGGTGCGGGGCAGGAACGTCGGGAGAAGCTCGCGGAGGAGACCGACGACCTGCTCGACGAGATCGACGACGTGTTGGAAGAGAACGCCGAGGACTTCGTGCGCGCGTACGTGCAAAAGGGCGGCCAGTGACGGCCGATTCCCCGGCGTCGCGTTCGGTGATGGGTGGCGAGCTGCTGCGGTTCGATTCGCGGCTGTCCTCGTTCACCGAGCATCTGCGTGCGCACGCGCCGGAACTGCTGCCGGAGAACCGTTTCGACTTCGCCTCGCCCGTGGGTCGGGGTGAGCCGATGCACGGCCGCTCCGACATCGCCCCGCACGGCACCACGATCGTCGCGTTGACCTTCGCGGAGGGTGTCGTGCTCGCCGGCGATCGCCGCGCGACGATGGGCAACCTGATCGCCAGCAGGGACGTCGAGAAGGTCTACGTCACCGACGACTACTCGGCTGCCGGAATCGCGGGCACTGCGGGCGTCGCGATCGAACTGGTCCGTCTGTTCGCGGTGGAACTCGAGCACTACGAGAAGATCGAGGGCGTCCCGCTCACCTTCGACGGCAAGGCCAACCGGCTCTCGTCGATGGTGCGCGGCAACCTGGGGGCCGCGATGCAGGGCCTCGCGGTGGTCCCGCTGCTCGTCGGCTACGACCTGGACGCCGCCGGGCCCGCGCAGGCCGGCCGGATCGTGTCCTACGACGTGGTCGGTGGCCGGTACGAGGAGCGATCCGGGTACCACGCGGTCGGTTCGGGTTCGCTGTTCGCGAAGTCGGCGCTGAAGAAGATCTACGATGCGTCGGCCGACGAAACGGGTGCTCTCCGGGCCGCCGTGGAGGCGCTGTACGACGCTGCCGACGACGACTCCGCGACCGGCGGACCGGATCTGACGCGGGGCATCTATCCCACCGCGGTCGTGATCACCGATGCCGGCGCCGTGGAGATGCCGGAGGACAGGCTTGCCGAGATCGCCCGCGCCGTGATCGCGGACCGCACGGGGAAGGCAGGTGACACGCCGTGACGATGCCTTACTACGCCTCCGCCGAGCAGATCATGCGGGATCGCTCGGAGTTGGCGCGCAAGGGAATTGCCCGTGGCCGCAGCGTGATCGCGCTGACGTACGCGGACGGGGTGCTGTTCGTGGCGGAGAACCCGTCGTCGTCGCTGCACAAGGTCAGTGAGCTGTACGACCGGCTCGGTTTCGCGGCCGTCGGGAAGTACAACGAGTTCGAGAACCTGCGCCGGTCGGGCATCATGCACGCCGACATGCGCGGGTACTCGTACGATCGCCGCGACGTCACCGGCCGGTCGCTGGCCAATGCGTACGCGCAGACGCTCGGCACGATCTTCACCGAGCAGCCGAAGCCGTACGAGGTCGAGTTGTGTGTCGCCGAGGTGGGACGCAGCGATCAGCCGCACCATGCGCAGTTGTATCGGATCACCTACGACGGCTCGATCGTCGACGAGCAGCAGTTCGTGGTGATGGGCGGGGCGACCGAGCCGATTCTCACCGCGTTGCGAGAGTCGTACCGGCCGGGAATGGATCTCGGCTCCGCCGTGGCAGTCGCGATTGCGGCACTCCAGGACGGAACACCCACCGGGAACGGGGAGGCGGAGCGTCGTGCGCTGGGCGTGTCCAGCCTCGAGGTCGCGGTGCTCGACCAGTCCCGTCCACGTCGGGCGTTCCGCCGGATCACCGGTGCCGCGCTCGAGGCGCTCCTGCCGGCCGTCCCGGAGCCCGGGGAGGCGGCCCCGCAGTCCGGAGACCCCGCCTAGGTCGCGCGATAGAGCGCCACCTGCTGGGGCTCGCTCCGGAAGTCGAAGCGGCGACCGTCGGCGATGACCTCGCCGTCGGTCGCCAGCGCGATCGACTCGCCGTCGATCTCGACGGTGACGGACCGAGTGTTCTTCTGGACGTACGTCGGCGACGATCCGAGTGTGCCGGTGGCGGCCGCGGCCACCAGGCGCAGCCGGGAGAAGCGTCGGTCGGCCAGCAGATACCGCACGTCGATGGTGCCGCGGTGGATCTCCGGGCGTGACATCGGGACCTGGTCGGCGGGGGAGTAGCGGCCGTTGCCGACGAACAGCATCCACACCGAGTGGTGTTCGCCGTCGATGGTGACGGGGAGCGGCGTCGCCGAGGCCAGGACCCGGGCCATCGCCAGCGCGGCCGCCGGCCACTTGCCCAGCCGGGGTTCCCAGTGTTCGCGCAACCGGACGGAGTCCGGGTAGCCGCCGAGGCTCGCCGTGTTGACGAACGTCAACGGCGGCTCGCCGTCCACGGCGACCGTGCCGAGATCGACGAGTTCGGCGCTGCCGTCGCCGATCGCACCGGCCGTCGATGCGATGTCCCCGACCCCGGCGTCGCGGGCGAAGTGGTTGAGAGTGCCGCCCGGGAAGACGGCCAGCGGCAGGTCGTGCCGCGCCGCGGCCGCGGCCACTGTCACGACCGTTCCGTCGCCGCCGCACACGCCGAGGGCCTTCGGGGACAGGGTGGTGACGACGTCGTCGATCTGCTCGCCGAAGTCCCGCTCGGCGTCGAACTCGACCACGCGTGCCCTGGTCAGCGCCGCTTCGACTTCCGCGCGGGTGCCGTCGTCGGCGCCGGAGTCGGGATTGACGAACACGACCATGCCGTCGCCGTCGGGCAGGGCCTGGGCGGGATGGTCCGGGCCGAGCGTCGCGGGCTCCTCGGTCCGCAGGGCCCACCAGCGTCGGGTCGACAGGGCGATCGCGCTGCCGACCGCGAGACCGACCGCGACATCCGAGGGCCAGTGCACGCCGGTGTGGACACGTGAGTAGGCGACGGCGGCAGCGAGCGGGGCGATCGCGGCTCCTGCCACCGGGTACTCGAGCGCGACACCCGTGGCGAACGCCGCGGCCGACGCGGAGTGTCCGGACGGGAACGACGACGAGCGCGGCGCGGGCAGCCCGCGTCGACTGTGGAACTCCGGTGTCCCCGCCGGTGGCCGCCGCCGCGGCAGCAACGGTTTGAGCACCGCGTTCGACAGGGCACTGGCCGCGGCGACCGACAGCATGCCGCGGACCGCGGCGCGTCGGGCGCGTCCGCCGGCCAGACCGAGCCCGACGGACACCCCCATCCACACTGCGCTGTGGTTCGCCGCGTTGCTCAGCGCGCGCAGGGCCCCGTCCAGTTGGGACGGTGGCAGCTCGGCGCTCAGCCGCATGACCGCACGGTCGGTTTTCTCGGGAAAAAGTCTCACTTCGGCCACGTTCCCACAGTAGAGCCCGGAGGCGCGTCGTGAACCGGGTGGCAAAGCCGTCCGGCGTTGTACTGTCGAAGTGTGCAGCGACGAATCATGGGAATTGAGACCGAGTTCGGTGTGACCTGCACCTTCCACGGTCACAGGCGACTGAGCCCTGACGAGGTGGCCCGGTACCTGTTCCGCCGGGTGGTGTCGTGGGGTCGCAGCTCCAACGTGTTCCTGCGGAACGGGGCCCGGCTGTACCTCGACGTCGGTTCGCACCCCGAGTACGCGACGGCCGAGTGCGACGGCCTGGTCCAGCTCGTCACCCACGACCGCGCGGGTGAGCGCGTCCTCGAGGACCTCCTGATCGACGCCGAGCAGCGGCTCGCCGAGGAGGGCATCGGCGGCGACATCTACCTGTTCAAGAACAACACCGACTCCGCCGGCAATTCGTACGGCTGCCACGAGAACTTCCTCGTCGTACGGGCGGGCGAGTTCTCCCGCATCTCGGACGTACTGCTCCCGTTCCTCGTCACCCGGCAGCTGATCTGCGGCGCGGGCAAGGTACTCCAGACCCCGAAGTCGGCGACGTTCTGCCTGTCGCAGCGGGCCGAGCACATCTGGGAGGGTGTGTCCTCCGCGACCACGCGGTCCCGCCCGATCATCAACACCCGCGACGAGCCGCACGCGGACGCCGAGAAGTACCGCCGGCTGCACGTCATCGTCGGCGACTCGAACATGTCCGAGACCACCACGATGCTCAAGGTCGGCACCGCGTCGCTCGTTCTCGAGATGATCGAAGCCGGCGTGTCGTTCCGCGACTTCGCGCTCGACAACCCGATCCGCGCGATCCGTGAGGTCAGCCACGACCTGACCGGCCGACGGCCCGTGCGGTTGGCGGGCGGACGCCAGGCGAGCGCACTCGACATTCAGCGCGAATACCACGCCCGCGCCGTCGAACACCTTCACAATCGGGAGCCGGACCCCCAGGTCGCGCATGTCGTCGAACTGTGGGGGCGGGTGCTCGACGCCGTCGAGTCGCAGGACTTCGCGAAGGTCGACACGGAGGTCGACTGGGTGATCAAGCGCAAGCTGTTCCAGCGCTACCAGGACAAGCACAACCTGGAGCTGTCGGATCCGAAGATCGCGCAACTCGACCTGGCCTACCACGACATCAAACGTGGTCGTGGGGTCTTCGACCTGTTGCAGCGCAAGGGGCTCGCCAAGCGTGTCACCGAGGACGAGCAGATCGACGCTGCGGTGAACACCCCGCCGCAGACCACGCGGGCGAAGTTGCGGGGCGACTTCATCGCCGCCGCGCAGGACGCGGGCCGCGACTTCACCGTCGACTGGGTTCACCTCAAGCTGAACGACCAGGCGCAGCGGACGGTGCTGTGCAAGGACCCCTTCCGGGCTGTGGACGAACGCGTCGAGAGGCTCATCGCGTCGATGTGACGGCGGTGCCGTTAGGCTGCTGATTCGTGGCGACCAGCAAAGTCGAGCGGCTGATGAATCTCGTCATCTGCCTGCTCTCGACCCGGCAGTTCCTGACCGCGGACAAGATCCGCCGCAGCGTTGCGGGCTACGACGAGTCGGCGAGCGACGAGGCGTTCAGCCGGATGTTCGAGCGGGACAAGAACGAACTGCGTGACCTCGGTGTGCCGCTGGAGACCGGGCAGGCGTCGCGGTACGGATCGGTCGAGGGATACCGCATCAGCCCGGAGGCGTACGCGCTGCCGGAGATCGACCTGACCAGTGAGGAATCCGGCGCCGTGGCGATCGCTGTGAGGTTGCTGGAGTCGCCGGAGCTCACGTCGGCCGCGCAGGGCGCGGTGTTGAAGCTTCGCGCCGCCGGGATCGCGGTCGACCAGGAATCCGCGTCGGCGTTGTTCACCGCGCTGCCCGCCCGGGTTCGGGGATCCGAGCCCGCGCTCGAGCAGGTTCTCGCCGCGATCGAAGCGGGCCAGGCCGTCCGGTTCGAGCATCGGTCGGCGCCCAACGCCCCGTTCGTCACCCGGAACGTCGAGCCGTGGGGTGTCGTCACCCACGACGGCCGGTGGTACCTGGTCGGTCACGACACCGACCGGGGCGCCGTCCGCACGTTCCGGCTGTCCCGCATCGGTGGCGAGGTGACCGCCGTCGGTGAGCGCGGCGCCGTCCACAAACCGGCGGGAACGGACCTGCGCGCGATCGTCCGGAGGGTGGTCGGAACCAGGGATGTCACCGGCACCGCGACCGTGTGGGTACGGGACGGCCGGGCGCAGGAACTGCGGCGGCTCGGCCGGGAGGACCGTGCCGCCACCGTCGGTGGGCGAGCGGGAACGGTTCTCGAGGTTCCGGTGCGATCCCGGCCCTGGTTGTCGCGGCTGATCGCCGGATACGGCGAGGACGCCGTCGCGCTCACCCCACCGGAACTCGTCGAGGACGTCGTGACGCGGTTGACCGTCGCGGCAGGGGAGGACAGATGAGCCAGCGACTGTCCCAGAGGCTGTCCCGGTTGCTGAACATGGTCCCGTACTTCGTCGCCAACCCCGGTATCACGAAGGCGGAGGCGGCGGCGGAACTCGGAGTCACCGAGACGCAGCTGACCACCGACCTGAATCAGCTGTGGGTGTGCGGGTTGCCCGGATACGGCCCGGGCGACCTGATCGACCTGTCGTTCGAGGAGGAGACCGTTCAGGTCAGCTTCTCGGCCGGAATCGACCGACCGTTGCGGCTCACCTCGACCGAGGCCATGTCCCTGCTCATCGCCCTGCGCGCGCTGGTCGAACTGCCCGGCACGGCGGACCCGTCGTCGGTGCGGGGCGCGATCGCGAAGATCGAATCGGCCGCCGGAGTCGCCGCCGGCGGCGTGGTCACCCCGGCGAGCGCCGATCCGGGGCCGGAGAGCCCGGCGGTCAGGGCCGTGCGGTCGGCGGTCCGGCACGGGAACGCGCTCGACATCACCTACTTCTCCGCGTCGCGGGACGCGGTGACCCGGCGGGTCGTCGACCCGGTCCGGGTGGTCCTGGTGGACAACCACAGCTACCTGCAGGCGTGGTGCCGGCTCGCCGGTGGCGTACGGCTGTTCCGATACGACCGGATCGACGCGGCGGTCGAACTGGACGAGCCGTCGCGGCCCCCGGAGGACGCTCTGACCGAGTCGTCCTCGCTGGACCTGTTCCACGACGACGACACGCTGCCGCAGGCCCGGCTGCTGATCGCCGCGGATCACGTGTGGGTGATGGACTACTACCCGATGACGGACGTGGTGGTCCGCGCGGACGGGTCGGTCGAGGCGTCGATGAGATTTGCGACACTCGACTGGATGGCCCGGTTGATGGCCGGGTTCGGGATCGGGGTGCAGGTGTTGGGGCCACCGGAATTGTCCGAGTCGGTCCGGAGTCGGGCGCGGGCCGCCCTGGAGATGTACCACCAGCAGGTCGGCAGCTGACTCCCAGCAATCGGCCCTGCCCGTGCCGTCCTGGTCCGGTAGCATCGAGCCAACTGATCTCTGGAGGTTGACATGGGTGCAATGAGCCCCTGGCACTGGGCCATTGTGGCGCTGGTTGTCGTGATTCTGTTCGGTTCCAAGAAGCTTCCCGACGCGGCCCGCGGACTCGGCCGGTCGCTGCGGATCTTCAAGAGCGAGATGAAGGAAATGCAGACCGACGGCGGCTCGTCCGCTGCCGCGCCCGCACAGCCGGCGCAGCTCCCCACCACGCCGGAGGTCCAGGCCACCGTCGCCGAGACCCCGCAGACCGAGACGAAGGCGTCGTAGCCAGAACGACCAGGTGAGTTCGGGGTGCGGTGAGCGCCCCGGATCACGGCTGACCAGAAGCAGGGCCCGAATCAGTGCGTATCCCCTTCGACCCGCGGCGCAGCAGGCGCCGGGTCAATCCCGACGGCACGATGTCGTTGGTCGACCATCTGTACGAGCTGCGGACGCGGTTGCTGTGGTCGCTGCTGGCGATCGTGGTGACCACCGCGTTCGGCTTCTTCTGGTACTCGCACCAGATCTTCGGCCTCGAAAGTCTCGGTGAGATCCTTCGCGGACCGTACTGCTCGCTGCCACCGGAATCGCGGGCCGACCTCACCTCCGACGGCTCGTGTCGCCTCCTCGCGACGGCGCCGTTCGAGCAGTTCATGCTGCGCTTCAAGGTGTCGCTGACCGCGGGCATCGTCCTCGCGTGCCCGGTCTGGCTGTACCAACTGTGGGCCTTCATCACTCCCGGCCTGTACGCCAAGGAACGCCGCTACGCGATCGGATTCGTGTGTTCCGCGGCGGCACTGTTCGTCGCCGGTGCCGTCCTCGCCTACCTCGTCGTGTCCAAGGCGTTGCACTTCCTCCTGACCATCGGTGGCGACGTCCAGGTCACCGCGCTCAGCGGCGCCGAGTACTTCGGCTTCGTGATCAACCTGCTCGTCATCTTCGGTGTCAGCTTCGAGATCCCCCTGCTCATTGTCGCGTTGAACTCCGTGGGCATCCTGTCCTACGAGAAGCTCAAGGCGTGGCGGCGTGGCCTCGTGATGGGCATGTTCGTGTTCGCGGCGATCGCGACCCCGGGCCAGGATCCGTTCTCGATGCTCGTGCTCGCGGTTGCCCTCACCGTGCTGCTCGAGGTCGCGATCCAGGCCGCCCGACTCCACGACAAGCGCAAGGCCCGCAAGGAGTCCGAGGGGTGGGGTGCGCTCAGCGACGACGAGGCGTCCCCGCTCGACGATGTCACCGACATCGACCGACCGGGGCGCGTCGAGGACTACTCGGACACGCTCTAGGCCGCGGGGCGTCGACTGTCCGACGGTGTCGATAGCCTTGGGGGTGTGGATCCTCACGCTGTGGAACTCGACCTCTTCGCCGCGCAGTTGAGCTTTCCCCTGGACGGGTTCCAGGTGGAGGCGTGCCGCGCCCTGGAATCCGGACACGGTGTCCTGGTGTGCGCACCGACGGGTGCGGGCAAGACGGTGATCGGGGAATTCGCCGTTCACCTCGCGCTGGTGTCCGGACACAAGTGCTTCTACACGACCCCGATCAAGGCGCTGAGCAACCAGAAGTACGCCGACCTGGTCGAGCGGTACGGCAAGGCGTCGGTGGGGCTGCTCACCGGTGACGTGAGCATCAACTCCGACGCCCCCGTCGTGGTGATGACCACCGAGGTCCTGCGGAACATGCTGTACGCGAACTCGCCGACGCTGCGCGGACTGTCGCACGTGGTGATGGACGAGGTGCACTTCCTCGCCGACCGCTTCCGCGGCGCGGTGTGGGAAGAGGTGATCCTGCACCTGCCCGAGGACGTCCGGCTGGTCAGCCTGTCCGCGACGGTCAGCAACGCCGAGGAGTTCGGCTCCTGGATGGGGACCGTCCGCGGCGACACGAAGGTCATCGTCGACGAGGTCCGTCCCGTCCCGTTGTGGCAGCACGTGATGGTCGGCAAGCGCATGTTCGACCTGTTCGACACCTCCGCGCAGGACGCGGACCCGTCGGCCCGACTGGTCGTCGATCGCAACCTGGTCCGGCACCTGAAGGAACGTCAGGCCCTCGACAGGTTCGAGACCTGGCAGCCGCGCGGCCGAGGGCGCGGCGGCGGCCGGCCCCCGAGTGCGGCGAACCGTCCGCTGCCGCGCCCCGAGGTGATCGCCCGCCTCGACGCCGAGGGGTTGCTCCCGGCGATCACCTTCATCTTCAGCCGCGCGGGCTGCGACGCCGCGGTCACCCAGTGTCTGCGGTCGCGGCTGCAGCTGACCACCGAGGACCAGGCCGACGAGATCGCCGAGATCATCGAGAAGCACACCGGCGATCTGCCGAAACAGGACCTGGCGGTTCTGGGGTACTGGGAGTGGCGCGAAGGCCTCGAGCGGGGTATCGCCGGCCACCACGCGGGGATGCTGCCCGCGTTCCGGCACACGGTCGAGGAACTGTTCGTCAAGGGTCTGGTACGGGCGGTCTTCGCGACGGAAACCCTCGCGCTCGGCATCAACATGCCGGCCCGGACGGTGGTGCTCGAACGGCTGGTCAAGTTCAACGGGGAGACCCACGCCGAGTTGACGCCGGGCGAGTACACGCAGCTCACCGGCCGCGCGGGCCGGCGCGGGATCGACGTCGAGGGGCACGCCGTGGTGCTGTGGCAGCCGGGTGTCGAGGCCACCGAGGTCGCGGGCCTCGCGTCGACGCGCACCTTCCCCCTGCGCAGCTCGTTCCGGCCGTCCTACAACATGTCCATCAACCTGATCGACCGGATGGGTGCCGCCGAGTCCCGCTCGCTCCTCGAGCGGTCGTTCGCGCAGTTCCAGGCGGACCGGTCGGTGGTCGGGCTCGTGCGTTCGATCGACAAGGACGAGAAGGCGATCGCCGAGCTGCTCGAGCAGCTCGGTGGTGAGGACAGCGAGTTCTTCGAGTACGCGCGGTTGCGGGAGCGGCTGCGGGAACGGGAGCGCCAGCTGGAACGTCAGGGCCGCACCGACCGGCGCAACGACTCGGTGTCCGCGCTGACCGCCCTGCGACGCGGCGACGTCATCGCCATCCCGACGGGCCGGCGGTCCGGGCTGGCGGTGGTGCTCGAGACCGACACCGACCCGACCGATCCGCGTCCTCTCGTGTTGACCGAGGACAAGTGGGCGGGGCGGATCTCGGCGGCCGATTTCCCCAGTCCGGCGAAAGCGCTCGGCACGATGCGGCTGCCACGACACATCGAACACCGCACCGCTCGCACCCGCCGCGACCTGGCGTCGGCGCTGCGCAGCACCGGGATCGTCGCGCCCGGCCGTTACTCGAAGCGCAAGTCACCGGCGGCGAGCGATCGCGAACTGGCGTCGCTGCGGCGTGCACTGCGGTCGCATCCCTGCCACACCGATCCGGATCGGGACCGGCTCAGCCGGATCGGGGAGAAGTACAACCGGTTGTCGCGGGAGACGGACTCGAAACGGCAGAAGGTCGCGGCGACCACCAACTCGCTGGCCCGCACGTTCGACCGGATCCTGAAGCTTCTCGCCGAGCGCGGGTACACGGATGCCGCGGGCGCGGTGACCGACGACGGCCGCCGGTTGATGCGGCTGTACTCGGAAAGCGATCTGCTCGTCGCCGAATGCCTGCGCCGCGGAACGTGGAAGGGGTTGGCGCCGGCAGAGTTGGCGGCGGTCGTCTCGGCGCTGGTGTTCGAGTCCCGTCAGGACGCATCGGTCGCCGACCGCGGTCCGACCGCGCCGGTCCGGCATGCGCTCGGCGAGACGGTGCAGTTGTGGTCGGCGCTGCGGACGGACGAGGTTCGGCACAAACTGGCGTTGACGCGGGAGCCCGACTTCGGGTTCGTGACCGCGATCCACAAGTGGGCGCGTGGTGAGCCTCTGGTCGATGCGCTGGTCGCGGCGGGCGACCGGGGCCAGGCGCTGTCCGCCGGCGATTTCGTGCGCTGGTGCCGTCAGGTGATCGACCTGCTGGATCAGGTTCACCAGACCGCTCCCGACAGCGAGACGCGGTCGGCGGCGGCGAAGGCGGTCGGGGCCATCCGGCGTGGCGTGGTGGCGGTGGACGCGGCTTGAGCGGTGGTTGTGTGATTGGATGGCTGACGCTCTGCCGGACTTCAGGGGGGACCTGGGACGGGGGCGACACGAGGACGGCACCGGAGGGTGAGTGGAGGCAAGGATGAGCGGCCCCGATGACCGATCGAACGGCACCGGCGAGCAGGTGACGCCCCCGGGAGCGCCCCAGCCGACGACCGCGATCCCGCAGCAGCAGTCGAACCCCCAGCAGTGGGGACAGCAGGCGTGGAGCGCGCAGCCGCAGCCGTACCCGCAGCAGTACCAGCAGTATCCGCAGCAGGGCCAGTACCCCCAGGCCTATCCGCAGCAACCGCAGTACCAGTACCCGCCTCAGGGGCAGCAGTACCAGTACCCGGCTCAGGGGCAGCAGTACCAGTACCCGGCTCAGGGTCCGACCGGACAGTTCCCGGCGGCCCAGTACCCGCAGCAGCCCTACTCGCCGTACGGCCAGCCGCAGTACGGTCAGGCGCAGTACGGTCAGCAACCCTACCCGCAGTACGCGCCGCCCGCCGGGGCCGCGCCGACGTCGAAGACCCCGCTCTGGATCGGCCTCGGCGCGGCGGCGGTCCTGGTGATCGGCGTGATCCTCGCCGTCGTCCTCGTCGGGGGCGACACCACCTTGGACCAGGCGGCGGCCGAGCGCGGCGTCGAGCAGGTGCTGACCGGGTCGTACGGCATCACCGGCATCGACGACGTCAGCTGCCCGGCGGGCCGGAAGGTCGAGCAGGGGGCGACGTTCACCTGCACCCTGACGGTGAACGGGAAGCCGCAGTCGGTGACCGCGACGTTCACCGACTCCGAGGGCAAGTACGAGGTGAGCCGGCCGACCTCGCGTTGATCGGCCGGTCCGTCACCGGCTCAGCGGGAGGCCAGCGCCACCGTCAGTCGTCCCACGGACGCGCCGATGTTGAGCTCCTCGGCGAGGGCCGCGAGCCGGTCGGGGTCGTGCGGGGTGGTGGGGAGCTTGTCGGGTCCGGACAGTTCGACGGGTGCGTCGACGGCGACCCGTACGACCGGCAGCGCCGCGTCGAGGTAGTCGGCCGCGGCGGCGAGCTTGCTCCGAACACCCTTGGCGAGAGCCGATTCTGGGTCGAGTGCCGCCGCGCGCAGGTTCTCGACGGAACCGTACTGGAGGAGCAGGGTGGACGCGGTCTTCTCTCCGACCCCCTTGACGCCGGGCAGGCCGTCGGACGGGTCGCCGCGCAGTAGTGCCAGTTCCGCGTAGCCGGGGCCCGGCCGGTCGGTGGGGACTCCGTACTTCTGGGCCACCTCGGCGGGACCGAACAGTTCTGCCTTCGACAGTCCGCGCCCGACGTACAGCACGCGTACCGGGACGGGGTCGTCGCTGACGACCTGCAGCAGGTCGCGGTCGCCGCTGACGACGACGGCGGTGTCCTCGCGTTCGCGGGCGGCCAGGGTGCCGAGTACGTCGTCGGCCTCGAATCCGACGGCGCCCGCGGTGGCGATGCCCGCCGCGGTGAGTACGTCCATGATCATGTCGACCTGCGGGGTGAGGGTGTCGGGAACCTCTTCGACGTCGGGACCGGCCTCGTGCTCCTCGGCGACGCGGTGGGCCTTGTAGGACGGCACCAGGTCGACGCGGAACTGGGGCCGCCAGTCCAGATCGAGGCACACGACCAGGCGGCCCGGTTGGTGCCGGGTGATCAGCGAGGCCACCATGTCGGTGAACCCGCGCACCGCGTTGACCGGCCTCCCGTCGCGGGCCGTGAACGATTCGGGGAGCGCGTAATACGCGCGGAACCACAGGCTCGCGCCGTCGAGGAGAAGCAGTGGGCCGGTCATACCGCTCATCCTGCCAAACCGGATTAGCCTCTGGTGACATGAGTGCACACAGCGAGTCCGATTCCGCCGCGCGTTTCCCCACCGCCGTCTACGCCGACCGTCTGCGCCGCGCCGCCGAGCTGACCGCGGCCTCCGGGTTGGACGCGCTGCTGATCACGCCCGGCCCGGACCTGAAGTATCTGGTCGGGTCCGGCGCGGCGTCGTTCGAGCGGCTCACGTGTCTGGTCGTCCCGGCGGACGGCGCGACCCCGTCGGTGGTGGTCCCGACCCTGGAGTTGGCCGGTCTGGGGGAGTCCGCGATCGCCGATCTCGGTCTGACGGTGCGGGATTGGGTGGACGGTGTCGACCCGTACGCCGTCGTCGGCTCGCTGCTGCCGACACCGGGACGGACCGCGGTCGCCGAGGCGATGCCCGCGCTGCACGTGATCCCGCTGACCGCGGCGCTCGGCGCTCCGCCGGTGCTCGCCACCGGTGTGCTCCGGGAACTGCGAATGGTCAAGGACCAGGCCGAGATCGAGGCGTTGCGTCGCGCCGGGGCGGCCATCGACCGCGTGCACGCGCGGATGGGTGAGTGGCTGCGTCCCGGCCGCACGGAGGCGGAGGTCGCGGCCGACATCGCCGCGGCGATCGTCGAGGAGGGTCACACCGGCGCCGAGTTCGTGATCGTCGGATCGGGGCCCCACGGCGCGGACCCGCACCACGAGGTGTCGGAGCGGGTCATCGAGGCCGGCGATGTCGTGGTCGTCGACATCGGCGGACCGGTCGCGCCGGGTTACAACTCGGACAGCACCCGCACCTACAGCCTCGGGGAGCCGAGCCCGGAAGTGGCCGCGACCTTCGCGGTGCTCGAGCGTGCCCAGCAGGCGGCGGTGGAGGCGGTGCGTCCCGGTGTGACGGCCGAGTCGGTGGACGCGGCGGCGCGCGATCTGCTCGCCGCGGAGGGCCTCGGTCAAGTGTTCGTGCACCGCACCGGCCACGGGATCGGGTTGTCGGTGCACGAGGAGCCGTACATCGTGGCGGGCAACCGGATCGAACTCGCGGAGGGGATGGCGTTCAGCATCGAGCCGGGCGTCTACTTCCGGGGCGACTGGGGCGCCCGGATCGAGGACATCGTGGTGGTGACGGCGGACGGATGCGAACCGATGAACACCCGTCCGCACGGGTTGACGGTGCTGCCCGCGAATTGACCGCACCCGCGAGACCCGCACGGGCATAGTGTGTGACTCAGGTCACCATCAATCCGTCGTGAGGACGTGCAGTCATGACCGCTTCAGCGCTCGGCAGGCAGGGGTTCGGCTCCATCAGGTCCGGGGGCCTCAACTGGCAGTCGTTCCCGCTGCGCCTGTTCGCCAAGGGAAACGCACACTTCTGGGATCCGGCGGACGTGGACTTCGCCCAGGACGCCGAGGACTGGGTGGGGCTGACGAGCGAGCAGCAGCGCAGCGCCAGCCTCCTGTGCACCCAGTTCATCGCCGGGGAGGAAGCCGTCACCGAGGACATCCAGCCGTTCATGCGCGCGATGTCGGCGGAAGGCCGGCTCGGCGACGAGATGTACCTGACGCAGTTCTGCTTCGAGGAAGCGAAACACACGCAGATCTTCCGGCTGTGGATGGACGCCGTCGGTCTGAAGGACGACATGCACGCCTTCGTCGCCGACAACCCGTCGTACCGGCAACTGTTCTACGAGGAGTTGCCCAGTTCGCTGCGCACCCTCGAGTCCGATCCGAGCCCGTCGAACCAGGTGCGGGCCTCCGTCACCTACAACCACGTCATCGAGGGCAGCCTGGCGTTGACGGGGTACTTCGCCTGGCAGAAGGTCTGCACCGAATGGGAGATCCTGCCCGGCATGCAGGAGCTGATCCGGCTGATCGGTACCGACGAGCGGCGACACATGGCGTGGGGCACGTTCACCTGCCGTCGGCACGTGGCCGCCGACGACCGCAACTGGGAGGTCGTCCAGCAGCGGATGGCCGAACTGATGCCGCTGGCGCTCGGGCTGATCAACTGGAACAACGACCAGTTCGAGGTGCAGCCGTTCGGCCTGGACAACGACGAGTTCCTCGCGTACGCCGCGGACCGGGCCCAGCGCAGGCTCGGGGCGATCGAGTCCGCACGGGGCCGCCCGCTCGAGGAGATCGACGTCGACTACAGCCCCGAGGCGCTCGAGGACCGCTTCGGAGCGGAGGACGCGGCGGCCTTCGCGGACGCCGCGAAGTGACCCCTCAGGCGATGAAGTTGCCGAAGGTCGGGTTCGACTGACACAGCGGCATGCTGCCGAGGTTGATCGACCCGAACACCGTCGCCATGACGTTGCCGCGCCCGGTGTACACCGTCTTGGAGTAGTACGGGTACGTGCCTTCCAGGTTCGCGATCCCGGTCTGGCCGGTGTCGAGGTTGATCCACGCGACGGTCACCTGACCTGCGGCCGGGATCGGAGGCGCCGCGGGGAAGGTCTGGAACCGGATCTCGCCCGGGTTGATGCCCGGTTCGGGACCGGACTGTCCGGTGGCCCCGGTCAGCGACATCAGACTGCCCTGGTTGGGGCAGCCGATGGTCAGGGCCGGCGGGCCGAACGGGTGTGGCGGCAACGCCTGTGCGGGTCCTGCCGCGAGCAGGCCGGCGACCGCCACACCTGCCAGGATCGAAACTCGAGATGTCGTGCGTGAAACGCTCATGACTCACCCCTCGGTCGGGTTCCCCCGTGATCCAATCCACAGTATCGCCGGGGTCGGGGTCGAGTCGAGGCTCGATCAGCGGCCCAGTAGCCCCGCCACGCCCAACGCTCGTTGCACGGTGATCTCGATGACCACGCGAGTCGGGTTCACCCGCGGTTGCCGGTACCGACGCGCGTACCGGGCGACGGCCTCGGCGACGTCCTCGGGATCGTCGCTGACGCGGGCGGGCCCCTCGAGCGTCAACCAGCGCGGACCGTCGATCTGCGTCACCGCACCGTAGCCGCCGCGGGCGGCGTTGAGTGCCTTCTGCGAGCCGCCACTGGTGATCACCCGCACCAGCCCGCGCTCGGGATCCCACGTGAACCCGACGGCGACCACGTGCGGGGTGCCGTTGCGGCGCAATGTCGTCAGGGACGCGAGGTGCCGATCGGTGAGGAAGGCGAGCGCGTCGGCGGTCAGGGCGGCGGGGCCGGCGGGGGAGCGGGACATGACCCGACGTTAGGACATGCCGTTCGGGCCCGGCACACTGGACACATGAGTGTCGGTTCGGTGGTCGTCCTCGGTGGACGCAGCGAGATAGGTGTCGAGGTCGCGACCCGGCTGGCGGCCGGTCGCCGCGTGGTGCTGGCGGCGCGGCGCAGCGACCGACTCGACGCCGAGCGCGCGGCGGTCCTCGGCGCCGGTGCGTCCGAGGTGCACACCGTGGAGTTCGACGCCGACCGGATCGCCGATCACGCGCGGGTGCTGTCGGAGATCGTGGAACTGGGACCGATCGACACCGTGGTGCTCGCGTTCGGGATCCTCGGCGACCAGACGCGCGCGGAGACCGACGCCCAGCACGCCGTGAACGTCATCCACACCGACTACGTCGCGCAGGTGTCGGTGCTGACCCACCTGGCGCAGTTGCTGCGAGCGCAGGGGTCGGGTCGGATCGTGGTGTTCTCGTCGGTCGCCGGCATCCGGGTGCGTCGCGCCAACTACGTGTACGGGTCCGCGAAGGCAGGACTGGACGGGTTCGCCAGCGGACTCGGTGACGCCCTGCACGGCAGCGGGGTGTCGCTGCTGCTGGTACGGCCCGGTTTCGTGATCGGCCGGATGACCGAGGGCATGACTGCGGCGCCGATGTCGAGCACCCCCGGTCAGGTCGCGGACGCGGTGGTCACCGCGCTCGGCAAGGGACGCGCGCGGGTGTGGGTTCCGGGGCTGCTGCGCCCGGCGTTCTTCGTGATGCGGCTGCTGCCGCAGGCGATCTGGCGTCGGATGCCCCGCTGATGGGCGGTGTGGTCACCGTCGTCGGCATCGGCGCCGACGGCTGGGACGGGCTGTCGCCCAACGCGCGTCGCGCGGTCGAGGACGCCGAGGTACTCGTCGGTTCGGCGCGGCAACTCTCGCTGGTACCCGACTCGTCCGCGGTCCGGGTGCCGTGGCCCACACCCCTGGTTCCGGCCCTGCCTGCGCTGTTCGCCGAGCACGACGGCCGCCGCATCTGCGTGCTGGCCAGCGGCGACCCGATGTTCCACGGCATCGGGGTGACGCTCGTCCGGCTGCTCGGCGCGGACCGGGTCCGGGTGCTGCCGCAGCCGTCGTCGGCGTCGCTCGCGTGCGCGCGCCTCGGGTGGGCGATGCACGAGACGCCGGTGGTGTCGCTGGTGACGGCGCCGGCGGCGACGTTGCTCCCGCACCTCGCGCAGGGTCGCAGGCTGCTGGTCCTGTCCCGGGACGCGGGAACCCCCGCACTGGTCGCGGAACTGTTGCGGAACCACGGCTTCGGCGACACGACGGTCACCGTGCTCGAGCAGCTCGGCGGCCGGCTCGAGTCGACCTTCTCGGGTACGGCCGCGCAGTGGTCCCGCACCGCGGGCGATCCGCTGAACCTGCTCGCGCTGGAGTGCCGACGCGGGCCGGACGCGGTGCGCCTCACCAGGACACCCGGACTGCCGGACGACGCGTTCGACTCGGACGGGCAGCTGACCAAGCAGGAGGTCCGCGCCCTCACCGTCGGTGCGCTGGCTCCCGAGCCGGGGGAGCTGCTGTGGGACGTCGGTGGCGGTTCGGGCAGCATCGCGATCGAGTGGATGCGCGCCGACCCCACCTGTCGCGCGGTCACGTTCGAGCTGGACGCCACCCGCCGGGACCGGATCGCCGCGAACGCGACCCGGCTCGGTGTCCCGCAGCTCGACGTCCGCGGCGCCGCACCCGAATCGCTGTCCGGCGCACCGGAACCCGATGCGATCTTCCTCGGCGGCGGCGTCACCGTGCCGGGTGTCTTCGAGTCGTGCTGGGCCGCGCTGCCCGTCGGCGGCCGCATGGTCGTCAACGCCGTCACCGCCGAATCCGAGGTGCTGCTGCTGCGCTGGCACGCCGAGCACGGCGGTGCATTGCGCAAGTTCCAGATCTACCGCGGCGGCGCGCTCGGCGGATTCACCGCCTGGCGCCCCCAACTGCCGGTCTCGCAGTGGATCGTGACGAAGGAGAACACCCCGTGACCGTTCGTTTCATCGGTGCCGGCCCCGGCGCGGCCGATCTGATCACCGTGCGCGGTGCCCGGATCATCGGGCAGAGCCCGGTGTGCCTGTACGCGGGCAGCCTGGTACCGACCGAACTGCTCGACCTGTGCCCCGAGGGGGCCGAGATCGTCGACACCGCCCGCCTGGACCTCGATCGGATCACCGAGCTACTCGTCGCCGCCGACCGGGCCGGCAAGGACGTGGCGCGACTGCACTCCGGCGACCCGTCGATCTACAGTGCGGTCGCCGAGCAGGCGCGGCGCCTCGACGCCGCCGGTGTCGCCTACGAGATCGTGCCCGGCGTCCCGGCCTTCGCGGCGGCCGCGGCGACCCTGGGCCGGGAGCTGACTGTGCCGGGCGTCTCGCAGTCGATCGTGCTCACCCGCGTGTCCACCCTGTCCACCGCGATGCCCGAGGGCGAGGACCTGGCCACGCTCGGTGCGAGCGGCGCGACGGTGGTGATCCACCTCGCCGCGCACCGCATCGACCAGGTCGCGGACGAGCTGCGCGGCCCGTACGGCGGCGACTGCCCGGTCGCGGTCGTGGCGTACGCCAGCCGTCCCGACGAGATCGTGCTGCGCGGCACCGTGGATTCGATTGCGGCGCAGGTCCACGACGCCGGTGTCACCAAGACGGCCGTGATCGTGGTGGGTCGGGTGCTCGCCGCGGAGGGGTTCCCGGACAGCTACCTCTACTCGGCGACGCGCAGTCGCATCACGCACTGACGTGCGTCTGCTGGTCCTCGGCGGGACGTCGGAGGCGCGTGCACTGGCCGGCGTGCTGGTCGACGAGCCCGGGATCGAGTGTGTCTCCTCGCTGGCGGGCCGGGTCCGTGAACCGCGGCTGCCCGCGGGAGAGGTCCGCGTCGGCGGTTTCGGGGGCGTCGACGGGCTCGCGACGTGGTTGCGCGACAACGGCGTCGACGCCGTCGTGGACGCGACCCATCCGTTCGCCGCGCGGATCACCGCGAACGCCGCTGCCGCCACGGCACGCGTGGGGACACCGCTGCTGGTGCTGCGCCGGCCCGCGTGGGTTCCGGTCGCGGGCGACCGGTGGCACCCGGTTCCGGACCTGGCGACGGCCGCGCGCACGGTGCCGACCCTGGGCGAGCGCATTCTGCTCACCATCGGACGGCAGGGCGTCGACGCGTTCGCCGACGCACCGGGCCGGTACCTGATCCGCGCCATCGACCCTCCCGAAGGGGCCCTGCCGGCCGAGACGGAACTGCTGCTCGATCGCGGTCCGTTCACCGTCGAGTCGGAGATCGCGTTGCTCCGCGACCACCGCATCGAGGTCGTCGTGACGAAGAACAGCGGCGGGCCGCTCACCGAGGCGAAGCTGGTCGCCGCCCGCGAGTCGGGGATACCGGTGGTCGTGGTGGAGCGGCCCGCGCTGCCCGCGGGGGTGCCCGTCGTCGGCGCCGTCACCGAGGCGTCAGCCTGGGTTCACCGCGTCGGCGCGGCGCAGCAGTAGTTCGCGTTCGCGCTGGTTCGAGGTCAGTCCGGCGGCACGGGTGAACTCCGAGCGCGCGTCGTCGCGCCGGCCGAGCTGCTCGAGCAGGTCGCCGCGGACGCTCGGCAGCAGGTGGTAGCCGCGCAGTGCCGGGTTCTCGGTGAGCGAATCGACAATGACGAGCGCCGCCTGCGGCCCCTGCGCCTTGGCGACCGCGACGGCCCGGTTCAGCTCGACCACCGGGGAGGGGGTCACCGTGTACAGGTGGCCGTACAGGGCGGCGATCGCCGCCCAGTCGGTGTCCTCGTACCGTGCAGCGCGGGCGTGACAGGCCGCGATCGCGGCCTGCAGCGAGTACGGCCCCGTGCCGGCGCGCAGCAGTGACTCGAGACCGAGCCGGATCAGCAGCCGGTTCCAGCGGGCCCGGTCCTGGTCGGCCAGCAGCACCGGCGACCCGTCGGCGGCGACGCGGGTGGCGGTGCGCGACGCCTGCAGACTCAGCAGCGCGAGCAGACCGTGCACCTCGGGCTCGTCGGGCATCAGCGCGGCGAGCACCCGCGCCAGCCGCAACGCCTCGTCGCACAGCGCGGGCCGCAGCAGGTCGTCACCCGCGGTCGCCGAGTAGCCCTCGTTGAACATCAGGTAGACGACCTCGAGCACGGACGCCAGCCGACCCGCGCGGTCGGCGCCGACGGGCACCTCGAACGGCACCTGTTTCGCGGCCAGTGTCCGCTTCGCGCGCACGATCCGCTGCGCGACGGTCGATTCCGGGGCGAGGACCGCGCGGGCGATCTCCGCGGTCGTCAGTCCGCCGAGCAGGCGCAGGGTCAACGCGATCCGCGCCGGCGTGGACAGCACCGGATGGCATGCGACGAAGATCAGCCGCAGCAGGTCGTCGTCGATGTCGTCCGGATCCGGCGGCAGGTCCGGCGCCGGTACGTCTCCCAGGTCACGGCCCAGTTCGGCGAGCTTGCGGTTGTACGTCTGTTCACGACGCACCAGGTCGACTGCGCGATGCCGAGCGGTCGCGATCAACCACGCCCCGGGGCGGTCGGGGATGCCGGTGTGCGGCCACTGCTCGAGCGCCGCGACGAGGGCGTCCTGCGCGAGTTCCTCGGCGAGGCCGATGTCGCGGACGATGCGGGTGGTGGCCGCGATGATCCGCGGCGATTCGATCCGAAAGACCGTTTCGATCGCCTCGTCGACCGGCTGCGTCCCCACGGGTCCGATGACAGCAAACCCGTGGGGGCGGGTCAAGGACACCGGGTGGTCAGTCCTCGGCGATCTGACGCAGTTCCAGGGTCACGGTCCAGTAGTCCTCGTGCACCTGCAGGAACCGCCGGGACCATTCGAGCGCCTCGGCCTTGTCCTTGCACTGCATGATCGCGTAGCCGCCGATCACCTCCTTGCTCTCGGTGAACGGTCCGTCGGTGTAGCTGAGCTCGCCGCCCGACCAGGTGATCCGGGTGCCCTCCGAACTGGGGGTCAGGCCCTGCGTGTCGAGCATGACACCGGCCTTGGTCACCTCGTCGAGCAGCGCGCCCATCCGTTCCATCAGTTCGGGGCTCGGTCCGTCGGCGGGGGCGGTACGTTCGTCGACCCTGATCAGGGAAAGGTAGCGGGGCATGACGGCTCCTCGGGTTCTCCGGCGGGGCCGTTCCCCGCCGCTACCTGTGAGTCGAACGGCCGTACCCGAAATCGACACGTCCCGGAGACTTTCTCTCCGGGAGCCCACACCACTCGCGGGATCCGGGCCCGACCGCGGCGGCGATACTCTGGATGACACGTCCTTGCGAGGTGAGTACAGGTGCACGTGTACGGGCCGTGCCCGCCCGATGCGGTGTCCGGAAGATTCACGGCGGCGCGGTGAGATGGCCGACAGCGATCCGCTCCGGACCCAACGCACCGTGACCCCCGCGGTCGCGGCGGAGCTGAGCCTCGCCGGATTCGACGACGCGGAGGAGATCGGGCGCGGGGGATTCGGCGTGGTCTACCGCTGCGTGCAGCCGTCGCTGGACCGCACCGTGGCCGTGAAGGTCCTCATGGCCGACCTCGACGAGGAGACGCTGGCGCGCTTCGTCCGGGAACAGCGGGCGATGGGCCGGCTGACCGGACATCCGAACATCGTCGGTGTCCTGCAGGCCGGTACCACCGACCGGGGTCGCCCCTACATCGTGATGCAGTACCACGAGCGCGATTCGTTGGATGCCCACCTCCGCCGCGACGGACCGCTCGACCTCGCCGAGACGCTTCGCCTCGGTGTGAGGATCGCCGGGGCCCTCGAGACCGCTCACCGACTCGGCGTCGTCCACCGCGATGTCAAACCGGCGAACATCCTGCTGACCGATTACGGCGAGCCGGCACTCACCGACTTCGGGATCGCCCACATCCTCGGCGGGTTCACGACCGCCACCGGCACCGTCACCGGATCCCCGGCGTTCACGGCACCCGAGGTGCTCGAGGGGGATCCGCCGAGCGCCGCATCGGACGTCTACGGTCTCGGCGCGACCCTGTTCAGCGTTCTCACCGGCCACGCCGCATTCGAACGCCGCGTCGGCGAACAGGTGGTGGCGCAGTTCCTGCGGATCACCACCGAACCCGTCCCGGATCTGCGTGAACGGGGCATCGCCGACGACGTGAGCGCGGTCGTCGAGCGGGCGATGTCCGCCGACCCCGACCGGCGTCCGGCCACCGCCGCGGATCTCGGTGACGAACTGCGCAGGGTCCAGGTCGGGCGCGGTCTCGTTCCCGACGACATGGCCCTGCTGCCCGCGCCGGGCAGCCCGCGGCGAGAAGAGCGACCGCCCGGTACGCCGCCGGTGCGCCCGCTCGCCGCCGCGACGAGCGCGACCGGCGAGCTGCCACTCGAGCTCACCAGCTTCGTCGGGCGCCGTCGTGAACTGACCGAGGTCAAGGAGACGCTGTCGACCTCGCGTCTGGTGACGTTGACCGGGATCGGCGGGGTGGGGAAGACGCGTCTCGCGTTCCGCGCCGCGGCGGACCTGCGACGCGGATTCCGGGACGGGGTGTGCCGGGTCGAGCTGGACGAGTTGCGAGACCGGTCGCTGCTCGTGCACGTCGTCGCCACCGCGCTCGGAGTGCGGAACCCGTCGGCGCGGCCGTTCGAGGACGTGGTGGTGGAGTTTCTCGCCTCCCGGCAGCTGCTGCTCGTACTGGACAACTGCGAGCAGGTGGTCGACGCGGCCGCCGAACTCGCCGGCAACCTGCTTCGCAGCTGCCCGGAACTGCGGATCCTGGCCACCAGCCGCGAGGCGTTGGGCGTCGGCGGGGAATCAGTGTTGGCGGTGCCACCACTCACCGTTCCCGACCCGGACTACGGTCCCTCCGCCCAGGGCGCGCGGGCGTACGACGCGATCACGCTGTTCGAGGAGCGGGCGGCCGCCGCGGTGCCGGGATTCGAGGTCACCGACGCCAACCGCGCGACGGTGGCCGAGATCTGCCGTCGTCTCGACGGCCTGCCGCTGCCGATCGAGCTGGCGACGGCGCGACTGCGGGCGATGTCGCCCGAGCAGGTCCTGGAGCGACTGTCCGACCGGTACCGGTTGCTGACCCGCGGTCCTCGCGGTGTGCCGGCGCGCCAGCAGACGCTGCGGCTGTCGGTCGACTGGAGTTACGAGCTCTGCACCGAGCAGGACCAACGGCTGTGGGCGCACCTGGCGGTGTTCGCCGGCAGCTTCGAACTCGATGCGGCGCACGACGTGTGCGCGGGAGATCTGGACCCCGAGGAGGTGATGGACACCGTCGCGTCGCTGGTCGACAAGTCGATCGTGATCCGCGGGCAGAGCGGTGACGCCGTGCGCTACCGGATGCTCGAAACCCTGCGAGCCTACGGCCGGGAGAAGGCGGAGCAGGCCGGTGAACTCGGGGCGCTGCACCGCCGGCACCACGAGTGGTACCGGCAGCTGGTGTCGGATGCGGAGGCCGGCTGGATCGGCCCCCGGCAGGTGGAGTGGATCGAGCGCCTGGACCGGGAGCAGTCGAACCTACGTGAGGCGATGGAGTTCGGCCTGACCCACTCGGACGAGACGAGCACGGCCGGGCCGCTGATCGCCGTCGGCCTGTTTCCGTTCTGGGCTGCGCGCGGCCGGCTCAGTGAGGGACGGAACTGGCTGGGCCGGGCACTCGCTCGTCGACCACCGCTGCCGGTCGAAGAACGGATCCGCGCCCTGTACGCCGCCGGTGTGCTCGCCGGCATGCAGGGCGACCTGCCCGCCGGGAAGGCTCTCATGGACGAAGGACAGGAACTGGCCGCGCGCGGCGGCGACCGAGCGGCCTACGCACTGATCGCCGGCGGCGACGGAATGCTGGCGCTCTACGGCGGTGACCTGCCCCGCGCACACACCCGGCTGAGCGACGCCCACGAGTGGTTCGCCGCACAGGACGAGCTCTCCCGGGTGGGGGTTGCGGTCCTGCAAGCGCTCGCGTGGACCCTCGAACTGCAGGGCGATGCCACGCGCGCCGCCGCCTGCCACGAGCAGGTGCTCGAAACGACCCGGGCGCGTCACGAATCGGTGTATCGGTCGTATTCGCTGTGGGGGCTGGGTGTGGCCGTGTGGAGGCAGGGCGACCGGACTCGGGCCGCACGGTTGCTGGAGCAGGGCCTGCGGCTCACCCGGATGGTGGACGACGCACTGATCGCCGCCGCCGATCTGGAGGCACTGGCGTGGATCGAGAGCGAGGGCCGCGAGCCGGAGCGCGCCGCCGTGCTCCTGGGAGCAGCCGAGTCGCTGCGCCGAGCCGTGGGCAGCTCCACCCTCCTGTTCCTGCACCTGCTCGTACACCACGAGCAGTGCGAGCGTCGGGTCCGCGCCGCGCTCGGGACGCGGGCGTTCGAGGCGGCCCAGCGCACGGGCAGGGCGCTGAATTTCGCCGGCGCGGTCACCTACGCACTCCGGGAGTCGCCCCCTGCTGCGTCGACCCCCGCCGACAGCAGATCGAATCTGACGAAACGTGAACGGCAGGTGGCCGATCTGGTGGCCCGAGGACTGACCAACAGGGCGATCGCCGCCCAACTCGTGATAGCGCAGCGCACCGCCGAGGGCCACGTCGAGCACATCCTGACCAAACTCGGCTTCACGTCGCGGGCGCAGATCGCCGCCTGGGTTGTCGAGCAGGCGGACGGCGCATCCGCCTGACCCGCGCGGGAAGTCCACCGACGGCCGACGCGGTGCGGTTGTGGCGCTCGGAGCCCCGGGCTAGCGTCGATGTCACCAGGATCCGACCGACGAAGTGGCGGGAGAGTTCCGATGACGGTGACCGAGCACCATCCGCACACCGAGCACACCCACGTTCACGGACCGGGCTGCGGGCACGTGTCAGTGCCACACGGCGACCACGTCGACTACGTCCACGACGGGCACCTGCACAAGGTGCACGGCGACCACGTCGACGAGTGCGAGACGTCGGGGCACACGGAACACGGCGCCCACGACCACCACCACGGCGAGGGGTGCGGGCACGTGTCCGTCCCGCACGGCGACCACGTCGACTACATCCACGACGGGCATCGCCACGCCGAGCACGGCGACCACTACGACGAGCACTGACACCGCCCGGGAGCGGTGCCGGTGGGGTCAGCCCGGGTAGCGCCGCGGCGTGAACACCTTTCGCTCCCCGCCGGATTCGACCACGGTCGTCAGTGACGAGCCGATGATCAGCAGTGTCCGCATGTCGATCTCGGACGGCTCGAGGTCGCCGAGCGGCACGATCCGGACCCGTTCCTCGGGCCCGGCGACGTCGCGCCCCACGATGACCGGGGTGTCGGGGGAGCGGTGCTCGAGGATCAGCTCCTTCATCGCGGCGACCTGCCAGGTGCGCGATTTCGACGCGGGGTTGTAGATGGCCATCGCCATGTCGGCGGCGGCGACCGCGGAGATCCGGGTGGCGACGATGTCCCACGGCTTGAGCCGGTCGGAGAGCGAGATCATCGCGTAGTCGTGCCCGAGCGGTGCGCCGACTCGGCTGGCGACGGCGTTCGCGGCGGTCATGCCCGGCAGGACACGCACCGGCACGTCGCGCCACTGCTCGTCGGCGGCCATCTCGATCACCGCGGCCGCCATCGCGAACACGCCGGGGTCGCCGGAGGACACCACGACGACGCGGGCACCGCGCCTGGCGAGATCCAATGCCATTGCGGCGCGCTCGGATTCGACCTTGTTGTCGCTGGCATGCCGGTTCTGCCCGGGCCGCACCGGCACCCGGTCGACGTAGGTGGTGTAGCCGACGACGTCGGTGGCGCGGGCCAGTTCGTCGCGGACCTCGGAGGTGGTCCAGGCGTCGTCGCCGGGTCCGAGACCGACGACGGTCACCGACCCCGGCTCCGAATCTCGTTGTGCGGCCGGATTGTTGGACGGGCTCGGGACGATCGCGATGGAGAAGTACGGCACATCGGCGTCGTCGACGTCGGCGGCGGCGAGCACCCGCTGCTTGTCGGTGCTGGCCCGCTCCACGTACGAGGCCTCGGCGAGTCGACCGGAGTCCGCGAGGGCCTGCCGCACCGCCGGGAACGTGCGGCCGAGCTTGAGGATCGCGGCGGAGTCGGTGGCGCGCAGTCGTCGGGTCAGCTCCTCGGCGGGCAGGGTGCCGGGCAGGATCGTGAGCACTTCGTCGCGTTCGACGAGCGGCACCCCGAGCGCGGCGGAGGCGGCGCTGATCGAGGTCACCCCGGGAATCACCTCGGCGTCGAAGCGGTCGCACAGCCGCTTGTGCATGTGCATGTAGGAGCTGTAGAACAGCGGATCGCCCGCGGCGAGCAATGCGACCGTCCGACCTGCGGCGAGGTGCGCGGCGAGGGTCTCGGACGCCTCGGCGTAGAAGTCGTCGATCGCGCCCTGGTAACCGCCGGGGTGGTCGACCGTCTCGGTGGTCACCGGGTACACGAGGTGTTCCTCGATCTGGCCCTCGCGCAGGTAGGGCGCGGCGACGGCCCGGGAGATGCTGCGGCCGTGCCGGGCGCTGTGGAACGCGACGACGTCCGCCTCGCCGATGATCCGGGCGGCCTTGACCGTGACCAGTTCCGGGTCGCCGGGCCCGAGTCCGATGCCCCAGAGTGTGCCCGCCATCACTCGACCTCCGTCGCGATCGCGTTCAGCGCGGCCGCGGTGATGGCGCTGCCACCGCGGCGCCCCCGTACCGCGAGGTAGTCGATGTCGCCGGCGCGAACGATCAGGTCCTCCTTGGACTCTGCGGCGCCGATGAACCCGACCGGGCAGCCGATGATCGCCGCGGGCCGGGGCGCACCCTGATCGAGCATGTCGAGCAGGTGGAACAGCGCGGTCGGGGCGTTGCCGATCGCGACGACGGCACCCTCGAGCTTCGGACCCCACAGTTCCAGCGCGGCAGCGGATCGGGTGTTGCCGAGCTTCTCGGCGATCACGGGCGTGCGCGGGTCACCCAGCAGGCACACCACATCGTTGTGCGCGGGCAAGCGCTTTCGCGTCACCCCGGACGCGACCATCGTCGCGTCGCAGAAGATCGGCGCCCCGTCGCGGAGCGCGGCGCGTGCCGCGGAGACGACCCCGGGGCTGAACGCGACGTCGTCGGTCAGATCGACCTGGCCGCACGCGTGGATCATCCGGACGACCGCCTGGGCAACGTCCGCGGGGAACCTCGACAGGTCGGCTTCGGCCCGGATCGTGGCGAACGACTGGCGGTAGATCTCGGCGCCGTCGCGGATGTAGTCGGTCATGCACCCAACGATATGGGGTCAGGGTGTCGGCGGGTCCACCCGGTAGCCGTCGCCGGTGGCGACCACATCGGTCACCTCACCGCGGGGGCGCCCGCACCGCCGCTCGCAGCCGGCCCAGTGCTGGCGGCCGTCGGCGGGCAGCGCACCGGACTCGACCGCGGCGACGGCGTCCCCGCGGACGTCGGCGAGGGACTTCGCGCAGCCGGGACGTCCGGTGCAGGCAGTGACCTGCAGCCACGGGGAGTTCGCGTCGAAGATCAGCCCCATCGGCGCGAGGATGCGCACCACCTGTTCGGCGACGCCCTCGTCAAGGTCGTGCAGCAGCACCGACCGCCAGGGAGTGACCGTGATCGGATGCTCGACGGCCACCAGGAAGTCCGCCAGCCGGGCGGGCAGCACCCCGAACCTCAGGCCTGCCGCGAGGGTGACCGTGCCGTCGGGCTGGTCGAGCCACCCGATCGGGCCCGCCGACTCCGGCGCCGCCAGGTCGACGGGGTCCGCCGTGGCGGTCACACCCAACCGGGCGAGCACCCGGCGCGGGCCGTCCTCGATCTCCTGCAGCCGCCACTGCGTGCCGCGGATCTCGCGCAGCGCCCGGGCCGCGTCGAGCAGGGTCGCGACCGCACCCTCGGCGGTCAGCCGGACGCCGTGATCGGCACCGGCGAGTGTCAGGGCCACCTCGGTCGCCGTGACGGCGTGCAGCCCGAGGTCGCCCTGCAGCCCCGTCACGTCGCCGCGGCCGTCGTCGAGGGTGAACAGGACGCGGCCCGGCAGGTCGGCGAGGTCGGGATCGGCCATGAGACCGGCGTCGAGAGCCGAGGCCCACCCGCGGACGTCCGCGATTCCGCCGATCCGACCCGACAGCGGGGAGGCGAGGATGTTGCGGACCCGTTCGTGGGTCGGCGAGGGCAGCAGTCCCGCCGCGGCGAGCCGGTCGGCGAAGGCGGCGGGATCGGTCACGGCCCGAAGCTGGATGTTGCCGCGGGACGTCAGTTCGAGTTCGCCGTTGCCCAGGTCGCGGGCGGCATCGGCGAGGACCTGGAGCTGAGCGTGGGTGAGTGCACCGCCGGGCAGTCGGACCCGGGACAGTGCGCCGTCGGCGGCCTCGTGCACCTGCAACGCGCCGGGGCACGCGTCGGGGCGGGACCGGGGGGCCGGGGATTCGATATCGGACATCGCCCTCCAGCCTACGGTGACGGCACCGGTACGATCAGCGGCGATTGCGGCAGCTCGAGAGGAAACCGGTGCGATTCCGGTGCGGTCGCGCCACTGTGACCCGGACTCCGGGGAGTCAGACCCTCCGACGCTGCCGTCCCAGACCGAGTGGGGCGCGAAACCCCGAGGAGGCATCGTGATCCTGCTGCTGTCGACGTCCGACACCGACCTGCTCAGCGCCCGCGCCAGCGGCGCCGACTACCGGTGGGCGAACCCCGCGCGCCTGCTCGTCGACGACCTGCCGGCCCTCCTCGACGGCGTCGACCTGGTGATCGTCCGGATCCTCGGCGGACGTCGTGCGTGGGAGGACGGCCTGGACGCGGTGCTGGCAGCGGGCACACCCACCGTCGTCCTCGGTGGTGAACTCGCACCCGACGCCGAGCTGATGGAGTTGTCCACGGTGCCGGGCAACGTCGCGGCGCAGGCCCACAACTATCTGGCCGAGGGCGGCGCGGACAACCTGACGAACCTGTACGGCTTCCTGTCCGACACGGTGCTGCTCACCGGTGTCGGGTTCGAACCGCCGGTGCACACCCCCACCTGGGGATTCGCCCCCGTGAGTCCTTCCGGCCCGCAGACGGACCGGAAGGACTCACCGGTGGTGGCGGTGCTCTACTACCGCGCGCAGCACCTGGCCGGGAACACCGCGTACGTCGAGGCGCTGTGCCGGGCCGTCGAGGATCGGGGCGCCCGGCCGCTGCCGATTTTCTGCGCGTCTCTGCGCACCGCGGAACCCGAACTGCTCGACGTGCTCGGCACCGTGGACGCGATGGTCGTCACGGTCCTCGCGGCCGGCGGCACGAAGCCGGCGAGCGCGTCCGCCGGCGAGGACGACGAGTCGTGGGACGTCACCGCCCTCGCCGCCCTGGACGTGCCGATCCTGCAGGGCCTGTGCCTGACCAGCAGCCGGGAGGCGTGGGAGGCCAACGACGACGGGCTCTCGCCGATGGACGTCGCCACCCAGGTCGCGGTGCCGGAGTTCGACGGCCGCATCATCACGGTGCCGTTCTCGTTCAAGGAGATCGACGCAGACGGACTGACCAGCTACGTGCCCGACACCGAACGGGCGGCCCGGGTCGCCGGGATCGCGGTGCGGCACGCGCGACTGCGTCACGTCGCCAACCCCGACAAGCGGATCGCGCTGATGCTGTCGGCGTACCCGACGAAGCACGCGCGGATCGGCAACGCCGTCGGACTCGACACCCCGGCGAGCGCGATCGCGCTGCTGACCGCGATGCGGGACGCCGGTTACGACCTCGGCCCGGCGGACGGCGAGGACGCGCTGCCCGGGCTGGCGTCCGGGGACGGTGACGCGCTGATCCACGCGCTGATCGCGGCCGGCGGTCAGGACCCGGACTGGCTGACCGCGGAACAGTTGGAGGGCAACCCGATTCGCATCTCCGCGGCACGTTATCGGGAGTGGTTCGCCACGCTGCCCGCCGACTTCCGGGAGGCCGTCGAGGAGCACTGGGGCGCCGCCCCGGGCGAGCTGTACGTCGACCGCAGCGCCGACCCGGCGGGCGAGATCGTCATCGCCGCCCTGCGGGTCGGGAACGTCGTGCTGATGGTCCAACCGCCCCGCGGCTTCGGGGAGAACCCGGTCGCGATCTACCACGACCCCGACCTGCCGCCGAGCCACCACTACCTCGCCGCCTACCGGTGGATCGCCGCCGCGACCGAGCAGGGCGGGTTCGGTGCCGACGCGATCGTGCACCTCGGCAAGCACGGCAACCTCGAGTGGCTGCCCGGCAAGACCCTCGGCATGTCCGCCTCGTGCGGCACCGACGCCGCGCTCGGGGAGCTGCCCCTGGTCTACCCGTTCCTCGTCAACGACCCCGGCGAGGGCACCCAGGCCAAGCGCCGCGCCCACGCCACCCTCGTCGACCACCTGATTCCGCCGATGGCGCGGGCCGAGTCGTACGGCGACATCTCCCGGCTCGAGCAGCTGCTCGACGAGCACTCGAACATCTCCGCGCTCGATCCGTCGAAGCTGCCCGCGATCCGCCAGCAGATCTGGACGCTGATGCGCGCGGCCAAGATGGACCACGACCTCGGGCTCGCCGAACGCCCGGAGGAGGACGTGTTCGACGACATGCTGCTGCACGTCGACGGCTGGCTGTGCGAGATCAAGGACGTCCAGATCCGCGACGGACTGCACGTCCTCGGGCAGGCCCCGGACGGGGACGCCGAGGTCGAGCTGGTGCTCGCGGTGCTGCGCGCCAAGCAGATGTGGGGCGGCGAGCGCACCGTGCCCGGCCTTCGGGAAGCCTTGGGGCTCAGCGAGGCGGGCGACGAGAACCGCGGCCGCGTCGACGAGATCGAGCAGACCGCACACGGCCTGGTGGCCGCGCTGCAGAAGGCCGACTGGGATCCCGCCGCCGCCGCGGAGATCGGGGCCGCCCACGGATCGGACGTGATCCGGGTGCTCGAGTTCGCCGCCGCCGAGGTGGTCCCGCGGCTGCGCGGCACGGGACGCGAGATCGAGCAGGTGCTGCGCGCCCTGGACGGCCGGTTCGTCGAACCCGGACCGAGCGGGTCGCCGCTGCGCGGCCTGGTCAACGTGCTGCCCACCGGCCGCAACTTCTACTCCGTCGACCCGAAGGCCGTCCCGTCGCGGCTGGCGTGGGAGACCGGGCAGGCGATGGCGGAGTCGCTGCTCGCCCGCTACCTCGCCGACCACGGCGAGTACCCGACGTCGGTGGGGCTGAGCGTGTGGGGCACGTCAGCGATGCGCACCTCGGGCGACGACATCGCCGAAGTGCTTGCGCTGCTCGGTGTCCGACCGGTGTGGGACGAGGCGTCGCGGCGCGTCACGACGCTCGAGGTGATCGACCTCGCCGAACTCGGCCGCCCCCGCGTCGACGTCACGGTCCGCATCTCCGGGTTCTTCCGCGACGCGTTCCCGCACGTCCTCGCCCTGCTCGACGACGCCGTCCGGATGGTCGCGGCGCTCGACGAGCCGGCCGACCGCAACTTCGTCCGCGCCCACGCGCAGGCCGACCTCGCCGACCACGGCGACGAACGTCGGGCCACCACCCGCATCTTCGGGTCCAAGCCCGGCACGTACGGCGCCGGCCTGCTCCAGCTGATCGACTCGAAGTCGTGGCGCGGTGACGCCGACCTCGCGCAGGTGTACACCACGTGGGGCGGCTACGCGTACGGCCGCGGACTCGACGGGGCGCCGGCCGCCGACGACATGCGCAGTGCCTACAAGCGAATCGCGGTGGCCGCCAAGAACACCGACACCCGCGAGCACGACATCGCCGACTCCGACGACTACTTCCAGTACCACGGCGGCATGGTCGCGACCGTGCGCGCGCTGACCGGCAAGGACCCCGAGGCCTACATCGGGGACAGCACCCGCCCCGACGCCGTGCGCACCCGCACCCTGTCGGAGGAGACGTCGCGGGTGTTCCGGGCCCGGGTGGTGAACCCGCGGTGGCTCGAGGCGATGCGCAGGCACGGCTACAAGGGCGCGTTCGAAATGGCCGCGACGGTGGACTACCTGTTCGGCTACGACGCCACCACCAACGTCGTCGCGGACTGGATGTACGAGAAGCTCGCGCAGACGTACGTGCTCGACGAGCAGAACCGCGAGTTCATGACGAAGTCGAATCCGTGGGCGCTGCACGGGATCGCGGAGCGACTGCTCGAGGCCGCCGAGCGGGACATGTGGGGGGAGCCGTCCCCGGACGTCCTCGACGGCCTGCGGCAGGTGTACCTCGAGACGGAGGGCGACCTCGAGGACCGTTAGCGCCGGCGCGGGATCAGCAGGGTGAACCCGATCGCCGCCAGCGAGGTCACGCTGAGCATCACGACGATCGCGTTCAGCCCGCCGAGGGTGTTCAGGCCCCCGGCCAGGGCCGTGCTCGACAGCAGCATCGTCGCGATCGAGACACCGATGCCGCTGCCGCCGGTGCGGATCACGGCGTTGGTGCCCGCGGCCTCGCTGGTGGCGCGCTCCGGGACCGCCTCGACGAGCAGATTCGGCAGCGCAGTGTAGGCGAACGCCGTCGCGACGGACACGGTGACCACCATGACCATCATCCCGGCGACGGAGTCGTGGACGACGAGCAACAGCGCGTTGCCTGCGAGGAACAGTGCGCTGCCGATCAGCATCGACGTGCGGGCGCCGACGGTGGCGGCGATGCGACCGCTGAGCGGGGTGCAGACGAAACCGAACATCGAGCCGACGAACGAGAGCCAGCCGGCGTTGGTGGGGGTCAGTCCCAGACCGACCGGAGCGCTGGTCGGGGACTGCAGGACGATCGGGACGATCATTGTCGTCACGCCGACGGGACCGACCGAGATCGCCAGCGTCGCCAGCATGGTCAGGGAGAACTTGCGGTCCCGGAACTGCCGGACGTTCACGATCGGGGACGTCGCCCGCAGCTCCCACAGCACCCACAGCGCCAGCGCCGCCAGGCCACCGAGCACGAGGCCGAGGGTGGCCGGGTCGGACCAGCCCCACGCCGTGGACTTGTTGACGCCGAGCAGCACCGCCGCGATCGCGGGTACGAAGGCGACCGCACCCAGGTAGTCCACCTTCTCCGTCGTGCCCGTCGGCGGGCGCCACGGCAGGACGAACGCCACCAACGCGACGGCGCCGACCGCGTAGGCCGCCGCGACGACGAAGATCAGGTGCCAGCTCGCGTGGTCGAGCATCACGCCGGCCACCAGCAGCGACGCCGAGCCGGCGGCCACCGCGGAACCGGAGATGACCGCCACCGCGACGGGCACCTTCGCGGCGGGCAGGTGTTCCCGGGCGAGCCCGATGCACAGCGGCAGGATGGCGCCCGCGACGCCCTGGACGGCGCGACCGGCGACGATGCTGCCGATGCTGTCGCCGACGGCGCTGATGAGCGACCCGGTCGCGGCCGCGACGAGCAGCACGATCAGGACGCGCTCGCGTCCGTACATGTCGCCGAGCCGCCCGCACACCGCCGCCGAGGCGGCCGCCACCAACAGGAAGGCGGTGACGGCCCACCCGACCGTGGCCGCGTCGCTGTGGAACTCGGCGATGAACGTGGGGATCGCGGCGTAGACCATCGACGTCTCGAACGCACTGATGACCTCGACGGCCACGAGGACCGCGACGATCACCCAGACGGGTCGTCGACGGGTGTACCGCCCGGATCGGGTCGAGCCGATGCGCATGTCCTGCGCGCCGATGTCGGGTGTCGCTGTCACTGCATGCCTGTCTGCCGCCGGAACTCGGATCGCCCGAAGCTACGACGCGGCCGGCCGGTCCGCAGCCGCGCTCCCGGTGATCGAGACCACACGTAGGCTGCGTGTCATGACCTCCACTCTCGGTGAGATCGCCGCCGCCAAGTACGTGTTGCTGACGACTTTCCGCAAGGACGGGACACCGGTACCGACGCCCCTGTGGGCCGCCGCCGACGGTGACCGGCTGCTGATGTGGACGGTCACCGACTCCTGGAAGGTCAAGCGGATCCGCCGGAACCCGCGCGTGACGATCGCGGCCTGCGATGCGCGCGGCAACCCGAAGGGGGAGGCCATCGACGCGGTCGCCGAGATCCTCGACCTTCCCGGCAGCGACCACGCCCGGGATGCCATCGTCAAGCGCTACGGCATCCTCGGCTGGCTCACGATGAAGGGCAGTCTGTTGCGCCGCGGGCGGACCGGCACGGTGGGTGTGGCGATCACCGCTCCGTAGACCGCGCCGGCCCGTCCGGGTCAGGAGGCGAACAGTCGTGCGGTGCTGCCGCCGTCGACCAGGTCGTCCAGGCCGGGGTGCCCAGGTAGCCGCAGGTGACGAACGGACCCGACTGCGCGCAGCCCACCGAGAAGTCGGCCGACGACGCAACCCCGGTGCCCGCCGCCAACGCGGTCGCGGTCGTGACGCCCACCGCCGCAGCGAAGCCCACCGCCCGGCGCAGCCGTGTCGCACCCGCCTGCCAGTACCCACCGTCCATGAATTCACCCTCACAGCCCGAGCCCCGTGCAGAAGCGGACGCCGTCGGCGGCAGGTAGCTTGCCACGCTGCGGCCGGCCGCGACCCGGAATTCGTGGACATCCGTCCAACCGGGGGCGGGTCAGTCCTCGTTGAATCCGCGCAGCCGATCCAGTTCCCGCCGTTCACGCTTCGTCGGTCGCCCCGCACCGCGGTCGCGTTGCGGGACCGCGAGCAGAACCTCTCGGGGCGGGGGCGGCGGCGACTTGTCGATCAGGCACAGTGCCGCCTCGGGCGCTCCGACGCGTTTGCGGATCAGTCGGGCGACCACGACGATCCGCTCCCGGCCGTCGACCCGCATGCGCACCTCGTCGTCGACGCGCAGCAGGTGCGCCGGCTTCGCCGAGACCCCGTTGACGCGAACGTGCCCGGAACGGCAGGCCGCGGCGGCGGCGGAGCGGGTCTTGAACAGGCGCACCGACCACACCCAACTGTCGAGTCGCACACCCGAGATCTCAGACACGCACCCACCCTACCGACGTCACATCGACCCGAATCGGGCCAGGTTGACCGGACGCATGCACACACTGAGCAGGTCCCGATCCCACCACCGTCCGGTAGCCCGGCGCGTGGCGCGGTCGGTGTACCGGTACTCGTACAACCTCGCGCGCACCCACGCGGGAGGGTCGTCGGGAAACGGATTGTGACGCAGCAGTTTCAGAGTGTCCCGGTCGTTCTCGAGCAGTCTGCGGACGAACTCGCCGAACCACCGGTCCGCGTAGCCGGGGGAGAGCGCCGCGAACCACATCAACCAGTCCAGACGGAGGTGATACGGGGCGTACTGACGTGGGCGCCGTGTCGGGTCGCCCGGCTTGCCCCTGAACTCGTACTCGTGCCACTGCGTCGCCGCGGTCGGCACCGCGTCCCGGGTGCCCTCGACCACGATCTCGGTCCGGACCCGGGTGACCGTCCCGAACGCGCCGTACGTGTTGACCAGGTGCCACGGGTTGAACGACGCGTTCATCAACTGGTGGTGCCCGAGCATGTTGCGCACCGGCCAGTAACTGAGGACGACGACACCCGCTCCCACCGCCAGCGTCAGGGCCGTGAACCACACCGGCGCCGGCGAGGTTTCGGGGATCCCGAACGGCAGAACGGGCTCGAACAGCGAATCGGGCAGCACCGAACAGGCCAGGACGATCGCGAGCCAGTTCAGCCACGAGAAGTTGCCGCTCGCGACCAGCCACAGTTGCGTCACGATCATCACGATCGCCGCGCCCGCGGCCACCGGCTGCGGCGCGAACAGCAGGAACGGCACCGCCAGCTGCGTGGCGTGGTTCCCCGCCGCCTCGATGCGGTGCAGTGGCTTCGGCAGGTGATGGAAGTACCAGCTCAGCGGGCCCGGCATCGGCTGCGTCTCGTGGTGGAAGTACAGGCACGTCAGCCGCCGCCAGCACGGATCGCCCCGGATCTTGATCAGCCCGGCGCCGAACTCGAGCCGGAACAGCAGCCACCTGAGCAGCACCATCATCACCAGTGGAGGCGCGACGTCGGCGTTACCGACGAAGATCGCGAGGAAGCCGGTCTCCAACAGCAGCGATTCCCACCCGAAGCCGTACCAGAGCTGACCGACGTTGACGATCGACAGGTACAGCACCCACAACAGCAGCCACACCAGCATGCACAGCGGCAACGGCAACCGGGCCGTCACCCCGGCGACCGTGACCGCCGCCAACCCGGCGCCCGTCCACGCGACCGCGGCGAAGAACCGATCCGAGTAGTGCCAGTGGAAGATGCTCGGCGACCGACGGAACGACCCACCCGCCAGATAGCGGGGAATCGGCAACATCCCGTCGCTGCCCAGCAGCGCCCGAAACTGGCGGGCCGCCGCCACGAAGGCGACCAGATACACGGCCGCGAGCCCCTCCGTGAAGAGCCACCGGCCGACGTAGCCGACGCCGAACCAGTCCATCACCGTGTGCGGACACCCGCCCTGGACATCCGATTCGGACGCTACTCTTCCTTCGACGACGCGAAGCGCTGGACCACACCGGTGAAGGGAACGCGGCCGTGAAACTGACCACCATCACGCAGATCACCGTCGACGGGGTGGTGCAGGGAAACGGCGGTGCGACCGACGAGGACCGCAGGAACGGATTCGAACGCGGCGGATGGGCCATGGGGGCGGGCGACGAGGAGACCAGGTCGTTCATCACCCAGACCTACCGACGCGCCGACGGGTTCCTGTTCGGCCGGCGGACCTACGAGCTCTTCGCCGCGTCCTGGGGAACTGTCGACGACATGCGCAGCCACCCCATCGGTGTGACGCTGAACCGAACGCCCAAGTACGTCGCCTCGACCACGCTCACCGCACCACGGTGGCACGGCACGACCGCCCTCCGGGGTGACCTCGCGGCGACCGTGCGAGAGCTGAAAGACACCTCTGCGGGGGAACTGCAGGTGCACGGCAGCGGCACCCTGACCCGATGGCTCCTCGACAACGACCTGGTCGACGAGATGATCCTGCTCGTCGTCCCCGTGATTCTCGGCCAGGGCACGAGACTGTTCCCCGAGACCGGACCGGACATCGCGCTCGACCTGGTCGACTCCCGGGCCGACTCGAACGGCGTGACGATCCAGGTCTACCGGCCGGCAGGAAGGCCGCGGTACCCGGCTGCACCATGACCTGGGAACCGTTGGTGCCCGTCACCGTCGACGACGGGTACCAACGCTCCGAGCGCCACGGACACGCTCGGCGGGAGCGTCGGAACGAACCCGCACCGTTCTAGGGTGGTATGCGTGATCGCCATCGCCGGCGATCCGGGATTCGACCGCCGTCAACATCAGCCCGGTCGCGACGCCCAGCATCACGCCGCCGCAGCCGATCGGTGCTGCGGCGCCGATCTCGGGCAGCGCCTGCAGCGTGTCCAGGCTCGCCTGCCGTTCCGGATCGGCGCGCTCGGCGACGGACATGCTCGTGTACCGTCACGGTCGCGCAGACGCGACCAACCCGAATCGAACACCGTCCAACCAATTTTCCCCACGCCCGGACCCGTTCAGCCCAGTGCGTCCACGTACAGCCAGCGGCCGTGTTCGCGGACGAAGCGGCTGTGTTCGTGGAGGGAGTCGCGGTGGCGGCCGATCCGATAGTGCGCCACGAACTCGACGGTGCCGGCGGATTCGAGGGGGCTGCCGCCGGAGCGGGACAGGATGTCGAGTCCCACCCACTGCTGCTCGGGATCCAGCTCCAGGGACGTCGGGCGGGAACGTCGATGCCAGGTGCGCAGCAGGTAGTCGGCGTCACCGACCGCGAACGCCGAATAGCGTGACCGCATCAGTGCTTCCGCGGTCGGGGCCTCGGCGGCGCCGGAGTGGAATCTGCCGCAGCAGTTGCCGTAGGTGTCCCCGCTCGGGCAGGGGCAGCGGGCGTCGTCGGCGAGAGTCATTGCGCTGCACTCACCGACGACATGTGGAAGTCGGGGATCCGGACCGGTGGCATCGCCGTGCGCGTGAACCAGTCCTTCCACTCCCGCGGCAGCGTCGGCTGCGTGGCCCCGACTTCGGTGACGCGACGCAGCAGGTCGAGAGGACTCTCGTTGAACCGGAAGTTGTTGACGGCGCCGGTGACCCGACCGTTCTCGACGAGGTACACGCCGTCGCGGGTCAGTCCGGTCAGCAGCAGCGTCGCCGGATCGACCTCCCGGATGTACCAGAGGGTGGTCAGCAGCAGTCCGCGTTCGGTGTTCGCGACCATCGCGTCGAGGGTGGTGTCGCTGCCACCGGTGAGGAGCAGGTTGTCGCCGGGTACGGCGACCGGCACGTCGAATTCGCGTGCGGCGTGCCGGGGATAGGCGAGTGCGGTGATGACACCGTCGCGGACCCAGTCGACCCGCCCGGTGTCCATGCCGTTGTCGAACACCGACACCGACTCGCTCGACGCGGCGGTCGAGACGAACGGCGCGTACTCGAGTCCCGGGGCACGGGGATCGGAGAACAGGGTGAGCGGGATGTCGGTGAGCCGCTCACCGACCCGGGTACCGCCGGCACGCGCGAGCGCGGTGTGCCCCTCCTGTGCGCCGCGGCCCTCCATCGTCCACATCAGGTAGATCATCAGGTCCGCGACCGCGGACGGCGGCAGCAGTGTCTCGTAACGCCCCGCGGGCAGTTGCACCGTCCGGTCCGCCCAGCCCAGGCGCGTGCTCAGCTGCGCCACCAGGTCCGGGACGTCCACGTCGGTGAAGTCGAGGGTGCCGGCGCCGACCCAGGCGCTCGCGTCGCCGCGTTTGCCGTTGATCTCCACCGACCCGGTCGGCTGGGTGAACCGGCGCCGCACCCCGGTCGTGGTGCCCAGCCAGGTGGTGTGCATCTGGTGGTGCGCGAACCCGTACAGCCGGTCGGTGCCGTCGAAGCCGTCCGAGAGGGCGCCGGCGAGTCGGCCGAACACCTCGACCCCGGTCTCCGCCGGGCCGTCGGACCACCCGGGGTCGGCGGCGCCGGACGGTGTGATCAGGTCCATCGCGTCCTCGGCGGGGCGGGCGCCGCGGGCCGCGTCCTCGGCGGCGCGCACCACACCGGTGATCGCGTCGGGATCGACACTCGACGACGTCACCGAGCCGACCCGGGCGCCGTCGCCGTCGCGCACGACCGCGACGACCGTCCAGCTGCGGGACCGGGAATCACCGTTGGTGGTCATCGAATTGCCCGCCCACCGCAGGGACGTCTCCGCCGCGTCGGTGACGATCACCATCGCGTCGTCGACCGTGACCAGCGACAGTGCCTTCTCGACCACGTCCTGTGCGGGAATCACCGGCTGGACTCCTCTCGGGTGTTGAGAACGTTGACGCCGCGGAACAGGGCGGACGGGCAGCCGTGGCTGACCGCGGCGACCTGACCGGGCTGCGCCTTGCCGCAGTTGAACGCGCCGCCGAGCCGCCACGTCGACGGTCCGCCCACCGCCTCCATCGAACCCCAGAAGTCGGTCGTGGTCGCCTGGTACGCGACGTCGCGCACCTGCCCGTCCAGCTTGCCGCCGCGGATCCGGTAGAACCGCTGCCCGGTGAACTGGAAGTTGTAGCGCTGCATGTCGATCGACCAGCTCTTGTCGCCGACCACGTAGATGCCGTCGTTGACACGGGAGATCAGGTCCTCGGTAGAGGCGTCGTCGACCGGATCGGGTTGCAGCGACACGTTCGCCATCCGCTGAATCGGCACGTGGTGCGGCGAGTCGGCGTACGAGCAGCCGTTGGACCGGGTCAGGCCGAGCCGCGGCGCGAACACCCGGTCCAGCTGGTAGCCGACGAGGACGCCGCCCTGCACCAGGTCCCAACTCTGCGCGGCCACCCCGTCGTCGTCGTAACCGACGCTGGCCAGACCGTGTACCTGTGTGCGGTCGGCGGTGACGTGCATGATCGGGGTGCCGTAGCGCAGAGCGCCGAGCTTGTCGGGCGTGGCGAACGAGGTGCCCGCGTACGCGGACTCGTAGCCGATCGCGCGATCGTATTCGGTGGCGTGGCCGATGGATTCGTGGATCGTCAGCCACAGGTTCGTCGGGTCGATGACGAGGTCCGTCGCTCCCGCGGTCACCGACAGGGCCTTCGCCTTCTCCGCCAGCCACTCGGGTATCCGGGTCAGTTCGGTGTCCCAGTCCCATCCGGTTCCGGTGAGGTACTCCCAGCCGCGCCCGACCGGGGGCGCGAGGGTGCGCATCGTCTCGAAGTTGCCCGCCGCCGCGTCGACCGCGGTCGCCTCGAGCTCGGGATGCAGGCGGACCCGCTGCTGGGTGATCCGGGATCCGGCGAGGTCGGCGTAGAACGTCTGCTCCTTGACCTGCAGGACACCGGCGGTGACGTGGTCGACACCGTCCGCGGCCGCCAGCCGGCCCGAGTACTCGCCGAGCAGCTCCACCTTGTCGGTGGTGGGTACGGCGAAGGGATCGGTGTCGTACTCCGACACCCACACCGCGCTCGGATACCGCGGCTCCTCGGCCAGGTCGACGGGGTCGCGGTTGAGTGCGCGCAGCGCCCGCGCCACCTCGACCGCACGTGCCGCGGTCCGGGCGGCGGTCTCCGGCGTCAACTCCGCGTGCGAGGCGAAACCCCAGGTGCCGTCGACGATCACCCGCACCGCCAGCCCCAGTTCGTCGCCGTCGACGACGGACTGCACGGCACCGTCCCGCAGCCGGATCGACTGGGTCAGCAGGCGGTGCACCCGCACGTCGGCGTGACCCGCCCCGGCCGCTCGTGCCGCCGACAACGCGGCATCGGCGAGCGACGTCAGTGGCAGCGCCAGGAAATCCGGATCGACGGCATGTGTACCCACCCGGTCAACCTAGCCGAATTGCTGCCATCCGAGCCGGATCACCATGACCACGACCACCACCAGCAGCACGATGCGGATGAACTCGGCGCCCTTCGCCAACGCCATCCGCGCTCCGACGACGGCGCCGATCACGTTGCAGACCGCCATCGCCAGGCCGAGCGACCACCACACGCTGCCGGTCACGGCGAAGAACGTCAGGGCGCCGATGTTCGACCCGAGGTTGATCACCTTCGCCATCGCGGCGCTGCGGACGAACTCGGTGCCCAGCATCACCGCGAACGTGATGATCAGGAACGTGCCGGTGCCCGGGCCGAACAGTCCGTCGTAGAAGCCGAGTGCCCCCGCCGCGACGAGCACCGTGGTGATCACGCGCAGTCGCGTCGGGCGATGATGCGCCAGCGTGGTGCCGACCGTCGGGCGGAGGGTGACGAACACCGCGACCGCGACGAGCAGCCCCATGATGATCGGGACGAACAGGTCCTTGTCGATCAGCGAGACCGTGGCCGCGCCGGCCGCCGCGCACAGCGCGGCGAGCACCGCCGCCGGCGCCATCAGCCGCCACTCGAGGCGGACCCTGCGCGCGAACGTGACCACCGCCGCGGTGGTGCCGGTGACGGCGGTCAGCTTGTTCGTGGCCAGGGCCATCTGCGGCGACAGCTGCGGCATCGTGAGCAGGATCGCGGGCAGCAGGATCAGCCCGCCGCCGCCGACCACGGCGTCGACCCAGCCGGCGGCCAACGCCGCGGTCATCAGCACACCCCAGTCGGTCCACACCACCCGCCGACTCAACCACACCGGCTCGTAGCATTCCGGCCATGACCGATGTCCGGATCCTGCACGACGAGGCAGACCTGCTGCGCGCCAACGACATCTTCCGCACCGCGATGGTCGGGTTGCCACACCTCGGCGACCTCGGGCCGGGGGAGATCACCGAACTCCTCGAGCCGGGGCGCACGCTGGGAGCATTCCACGACGGTGCGATGGTCGGGACCGCCGACTCCACCGGCGGTGTACTGACCCTGCCCGGCGGCGCGAGGGTGCCGCATGCGGCGGTCACCCACATCGGGGTGCTGCCCACGCACACCCGGCGCGGCATCCTGCGTGCCCTGGTGACCGCGCAGCTGCGCGACGCCCGCGACCGCGGTGACGTCGTCGCCACACTGCGGGCGTCCGAAGCGACCATCTACGAACGTTTCGGGTACGGGGTGGCGAGTCACTCGACGAGCTGGGAAGTGATCACCCGGCGTGCGCACCTGCGCGGCGACGCCGACCGTCCGGTTCGCCTCGTCGCACCCGACCCCGACCTGTGCGCTCGCATCCACACCGAAACGTTGGGGCAGCGGCCCGGCACGATCGACCGGTCACCGCAATGGTGGGCGTTCCGCCGGCGCAACGGGAGCGAGCACCCCGGTTATCTCGCGCTGTGCGGCGAGCCGGGCACGGAAACCGGATACGCCCGGTACCGCCCGGTCGACACCGGCGCCTGGTTCACCTCCGGTCAACGCACCGTCGTCGTCGAGGACCTCGTCGCCGACACGCCCGCGACCTTCGCGGCGCTGCTTCGGTTCCTGCTCACCCTCGATCTGGTGGACCGGCTCGTGTTCACCGCGCTGCCCGTCGACACCGCGCTGCCGTGGCTGCTCACCGACCGGCGCGCAGCCAGGCAACTGTCGGTGAGCGACGAGACCTGGCTGCGGCCGCTCGACGTGACCGGAGTCCTCGCCGGACGCCGGTACCGCGGCAGTGCCGCCGTCGTGGTGGAGGTCGTCGACGACCTGTTGCCCGAGAACAGCGGCCGGTACCGGATCACGCCGGACGGGGCGACGGCCACCGTCGACGACGCGCAGCTCGCGGTGGGCGCTGCCGCGCTGGGATCGGTCCTGCTCGGCGGCGTGCGCTGGCACCAGCTCGCCGACTCCGGCCGGGCCCGCGTCGTCGACCCGGCCGCCCTCGCGGACGCGGACGACCTGTTCGGGTGGCCGCGGGCCCCGTTTGCCGGGTTCTGGTTCTGACGGGCGACAGTGGTGTCGACGGCATCCGGGAGAAAATCGGGCGTCTCGGACGTTGAAGGAGACAAGTACCTCCCAGCGAAAGGACCGTCATGATCCCCGCCCTCTTCGTGCTGTACCTCGTCGTCGAGGTCGCGGCGGTGGTCTGGATCGGCAGCGCCATCGGTGTCGGCTGGACGATCCTGCTGTTCCTCGCCACGTGGGCGGTCGGCCTGTGGCTGGTCCGGTCGCAGTTCCGTCGCGTGTTCGCGCAGTTCCGGGACGCCGGCCGGAACTCCGCGGCTGTCGGCGGCGCCGTCGCGGACGGAGCCCTCGTCGCCGCCGGCACCGCACTGCTGATCGTGCCCGGCCTGGTGACCAGCGCCCTCGGACTGCTGATGCTGATGCCGCTGACCCGGCGGGTGCTGCGCCCGCTGGCCGTACTGCTCGGTGGCCGACGGCTCGCGGTCGTCACGGCGACCGGCGCCGCGGGCGCCGGGGTGTACTCGCGCACCCGCGGCGGCACCGTCGTCGACGGGGTCGTGGTGGAGGAAACGTGGCTCGACGACGTGACCGTCGACGACTCCGCCGCGGCGCGGCGGGCGGCACCACTCGCGATCGAGGGCGAGGTCGTGCTTCCCGATCCCGGTGCACCCCGTTCGGGAGGCGGCGGGGCACACTGAACCCTCGTGAGTACCCAACTGTTGGTCGGTGGCCGCATCTACAGTCCGGCCGCACCGGACGCGACCTCGATGGCCGTCACCGACGGGACCGTCGTCTGGGTCGGTGAGGACCGCCCCGGACGCGCCCTGCACCCCGATGCGGAGATCGTCGACCTGGACGGCGCGTTCGTCGGACCCGGATTCGTCGACACCCACGTCCACACGACCGCGCTCGGTCTCACCCTGACCGGCCTCGACGTCGCGGGCGCGCGGTCGTTGCGCGAATGCCTCGACCTGGTCCGCGCGTACGCCGCCACCCGCGACGACGCGGTGATCTGGGGGCAGGGCTGGGACGAGACCGGCTGGCCCGACTCCGACCGCGGACCGAGCACCGCCGAACTCGACGACGCGGCGCCCGGCCGGGCCGTGTACCTGGCGCGGATCGATGCGCACTCGGCTGCCTGCTCGTCGCGGCTGCGCGCGACCGCCGGGGTGCCCGGCCAGGATGCGGTGACCGCCGACGAGCACCATCGGGTGCGCGCCGCCGCCCGCGACCTGCTCACCACCGAGCAGCGGGCCCGCGCCCGCACCGCGGCGCTCGACCGGGCCGCCGCGCACGGCATCGTCGCGGTCCACGAATGTTCCGGACCGGACATCGCCGGGCGCGTCGACCTCACCGAACTGCTCACCACCGGGCACGGGGTGCAGGTGCGCGCCTACTGGGGTCAGGCCGTGAGCGACGCCGAGGAGGCGACGGCGCTGCTCGCCGCGACCGGCGCGCACGCCCTCGGCGGCGACCTGTTCATCGACGGGGCGATCGGGTCCCGCACCGCGTGGCTGACCGAGCCGTACGCCGACCGTCCGCACTCCGGTACGAGCTACCTCGACGTGGACGCCGTCACCGCGCACCTGCGGGCCTGCACGCTCGCCGGTGTCCAGGCCGGATTCCACGCCATCGGCGACGGTGCGGTCGCGGCCGCCGTCGAGGGATTCGGCCGGGTGGTCGCCGAACTCGGAGGGCCGGCCGTGGCGTCCTGCGGGCACCGCCTCGAGCATGTCGAGATGATCGGCCCCGACCAGGCCTCGCAACTGGCCGCCTGGGGCGTCGTGGCCAGCGTCCAACCCGGGTTCGACGCCCAGTGGGGCGGCGTCGACGGCATGTACGCGCAGGCACTCGGTGCCGAGCGGGCCGCGGCGATGAACCCGTTCGCGGCGATGGCGTCGGCCGGTGTCTCCCTCGCCATCGGATCCGACGCGCCCGTGACCCCGCTCAGCCCGTGGGACTCGCTGCGCGCCGCCGCCCACCACCGCACCGACGGCAGCGGGATCTCGCCGCGGGCCGCCTACGCCGCCGCCACCCGCGGTGCCTGGCGGGCGGGGGGAGTCCGGGACGGTCTCGCCGGCACCCTGGTGCCCGGGGCCCCCGCCTCGTACGCCGTGTGGGACGCCGGTGAGCTCGTCGTCACCGCCGCCAAGGACACCGTGCAGCGCTGGTCCACCGACCCGCGCTCGCGGGTGCCCGCGATGCCCCGCCTCGACGACGACGCACCGAACCCGGTGTGCCTGCGGACCGTTCACCGCGGCGTCACCGTCTATGAGCGCTGAGCGCCTGCGCCGGCGGGCGCTGCCGGTGCTGCGGGACGCGTCGGCGGCGCTGGCGGCCGGACTGCTGCTGGTCGCGAGTTTCCCGCCCCGGCCGCTGTGGTTCCTCGCGCCGATCGGTGTCGGCCTGCTGGTCGCCGTCCTCACCGGCTGGGGTCGGCGCACCCTCCGGCTGCGCGCCGGGTTCGGGTACGGGTACCTCGCCGGTCTCGGGTTCCTGCTGCCGCTGCTGCCGTGGGTCGGCGAGTACGTCGGTCCGGTGCCGTGGCTGGCGTTGTCGGCGGTCGAGGCGCTGTTCATCGGGCTGTTCGGCACACTCGCGGTCGCGGTGTCGCGGTTGCCGTTGGCCCCGCTGTGGATCGCGTGCACGTGGTCGCTGGCCGAGTGGTTGCGCTCGTCGGTGCCGTTCGGCGGGTTCCCGTGGGGTCGACTGGCCTTCGGCCAGTCCGACGGTGCGTTGCTGCCGGTCGCGAGCGTCGGCGGGGCGCCGCTGCTCAGCTTCGCGGTCGCGCTCACCGGGGCCGGGCTGGCCGCCCTGGCCACGGGGGGCCGCCGGCGCCCGCGGGACTGGGCGGGCGTCGCCGCACTGACCGTCGCGATGCCCGTGCTGGCGGTCGCACTCACCCCGACCCTGCCCGACATGGACTCCGCCGATGCCGGCAGCATCACCGTCGCCGCGGTCCAGGGCGGCGTACCGCGGCTCGGACTCGACTTCAACGCCCAGCGCCGCGCCGTCCTCGACAACCACGTCCGCGAAACCCTCGACCTCGCCGCCGACGTCGACGCCGGCCGGGTCCCGCAGCCCGACATCGTGATCTGGCCGGAGAACGCCTCCGACATCGACCCGTACCGCAACGCGGACGCGGCGGCGTCGATCACGGCCGCCGCGCGCGCCGTCGGCGCCCCGATCCTGGTCGGTACCGTCCTCGTGCACGGCGACGGCACCACCACCAACTCGGTCATCGTCTGGGACCCCGCCGAGGGGCCCGGCGAACAGCACGACAAGAAGATCATCCAGCCGTTCGGCGAATACCTGCCGTACCGCGACTTCTTCCGGCACTTCTCGCAGTACGCCGACCGGGCCGGCAACTTCGTCCCCGGCACCGGCGACGGCGTCGTCCACGCCGCGGGAATCCCGGTCGGCGTCGCCACCTGCTACGAGGTCGCGTTCGACCGCGCACTGACCGACGCCGTCCGCGCCGGTGCCCAGCTCATCGCGGTGCCCACCAACAACGCCACGTTCGGCGACACCGAGATGACCTACCAGCAGCTCGCGATGTCCCGGCTGCGGGCGGTCGAACACGGCCGCGCCGTCGTCGTCGCGGCGACGTCCGGGGTCAGCGCCATCGTGGCACCGGACGGGACGGTGGCGGAATCTTCGTCACTTTTCACCCCCACGACCTTGGTGAAGCAGGTTCCGCTGCGGACCTCCACTACGCTGGCTACTCGGCTCGGCGCGATTCCGGAGTTCGCTCTGTGCATCGTCGCCGCCCTGGCCGTCGCCGCCGCAGGACTGCGCACCGCAGCCCGCCGCCGCCGGCCGGTCCCGCCCCCGACTGGCGGTGCGGATGTTCACGGGAAGAACCAGCCTCGGCTGGGGGAGAGGATCGAATGAGCGCGGGCACGCCGACAGGGGACAAGCCGAGCGACCACACGCTGGTGATCATTCCGACGTACAACGAGCGGGAGAACATCGCCCTGATCATCGGCCGCCTGCACGCGGCACTGCCCACCACGCACGTCCTGGTCGCCGACGACGGCAGTCCGGACGGCACCGGCGACATCGCCGACAAACTTGCCGCCGACGACGCCCACGGCCGCATCCACGTCATGCACCGCACCGAGAAGAACGGACTCGGCGCCGCGTACATCGCCGGATTCCGGTGGGCGCTCGAACGCGACTACCGGGTCGTCGTCGAGATGGACGCCGACGGCAGCCACGCCCCTGAACAGCTGCACCGGCTCCTCGACAGGATCGACGCCGGTGCCGACGTCGTCGCCGGGTCCCGCTACGTGCCCGGTGGCAGCGTCGTCAACTGGCCGCGACGCCGCGAGATCCTCTCCCGCGGCGGCAACATCTACTCCCAGCTCGCGCTCGGCGTGAAGATCAAGGACATCACCGGCGGCTACCGCGCCTACCGCCGCGTGGTGCTCGAGACCCTCGACCTCGGTGCCATCGAGTCGGCGGGCTACTGCTTCCAGATCGACATGGGGTGGCGGGCACTGCAGGCCGGGTTCACGATGGTCGAGGTGCCGATCACCTTCACCGAACGCGAATTCGGCGAGTCGAAGATGTCCGGCAACATCATCACCGAGGCGTTCACCAAGGTCCTCGGCTGGGGCATGCGCGCCCGCTGGGAGCGGCTCGAGGGTGTGTTCGGCAAGTAGTAAGCAGGCGGATACGAGAAGAGCCCCGGAGAACTGTCTCCGGGGCTCTTCTCGGTTGTCTACGCTCCGCGTCGCTTGGTCTTGAGGAGGTCCAGGCGCTCCTTGAGGAGTTCCTCGAGCTCTTCGACGGAGCGGCGCTCGAGCAGCATGTCCCAGTGGGTGCGCGGCGGCTTGACCTTCTTGACCTCGGGGGCCGCGCCCTCGAGGAGGGTGCCTTCGAGCCCGTTCTTGCACAGCCAGGTACCCGGGATCTCGGCCTCGTCGGCGAACGGCACGTCGAATTCCTCGCCGTTGTCGCAGCGGTACCGCGCGATCCGGCGGGGAGCAAGGTCGTGATCCCGGTCCGTCTCGTAGCTCACCGCTCCGAGGCGGCTCCCTCGAAGTACGCGATCTGCCATGGTGGTGTCCTCTCCTTCAAGCCCGTTCTCACCCGTCTCAACGTCACGGCACCTCGAATGGTTCCCGTGCGCAGCGCAGAGTTACCGAACGATGCTACCGGGTCGGTGGGGTCCGGCCGCACCAGTAAGGTGGATCCCGTGGCTGGAACGACACGCAGACCGGAATCGTGCGTGTGGTGTGGCCGCGAGGTACCCGCCGTGGGGGTCGGCCGCCGTCGTCGCTACTGCAGGCAGTCGTGTCGGCAGCGTGCCTACGAGCAGCGGGCGTCGGTCAAGGGGACGTCCATCGCGCCCGACTCGACCGTACTGACCGCGGCGGAGGCGGCCGCGGCGATGGATCGGATGTTCGAGGTGCGGTGCGCGGCCGAGGACGTCGCCACGGCCGCGGCGGAGGGGGCGTCACCGGAGGAGCTGGCCGAGCTGTGCGCGACGCTGGTGCAGCTGGCGCGCGACGCCGAACGCCTGCGGTGATCGGCCGGCAACCCCCCCGTCGGGTGAACCGAGTAACGATGTCGATCGTTTGACCGACAAGGGCACAGACGCGGCAAAACGGCCTCCAGTGGGTGGGGACGCCATTACGCTGAAGATCGAGTGACGACTTGCCGAGCCGCATCGAACCGATCTCATCCGTGAGGATTACAATGAAGGATTCTTCCTCTGTTGATCCGAAACACGAAGGTGGCACGACGACACGGCCGGGAGGCGGCAGCAAACCGAGCGGAGACACACCGAGCGGTTCATCTGTCCCGTTCCCGTTGTCGGCTGTGCAGCGCACGATGTGGTTCGCGCAGCAACTCAGCCCGACCGTCCCCACCTTCATCGCACAGTACGTCGAGTTGCACGGCGAGATCGACATCCCACTGCTGCGCGAGGCCGCCCTCACCGCGGCGGGTGAGTACCAGTCCCCGTTCCTGACCCTCGTCGAGATCGACGGCGAGCCACGGCAGATCGTCGATCCGTCCATCGACACGAGCATCGGGGTCATCGACCTGCGCGCCGAGCGTGACCCGATGGCGGCCGCGCACGCCTGGATCGACACCGACTACGTGACGCCGATCCGGTTGACCCGGGACCGACTCGTCGACATGACGATTCTCCAGGTCGGCGATCGCGATTACCTGTGGTACACCAGGATTCACCACGTCGCGCTCGACGGTTACAGCGGCATGACCATGGTGAACCGGATCGCGGCGCTCTACACCGCGGCGGCCAAGGGCGTCGAGCCGGAGCCGAGCCGCGCGCTGGACCTGCGCGACCTGTACGAGCTCGACGTCAAGTACCGGGCGTCGAGCCGGTTCGCCGCCGACCGCGAGTACTGGGCGCAGCACATCAGGGGCATCGAGTCCGGATCGACCCTCGCCACCCGCGAGGGGCCCGCCGCCGCCCGCAGCCGTCTCGAGAGCGCAGCCCTGACGGCGACCGCACACCACCGGATCGAGTCGTCCGACGAGGTGCTCGGCGGAACGCCGGCCGCCGTCCTGATCGCCGGCTTCGCCTGCTACCTCTCCCGGATGACGGGCCGCCGCAACGTGCTGGTGAACCTGCCGGTGTCCGCCCGCACCACGGCACCGCTGCAGCGGTCAGGAGGCATGCTCGTCAACGTCGCGCCCCTGCGGATCACCGTCGGCGAGGACGACACGATCGGCGAACTCGTCCAACGCGTACAGCTGGAACTGATGGGGGCGCTGCGGCACCAGAGGTGCAGCGTCGAGGACATCCGGCGGGACGCCGGCCTGACCGGGGCACGCGACGGTCTGCAGGGCCCGATGGTCAACGTGATGCTGTTCCGTCAGGAGATCACCCTCGGGTCCGTGGTGGGTGAGTACCGCATCGTCACCTCCGGCCCGGTCCAGGACCTGCTGGTGAACATCTACCAGAGCGGGGCGCCCACACAGATCCTCGTCGACTTCCGCGGCAACCCGAACCGGTACGGACCCGAGGAACTGCGCGACCACCACCAGTCGTTCGTCGCGCTCACCGAGGAGCTTCTCGCCGCCGACCCCGACACCCCGGTCCGCGCGATCCATCGGGCGTCCGCCGAGATCGGCGACGAACGGCGCCGGGAGGCCGACGACCTCGAGTTCTGGCGGGCCGAGTTGTCGGGCGTGCCCGCCGCTCCGGCGCTGCCCGGCGCCCATCCTCGTCTTCGTCAACCCGGATACACCACAACAGAATTCGTGGTGGCGCCGGAACTGCCGGCGGGCGTCGCCGCCCTCGCCACCCGGTTCGGGGTGGACGCCGCGACCGTGCTGCACGGCGCGCTCACCCTGCTGGTCGGCCGGTTGCTCGGTTCCGGCGACGTGGAGGTCGCCGCGGCGGTGTCGTACGCGGCGGACAAGCCCCCCGACGGCACCCCGGACCGCCGCCTGGTGCCCCTGCGCACCACGATCGACCCGGTCGTCACCTTCGCCGACCACCTCCGTCGTGTCGACGACCGCGAGCGCGCCGCCGCCGCTCATTCGCGGACCCCGTTCCGCCGGATCGCGCAGACCCTCGACCTGCCGACCGTCCCGATCGCCGTCGCCGCGCCCGACTCGGACCCGCTGGCCGAGTCCGAACCCACGCAGGCCGACCTGATCGTGCAGTTCCGTCCCGACGCCGCCACCGGTGCCCCCGCGGTGATCGTGCACCACGCCAACGAGGTGTTCGAGCCGGATGCCGTGCCCGCGCTGGTCGGGCGGCTCGAGCAGGTCCTCGCCGCGGTCGTCGCCGACCCCATGATCGCGTGCGGCGACGTCCCCGTCGTCGTGCCCGCGGAGGCGGCGGCCCTGACCCCGGTGTGGGGTGCGCCCGCTGTTCCCCCGCGCACGCTGGCGTCGATCTTCGCCGAGACGGTGGCGGCGGGCGGGGACCGGGACGCGGTCGTCGCCGGGGACCGGCGGCTGACGTACCGCGAACTCGACCGGCGCGCGGCAGCCCTGGCGCAGCTTCTCGTCCGGCGCGGTGTCGGACCGGATTCCGTTGTCGCGCTGTCCATTGCGCGTTCACTGGAGTCGGTGACGGCGATGTGGGCCGTGGTGCGCTCGGGGGCCGCGTTCGTGCCCGTCGATCCGAACTACCCGCCCGATCGCATCGAGCACATGCTGACCGACTCGTCGGCGGCGCTCGGGCTGACCGTCCGCGCGCACCGCGAGCAGGTTCCCGACGTGGTGGACTGGATCGACGTCGACGAGTTGGACCTCGACCGGGACCTCGACGGCGACGCCCCGCCGGCCCGGCCCGCACGGATCGACGACGTCGCCTACCTGATCTACACCTCCGGGTCGACCGGCGTGCCCAAGGGTGTGGCGGTGGGCCACCGCGGACTGGCGAACCTGGCCGAGGACACCCGCGAGCGCTTCGGCATCACCGAGCGGTCCCGCACCCTGCACTTCTCCTCGCCGAGCTTCGACGCGTCGATCCTCGAGACGCTGATGGCCGTCCGGGCGGGGGCGACGATGGTGGTCGCACCGCCGACGATCTACGGCGGCGCCGAACTCGCCGACCTGCTGCGACGGGAACGGGTCACCCACGCGTTCATCACGCCCGCGGCGCTCGCGTCGGTGAACCCGACCGGCCTCGACGACCTGCGCTGCGTCGTCACCGGTGGAGACGTGTGCCCGCCCGACCTGGTCGCGACGTGGGGGCAGGGGAGGCGGTTGTTCAACGCGTACGGGCCGACGGAGACGACGGTCGTGGCCGGTGTCAGTTCGCCGCTGGCGCCGGGCTCGCCGGTGACGATCGGCGGGCCCTCCCGGGGCAGCGGGTCGATGGTCCTCGACGGCCGGCTGCACCCGGTCCCGGTCGGGGTGACCGGCGAACTGTACGTCACCGGCCCGTCCATCGCCCGCGGCTACCGGAACCGTCCCGGCACCACCGCGGAGCGGTTCGTCGCCGACCCGTTCACCGGCGGCCGCATGTACCGCACCGGAGATCTGGTGCGGTGGAACGACCTCGGTGAGCTCGAGTACCTCGGGCGCAGCGACTTCCAGATCAAGATCCGCGGGTTCCGGATCGAACTCGGCGAGGTCGACGCGGTGCTGCAGGATCATCCCGACGTGGCGTTCGCCGTCACCGCGGGGCGCGCCCGTCCCTCCGGTGACGTCGCCCTCGTCGGATACGTCGTGCCCGCCGAGGGTGCCACCGTCACCGAATCGGCCCTGCTGGCGCACGCCGGCGAGTCCCTGCCGGCGCACATGGTGCCGTCCGCGATCGTCGTGCTCGACGCGGTGCCCCTGACCCCGGCGGGCAAGGTGGACCGCAAGGCGCTGCCGGAACCGAGTTTCGACACCGCCGCCACCGAGTACCGTTCGCCGTCCACCGACACCGAGGCCCGCGTCGCGGCCGTGTTCGCCGACGTCCTCACCGTGCCCCGCGTCGGTGCCGACGACAGCTTCTTCGACCTCGGCGGCGACTCGCTGATCGCGACACGGGTGGTGGCGCGGACCAACGCGGCGCTCGGCACGTCCCTCGGAGTCCTGGACCTGTTCGAGGCGCCGACCGTGGCCGCGCTCGCGGCGCGCGCCGACGCCACCGGCACCGGGCCGACCCGCAGGCCCGCCCTGGCCCGGCGCGAACACACCGGACCGGTGCCGGTGTCGATGGCGCAGCAGCGCATGTGGGTGGTCAACCAACTGGACACCACGTCCGCGGTCTACAACATCCCGATCGCGGTCCGGCTGGGCGGGGCGCTGGACGTCACCGCGCTGTCCGCCGCGCTGCGTGACGTCCTCGAGCGCCACGACACCCTGCGCACGGTGTTCCCGAACAGCCCCACCGGGCCGGTGCAGGTGGTCCGGGCGGTCGCCGACGCGGCACCGGACCTGAGGCCGGTCGACGTTCCCGTCGACGTGCTGCGGCCGCGGGTCCGCGCGCTGGCGACGGCCGGTTTCGACGTCACGACCGACACCCCGCTGCGGGCGAGCCTGCTCCGACTCGCGCCGACCACCCACGTCCTGGTGCTGGTCGTGCACCACATCGCCGCGGACGGACTCTCGATGGGCCCGCTCGCGCGGGACGTCCTGACCGCGTACGCGGCGCGTGTGGCGGGCACCGTGCCGCAGTGGCCGCCGCTGGCGGTCCGGTACGCGGACTACGCACTGTGGCAGCGGGAGCTGCTCGGCTCCGCCGACGATCTCGACAGCCTGATGGCCCGGCAACTGCGGTACTGGACCGACGCGCTCGACGGCGCCCCCGAGGTGCTGTCGCTGCCCGCCGACCGGCCGCGCCCCCCGCACGCGTCGATGCGCGGCGGCACCGTCGACGTCACCCTCGACCCGGCGCTGCACGCGCGGCTGCAGGATCTCGCGCACGAGCGGGGGACGAGCCTGTTCATGGTGCTGCACGCCGCGCTGGCCGTGCTGCTCGCCCGCTCCAGCGGCGAATCCGACATCTCGGTCGGCTCCCCGGTGTCCGGGCGCGGCGAAGCCGGGCTCGACGACCTGGTCGGGATGTTCGTCGGGACCCTGGTCCTGCGGTCACGCGTGGAGGCGGCGGAACCGTTCGCGGACCTGCTCGACCGCATCCGCACCGCCGATCTCGCGGCGATGGGCCGGGTCGACCTGCCGTTCGAGGTGCTCGTCGACGCGATGCACCCGACCCGCACCACGGCGCACTCGCCGCTGTTCCAGGTGATGCTGGTGCTCCAGCCCGCCGTCGACGCGCACCTCGACCTGCCCGGCGTCACCGCGGACATCGAGGACGTCGACACGGGCACCGCGAAGTTCGACCTGCAGGTCATCGCGACGGAACACACCGGCGCCGCCGGCGAGCCCGGACCGCTCGAGACCCAGTTCTCCTATGCCCTGGACCTTTTCGAGCACACGACGGTGTCCGCGATGGCGGACCGGTTCGTGCGCATCCTCGAGTCGGTGGTCGCCGACCCTGCCGCCGTCGTCGGGGACCTGCCCGTCGTCGGAGCCGACGAGTACCGGCGGGTCGTCCAGGACTGGAACGACACCGGCGTCCCGCTACCCGGTGAGACGCTGCCGGAGGTGTTCGCGCATCAGGTCGCCCGCACCCCCGACGCCCCCGCGGTCACCTTCGGGGACCGCAGGTGGACCTACGCGCAGTTCGCGGCCCGCGTGGACGAGATGGCCCGCGCGCTGGTCGCGGCGGGGGTGGGGCCGGAGTCCCGGGTGGCGGTGGCGTTGCGCCGCTCCGACGACATGCTGCTGGCGATCTACGCGGTCGTGCGGGCCGGGGGCGCGTACGTGCCGCTCGACCCCGACAACCCGCCCGCCCGTATCCGGCACGTCCTGGACAACGCGTCGCCGGTGTGCGTGCTGTGCACCGCCGCCGAACGCGCGGCACTGCCCGAGGACGTGACGGCGCTCGAGGTCGACTCCCTCACCGCCGACGGTGAGGTGGAACTTCCTGTCCCGCATCCCGATTCGCTCGCCTACGTGCTCTACACCTCCGGCTCGACCGGCCGGCCCAAGGGTGTGGCGATCACCCACCGGGCCATCGTCAACCGGCTGCGCTGGATGCAGTCGAGCTACCCGCTCGACGCCACCGACGTGGTGCTGCAGAAGACACCGGTCACGTTCGACGTGTCGGTGTGGGAGTTGTTCTGGCCGTTGCAGACCGGGGCCCGGCTCGTCATCGCCGCCCCGGACGGTCACCGGGACCCCGACTACCTGTCCCGGGTCATCGCGTCCGAGCACGTGACCACCGCGCACTTCGTCCCGTCGATGCTGGCGACGTTCCTGTCCGCGGCCCGCCCCGACGACTGCGCCGGACTGCTGCGGGTGTTCTGCAGCGGCGAGGCGCTGCCGCCGTCGACCGCGCAGGCGTTCCGTCGGTTCTGCGGGGCCGCACTCCACAACCTGTACGGCCCCACCGAGGCCGCGGTCGACGTCACCGCCTGGGAGACGTCCGCGGCCGACACGACGACCGTGCCGATCGGTGCCCCGGTGTGGAACACCCGCCTCTACGTTCTCGATTCGCGGCTGCACCCGGTTCCGGTCGGGGTCCGCGGCGAGCTGTACCTCGCGGGCGTGCAGGTGGCCCGCGGCTACGTCGCCCGCCCCGACCTGACCGCCGACCGGTTCGTGGCGGATCCGTTCGCCGCCGCGGAGGGCCAGCTCGGTGCGCGCATGTACCGCACCGGTGACGTCGTGCGCTGGCTCGAGCGGCCCAGCCGTGCCCCCGGGCGACCGAGCAGCGGCGTGCTCGAGTACCTGGGCCGCACCGACTTCCAGGTCAAGCTGCGCGGTCAACGCATCGAGCTGGGCGAGGTGGAGGCGGCACTGCTCGCGGCGCCGCACGTCGCGCAGGCCGTGGTCACCGTCCACCGCGACGACATCACCGGCGAGTCGCTGATCGGGTATGTGGTCCCGGAGGCCGGGGCCGAGGTCGACCCGGCCGCGGTGCGGGCCACCGCGGCCGCCGAACTCGCCGCGTACATGGTGCCCGCCCAGATCATCGCGCTCGGCGAGTTCCCGCTCGGCGCGACCGGCAAGCTCGACCGCCGGGCCCTGCCGGAGCCGGAGTTCCTGGTGTCGTCGGCGGAGTTCGTGGCCCCGCGGAACCCGGTGGAGGAGATCCTCTGCTCGATCGTGGCGGACCTGCTGTCCCTGCCGCGGGTCGGCGTGCACGACAACTTCTTCGACCTCGGCGGCAACTCGCTGATCGCGGCGCGGCTCGTCGCCCGCGCCAACGCCGCGCTCGGCGGCGGCATCGGGGTCCGGGAGATCTTCGACGCACCGACGGTCGCGACGTTGGCGCTGCGGGTCGAGTCGGCGACCGCGGTGGCCGCGGACCGCCCCCCGCTGCGGCCGGCACTGCGGCCCGACCGGATTCCGCTGTCGCTGGCGCAGCAGCGGATGTGGTTCGTCAACCAGTTCGACACCACCTCGCCCGCCTACAACATCGCGATGGCGATCCGGCTGGCCGGCACGCTCGACGTCGCCGCCCTGCGGACCGCGGTCGCCGACGTCCTGGGCAGGCACGAGGCGCTGCGCACCCGGTTCCCGCTCACCGGGGGAACGCCCGCGCAGGAGGTGCTCGCGGTCGACGACGTGACCCCCGACCTGACGCCGACCCGGGTGCCGGAGGAGACGCTGCACGAGCGGATCGCGGACCTGGCGGGCACGGGTTTCGACGTCACCGCCGCGGCGCCCCTGCGGGCGGCGCTGTTCGAGTGCGCCCCCGACGACCATGTGCTGGTGATCGTCGTCCACCACATCTGCGCGGACGGATTCTCGATGGCGCCGCTGGCCCGGGACGTGATGTCGGCGTACGGGGCCCGCACCGCCGGGCTGGTGCCGCAGTGGGCGCCGCTGCCGGTGCAGTACGCCGACTTCACGATCTGGCAGCGCCGGGTCCTCGGGGACACCGAGGACCCGGACAGCCTGATGTCCGAACAGTTGGCCTACTGGACCCGGGCCCTCGACGGGCTCCCGGACCTGTTGCCGCTGCCGACGGACCGGCCGCGTCCACCCGAGCAGTCGCTGCGCGGCGCGGCGTACCCCTTCGTCCTCGACGCCGACCTGCACCACCGTCTCGTCGCGACCGCGCGCGAGCGGGGCACGACGGTGTTCATGGCGATGCACGCCGCTCTCGCGACGCTGCTGGCCCGCTCGTCCGGCACCACCGACATCGCGGTCGGCACCCCGATCGCCGGCCGCGGTGAACCCGAGCTCGACGACATGGTCGGCATGTTCGTCAACACCCTGGTGCTGCGCAGCCACGTACCGCCGGAGGTGTCGTTCACCGAGCTGCTCGGCACCGTCCGCGAGACCGACCTCGAGGCGTTCCACCGCTCGGACCTGCCGTTCGAACGGCTCGTCGACGCGCTGGCCCCGCAACGCACCACCGCGCACTCGCCGCTGTTCCAGGTGATGTTCGAGTTCCGCAACAACGAACGGCCCCGGCTGGAACTGCCGGCCCTGGCGGTGTCCGCGCTGGACCTCGGCACCGACATCGCGAACTACGACCTGCAGCTGACCTGCGCGGAGGAATTCGACACCGCCGGCGCCCCGGCCGGCATCTCCGCCGGATTAACCTACGCCACCGACCTTTTCGACAGGGACACGGTCGCCGAGTTCGCCCGGCGGCTGGTGCGGATCCTCGACGCCGTGACCGCGAACCCCGACCTCCCGGTCGGGGACGTGACGGTCCTCGACGCCGACACCGCGGCGTCGCTGGCGCCGGTGTGGGGACCGCCGCCGGTGCCCGAGGCCACCCTGCCGGAGCTGCTGGCCGCGGCGGTCGCCGCCGCGCCCGACAGCGACGCCCTGGTCGCCGAGGACGGACGGTGCAGCTACCGCGACCTCGATGCGCGCTCGAACCGGCTGGCGCGCATCCTCGCCGGCCTCGGCGCCGGACCGGAGACGGTGGTCGCGGTGGCACTGCCGCGGTCGGCGGCGTCGGTGTCGGCGGTGTGGGCGGTCGCCAAGACCGGGGCCGCGTTCGTCCCGGTCGACCCGCGGTATCCGCAGGACCGGATCCTGCACATGCTCGAGGACTCCGGTGCGGCACTGACGATCACCCTCGACCGGGACCGCGGCATCGTGCCCGACGGGATCGTCGGTGTCGTCCTCGACGATCCCCGGACCGTGGCGGCCGTCGACGCGGCGGACGCCGGTGCGATCGGCGATCCCGATCGCACCGGCGCGCTGAGCCTCGACCACCCCGCGTACCTGATCTACACCTCGGGGTCGACCGGCGTCCCGAAGGGGGTCGTGGTCACGCACCGCGGCCTGGCGAATCTCGCGGAGGACGAGCGCCGCCGGTACGCGATCACCGAACACTCCCGGACCCTGCACTTCTCGTCGCCGAGCTTCGACGCGTCGATCCTCGAACTGCTCCTCGCCGTCGGTGCGGGCGCGACGATGGTGATCGCGCCGCCGCAGCTGGTCGGTGGCGACGAACTCGCCGACCTGCTCCGCCGCGAACGGGTCACCCACGCGTTCATCACCCCGGCCGCACTGGCCTCCGTCGCCGCCGACGACCTGCCCGACCTGATGTGCGTGGCGACCGGCGGCGACACCTGCCCACCGGAACTGGTCCGGCAGTGGGTGCGTCCGGGCCGGAAGATGTTCAACGCGTACGGCCCCACCGAGGCGACGGTCGTCGCGACCGTGACCGGCCCGATGGACCCGGACCGGCCGGTTACGATCGGCGGCCCACCGGTCGGCTGCGCCGTCACCGTCCTCGACGACCGGCTGCACCCGGTCCCGGTCGGGGTGACCGGCGAACTGTACGTCACCGGCCCGTCCATCGCCCGCGGCTACCGGAACCGTCCCGGCACCACCGCGGAGCGGTTCGTCGCCGACCCGTTCACCGGCGGCCGCATGTACCGCACCGGAGATTTGGTGCGGTGGAACGACCTCGGTGAGCTCGAGTACCTCGGGCGCAGCGACTTCCAGGTCAAGATCCGCGGGTTCCGGATCGAACTCGGCGAGATCGAGTCGGCCCTGCTGCGGCACGACGCGATCGCCCGCGCTGTGGTCACCGCCCGCGACGACGGATCGGGTCGGCCGCGCCTCGTCGGGTACGTCGTGCCGGCGGTCCGCGCGGACGGCTCGATCGCCACCGTCGACGTCGCCGAGGTCCTGACGTTCGTCGCGGCCCGGCTCGCGCCCTACATGGTGCCCGCCACGCTGATGGTGCTGACCGAGCTGCCCGTCAGCCCCGTCGGCAAACTCGACCGCACGGCGCTGCCCGAGCCGGACTTCACGCCCCGCACCGGCATCCGGCGCGCCCCGGCGGGTGCCGCGGAAACCGTGCTCGCCGCGCTGTTCGCGGAGGTCCTCGGCGTCGGTGTCGACGAGATCGGCGTCGACGACTCGTTCTTCGCGCTCGGCGGCGACAGCATCATGTCGATCCAGCTGGTCGCGCGGGCCAAGGCGTCCGGTCTGCACCTCTCGCCGCGCGAGGTGTTCGAACACAAGACCGTTGCGGCGCTGGCCGCGGTCGCCCGGACCTGCGAGGCGGAGTCGCCGGTCCTCGAGGAACTGCCCGGCGGCGGCGTCGGCGACATGCCGCCGACACCGATCGTGCAGTGGCTGCTGCGGCGCGGCGGCGTCGAGGAGGACACGCAGACACTGCGATTCGGCCGGATGTCGCAGCCGACGCTGCTGCGGGCACCGCACGACCTGACCGATCTCGAACCACTCGTCGCCACCGTGCAGGCCCTGCTCGACCGGCACGACATGCTGCGGGCCCGGCTGCGGATCGACGAGGCCGCGCCCGGTGGCGCCGTGCTCGAGGTACGCCCCCAGGGTGCGGTCGACGCCGCGACGTGCGTGCGTCGCGTCGCGGTCCGGTCGGCCCCGGGCAGCCGGGAGTACACGCGGACCGCGCTGGCCGTCCTCGACGCCGCACAGGACCGGCTCGACCCCGAGGCCGGGGTGATGGTGCAGGTGGTGTGGCTGAACTCGACGTCCGGCGACGACCGCCTGATGGTGGTGGTCCACCACCTGGTCGTCGACGGGGTGTCGTGGCGGGTACTGGTACCCGATCTCGCGATCGCGTGGGCGCACGTGGCCGCCGGCCGGGCCCCGACGCTGCCCCCGGTGGGGACCTCGATGCGCCGGTGGGCGCACGCTCTCGCCGACGTCGCCGCGGACCGGCGCGACGAGCTCGACCTGTGGCGCGCCGTGCACACCGGCGACGACCCGCTGATCGGGTCGCGGCCGCTCGACCCCGAGGTCGACGTCGAGTCGACGGTGGACCGGGTGACGGTGGAACTGCCCGCCGACGTCAGCGACGGTGTCCTGACGGCCATCCCGGAGAAGTACCGCGGCAGCGTCGCCGACGGCCTGCTGACCGCGTTGACGCTGGCCCTGACCCGGTGGCGGCGCGACCACGGCCAACCGGTCGACGGCGGCACGCTGCTCGGGCTCGAGGGGCACGGCCGTGAGGACCAGGTGGTCGGTGGTGCCGACCTGTCCCGCACCGTCGGCTGGTTCACCTCGATCCACCCGCTGCGGCTGCACCTGCCCGACATCGACCTCGACGACGCGTTCGCGGGCGGCCGCGCGGCCGGCGCCGCCGTCAAGGCCGTCAAGGAGCAACTCCTCGCCATCCCCGACAGCGGGGTCGGCTACGGGCTGCTGCGGTACCTCGACCGCGACGCCGGCGACGAGCTGGCCGCGTATCCCGCCCCGCAGGTCAGTTTCAACTACCTGGGCCGATTCGCCACCGACCTGGCGGACGCCGGCGCCGACGCGGCGTGGACCCCGACCTCCGACGTCGACATGGAGCGGGTGCAGAACCGGGACATGCCGGTCGCGTCCGTCCTCGACGTCAACGCGGTGACCACCCTCGTCGGCGGCCGTCCGCGGCTGCGCGCCACCTGGGCGTTCCCGTCGGGCGTCGTCACCGCCGACGAGGTCCGCGCCGTCGCCGCGCTGTGGACCGACGCGCTCGCGGCGTTGGCCCGGCACGCCGCCACCCCCGACGCCGGTGGGCTCACCCCCTCCGACCTGGACCTGGTCGAGCTGGACCAGCCGACGATCGACCGGCTCGAGCAGCGTTACCCCGGACTGCGGGACGTCTGGTCCCTGGCGCCGCTGCAGTCCGGGCTGCTCTTCCACGCCGAGGCCGCGCAGGGCGGGGTAGCGCTGGACGGGGGAGCGGAGCGATCCGTCGACTCCTACACCGTGCAGTTGACACTCGCGGTGCGCGGCGCGGACCCCGCCCGGATCCGGCGCGCCGGGCAGGCGCTGCTGGACCGGCACCCGAACCTGCGGGCCGCGTTCACCGTCGACGACCGCGGCGCACCGCTGCAGGTGGTCGTCGACGGCGTCGAACTGCCGTGGCAGTACACCGATCTCACCGACGTCGGCGCCGAGCGCCGGGACGGTGCGCTGGCCCGGCTGATGGACGACGACCGGGCCCGCGGGTTCGACATGGACACCCCGCCGCTGCTGCGGATGACGATGGTGCGCACCGGCCCCGACGAACACCGCGTCGTGCTCACCCATCACCACATCCTGCTCGACGGCTGGTCGATGCCCCTGGTCCTGCGCGACCTGCTGACGCTGTACGCCACCGACGGGGACGCGTCGGACCTGCCGCGGGTGCAGCCGTACCGGGACTACCTGGCGTGGCAGGCCGGGCGGCCCGCCGACGAGTCCGTCCACGCCTGGGAGTCGGCGCTCGCCGGCGTCACCGACCCGACACTGCTCGACCACGGCACCGCGGCCGGTGCCCACGCGCACGAGGTACTCGTCGAGCTGGGCCCGGAGGTCACCGCGCGGCTGCGCGACCTGGCCCGCCACCGCGGCGCGACGGTGTCCACGATGATCCGCGCGGCGTGGGGAATCGTCCTCGGCGAGCTGACCGGACGCGACGACGTCGTCTTCGGCGGCACCGTCGCCGGGCGGCCACCGCAGATTCCCGGTATCGAACAGATGGTCGGGCTGTTCATCAACACCCTCCCCGTCCGGGTGACCCTGAACCCGCACGACACCCTCGTCGGCCTCCTCGAACGCCTCCAGGGCGAGCAGTCGGCGCTGCTCGACCACCACTACGTCGGGCTCTCCGACATCGTGCGGGCCGCCGGCCCCGGCGCCGTGTTCGACACCCTGACGGTGTTCGAGTCGTATCCGATCGACCGGGCCGCGCTGACCGCCGACACCGACATCGCCGGCATGCACGTCACCGGCATCCACGACACCGCCGACGCGGCGCACTACCCGCTGGCGTTGATCGCCTCCGACGACGACGCCCTGACCCTGAAGGTCGAGTTCTTCCCGGAACTGTTCGACCCCGACCACGCCCGCCGGCTCGCGCACCGGGTCGCGCGGGTCCTCACCACCCTGGTCGAGGACCCGGACCTGCCGTTGACGCGGCTGCGCCTGCTGTCCGCCGAGGAGGAATCCGATCTCGTGCCCGCCCGCGGCGCCGCCGCCACGCCCCGCCGGACACTGCCGCAGATCCTCACCGACGCCGCGGCCGTCGACCCGGAGGCCGTCGCCCTGCGGTACGGGGACCGGTCGGTCACCTACCGGGAGCTGGACGAGACGTCGACCCGACTGGCCCGGGTGCTGATCGCGCACGGCGCCGGCCCGGACACCGCGGTCGCGCTGTGCCTGGCCCGGTCGATCGACTCGGTCACCGCGATGTGGGCGGTCGCCAAGTCCGGCGCCGCGTTCGTGCCCGTCGACCCGCACTATCCGCCGGAGCGGGTCGCGCACATGCTCACCGATTCCGGTGCGGCCCTGGGCGTCACCGTCGGCGCCGTCCGGGAACTCCTGCCGGACCGGGTGATCTGGCTCGTCCTCGACGACCCCGACACCGCCGACGTGCTCGCGTCGGTCCCGGCCGCCGCGGTCACCGACGCCGACCGGTGCACCCCGCTGCGTCTCGACGACGCCGCGTACGTCATCTACACGTCGGGGTCGACCGGCGTACCCAAGGGTGTGGTCGTCACCCACCGCGGCCTGGACAACTTCGCCCACGAACTCGAGCAGCGTCTTCGCCCCGACCGGCACAGTCGCACACTGCACTTCGCGTCCCCGAGCTTCGACGGCGCCGTCCTCGACTACCTGCTCGCCTTCGGGACGGGGGCGACGATGGTCATCGCGCCCGCCTCCGTGTACGGCGGCGCCGAACTCGCCGGGCTGATCGCCGCCGAGCACGTCACGCACGCGTTCGTCACCACCGCCGGGCTCGAGACCGTCGACCCGGCCGGGCTCGGCGAGTTCACCGCCGTGCTCGTCGGCGGCGAGGCGTGCCCGCCGGAACTCGTCGCCCGCTGGGCCGCCGACCCGGTGCGCCGGTTCTTCAACGGGTACGGGCCGACCGAGGCGACGATCATGGCCGACATCAGCGACCCGCTGGCGCCCGGTGAACCGGTGAGCATCGGCGGTCCGGTCCTCGGGTCGTCGGAACTGGTGCTCGGCCCGCGGCTGCAACCGGTACCCGCCGGCGTACCCGGCGAGCTGTACCTGTGCGGGCCGGGCCTGGCGCGCGGCTACCACCGCAGGCCCGGCTTCACCGCGGGCCGGTTCGTCGCCAACCCGTTCGGGGAACCCGGGGAGCGGATGTACCGCACCGGCGACCTCGTGCGGTGGACCGACTCGGGTGAGCTGGAATACCTGGGCCGCAGCGACTTCCAGGTCAAGATCCGCGGCTTCCGCATCGAACTCGGCGAGATCGACTCGGCCGTCGCAGCCCACCCGGACGTGGACTTCGCGGTCACCCTCGCGCACCGGGTCGGGGAGAGCACACACCTGGCCGCCTACGTCACCACCCGCGAGCCGAGACCCACTCCCGCCGCGATCCGCGCGTTCGTCCGCGACCGCCTGCCCGGGCACATGGTTCCGGACACGGTCACCGTCCTCGACGAGATCCCGCTGACCCCGGTCGGGAAGCTGGACCGCGCCGCGCTGCCGATCCCGGACCTCGCGACCCTCACCGCGGAGTACACCCCGCCGGCCACCCCACTCGAGCAGACCGTGGCGGACCTGTTCGGCGAGGTGCTCGGCGTCGACCGCGTCGGCGCGGACGACGACTTCTTCGACCTCGGCGGCAACTCGCTGATCGCGACCCGCGTCGCGGCCCGGCTCGGGGCCACGCTCGGTGCCACCGTCGGCGTGCGGACCCTGTTCGAGGCGCGGACCGTCCGCGCGGTGGCCCGGGACGCCGCCGGGGTCGCCGCGGGCACCGGCCGGCCCGCGCTCGTCGCCGGCGACCGGCCGGCGCGGCTGCCGCTGTCGCCGGCGCAGCAGCGGATGTGGTTCCTCAACCAGTTCGACCCCGAATCCCCGGCCTACAACATTCCCCTCGCGGTCCGGCTCTCCGGCGACCTGGACGTCGACGCGCTCGCCGCGGCCCTGCGGGACGTCGCGCAACGACACGAGTCGCTGCGGACCGTCTACCCGCTCGGCCCGGACGGCGAACCCGAACAGGTCGTCCTGGCGGTGCCCGAGACCGTCGGTCTCGAGGTCCACCCGGTGACCGACGACCAGCTGACCGACCGGCTCGCCGACTTCGTGTCGGGCGGCTTCGACGTGACCGCGGCGGTGCCGATCCGGACGGCCCTGTTCACCACCGGACCGCGCGAGCACGTCCTCACGATCGTCGTGCACCACATCTGCGCGGACGGCTTCTCCATGGCGCCGCTCGCCCGGGACGTGATGGCCGCCTACGCGATCCGGCGGCTCGGCGGCGTCCCCGAACGCGTCCCGCTCGAGGTGCAGTTCGCCGACTTCGCGCTGTGGCAGCGACGCCTGCTCGGCGATCCCGACGACCCGCGGTCCCGGTTCGCGCGCCAACTCGACCACTGGACACGGGAACTCGCGGGCCTGCCCGAGGTGCTGCCGCTGCCGACGGACCGGCCGCGGCCGGTGCAGCGGTCGCTGCACGGCGCCCGGATCCCGCTGCGGATCGACGCCGACACCCACACCGCGCTCGCGGACCTGGCCCGCTCCCGCGGCGCGACGATGTTCATGACGATGCACGCGGCCCTGGTGGTGCTGCTGGCCCGGATCAGCGGCGTCGACGACCTCGCGGTCGGCACCCCGGTCGCGGGCCGCGGGGAGGCCGCGCTCGACGAGATGGTCGGCATGTTCGTCGGCACCCTCGTGCTGCGCAGCCCCGTCCCCCCGGAGGACTCGTTCCGGGACCTGATCGCAGCGCTGCGGGCCCGCGACGTCACCGCGTTCGAGAACACCGACCTGCCGTTCGAGGTGCTCGTCGACGCCCTCGCCGGCGACCGCTCGACCAGCCACACCCCGCTGTTCCAGGTGCTCATCGAGTTCCAGAACAACGAACTGCCGGTACTGCGGCTGCCCGGGCTGACGGTGACCCCGGTCGAACCCGACCTGCCCGTCGCCAAGTTCGACCTGCAACTGACCCTGGCGGAGACGTTCACCGAGGACGGCGCGCCCGCCGGCATGAGCGGCGCCCTGACCTACGCCACCGACATCTTCGACCCGAGCACCGCCCAGTCGCTCGCCGACCGGTTCGGCCGGCTGCTGGGCACGCTCACCACCCACCCGGACCGCCCGGTCGGCGACCTCGACCTGTGCACCGAGGGCGAACAGGCGGTGATGGACACCGAGTGGAACCGGCCCGGACGCGTCGCCCCGCCGCGCACCCTCGCCGACCTGTTCGCCGACGCGGCGGCCACCCACCCGGACGCCGTCGCGGTCACCGCCCCCGATGCTGCGCTGACCTACGCCGAGCTCGACGCCCGCGCCAACCGGCTCGCCCGGGTCCTCGCCGGTCGCGGCGCGGGACCGGAAACCCTGGTGGCAGTGGCACTTCCGCGGAGCGCCGAGCTGATCGTCGCGCTGCTCGCGGTGATCAAGGCCGGCGCCGGCTACCTGCCGCTCGACGTCGGCTACCCACCCGACCGGCTCGCGTACATGCTCGCCGACGCGCACCCGGTGTGCACCCTGACGGTGGCGGCGGAGGCCGATCGGGTCCCGCACTCCGCGGTCCCGACGGTGCTCCTCGACGACCCGGTGGTGATCCGTCGGATCGGCGCGGCCGCACCGGATCCCGTCACCGACGCCGACCGCACCGCACCGCTGGACCCGGCCGCGGTCGTCTACGTCATCTACACGTCCGGGTCCACCGGACGACCGAAGGGCGTGCAGGTCGCGCACCGGAACGTGCTGACCCTGTTCGAGAACACCCGCGACGCGTTCGCCTTCGACGCCACGGACGTGTGGACGATGTTCCACTCGTACGCCTTCGACTTCTCCGTGTGGGAGCTGTGGGGACCGCTGCTGCACGGCGGTCGCCTCGTCGTCGTCGACCACGACACCGCCCGGTCCCCGGAACTGTTCCTCGACCTGCTCGAGCGGGAACGGGTCACCGTCCTCAACCAGACGCCGACCGCGTTTTACCAACTCGCCGAGGCCGACCGGGCGGCCGGTGGCGCGGACCTGCTCTCGGCCCTGCGGTACGTGATCTTCGGTGGCGAGGCACTCGACTTCGCCCAGCTCGGACGGTGGTACCGCCGCCACGACCCGTCCGCGCCGGAACTGGTGAACATGTACGGCATCACCGAGACCACCGTCCATGTCACCCGGCTGCCGCTGGACCCGGTGCTCGCGGAGACGAGTTCCGCGAGCGTCGTGGGCCGGGCCGTCGACGGGCTGCACGTGGCGGTCCTCGACCGGCGCCTGCGGCCGGTGCCGCCCGGCGTGGTCGGGGAGATGTACGTCACCGGCGACCAGGTCTCCCGCGGCTACCTCGGCCGGCCCGACCTCACGGCCGCCCGGTTCGTCGCCACCGCGGACGGCCGGCGCCGCTACCGGACCGGTGACCTGGCCCGCTGGAGCCACGCCGGTCGGCTCGAGTACCTCGGCCGCAGCGACATGCAGGTCAAGATCCGCGGCTTCCGCATCGAACTCGGCGAGATCGAGGCCGCGGCACTGCGGTTCCCCGGGATCGCGGCCGCGGTCGCGACCGTCCACGAGGACGGCGCGGGACGGACCCGGCTGGTCGGGTACGTGGTCCCCGAACCCGCTGCCGCGCTCGACCGCGCCGCGCTGCGTGACCACCTCGCCGGCGAACTCGCCTCGCACATGGTGCCCGCCACGTTCGTCGAACTCGACCGGCTGCCGCTGACCGCGAACGGGAAACTGGACCGCACCGCGCTGCCGGAACCGGACTTCGGTGAACTGGCCGGCGCGGGACGGGACCCGGCCAGCGCCACCGAGACGGTGCTCGCCGCGCTGTTCGCGGAGGTCCTCGGCATCGACCACGTCGGCATCGACGACTCGTTCTTCGCCCTCGGCGGCGACAGCATCATGTCGATCCAGCTGGTCGCCCGCGCCAAGGACGCCGGGCTCCTGCTCACCCCGCGGCAGGTGTTCGAACACAAGTCGGTCGCCGCCCTCGCCGCGGTCGCCGAACGCGCCGTCGCCACCGGACCCGTGCTCGCGGAGCTGCCCGGCGGCGGGGTGGGGGAGTTCCCCGCGACGCCGATCGTCCGCTGGTTCCTCGACCGGGCCGGCGCCGGCGATCTGTCGCACTACACGCAGTCCGCCCTGCTGACGCTGCCCGCCGGGGCGCGGCGCGAACAGCTCGAACGCACCCTCGGCGCCGTCCTGGACCGCCACGACATGCTGCGGGCCCGGCTGCACCGCGACCGCGCGACCGTGACGGTCGCCGTGCCCGGCTCCGTCGACCCGGCCGCGGTCCTGACCCGGGTGTCGGTGGGCGCCGTGACCGGCCCCGACTTCGAGCGGGTGGCGTCCGTCGCGCTCGCCGAGGCCGCCGACCGGCTCGATCCGGAAGCCGGAAACGTGCTGCAGGCGGTGTGGTTCGACCCGCCCCGGGGCTCCGGGCGTCTGCTGCTCGTCCTGCACCACCTCGCCGTCGACGGTGTGTCCTGGCGGGTCCTCGTGCCGGACCTGGCAATCGCGTGGGCCCACCTCGGGGAGGACCGCGACCCCGACCTCGCCGCGGTCGGCACCTCGATGCGCACCTGGGCGCACGCCCTCGCCGCGGCCGACCGCAGCGCCGAACTCGACCACTGGCGGTCGGTGCTCGCCGCACCCGACCCGGTTCTCGGGAGCCGGCCCCTCGACCCGGCCGTGGACGTCGCGGGCACGCTCGGACGGGTCCGCGTTCAGGTGCCTGCCGACGTCACCGAGCAACTGCTCACCGCGGTGCCGGAATCGTTCCACGGCACCGTCACCGACGGCCTGCTGACCGCGCTGGCGCTGGCGTTGACGCAGTGGCGCGCCGACCGCGGACAGACGCACACCGACGCCCTGGTCGCGCTCGAAGGCCACGGCCGGGAGGAGGCCGCGGCGCCGGGCGCCGACCTGGCCCGCACCGTCGGCTGGTTCACCACCCTCTACCCGGTCCGGCTCGACCTCGCGGGCATCGACCTGGACCGCGCGTTCGACGCCGGACCGTCCACGGGCGCCGCGATCAAGGCGGTCAAGGAACAGCTGCTGACCGTCCCGGACCACGGCGTCGGGTTCGGGCTCCTGCGGCACCCGGCGACCGGGGAGTCGGCGCTGTCCGATCTGCGGAGCCCGCAGGTCGGCTTCAACTACCTGGGCCGGCTCGGCGGTTCCGTCCCCGACACCGGCACGGGATGGCTGCCCGTCTCCGACATCGACCTCGACGACACCCCGAGCCCCGATCTGCCCGTCGCCACCGTCCTCGACGTCAACGCCGTCACCCTCACCGGCCCCGACGGCCCCCACCTGCGGGCCACCTGGGACTTCCCGACCGGAGTCCTGTCCGCCGAGGAGGTCACCCTGCTCGCGGACCTGTGGGTCGACGCGCTCACCGCCGTCGCCCGGCACGCCGCCGACCCCGACGCCGGCGGGCTGACCCCGTCGGACCTCGACCTCGTCGACCTCGACCAGCCGACGATCGACCGGCTCGAGGCGCGCTACCCGGACCTGTCCGACGTCTGGTCCCTCGGACCGCTGCAGTCCGGTCTGCTGTTCCACACCCGGCTCGCCGAACACACCGTCGACCCCTACGTCGTCCAGCTGACCCTGGAGCTGGGCGGCGCCGTCGACGCGGACCGGCTGCGCCGCGCCGGCCAGTCGCTGCTGGACCGGCATCCGAACCTGCGGGCGGCGTTCCTGCACGACCCGGACGTCCAGGTGATCCCCCGCCACACCACCCTGCCGTGGGCGGCGGTCGACCTGACCGCCACCGACCGCGCGGCCGCGGAGGCCGAGTTCGCCGCGCTCCTCGACGCCGACCGCACCGCCGGTTTCGACATGACCCGCCCGCCGCTGCTGCGGATGCTGTTCGTGACCCTGGCGCCGGGGGAGTACCGGCTGGTGCTGACGAACCACCACATCCTGCTCGACGGCTGGTCCACGCCGCTGATCCTGCGGGACCTGCTCACCCTCTACGCGACCGACGCGGATTCCTCGAACCTGCCGCGGGTGCGGCCCTACCGGGACTACCTGCAGTGGCTCGCCGGCCGCGACCACGCGGAATCGGCCGCCGCGTGGCGCGCCGGATTCGCCGACCTGGCGGACCCGACCCTGCTCGTCCCGACCGCGCCGGGCGATCCGGCGCCCGCCGGGTCCCGCGAGTACGCCGTCACCCTCGCCGGTGCGGACACCGAGCGCCTGCGTGCCCTCGCCCGGAGTCGCGGCGTCACCGTCAACACCGTGGTCCAGGCGGCGTGGGGGCTGGTGCTCGGCGCGCTGACCGGCCGCAGCGACGTCACGTTCGGTGCCACCGTCTCCGGTCGACCGCCGCAACTGCCCGGCATCGAGGAGATGGTCGGCCTGTTCATCACGACGGTCCCGGTCCGGGTCACCCTCGACCCCGCCGAGACGCTCGGCGCCCTCCTCGACCGGATCCAGTCCGAACAGGCGGCCCTGCTCGACCACCACCTGCTCGGGCTGCCCGCGATCGCGCGGGCCGCCGGCCCCGGCGCCACCTTCGACACCCTGACCGTGTTCGAGTCGTACCCCGTCGACCGTGCCGGCCTCACCGCGGACACCGACATCGCCGGCCTCCGGGTCACGGGCATCAGCGGACGCGACTCGGCGCACTACCCGTTGGCGCTGGTGGCATCGGAATCGGTTGCGGAGCAAGGCCACACGCGCCTGCACCTGAAGTTCGAGTACTCCGACGCCTTCGGCGCGGGCGAGGTCGCGGTGATCGCGGACCGGGTCCGGCGGGTGCTCACGCTGCTGACCGACCGGCCCGACCTCCCGGTGGCGCGGACCCACGCGCTCGACGCGACCGAACTCGCCGACCTGCTACCCGTCACCGGCCCGGACGGGCGGTCCGACCGCAGCCTGCCGCAGATCCTCACCGACGGCGCGGCGATCGACCCCGACGCGATCGCGCTGCGACTGGGCGACCGCGAGGTCACCTACCGGCAGCTCGACGAGGAGTCGAACCGGTTGGCGCGCATGCTGATCGAACTCGGCGCCCGACCGGAGACGTTCGTCGCCGTCGGCGTCGCCCGGTCCGTCTCGTCGGTGCTGTGCATGTGGGCGGTCGCCAAGACCGGGGCCGCGTTCGTCCCGGTCGACCCGAACTATCCGGCCGACCGGATCGCGCACATGCTCACCGATTCCGGTGCCACCGTCGGGCTCGCGACGACCGCCCACCGGGGGCGGTTGCCCGACTCGGTGCCGTGGCTTTACCTCGACGCACCGGACTTCGCGCAGCGGTGCGCCGACCGGTCCTCGGCGCCGGTCACCGACGCCGACCGGCTCGCCCCGATCGACCTCGCCAACACCGCCTACCTCGTCTACACGTCGGGGTCGACCGGAACCCCGAAGGGGGTGGTGGTCACCCACACCGGCCTCGACAACTTCGCCCGCGACCAGATCGACCGCTTCGGCGCCCGGCCCGGATCCCGCACCCTGCACTTCTCCACCCCCAGCTTCGACGGCGCCGTGTTCGAGTACCTGCAGGCGTTCGGCGCGGGCGCCACGATGGTGCTCGCGGCGCCGACCGTCTACGGCGGCACCGAACTCGCGCACCTGATCAAGGCCGAGGGCGTCACCCACGCGTTCGTCACCACCGCGGCGCTGGCCACCGTCGACCCGGCCGGTCTCGACGCGTTCACCCACGTCGTGGTCGGCGGCGAAGCCTGCCCGCCGGACCTGGTGACCCGCTGGGCGCCGGGCCGCGAACTGCACAACGCGTACGGGCCCACCGAGACGACGGTCATGTCGAACATCAGCACCCCGATGTCGCCGGACCGGCCGATCACCCTCGGCGGCCCGGTCCGCGGCGTGCAGGAACTGGTCCTCGGCACCCACCTGCAACCCGTCCCCGTCGGGGCGCCCGGTGAGCTGTACATCTGCGGCGTCGGCCTGGCCCGCGGCTACCACCGCCGCCCCGGATTCACCGCGACCCGCTTCGTCGCCAACCCGTACGCGCCGGGGGAGCGGATGTACCGCACCGGCGACATCGTCCGCTGGACCCACGGCGACGGCGGTGAGTACACCCTCGAGTACCTCGGCCGCAGCGATTTCCAGGTCAAGATCCGCGGCTTCCGCATCGAACTCGGCGAGATCGACACCGCGATCGCCGCCCATCCCGGCGTCGGCTTCGCCGTCACCCTCGCCGTCCCCGGCCCGGCCGGCGACACCGCACTGGCCGGATACGTGATGCCCGCGACCGGCCACCACGTCGACCCCGGGGACCTGACGGCGGAACTGTCCCGCCGACTGCCCGCCCACATGGTGCCCACCAGCATCACCGTGCTCGACGAGATCCCGCTGACCGCGGTCGGCAAACTGGACCGGTCGGCCCTGCCCGCCCCGCGGTTCGCTCCGGTGGCCGCCGCCTACACCGCGCCCCGCACCGACCTCGAGCGGACCGTCGCCGACGTGTTCGCGGAGGTCCTCGGTCTCGAACGGATCGGCATCGACGACAACTTCTTCGAGATCGGCGGCAACTCCCTGGTCGCGACCCGCGTCACCGCCCGCCTCGGCACCGAACTCGACGTGAGCGTCGGGGTCCGGGCCCTGTTCGAGGCGCCGACGGTGCGTGCCCTCGCCCGCCGCATCGACGAGAGCGACCGCGGCATCGAACGCCTCGCCCTGACCGCCGGACCGAGACCCGACCGGATCCCGATCTCCCTCGCCCAGCAACGGATGTGGTTCCTCAACCAGTTCGACACCACGTCCCCGGCCTACAACATCCCCCTCGCCGTGCGGCTGACCGGCGAACTGGACGTGGCCGCTCTGCACGCCGCGGTCGCCGACGTCCTGGACCGGCACGAGGCGCTGCGCACCAAGTTCCCCGTCGTCGACGGCGAACCGTGCCAGGTCGTCGTCCCGACCACCGAGGCCCTCACGGAGTTCGCCATCGAGGACGTCGCCGAGGCGGAACTGCTCACCCGGATCACCGAATTCGCGGTCCGCGGTTTCGACGTCACCGCCGGAGCCCCGATCCGCGCGGCCCTGTACACCCTGTCACCGCGCGAACACGCACTCGTCGTGGTCGTACACCACATCAGCGCCGACGGCGCCTCCCTCGCCACCCTCGCCCGGGACGTGATGAGCGCCTACGTCGCCCGCGCCGCCGGCCGCACCCCGCAGTGGGCGCCGCTGCCCGTGCAGTACGCTGACTTCACGCTGTGGCAGCACCGGGTGCTCGGCTCCGAGGACGACGAGCGGTCCCTGCTCGCGCGGCAGTGGCACCACTGGCGTGACGCCCTGGCCGGGCTGCCCGACGTGATCGCGCTGCCCACCGACCGGCCACGTCCGCTGCAGCAGACGCTGCGCGGCGACCGCGTCGAGTTCACCGTCCCCGCGGACCTGCACCGCGCGATCACCGACCTGGCTCGCGACCACGGCGCCACGGTCTTCATGGCCGTGCACGCCGCGTACGCACTGATGCTCGCCCGGCTCGGCGACACCGACGACATCGCGATCGGCACCCCGATCGCCGGTCGCGGCGACCCCGCCCTCGACGAGATGATCGGCATGTTCGTCGGCACCCTGGTGCTGCGCACCCGGATCGACGCGGCGACCTCGTTCACCGAACTGCTCGACCACGTCCGCGAGGTCGACCTCGACGCGTTCGCCCACTCCGACCTGCCGTTCGAACTGCTCGTCGAGAAGCTCAACCCGCCCCGCTCGACCGCCTACTCGCCGCTGTTCCAGGTCTCGCTCGAATTCCAGAACACCGAATCGCCGCGGCTCGACCTGCCCGGACTGACCGCCGAGGCCGTCGACCTGTCGACGCGGGTTGCGAAGGAGGACCTCGAGCTGATCCTCGCCGAACGATTCGACGACGACCGCAACCCGGCGGGCATGACCGCCGCGTTCGACTTCGCAACCGACCTGTTCGACCCGGGCACCGTGCACGCCCTCGCCGAACGGTTCCTGCGGATCCTGCGCGCCGTCACCCGCGACCCGGCCCGCGCCGTCGGCGACATCGGCATCCTCGGCGCCACCGAACTCGCCGAGTACGCACCGGCCCACGGCCGCGCCGGCGGCACCCCCCGCCTGTGGCCGGAGCTGCTGTCGGCGGCGGCCGAGGTCGACCCCGACGCGGTCGCGGTGACCTTCGCGGGCCGCCGGGTCACCTACCGGGAACTCGACGCCCGCTCGAACCGGTTGGCACGCGCCCTGATCGCGCGCGGCGTCGGACCGGAAACGTTCGTCGCGTTGGGGCTGTCCCGGTCGGTGGAGGAGATCCTCGCCATCTGGGCGGTGGCCAAGGCGGGCGCCGGGTTCGTCCCGGTCGACCCGACGTACCCGGGCGAACGCATCGACTACATGCTCCGTGACTCCGCGGCCGTCCTCGGACTGACCGTCGCCGAACACCGCGACCGCCTGCCCGGCACGGTGCCGTGGCTCCACCTCGACGACACCCTGGACGCCGAACTCACCCGGCGCTCCGCCGAACCGGTCACCGACGCCGACCGGACGACACCGCTGCACCTGGCGCACCCGGCGTACCTGATCTACACGTCCGGCTCCACCGGTCTGCCCAAGGGAGTCGTCATCACCCACCGCGGCATCGCGAACCTCACCGCGGAGGAACACGACCGGTTCAAGGTGACGCCGCAGTCGCGGGTCTCGCACCTGGCGTCGCCGAGCTTCGACGCCTCCGTGTTCGAACTGATGATGGCGTTCGGGGCCGGCGCCCGCGTGGTGATCGTGCCGCCCACCGTCTTCGGCGGCACCGAGCTGGCCGACCTGCTGCGCCGTGAGCGCGTCACCCACGCGTTCATCACGCCGACCGCGCTGTCGTCGATGGACGACCGGGGTCTCGACGACCTGACCGTGCTCGCGGTCGCCGGCGAGGCCTGCCCACCCGAACTGGTCGCGAAATGGGCACGCGGGCGCAGCATGTTCAACGGGTACGGGCCGACGGAGACGACCATCCAGGCCAGCGTCAGCGACGCGATGCGCGCCGACGAACCCGTCGACATCGGCCGCCCCGCAATCGGATTCGAGGAGATGATCCTCGACACCCGGATGCAGCCGGTGCCGGTGGGGGTGCCGGGCGAACTGTACATCGCGGGGCCGGGACTCGCGCGCGGCTACCACCACCGTCCGGGCCTGACGGCGGGCCGGTTCGTCGCCAACCCGTTCGGCGACCCCGGCACGACGATGTACCGCACCGGTGACGTCGTGCGGTGGCGTCGCGCCGGCGACGGCCGGTTCACCGTGGAGTACCTGGGGCGCAGCGACTTCCAGGTCAAGGTGCGCGGCTTCCGCATCGAACTCGGCGAGATCGACGCGGTCCTCGCCGGGCACCCGGCGCTCACGTTCGCCGCCACCATCGGCTACACCGCGCCGTCCGGTTCGACCCTGCTCGCCGCGTATGTGGTCGGCGGCGACGGACTCACCCCGGACCCGGGGGAGATCCGCGCCTACGCCGCGGCCCGCCTGCCCGCCCACATGGTGCCCGCCGCGGTCACCGTGATGGACTCCGTCCCGATGACCCCGGTCGGTAAGCTCGACCGCCGGGCGCTGCCCGCCCCCGACTTCGGGACCCGCGCCGACCTCTACCAACCTCCGCGCACCGCAACCGAACACGCCGTCGTCGCGGTGTTCGAGGAGGTGCTCGGCGTCGACCGGGTCGGGGTCGCCGACAGCTTCTTCGACCTCGGCGGCAACTCCATCGTCGCCACCCGCCTCGTCGCCGCGATCGCCGACCGGCTCGGGCGGCGGCTGCCGCTGCAGGCGGTGTTCCTCGACCCGACCCCGCGTGGGCTGGCACTGGCCGTCGACGAACCGAGCCGGGCCGCACCGGTCGACGCGGCGCTGAGCGTCCTGATCCCGCTGCGGACCAGCGGTGACAAGGCCCCGTTGTTCTGCATCCATCCCGGGATCGGGTTGTCGTGGGGATACGCCGGTCTGATCCGGCACCTGTCCGCCGACCGCCCCGCCTACGGACTGCAACTGCCCGTCATCAGCGGGGGACCGAGCTTCACGTCCGTCACGCAACTCGCACACCGGTACGTCCAGGAGATGGTCTCGGTGCAGCCGCACGGCCCCTACCACCTGCTCGGCTGGTCGCTCGGCGGTGTCATCGCCCACGCGATCGCCGTCGAACTGCGCTCGCGGGGTGAACAGGTCGCCACCCTCGCCGTGATGGACAGCTACGTCGACCTCGACGAGGACACCCCCGACTCGCTGACCGTCGCCGAACTGCTGCACGGGCTCGGCCTCGACCTACCCGACGCCGACGAGGGGACCCTCACCTACGACCGGGCCGTCGAACTGCTCGACGAATCGTTCGGCCAGAACACCGGCCTGACCGCCGTCCACCTGCAACGCATCAACGCCGGATTCACCGACTCCGCGCGGATCATGCGCAGTTTCGCCCCCGACGTCTTCGACGGCGACATGCTGTTCTTCCGCGCCGGACGCACCACCGAGAACCGGCACACCCCGCGGGAGTGGGAGGGCGCCGTCACCGGCGGCATCCGCGAGATCGAGATCGACTGTGAGCACAACCAGATGATCGAACCCGACGTCCTCGCCGCCGTCGGTCCCGTGCTCGACGAGTACCTGACCAGCCACTAGACCGACAGCACGGCGACGCGCCGATCAACCCCGCTGACCGCGAGGGCCCGGCGGGCCTGGGGACCGCAGATCACGACCAACCGTTCACCGCGGGAGTGGAGGAAGTCGGCGGCGGCGTCGATCACGGACAGCGCAGCGCACCCGACGAACGGTACCTCACGCAGGTCGAGCACGATCGTGCACGGATCGACGACGCATTCGCCCAGACGGGAGCCGAGATGCGCCGCGGTGGTCACGTCGAGATCCCCGAGGACCCGCACGAGAGCGTATCCCGCGCAGGGTTTCTCGACGTCGACGACCAGGTGCACTCCGGGGCCGGTGTGAGTGGGGCCGGGTGTGGAATCCATGTCGCACACGCTCCGTCTCTTCCGCGGGACGGGGGATCGACATGGGTACGGTCGAGAGCCACCGGACCGATAGGGCCGCTCGGCTGTGTTCTCAACCACCTGCCAGTCTAGCAAGCCGGCCCGGTGACGGTGGCAGCGTGCCGCGCGTGCACCGCACCCCGATTGGGTACTCCGACGGCAGCGCCGTCTCGGCGCCCACTCGACAAGGGAGGTTGCGGTGAAGCCATCGGACGTCGACCGGGTCCTCGGCACGGGTCGCTGCCATCGGGTCGGGAGTTTCCGGTTCACCCTGCGGGACCGACGGTGGGAGTGGTCCGACGAGGTCGCCGCGATGCACGGCTACCCACCCGGCGAGGTCACCCCGACGACGGAACTGCTGCTCTCGCACAAGCATCCCGCCGACCGGGAACGGGTGTCCGGCGCGCTCGCCGACACCGTCGAGAAGGGTGAACCGTTCTGCAGTCGCCATCGCATCGTCGACACCGCGGGCCGCACGCGGCACGTCCTGGTCGTCGCGGACCGGGAATTCGACGATCACGGCGACCTTCTCGGCACCGCCGGGTTCTACGTCGAACTCGACACCCAGGACGAGCCGCGCCCCGGCGACGGCCGGGCGGCCCCGGACGAGACGATGCTGGCCGACCTGCTCGCGTCCCGGGCGGCCATCGAACAGGCCAAGGGGGCGTTGATGCTGGTGTACGGTATCGACGCGGACCGCGCCTTCGACGTCCTGACCTGGCGCTCACAGGAGAGCAACGTCAAGTTGCGTCTCCTCGCCCAGCAGCTGGTCGCGGAGTTCACCGAGGCGGTCAACGCGCCGAGCGGGCTGCGTTCGCTGTTCGACCATCTCCTGTTGACAGTGCATGAACGGATCCGGCCAGAACGCCCAGCGTGACCGCGTTCTCGGGGTGTCCCCGTTCGTCGCGTCGCGGATCGCGGCCGTCACGGACGGGTACCACTGTTCGACGTTCTGCTGCAGCGCGACGTCGACAGTGCTGCGTCGACAGCGCTGGCCACGGCGGCGACGACCCGTTCGATTCCGCCCTCGCCGATCGAGCCGTCGTCCTCGATGTGCTCGCTGAGCCGGACCGGGATCCGCAGCCCGTGGATCGGCAGCGGGGGCGCGCCGGGGCCGGCGTCGACCACCTGGAGTTGCGCCGAGTTGGAACCGATGTCGAGGACGGCCAGTCGCATGCTCCGGGGATACCCCGAATCGGCTCCCGTCACGCTCCCACGCCGAACCGCGCGAACAGCCGCTCGACGGCGCTGCAGTCCTGCAGGAAGCGGCGGCGGGTCGGATCGGCGGTGACCTCACGCAGGATCGCGTCCGCGTCCGGGACGTTCTCGGCCCGCAGGATCGCCGACCAGACGGCCGTGTCGGTGGCCGTGAACGCGTCGGCGCCGTCCCGCATGGCGGATTCGAGGACGCGCCGGTCCCGCGCGTCGAGCGTGTCGTGGACCAGGACGATCAGTTCCCCGGCCACCGACGCGTGCGCGCACTCGTCGCGGCGGTGCAACACCACCGTCGCGCGGTTCACGGGCTGGATCGACTCGTCGTTCGCGATCAGCGCCAGGTAGTCGGGAATCGACGTCTCCGCGACCGTCGCGTACGCCACCGTCGTCAGCGCCGCCGCCCGCGGACCGTCCGCGGCCGCCACCGCCTCCCGGTGGCGCCGGACCGTCACCCCGTCCGGCAACGCCGCATCGGGCAGCGGCCAACCGCGCCGACGGCGGGTCAACGCGGACGCGTTCAGGTGCATCAGCGTGTGGTACTCCTCGTCGACCATCGCCTGCACCGCCGCCGCCCGCGACGTGTCGGACAGCCCGGCACCGAGACCGTCGCGGAAGAGCACACCGAAACCGGGTGTCACGACGTCCTGCTCGATGTCCACGACGTTCTTGTTGTAGGCGATCCACGCCCACGCCAGGATCCGGGCGCGCACGGTCGCGTCTAGCCCCTCGAACCCGGGATGCCCCGCGAACGGGAGCAGCTGCTCGGGGTAGTCGGCGTGATCGGGATCGAACAGGTCGTCCATCGTCGGCCCGTCGAGCGCGGCCTCGTTGCGGCGGACCGTCGCGCGGCGCGGCCAGCTGCGCACCAGTCCGCGGATCACCGCCGACTCCACCGGGTCGGTGGGGTCGTGCTCTGGCAGCCGGACGGTCATCGGAGCAGGCCCTCGAACAGGTTCGCGCACCGCGCGGCGGCGTCGTCGGCCCGGTCGCCGAGGGGAGCGCGGGCGGCGGCGAGCAGGTCCGCGAACCGGGCGGGCTCGCCGGAGCACACCGCGTCGAGCCGCGCGAGCGCCTCTGACAGCGCCGACCTGGCCTGGGCTGCATAGGGATTCGCGGTCTGCACGTCCCGGTACACCTCCGGGGTGCCGAGCGTGATCCGCGCCAGCAACGCCGACAAGGTCCGGTGCGGCGGCGGCGCGAGGTGAGCGAGGTCGTCTGACTCGATCCCGAGGTCGGCCAGGGCCAGGCCGAACGCCAGCACCGCCGCATGCGTGAGGGCCTGCATCGCCGCGCACAGCCGATCGTGACGGTCGGCGCCGGTGACCTCGACGTGGCCACCCCACGCCCGCATCCGGTCGAGCACCGCGTCGGCGTCCGGTCCGCCGCGGTGGACCACCGCCAACACCGACCGCCCCGGCAGCCCGAGCGCGGGAGCGAACATCGGATTGACCCCGACGACCTGTCCACCGGCCGGCGCCCGCGCGACCGCGGCCGCGAACCGAGACTTCACCGACAACGTCTCCACCAGCACGGCGTCGCCCCGCAGCAGCGGCAGGAGGGCGTCCACCGCCGCCAACGCCACGTCCTCGGGCACCGCCAGCATCACCACATCGGCGTGCCCGATCGCGGTCCGCAGCGCGTCCCCGGGGTCCCGGATGTCGCCCGCCGGGTCGGTGGCCGGGTCCGCCGCCGTCACCGTCGCGCCGGCAGCGGACCACAGGTCCGCGAACATCGACCCGACGGCGCCGGCGCCGCCGGCCACCACCACCGACCGCACCGTGGTCGCGAGCTGCTCCGTCACGGTTCGTGCTCGCTCGCGACCGACAGGCAACGCCGCATCGACAGCGCCTTGACCATCGTCTCCTCGAACTCCTCGTCCGGGTCGGACAGCGCCACGATCGCGCCGCCGACCCCGAACGTGACCTCGTCCGCGGTGGCCACCATCGTCCGGATCACGATCGACAGGTCCGCCGTCCCCGTCAGCGAGAAGTAGCCGATCGCACCGGAATACACCCCGCGGGGACCGTTCTCGAGCTTGTCGATGATCTCCATCGTGCGGACCTTCGGGGCCCCGGTCATCGACCCGCCCGGAAAAGCCGCCCGCACGCACTCGACCGCCGACACACCCTCCCGCAAGGTGCCCCGCACCGTCGACACCAGCTGGTGCACCGGCGCGTAGGTCTCGACGGCGAACAGCTTCGGCACGTGCACCGACCCCGGGACACACACCCGGGACAGGTCGTTGCGCACCAGATCGACGATCATCAGGTTCTCCGCGCGGTCCTTCTCGCTGAGCAGCAGGTCGTGGCGCAGGGCCCGGTCGCGCTCCGGATCACCGGACCGCGGCCGTGTCCCCTTGATCGGTTTCGACTCGACGACCCGGTCCGCGCCGACCCGCAGGAACCGCTCCGGTGACGCACTGAGCACGGACATGCCGTCGAAGCACAGCAGGGCGCTGTACGGCATCGGACTGATCTCCCGCAGGCACGAGTACCCGGCCAGCGGATCGAGCCTGCGGTGAACCGTCGCCGCGTTCGTCAGGCACACCTCGTACGACTCCCCGGACCGGATCTCGGCGAGACACTGTTCGATCAGCCGCAGATACACCTCGTGGTCGTGCCGGAACACCATCGGGACGTCGGCGGCGCCGGGCACGAGCGGCGGTGCGGCCGGCCGCGGTACCGGTGTCTCCTCGAGCACACGCAACGCGGTCGCGGTCTCCCTCAACCAGCGCACGGTCTCCGGGTCGTCGGTGCCGTCGTCGAGGGCCAGCAGGTGGCAGCACCCGGTGCCGTGGTCGACAACCAGGGCCCGGTCGGCGAAAACGACTGCGGCATCGGCCTGTTCGGATGCATGCGCCAACTGGCCGCCGGTGTCGGCCTTGAGTTCGTAGCCGAGATAACCGACGTAACCGAGGCAGAACCCGAACGGCAGGTCCGACCGCGGCGGCACCGCCCGCGCGCGCAGCTGCGCGTCCAGATAGTCGAACAGGGTGGTGCGCACCGACTCGGTCGATCCGTCCGAGCGGCGGACCCGGACCGTCGTCTCGGTGACCCGGTAGGTGACGAACTCCGCGCGCGGCCCCGAACAGTTGCCCATCACCGAGAACCGCCCGTCGGCGTCGGACGCCGCGGACCCGTCCAGCCAGAAGCTGTCGGGGCCGTTCGCGAACAGCGTATCGTACACCACCGTCGGGTCGACCGCCCGGTCGACCCGGACGTGACGCACCCGGTACCGGTGGACCGGCTCGGTCACCGGCGGCGACGCAGGCGGGGCGGCCGGCGGTCGCGGCCGCCTGCGCACCGGGGTCAGGGCGGCGAAGTTCTCCAGCAACCGGCGCCCGTGTTCCGTGCAGATCGACTCGGGGTGGAACTGCACACCCCACATCGGCCGGTCCCGGTGTCGCACCGCCATCAGCACGCCGTCGTCCGCCCATGCCTGCGGGTCCAGCGGTTCCCGCAGGTCGGCGACCGCCAACGAGTGGTACCGCACCACCTGGAACGGCGACGGGATGCCCTCGAACAGGTCCCGCCCGTCGTGGCTGACCGAGCTCAGCCGGCCGTGCCTCGGCTCGGGTGCGGGGACCACCCGCCCGCCGAACAGGTGGCACAGGCCCTGATGGCCCAGGCACACCCCGAGCACCGGGAGTCCGCTGTCGGCCAGCGCCTGCGCGCTGATCCCGAAGTCCCGTACCCGGTCAGGGCGACCCGGGCCGGGGGAGATGACGATGTTGTCGTAGTCCGCGAGCCGGACCGACTCCCACGGCCGATCGTTCGTCAGGACCGTGGGGGTGCGACCGTTCACCTCCGTCAGCAGGCTGTACAGGTTGTAGGTGAACGAGTCGTAGTTGTCGATCAGCAGCGTTCGCACCACTCACCTCACTGGGGCTCGTTCGGTGGCTGCGCGGCCACGATCCGATCCTCGACCCGGCACGTCTCGGCGATGAGCAGGTCGTACAGGTCCCGCAGGAACTGCGGGGACAGGTCGTGGTCGAGAGCGTACGAACGGGCGTGCTCGTGCACCGCCCCGACCCGGCGCGGCTGCATCACCGGAATGTCGTGCCGCCGCTTGAGGACGGCGATGCGGGTGCAGACCTCGATCCGCTGCCGCACGCTGTCGAGAAGCTGATCGTCGATTCCGTCCAGCTCCGACCGTAGGTCCTCGAGCTCCGATTCCGGGCGCAGAACCCGGACGTCTCCACCGTCGCCGGCGCGGTCACTCGAATCACTCATGCGCGGTCCCACCTTGCACTCGAAGTGAGGATTCCCCGACCCGTCCCATAGTCTCACCGCATCCGGCCCGGGTCAGCAGATCGCAGATACTGCCGGGTCACGATTGGTGAACAGGTGGCTAGCGCGCCCAGGACTGCCCCGGCGCCAACTCCACCGCGTCGAGCCCGGCGGCCGCCGCCCGCGCGGCGAAGTCGGCGCCCGGGCCGGTGAACCGGCTCGGGCGTACCCTGTCCAAACCGATCGGCCACAGCGTCCCGAAATGCACCGGAATCGACAGGCGCGCCGCGACGAGTTCCGCCGCCCGCACCGCCGCCTCCGGATCCATGTGGCCGGGCCCGAGATTCGGGCCCCACCCGCCGACCGGGAGCAGGGCGACGTCGCAGCGCGGCACCCAGTCCGCGATCGCCGGGTCCAGGGCGGTGTCACCGGCGAAATACGTCGTCGCCGCGCCGTCGAGCACGTAGCCGACCGCATCGGTGAGACGCGGACCTCGCCGGATCCGCCTGCCGTCGTGGTCCGCGGGCACCGCCCGCACGGTGACCGCGCCGATCCGGGTCTCGTCCCCGACCGCGAGCTCGATCAGCCGGTCCCCGAACACCCGCAGCCCCGAGAACCCGGTGACGGCGCCGCGCGGCACCACGATCGGCACGTCGGTGTCGAGCAACGCCAGCGACGGCACATGGGTGTGGTCGGCGTGCAGGTGCGACAGCACCACCGCGTCCGGGCGCACCGGATCGGCCATCGGGTCCGGGCCGCGCCTGCGCCGCAGGTGCACCACCCGCGCCGTGAGCACCGGATCGGTCAGAATCGTGGTCCCGCTGTCGGTGACGGCGACGGTCGCGTGCCCGATCCACCGGACCCCCACCTCACCGTCCGGCACCGGTGAACTCCATCGCGCCGTCGGACACCGACCCGAAACGCAGGGCCGCGATGTCGAGCAGGTAGTTCTGCCGCAGGCGCCACGGCGCCCGCGGCCCCTGGTCGGGGAACCGGTGGATGCCGCGCCGGATGTAGCCGGAGGTGAAGTCGATCGCCGGCAGCCGGGGCATCGCCGGGTCGGTGTTGCGCGGCCGGCACTGCCGATACCCGCGCGCGTCCATGTGGTCGAGCAACCGGCACACGTAGTCGCACGTCAGATCGCACTTCAGGGTCCAGGACGCGTTCGTGTACCCGATGCAGAACGCCAGATTCGGCACGCCGTCGAGCATCATCGCCTTGTACGCCAGCGACCTCGACACGTCCACGGGGACGCCGTCGACCTCGAACTCGATCCCGCCGAGCGGCAGCAGTTCCAGTCCCGTCGCGGTGACCACCACGTCCGCAGCCAGCTCGGCGCCGGACCCCAACCGGATCCCGCTGGGGGTGAACGACTCGACGGTGTCGGTCACCACCGACGCCCGCCCCGACCGGATCGCGGCGAACAGGTCGCCGTCGGGGACGAAGCACATCCGCTGATCCCACGGTTCGTAGCGGGGCGTGAAGTGCCGCAGGTCGTAGTCGGTGCCGAGCCGTGCCCGAACACCCTTGCGCAGCAGCCTTTTCACCGTAGTCGGGCGGCGGCGACTGAGCTCGTAGAACAGCGACATCCGCAGCACGTTCTTCCACCGGATCAGCCCGTACACCCACCTCGAGGGCAGCACCCGGCCCAGGCGCAGCGCCCACCGGTCCCGCGCCGGCAGCGACAACACGTAGCCGGGGGAGCGTTGGAGCATCGTCACGTGCGCCGCGGACCGCGCCATCGCCGGGACCAGGGTCACGGCGGTCGCGCCGCTGCCGACGACGACCACCTGCCGACCGGCGTAGTCGAGGTCGGGGTCCCACTGCTGCGGGTGCACCACCGCGCCGCGGAACGACTCGAGGCCCGCGAAATCGGGTCGGTAGCCGTGCCGGTAGTCGTAGTAGCCGCTGCACACGAGCAGGAAACCGCATGTGTAGGTGACCTCGGTGCCGTCGTGGACCGCGCTGACCGTCCACCGGGCCTGCGCACTGTTCCACCGGGCGCCGGTCACCCGAGTACCGAACCGGATCCGGTGCTCGATCCTGTACTCGGCGGCCGTCGCGCGGATGTAGTCGAGGATCGACTCGCCGTCAGTGATCGACCGGGCGCCGGTCCACGGCCGGAACGCGTAGCCCAGGGTGTACATGTCCGAATCGGACCGGACCCCGGGATACCGGAACAGATCCCAGGTGCCACCGATCCGGTCGCGACCCTCGAGCAGCAGGATCGACGATCCCGGCCGCCGGCGCCGCAGGTGGCAGGCAGCCCCGATCCCGGACAGCCCGGCGCCGACGATCAGGACGTCCACGTCGTCGCTCGACATTCGCTCACCACCGGCCGGGTCGGGTCGTGTCTCGACACTAACACCGCCTCCTGCCCCTACCATCCGACGTGACAAGGAGGGTCGACGATGCGCACTGTGCGAACCGCGGCGAGAACCGTGACCGAATTTCTGGTGCTGTGGCTGACTTCCGCCGTCGCCCTGGTGCTGACCGACCTGGTGTTGCCGGGGGTCGAGTTGACGGCCGTCCCCGGTGGCGGGCCGTTCGCCACCATTCCCGCCGCGCTCTCCCTGGCCCTGGTGTTCGGCGTGCTGTCGGTGACCCTGTGGCCGCTGCTGATGCGCGCGATCCTGTGGGCGGGCCCCGCCCTGCTGTTCGTGCTCACGTTCGTCGGGAACTGGCTGATCATGATGCTCGCCGTGCAGGTGGTGCCGCTGGCCCGGTACGAGAATGCGAGCGACCTGTTCGTGCTGGCGATCACGCTGTCCGCCTTCGGGTCGGTCGCCATCGGGGCCATCGCGGCCCGGCGCGACGACACCTACCGCCTGATGGTGGTGCGCCGCAACAGATCCCGGCTCCGCCGCGCATCGGCGGGAGTGGCGAGCGACGAGTCGCCGGGCCTGCTGTGCATCCAGATCGACGGACTCGGCCACGACGTCCTGCACCGCGCGATCCGCGACGGCGTCACCGAACACCTCGCCGGCCTGGTCCGCAGCGGATCGCACACGATGGTGCCGTGGTATACCGACTGGAGCAGCCAGACCGGCGCGAGCCAGCTCGGAATCCTGTACGGCGACAACCGGAACGTGCCCGCCTTCCGCTGGTACGACAAGACCCGCGGCGCCGTCGCCGTGTTCAGCAACCCCGCCGACAACGCGGCACGGGAGGTCGAACGCGCCCACCGCGACGGCCTGCTCACCGGCGGCGCCAGTCGCGGCAACCTCTTCACCGGCGGCGCGGACGACAACGTCCTCGTGGTGAGCAGGATGCGTGGTGCCCGAATGGGCGGCGGCGCAACCGGATACGCCGACTACTTCCTCGACCCCGCGAACGCGGTCCGCACCACCGTCCGGCTCGTCGCGGAGGTGATCCGGGAGGTCCGGCAGGCGCACCACGCGCACCGCGCCGACATCATCCCCCGCATCCGCCGCGGCGGCATCTACCCGCTGGTCCGCGCGTTCACCACCGTCGTCGAGACCGACGTCGTCACCGCCGCCGTCATCGGCGACGTGATCGGCGGCCGCAGCCCCGTGTACGTCGACCTCGTCGGCTACGACGAGGTGTCCCACCACTCCGGCATCGAACGCCCCGAGACACTCCACGTCCTGCGCACACTCGACGCCCAGGTCGGCATGATCGTGGCCGTCGCCGCGCAGGCGCGACGGCCGTACCGCATCGTCGTGCTGTCCGACCACGGACAGAGCCAGGGCGCCACGTTCAGCCAGACGTACGGGCACACCCTCGAGGAGTTCGTGCTGCAGGCCTGCGACCGCGCACCGGCGCGGGGCACGGGATCCCTCGGCAGCCGCGGCCGGGGCGCCGAGGGGCTCGGGTACGCGGAGGCCAGCCTGCACGTCAGGACCGGCGGCACCGCGCCCGCCGGTCCCCTCGACAATCCGGTCGTCCTCGCCTCCGGGAACCTCGGACTCGTCAGCTTCCCGCTCGCTCCGGGTCGCGCCACCACGTCCTGGATCGCCGAACACCACCCGGGTCTGCTGCCCGCGCTGACCGAACACCCCGGCATCGGCTTCGTCCTCGCCGCCCGAGACGACGGCGGGTCGGTCGTCCTGGGGCGCGGCGGCAGCGTCGACGTCGACAGCGGGGAGGTCACCGGGCGGGACCCGCTCGCCGACTTCGGCCCCGGCACCCTCGACCGGATCCGGCGCACCGACCGCTTCGACAACGTCGCCGACCTGATGATCAACGGCCGCTACCGTCCCGACACCGGCGAGGTGGCGGCGTTCGAGGAGCAGGTCGGGTCGCACGGCGGCCTCGGCGGCCCGCAGACCACCCCGTTCCTGCTGTACCCGTCCACCCTGCCCGCACCGCCCGACCCGCTGCGGGGCGCCGAATGCGTCCACGCCGTGCTGTCCCGGTGGCGCGACCTGCGCTGATTCGCACCTGTGGGCGGCCCGCGCCACCTACTGTGAATCCATGCGTCCGTTCGTGCGGGCATGCGCGGCCCTGTCGGCGCTGGCCCTCGCCGGTGGGGTGTTCACGGGCCCGACGGCCGCGGCCGCATCGCCGGAGATCGGGTGCGCCTGGCAGTTCATGTCGGACGCCACGACGCTCAACGTGGCCTTTCCCGACGCCAGCGCCACCTACTGGGTGTTGCCGTACGCACTCGTGGACGGCGACCGGATCACGGTGCACGGCTGGTACCCCTACGCCCGCTACATGTCACTCAACACGTACGGCACCGACTTCGACACCGTCGACACACTGCGCGACGACGAGATCGCCCCCGACCCGGGCAGCGGCAACCCCTTCGCCGACCCGGCCGCGGCCGGCCTGCCGCCGGACGCGCGGCGCTGGCAGGTGACCGTCACCACCGGCACCGCGGACCGGTCCCGGAACGAGATCTCCGCACTGCCCACCGCACCCGGAGCGCAGCGGGTTCCCGTCGGGTTCCTCATCGTCCGGGTGTACGTGCCCGACGACCCGCAGTCGCTGCCCGGATCGGTGCCGCTTCCCGAGGTGTCGCTGACCCGGGCGGGACGCACCGTCTCGATCCCCACCTGCCGGGCCCCGTTCGACCCCTCGTCGCTGCCCGGCGGCCCGATCGACACCGCCGCCACCGACGCCTTCGACGCGGTGATCGCGTCGGCCGCCGCGGGCGCCTTCCCCGGCGACGTGCCCGAGGCGACGTTCGTCAACCCCGCCAGCACCTCGGGCCTGTTCCCCAACGGCGACAACAAGTACGTCGGCGCCGGCCTGACCCACCAGCCGGGCCGCATCGTCGTCGTCCGCGGCCGCGCGCCGACCTTCCCCGACACCGGAGCGGGCGTCCCACCCGCCGCGCCGGGCACCGACGTGCGGTACTGGTCGATGTGCCAGAACGACCAGGTCTCGCCCTACCCGGTGGTGGCATGCGCGGCCGATCACCAGACCCGCGTGGACGATTCGGGGTTCTACACCTACGTCGTGGCCGCACCCGCCGACCTGCCCCCGCGTGCGGCGACGGACCCGACAGTGACCGTCCTGCCGTGGGGGTCGACGGAGGTGCCGAAGAAGGTGCTGTTCCTGCGGCACATGCTGCCGAGCGCGCAGTTCTACCCGCGGTCCGTGCAGGCCTCCCAGGCGCAGGGCAGCGACCCGGCCGTCACGATGGGCGACTACTACCCCCGCGCCGCCTACTGCGCCACCGAGACCTTCCAGTCCGGTGGCTGGCGGGCCTGCCTCGGCGGCTGACCCCGCAACCCTGTCGGTGACGTGGGGCACACTGGAGTCGAACCCACTCGCTCACGGGAGGACTCATGGCCGACGCCATAGTCGTCGAGGGGCTGATCAAGAGGTACGGCGACGTCACGGCCCTCGACGGAATCGATCTGACGGTCCCCGCCGGGACCGTCACCGCGCTGCTCGGCCCCAACGGGGCGGGCAAGACCACCGCGGTGCGGGTGCTGACCACCCTGCTCGTCCCCGACGGCGGCACCGCCACCGTCGACGGTCTCGACGTGGTCGGCGACGCCCGCGCGCTGCGCTCACGCATCGGGGCGTCCGGCCAGTACGCGGCCGTCGACGAGTACCTCACCGGATTCGAGAACCTCGAGATGGTCGGGCGGCTCTACCACCTCGGCACCCGCCGCAGCCGCGAGCGCGCCCGGGAACTGCTCGCACAGTTCGACCTCGTCGAGGCCGGTGACCGGCCGGTCAAGGGCTACTCCGGCGGGATGCGCCGCCGCCTCGACCTCGCCGGGGCGCTCGTCGCGCAGCCGCCGGTGCTGTTCCTCGACGAACCCACCACCGGCCTCGACCCCCGCGCCCGCCTCGGCCTGTGGGACGTGATCGACGACCTGGTCGCGCGCGGCACCACCCTGCTGCTGACCACGCAGTACATGGACGAGGCGGAGCGGCTCGCCGACCGGATCGCGGTCATCGACCGCGGCGTCGTCATCGCCCGCGGCACCGCCGACGCACTCAAGGACCTCGTCGGCGGTGAGCGGATCGAACTCGGGCTCGTCGACCAGTCCCGGCTCCCCGACCTGCGCACCGAACTCGAACCGCTGGCCGCGGGCGAGATCCAGGTCGAGTCCGGGATCCGGAAGGTGGTGGTCCCGGTCAGCGGCGGCGCGGACACCCTCGCGGCGGCACTCGCGCGGCTGTCCGCGGCCGGGATCCGCGTCACCGACGTGGCGCTGCGCAAACCCACCCTCGACGACGTCTTCCTCTCCCTGACCGGCCACGAAGCCCAGGAATCCGATGTGGAGGCGGCCCGATGAGCACCCTGCAGATGGTGGCGTCCGACGGCCTGACCATCGCGAAACGCAACGTCATCAAGATCAAGCGGGTCCCGGACCTGATCGTCTTCACGACCCTGTCGCCGATCATGTTCGTGCTGCTGTTCGCGTTCGTGTTCGGCAGCGCGATCGAGATCCCGGGGATGTCGTACCGCGAGTTCCTCATCGCGGGCATCTTCACGCAGACCGTCATCTTCGGTGCCACCTGGACCGGCCTCGGCATGGTCGAGGACCTGCAGAAGGGCATCATCGACCGGTTCCGGTCGTTGCCGATGGCGCCGTCGGCGGTGCTGATCGGCCGCACCACCACCGACGTCCTGATCAACATCATCAGCCTCGTGGTGATGTCGCTGACGGGCCTGCTCATCGGGTGGCGCATCCACTCGTCGCTGGGGGAGGCGCTCGCCGCCTACGCCCTGATGCTGCTGTTCGCGTACGCCCTGTCGTGGGTGATGGCGGTGGTGGGCATGTGGATTCGCACGCCCGAGGTGTTCAACAACGCGAGCTTCATGGTGATCTTCCCGCTGTCGTTCATCGCGAACACCTTCGTCGACCCGTCGTCGATGCCGACGGTGCTGCGGGTGATCGCCGAGTGGAATCCGGTGTCCGCGTTGACACAGGCGGTGCGCGAACTGTTCGGCAACACCAACCCGACGATGCCGCCGCCGCAGGCGTGGCCACTGCAGAACCCCGTCCTGGCGTCCCTGCTGTGGACGGCGCTGATGCTGATCGTGTTCGTGCCGTTCGCGATCCGGCGATACCAGAAAGCGGTCAGCCGGTGATGGACCGCGTCAGGTGAGGGGGAGTTCCGCGAACACCGGTCCGGTCGGCTGCGTCGACCCTCCGGGCGGTTCGACGGTGAACCCGAGTGCGGTGGAGTCGCCGATGTCCTCGAGTACCGCCGTCGTCGACGGCGCGACGGCCTCGGCGTCCATCGTGCCCGCCGGCCGCGGGCCCTCGGTGCCGCCGAGCAGCCACATCTGGTACACCGTGCCCTCCGCGGGCGGGGCGACGTTGTTCATCACCAACACACCGGCACCCACGTCCTTCGAGTACACGACGGTGGCGGTGCCGCCGCCCTCGATCTGCCCGGACGTGGTGCGCACGTCGTCGGCGGCGAAGACCTGCTCGGCCGTCGGCTCCGGCTCGGGTGCCAGCCCGCGCGTCGCGACGACGGCACCGCCGACGGCGACCACGATCGCCGCGGCCGCGGCGAGCGCGGCGGTGCGCAGCCTGCGGCCGCGAGCGCCGCGGTGCTCGCGGCGCTTCGCCGCCAGATCGATCGGAACCGCGAGCGGGGCGTCGTCCGCCGTCATCTCCGCCGCCGCGATCTCCGCGAGGAGCCGGGCCCGCAGCTGCGGGGGAGGTTCGGCGGCGGTGGACGCCGAGACGCCGGCCATCGTCTCGCGCACGTCGCGGACACGACGCTCGAACTCCGCCCGCTGCGCCGAGGTCGCGGCGGCGAGCTGCGAGTCGATCTCCGCGCGTTCGGACTCCGAGACCGCGTCGAGGGCGTAGATCTCGGCCATGTCGAGCCACTCGGTCATCGCGACTCACCCCCGAGGCAGTTGCGGAGGCGGAGCAAGCCGTCCCGGATTCTCGATTTGACGGTCGGCAGCGACGCCGACAGTTCCTCGGACACCTCGCGATACGTCAGTCCCCGGTAGTAGGCGAGCTCGACCGACTGGCGCTGCAGGTCGGTCAGGGTGCCGAGGCAGCGGACCACGATCCGCCGATCCTCCCGCCGGGCGACCTCCTCGGTGACGCTGTCGAACGGGGACTCCGCGGTGCTCGCCCGGTAGCGGGACTCCCGGTCGGATCCGGACTGCTCGGCGCGCACCCGGTCCACCGCCCGCCGGTGCGCGAGGGTGATCACCCACGACAACGCGGACCCCTGCGCGACGTCGAACGTGGCCGCGGTCCGCCACACCTGCAGGAACACCTCCTGCGTGGTCTCCTCGCTGTAACCGGGATCGCGCAGCACCCGCAGCACCATGCCGTACACCCGTGCCCGCGTCAGATCGTAGAAACGGGCGAACGCCGACTCGTCCCGGTCCGCGACCCGCCGGAGCAGTGCCGCGAGTGTGTCGGTGTCCCCGCTCACGCCGGTCATCGGCCCCGTCCGCTCATCGAACGAGAGCCTATCGGCGCGTTCGGGGAGCGTCGAGGGGCTCCCACCGGAACCGGGACCGCGCACGACCCTCACCGCCGCGGCGGTCGTGGCACGAAGAAGGCGGTGCGCTCCTGGTACGCGCGGTAGCCGGGCCGCTGCGACAGCGTCTTCTCGAGCAGTCGCGCACCGGTGGCGTGGACGAGGAAGTACGTCATCAGCAGGGGCGAGAGGACGGTGAGGGCGCCCGGCCACACCGAGGCGGCGACGAGCCACAGCCCCCACCACACGCACGCGTCCCCGAAGTAGTTCGGATGCCGCGTCCACGCCCACAGTCCGGTGTCGATGATGCGGCCGTGGTGGGCGGGATCGCTGGTGAACCGCAGCAGTTGCCGATCCCCGACCGCCTCGAACACCACTCCCACCGCCCACAGCGCGACTCCGCCGACGAGCGCGCCCACGCCCACGCCCCGGGTCGGGCCGAGCACCGCGGACACGAGCACGGGCAGCGACACGAACCACTGCGCTGCGCCCTGGATCGCGAAGACCCTCAGCACGACGGTCGCGGTGTCGGCGCCGCCGGCCCGCTCGAGCAGGTCGCGGTAGCGGGGATCCTCGCCCTTGCCCCTCGACTTGACGTGCATGTGCACGCTCAGCCGCACCCCCCACACCGCGACCAGGGCGAACAGCAGCCAGCGGCGGCCGGGGGCACCGTCGCCGAACAGCGCGGCGAGGAACGCCACCACCACGAAACCGACACCCCAGGCGACGTCGACGACGTTGACGCGGCCGATGCGGCGGCCGACGGCGAACGCGGCGGCCTGCACGGCCGCCAGCGCGATCAGGCTCGCGCCCGCAAGCGACAGCAGGTTCGTCCAGACGGTCATCGCGGCGATCCGTCCTTGGTCAGGGTGATCTGCTGCACGTCGAGGTAGCCGGAGCGGAACCCCGCCTCCGAGTACGCCAGGTACAACTCCCACATCCGCCGGAACGTCTCGTCGAAGCCCAGGTCGGCCACCGCGGCAGCGTGGGCGGTGAAGCGTTCCCGCCACAACCGCAGGGTGGCGGCGTAGTCCGCGCCGAAGCCGAACCGGTCCGTGGTGCGCAGGGCGGTCTCGGCCGTGGCCCGCTCGAGCGCCTCCGCGGAGGGCAGCAGTCCACCCGGGAAGATGTACTTATGCATCCACGTGTAGGTGTTCCGAGTGGCCAGCATCCGGTCATGGGGCATCGTGATCGACTGCAGCGCAACCCGTCCACCGGGCACGAGCACCCGGTCCACGGTCGCGAACCAGACGGGCCAGTACTCGTACCCGACCGCCTCGATCATCTCCACCGACACAACGGCGTCGAATTCACCTCCGACGGAGCGGTAGTCGAGCAGATCGATCGTCACCGCGTCCGCATGGCCGGCGGTGGCGGCGCGGCGCTGCGCGAGCCCCTGTTGCTCCGCTGACAACGTCACCGATCGGACCGTGGCACCTCGGCGTGCGGCCCGGATCGCCAGTTCGCCCCAGCCGGTGCCGATTTCGAGGAGCCGGGTCCCGGGGCCGACGCGCGCGGCGTCGAGCAGACGGTCGATCTTGCGGTGCTGCGCCGCGACGAGGGTGTCCCAGCGCGCGGGGCGGCCGTCGAACAGGGCGCTGGAGTAGGACAGGGTCTCGTCGAGGAACAGCGCGAACAGGTCGTTCGACAGGTCGTAGTGCCGGGAGACGTTCGACCGGGTGTTCTGCTCGGAATTGCGTTCGGCGGCAGGCTGTCCGGGCAACAGTATCGGCCTGAGCGCCTGCAGGGGACGAGGGATCAGGGTCGCGGCGGACGCGGCGAACGGCGTCAGCGCCGCCGCCGGGTCCGGTGCGGTCCAGTCTCCCGCCATGTACGCCTCGCCGAAGCCGATCAGCCCGTCGGCGGCGAGCCGCCGGGCGAGACGGTCCGGCCGGTGGACGATCAGGCGGGGCGCGTCGCCCGTCCCGGCGCCGAGTGTGGTCCCGTCGGGGTACTCGACCCGCAGGTCGAGGCGCTCGACGGCCCGCCGGAACAGGTGTGCGGCCACCGGCGCACCGAGCCGGGCCGCCGGACCGGACGGCACGCCGACCACGTCCGGCCACCGCGCCGGATCGGGGCCGAGCTCGGGCTTGGTGCGGTCGACGTCGGCGACGCTCATCGGGAGACCTCCAGTGTGGACGAGTGAGGGGGGCGAGGGGAGACGGGCAGGCCACGCAGCCACAGCGCGACGCCCTGGATCCGGATGCGTGCGGACACCAGGTTCGACGAGAACGCCGTGGCCAGCACCCGACTCGCCGTGGCGGGTCGCCGGACCCCGTGCACCGAGGCGACGAACGGGGCGTGACCGCCGCGGTGCAGGGTCACCGACACCGCGAGCCGCTGCGCCGGCTCCGGCACCCGCAGCGTGTAGTGACCCTCGACGGGGTTGAACGGCGAGACGTAGAACTCCTTGGCCGCCTCCGCCCGGCCCGACGCGTCCGGGTGCAGGACGTAGCAGTGCCTGCCGCCGTAGGTGTTGTGCACCTCGGCGACCACGCAGCGCACCGTGCCCGACCGGTCGTGGCACCAGTACAGGCTCAGCGGGTTGAACACGTGACCGAGTACCCGGGGACAGAGCAGTGCGGTGACCCGCCAGCCGGTCGGGTCGAGGCCCGCTTCGACGAGGACGGCGTCGAGGCCCGCGCGCAGCCCGCCCGACGCCGCCGTTCGGCCCTGCCCGAAGTGGTCTCGGGCGTCGAAGCGGGCGAACGGCCGCAGCCACCACGGCGGCCGCGGCAGGTCGTCGAGGTCGACGAACCAGCTGTCACCGCGGTACCCGAAGGCGTGGCGTACCGGTGAGGACCGCACGTGGCGGATGCGGGTGCGGTAGATCGCCGGAGTGGTCATGCCGGAACCCCCACCGGGAGATCGTCCCGCGCCCCGAGTCGACGAGCCGCACGCAGACCCGACGCCGCGCCGTCCTCGTGGAATCCCCAGCCGTGGTAGGCGCCGGCGAAGGTCACGGTGGCGGAGTCGAGTTCGGGCAGTCGGCGCTGCGCGGCCACCGATTCCGGGGTGTAGAGCGGATGTTCGTACGTCATCTCCGCGATCACCGTCGACGGGTCGATCCGGTCGGCGCCGCCGAGTGTGACGAGGAAGCGCCGGTCCCGGATCCCGTCGAGGCGCATCAGCCGGGTCATGTCGTAGGTGACGATCACCCCGCGCTCCCGCTCACCGGCGCCCGGCACGAGGTAGTTCCACGACGCGCGGGCGGCGGTGGCGCGGGGCAGCAGCGACTCGTCCGTGTGCAGCCGCGCCACGTTCGTCGAGTACGGGATCGCGCCGAGCACCGCCGCTTCGTCCGGTGTCGGGGCGGCGAGCAGGCGCAGGGCCTGACGTGGGTGGACCGCGACCACGGCCGCGTCGAAGTCGCGCGTGCCGTCCGCCGTGGTGACCTGCACCCCGCCGGAGCCGCGGTCGAGACGGTGCACCGGGGACGCGGTGCGGATCTCGTCGATCCCGGCGGCGATCTTCTCGACGTAGCGGGCCGAGCCGTCGGTCACCGTCCGCCACGGCGGCGACCCGAAGACGGCGAGCATGCCGTGGTGGTCGAGAAAGGTGAACAGGTATCGCGCGGGGTACCGGCCGGCCGCGGCCGGGTCGCACGACCACACCGCGGCGACGAGCGGCGTCATGAAGTGGTCGACGAAGTACCGGGAGAACCCGAGCCGGTCGAGGAAGTCGCCGAGGGTCTCTTCGGCACCGCCGAGGGTCTCTTCGGCACCGCCGAGGTGCGACTCGTCGGCACCACCGGTGTCCAGGAGGGCGCGCGCCGCACGGTGGAAGCGGAGGACCTCGCCGAGCATGCGCAGGTAGCGTCCGCGCCGGAGGTTGCTCGCGGTGGGGAACAACCCCCGCAGACCCCTGGCGCCCGCGTACTCGAGACCGTCAGCGCGGACCGACATCGACATGTCCGTGGGCTGCGTCGCGACACCCAGTTCGTCGAACAGGGCGCACAGCGTCGGGTAGGTGCGGTCGTTGTGGACGATGAACCCGGTGTCGACCCGCACCCGCCTGCCGTCGCCGAGGTCGACGTCGTGGGTGTGGGCGTGCCCGCCGAGCCGGTCGTCCGCGTCGAACAGCGTGACCCGGTCGTGTTTCGCCAGTACATATGCGGCGGTCAGGCCGGCGACGCCGCCGCCGATCACGGCGACGGAACGCTCTGAGGTGGTCGTCATGCCCGTAGTTCGGTGCCGACTGCGGACCGGATGGGTACCGCACCCATCCTCGGGGCACCCGGCACCGAACACCTGACGACCGCATCCCGAACACACAGGAGGACGCACCGTGAGAACGATCATCCGCACCGTCGCCGTCACCTGCGCCGCGGCGGCTCTGGCACTGTTCGCAGCCGGCACCGCGACCGCCGCGGCCTTGCGCCCGGTGGACCGGATCGACGTACCGCGCTACCTCGGCACCTGGCACCAGCTGGCCGCCAACCCCGCGCCGTTCAACCTCGACTGCGTCCGCGACACCACCGCCCGGTACACCCAGGTCGGCGACCGTGATGTGCGAGTGGAGAATTCGTGCACCACCATCACCGGGGACAGGCGGGGCATCGTCGGCAACGCCCGGGTCAACGGCCCCGCGGAACTGCACGTCTCGTTCCCGTCGGTACCGGGGCAGAGCGCACCCGACGGGCCGAGCAACTACCTCGTCGCGCACATCGCCGACGACTACTCGTGGGCACTGGTCGGCGACCCCACCCGGCTGTCCGGATTCGTGCTGTCGCGGACCCCGGCCGTCGACGCCGCGCGCTGGCAGGAGATCCGGCAGGTCGTCGAGGCGCAGGGATACAACTCCTGCCTGATGCTGACCTCCCCGACCAGCGGGGGCCGTCAGGACCTCCGGCCCCTCTGCACCGTCTGAGCCGCGGCGGCACCCGAGCGGCCGGCGGCGCCTGCGATGTTCTCCAGCATCCCGGTGAAGATCACGCGGTGGAACGGGACGAGGGCGTACCAGTAGAGCCGTCCCGCCAGGCCTTTCGGCAGGAACACCGCACGCTGGTCCAGTCGGGTCCGGCTCGGCCCGACCGCGGTCAGGCGCCATTCCAGCCAGGCGCCGCCGGGCGCACGCATCTCGGCCCGCAGCCGCAGCAACTCCGGCCGGTCGATCCGCTCGACCCGCCAGAAGTCGAGCGCATCGCCGGTGTGCAGGGTGTGGGCGTGCCGCCGGCCCCGGGCGAGGCCGACCCCGCCGACCGCCCGGTCCAGCCACCCGCGCACCGACCACGCCAACGGGAAGGAGTACCAGCCGTTCTCGCCGCCGACGCTTTCCACGACCGCCCACACCGACCACGGATCGCTCGGGCAGTCGGTGTGGCGTTCGTCGACGTACGCGGCGGCGCCGGCCCAGTCCGGGTCCGACGGCAGCGGCTCGGCCGGCGCACCGACCGGAGACGCGTTCGCCCAGGTGGTTTCGACCTCACCGCGTTCGATGCGGCGCAACGCCAACCGCACCGCCTCCCGGTATCCGGTGACACCCTCCGGCGGCGGCGCGACGACTGCGTCGACGTCGTGGTTGCGCATCACCGCGTCGGTGGACACCGACTCGATCAGCGCCCGCCCCAACCTCGGGGGGATCGGTGTCACCAGTCCGACCCACAGCCCGGCGAGCCGCGGGGTGAGGACCGGCAGCACGACGATCCGGCGGCGGCGCAGGCCCGCGACCTCGGCGTACACCTGCATCATCTCGCCGTAGCGGAGGATGTCGGGGCCGCCGATGTCGTATGCCCGGCTGCGGGGCAGTGGGGCGGTGGCCGCCCCGACCAGGTAGTGCAGCACGTCGCGCACGGCGATCGGCTGGATCCGGTTGTCCACCCACCGCGGGGTCGTCATCACCGGCAGCCGGTTGCTCAGGTGCCGGATCATCTCGAACGACGCCGATCCCGACCCGATGACCACCCCCGCCTGCAACACGAGCGTGGGGACGGGGGAGGCGAGCAGGATCTCGCCGACCCGGGTCCGCGACGTCAGGTGCGCCGACAGCTGCCGTGTCCCCGACCCGCCGGGGTCGGGATGCAGGCCGGAGAGGTACACCACCCGGCCCACTCCGGCCCGGTGTGCCGCGTCGGCGACGTTGTGGGCGCACCGCAGTTCGACGTCCTCGAACCGCCGCGGGCCGCCCATCGAGTGCGCCAGGTAGTACAGGACGTCGATGTCGCGGCAGGCGGCGGAGAGGGTGTCCGGGTCGTCCAGGTCGCCCCGGACGACCTGCACGTCCCGGGCCCACGGCACGTCGCGGAGCTTGTCGGGGGTCCGCGCCAGCACGCGCACCCGGTGCCCGGCCTCGACCAGGCGCGGCGCCAGCCGGCCACCGATGTAGCCGGTCGCTCCGGTGACGAGGATCCGCAGCGTCACGGGTGCTCCCGGCTGTGCCCGAGCTGATGCCGCAGTGACGTGTCGAGGGCGGGGTGCCGGAAGCGGTGGCCGATGTCGTGCAGCACCTGCGGCAGTACCCGCTGATTCGCCGTCGCGAGTTCCCGCGCACCCTGGTCGCCGAGGAGCAGGCGAGGCCCGAATCCGGGCACCGGGAGCAGCGCCGGACGGTGCAGCACCGACGCCAGCGTGCGCGCGTAGTCGGCGCCGCGCACGGGTTCCGGTGCGACCGCGTTCACCGCACCGGAGAGCCGCCGATCGGTCAACGCCAGGTGGTAGACGTCGACGAGGTCGTCGATGTCGATCCACGAGAGCCACTGACGACCCGAACCGACGCGGCCGCCGAGCCCCGCCGCGAACAGCGGACGCATCAGCCGCAGGGTGCCGCCACGCGGAGATTGGACGATGCCCGTGCGCACCCGCACGACACGGATTCCGGCGCCGGTGGCGGGTGTGGTGGCGGCCTCCCAGTCCGCGACGACGTCCGCGAGGAACCCGCCGCCCCGGCCGGTCTCCTCGTCGAGCGGTTCGTCGTCGCGGTCGTAGCCGTAGAACCCGATCGCGGATGCGCACACGAACACGCCGGGGCCTCCCGATGTCTGCGCGGCGACGGTGGCGAGGCGGCGCGTCGGCCCGATCCGGCTGTCCCGGACGGCCCGTTTGTGACCGTCGGTGAACCGGCCCGCGATCGACGCCCCCGCCAGGTGGACGACCGCGTCGACGCCGCGCAGCAGGTCGGCGGCCGGTGCGTCCGGGTCCCATCGCCGTTCGCCGCGGCGCCGGGGTTCGCGCCGCACCAGGCGCACCACCCGGTGTCCACCGGTGCTCAGGAAGGCGGTCAGGGCGGTCCCGACGAGCCCCGACGCGCCCGTGACCGCGACGGTCATCGGCCGGGTGCCCCGGTCCCGCGCGGCGCGGTGCGCGGCGAGATCGTCGGCGAGCTGCCGGTACCGGTACGCGAACATCTGCCGCAGCAGCGCTTCCGGCAGCGGCGTCTCGACGTGGTCGCGCACCCGGGTGGTGGTGTCGTCGACCGCGGCGAAGGTGTGCTCGTGGCGCCACGGCAGCGCCAGCCCGGCGGGCAGCGACGCCCACCCGTCGCGGGTGATCCGGTCGACGAACCGGTGGGGCGGGTCGTAGCCCGCCGGGTCGTGCTCGGCGACCCACCGCAGACCCGCGGGCAGCGACAGTTCCGCGCGACCGTCGGCGAGGGAGGTCGCCTCCGAGACCACACCGATCGGCTGCCAGGGCGGCAGCAGCCGGGTCAACGCGCCGGGCCGCGCGAACCAGTCGAACACCTCCTGCAGCGGCGCCGGGACGGTGGCCTGGCAGTCGATTCCCATGGGTGCTCCTTCTGCGCGGTTCCGACCGGTCAGGGGCTGCTCATCCGTCCGTATCGTTCGAGCGCGACCCGGCGTTCCACCGCATGGTCGACGATCGGATGCGGATACCCGGGCGGGGGACCGTCGGGGAGCCGATGCACCCGCCTGCCCGCGACCCCCCGCAGCTCCGGCACCCAGCGACGCACGTAATCGCCTGTCGGGTCGAACTTCTCACCCTGCACCGTCGGGTTGAACACCCGGAAGTACGGCGCCGCGTCGGTGCCGCACCCCGCCGCCCACTGCCAGCCGTGCTGATTGGACGCGAGATCGCCGTCGACGAGGTGCGTCATGAAGTGCCGCGCGCCCCGCCACCACGGCAGGTGCAGGTCCTTGGTCAGGAACGACGCGACGATCATCCGGACCCGGTTGTGCATCCATCCCTCGGCGAGCAGCTGCCGCATCCCGGCGTCGACGATCGGGAATCCGGTCCGGCCCTGTGTCCACGCGTCGAACGCGCGATCGGCGGCCGCGCCGCTGTCGTGCACGATGGTGTCGAAGCGGTGGTTGTAGTTGCCGCGGGCCGTGTCCGGACGATGGTGCAGCACGTCCGCGTAGAAGTCCCGCCACGCCAGTTCGCCGCGCAGCGCCGTCGCGTCGGCGTCGGAGCGGCCCGCCAGGTCGTACAGAACGGTGCGGGGGTGGATGCAGCCGAACTTCAGGTACGGCGAGAGCCGGCTGGTGACGTCGAGGTCGGGGCGGTCGCGGTCGGTCGCGTATCCGGTCAGGTCCCGGTCGCGGAAGTCGCGCCACCGGTCCAGCGCCGCGCGTTCGCCGGCCGGGGGGAACTCCGGGTCGTCGGCGCCCGGTCCGGGCAGCGGCACCCGCGCGTCGAACCCCGCCGGGTCGATCCAGGTGACGGTGTGGGCTCCCGTCTCGGCCGGTGCCCGCCAGCCGTGAGCCGCCCACGCCCGGCGGAACGGGGTGAACACCTGGTACGGGGTCCCGTCCGACTTGCGGATACGGCCCGGCGCCACCGCGTAGGGAGAGCCGGTGCGGACCAGTGGAACCCCGTCGAGCGCGCCCTCGACCACCCCGTCGCGGCGGGCGCCGTACGGACCGAAGTCGGCGCTGACGTGCACCGCGGTGGCCTCGAACTCGGCGGCCACCGCCGGCACCACAACGGTGGGGTCGCCGCGGACCACCAGCAGGCGGCCACCGAGGCTCTCGTCGAGGACCCGCAGGCAGCCCTCCAGGAACGATCGGCGTGGTGGCCCGGACGGCCGCAGCAGCGCCTCGTCGAGGACGAAGAGCGCCACCGCTGTGCCGCCGTCGTCCGCGGCGGACAACAGTGTCGGCAGGTCGTGCAGGCGGAGATCGCGTCGAAACCAGACGAGAGACGGCCTGCTCATGACTCCATTGTCCCGTTCGGCTGGATCACGCGTCCTCCGGCTCCTCCTGGCGCAGCCGTTCGTCGAGTGATTCACCCCGCCTGCCCTCGGCCTCCGTGGTGCCGAAGCGGTCGGCCTCCGACCATCCGTCGGGGGCGTCGTACCCCTCGTCCAGCGGATCCATGCCGAGCCGGTCCTCGTCGAGGGATTCGGCACCGCTCGCGGCCTGCTCCTCTTCCTCGATGTTGTCGGCGGGTGGGCGTGATTGCGGTTCGGTCATGTCGAGGCGGTGCCCCGACCGCCCCGCCGCCAAACCCGACCGGGACGCATGATTCGCGGCGGACGCGGGTACCCCGCCGTCATGGAGATCATCGGAATCCTCATCCTGATCGGCGTCATCGCGTATGTCATCTTCACCAAGCGGGACAAGCAGCGGAAGGTCTGAGCCCGCTACCCGGTGCGTCTCGGTGAGCGATCCCGATGGCTGGTGTCGCACAGGGGATGGATCGAACTGCGGCCACAGCGACACACCGCCACCACGCAGCGGTCCGAGACCACCTCGTGCCCACCCGGCATCGTCACCGTCAGCGGGCCGCGCACCAGCAGCGGCCCGCCGGGGACGGTCCTGATCACGTCCACGCCTGGCCCGGTCCAGTCCGGGTGCCGGCCGGAAAGGTCGAGGCGCGAACCGGTTTCGCGGTCACGGTCGGTCGCCACGGATCACCACCACGTCCTCCCGGTCCTGACCGGGCTCGATCAGTCCCCGCGACAACAGGAAACCGGACTGGTCCCGCATGACGGGCCCGAAGGGAATCGTCGTCCGCGCCGCCACCCGTGCGCGCAGCCCGGCGCGCCGCAGCTCGGTGACCGTGCGGTCCGGGTCGGCCACCGCGGACTGGACGAGAAGGAGGGACCCGCCGGGCCGCAACAGATGTCGGGCATGCACGCACAGTGCGCCGATGACCGCCCGCCCGTCCGGTCCGCCGTTCCAGTGCTGACGGGTGCCCGTCGGCGGCCGGTCGGCGGCCGCCGGCACGTAGGGGGGATTGGCGAGAACCACATCGTAGGGGCCGAGCCGGCGGGCCACGTCAAGACCGCCGCGGCGGACCCGGATCGGCAGCCTCCTCAGCTGCGCGTTGAGCCACGCCGACACGGTGGCACGGGGCGAGACATCCACGGCCACCACGGTTTCCGCTCCGCACCGGGCGGCGGCGACGGCCACCGCACCACTGCCGGTGCAGTAGTCGAGCACCCGGGCGCGGCGACCCAGAGACATGCCCGCCAGCGCCGTCGCCAGCAGATGCGTGTCCTCCTGCGGGCGATACACGCCGGGCAGGCGCACGATGCGACCGAGCGGCGTGAGACCGCTGACCGGCACCGTCTCGGCGGGCAGTTCCCCGGCGGGCACTTCCTCGGCGTGAAGGGGCACCGGGTCGGCATGCCCCGGACCGGTCACGGGCAAACGTGGGGTGGGCCCGCCTCCCGGTGGGCCGGGAACGGGGGAGCGGATGCGGCTACTACGCAGTGACCCCGCGACGGCCGGCATCGTCCGACGCCGGTCACATCCAGGCCGTCGGCACGGACGCCGCCGGGCGACGGCAGTACCTGTACCACCCGCTGTGGCGGGCCCGACGCGACGAGGAGAAGCACGAGCGGGTGCTCACGATGGCCGGCCGCTGTCGCGGTGACGCTGCGTCGGGTGTGACGCGCCTCGGCCCGGGTACCCGTGAGAAGACCACCATCTCGTGAAGGAGGCCACCTCGTGACCGCATCTCCTCCCGACCCCGATCCGGCGCGCACCCCCGATCTCGAACCCAGCGGCTCCGTGCCACCCGGCGCGACACCACCGGAATCGGCGCAGACGTCCGGGCTGTCGGCACCGGAACCTCGCACCAGCAAGCATCGTCCGGTCACCGGTGTCGCCACCCTGATGGCGGTGGCCGCGATCGTGGCGATCTTCGTGGTCCTCGTCGTCGCGCTCGTCCTGTGAGCGCTCGCGACGTCGCCGACGGTTCGGACCGGGGTCGGGCACTGTGCGAACGGCTGTCCGACCTCGCGACCGCCGGTGCCGTCACGGTGGCCTGCGCCGAGTCGCTGACCTCGGGCGCGGTCGCGTCCCGGCTCGGCGCGGCGCCCGATTCCGGCGACTGGTTCCGCGGCGGCATCGTCGCCTACTCGCGCACGGTCAAGCACTCGCTGCTGCGGGTGCCCGAGGGCCCGGTGGTGTGCGAGGCCGCGGCGCGGGCGATGGCGGAGACGGCCGCCGAGCTGCTGAACGCCGACATCGCCGTCGCCGTCACCGGCGTCGGCGGCCCCGGCGAGCAGGACGGACGCCCGCCCGGCACGGTGTGGTTCGGCGTCGCCGGGCGCGGGAACAGCCACACCGAACAGCGCCGATTCGACGGCAGGCCCGAGGAGATTCTCGAACACACCGTGCTGCGGGCGCTGGAACTGCTGATCACGCGGGCCGAGTCGGTCGTCGACCCCCGGTTTGTGCCGCGGCGGGGCGGGTAGACCACGCGACATGGCAGCCGGCGACGTCACTCCACTGCAGTCCGCGACCACGGTCGTCGTCGCCACCCGCAACCGGGCCGTCGAGTTGCAGCGAACACTGCGCGAACTGCGCTCCCTGCGACCACCGCCGGCCGTCGTCGTCGTCGACAACGCGTCCACCGACGACACCGCAGGCGTCGTCCAGGCGGTGAACGCGACCGGCGCAGGGCACCGCCCGGTGGACTGGATCCGGTTGGAACGCAACTGCGGCGTCGCGGCCCGCAACGTCGGCGTCGAACAGGCCGTGACCCGCTACGTCGCGTTCTGCGACGACGATTCCTGGTACCACCCGCACGCGTTGCGCCTCGCCGAGCAGCACCTCGACGACCACCCGCGACTCGGGCTCGTCGCCGCGCGGGTGGTGGTGCTGCCCGCCGGCCGCACCGATCCGGTGTGCGAGGAGATGGCGCGCAGCCCCCTCGGACGGGAGAGGACCCTGCCCGGCCCCTCGGTCCTCGGATTCCTCGCCTGCGGGGCGATCGTGCGCCGCACCGCCTTCCTCGAGGCCGGCGGTTTCAACGACGTCCTGCACTTCCCGGGCGAGGAGGAGATGCTCGCCCTCGACCTGGCGACGCTCGGATGGGCCCTGTGCTACGTGCCCGAGGTGGTCGCCTACCACCAACCGTCCGCCGGCGCGATGCCCGGTCCGGCCCGCCGCCGGCGCGAGGAACGCAACCGGATCCTCACCGCGCTGATGCGCCGCCCCGGATCGCACTGCCGTCGCCTGCTGACCGCCCTGGCCGGCGACACGGTCCGCGATCCGCGGAAACTGACCCTGTGGGTGTCGCTGGCGCGACACGCGCCCGCCGCCCTCGGCCGGCGGGCACCCGTGTCCGACGGCCTGGAGAGCCGCGTGGAACTGCTCGAGCTGCTCGCCGCCCGCCGGGCTACCGGTGTGCCACCGACGTCGGCGACGCGGTGGTGGTGACCCCCCTGGTAGGCGCGCCCTCGGTGTCGGCCGGGGTCGCCGTTCTCACAGCGCACCGCGGGCGCCGTTCGGCGCGGCCGTGCGCCCGAACCCTGCGAGGCGTGAGCCATGTGTGGTAGGACAGAAGCAGGGGTTGCCCCTGATCGTTCCGACGGCCCGGCCCCCGCTGTCGGACGGCTTCTCCGCTCGAAATCGAAACGCTTGAAATGGAAACGACAGTTCCCGCTGTGTTTCCGGGGCTCGCAGACACGAGCAACCAAGATGGAGGTTGGCCGTGCACGTACTGACACTTCACTACGCTCCCCTCGACGTCTGCCTGGGCGTCCGGGAGAGCAGGGCACCGGCGATCACGGTCGTCAGCGTCACCGGCGATGTCGACGAGACGGCGCTGCCCGCCTTCGCCCACGGTCTCGACTCCGGCATCGACGAGGCCGCACGGTCGGTGATCGTCGACCTGACCCGCGTGGACTTCCTCGGACTGTCGGGGCTCCAAGCGCTCGCGGTCGCGAAGATGCGCGCCGACTGCAACCGGGTCGACCTCCTGCTGGTGCCCGGGGGGCGGTGCGTGCTGCGTCCACTCGTCGTCAGCGGCCTGCTCGATCGGTTCAGCCGATTCCGGTCCGTCCAGGCCGCGGTCGACAGCATCCTGGCCGCGCCCGGCAGCCGGGCCGGGTAGTTCCCGGCGCATTCACCGCGTACCGCCCGGCCGTTCAGGTGGTCGGCGGCCGCGCCGGACCGCGCAACACCTGCTCCCACCACGGCGTCAGCGGACTCGGATCCGGCCACACCGCGACCACGTAGTCCTCGTCCTCCCGCAGCGTCTGCGCCGCGACCGCTCGCCGACGGGCCTTTCCGATCGGCCGTGCCTTCGCGGTGGCCTTCTTCGCGCCTGCGGGTTGTCGTTTCGGTGCGGGGACGGTTCCATCCATCGTCACTGTCGGCCTCCTCGTCCGGTGTGCGAAAGGTACCCCGAAAGCGGCGATGCGAAACCTGTTTCTCCACTTGTTCATTCGCCGCTCCGACCGGGAAATACCTCCTGCAGCTTGGTCTTTGGCAGGTCGTCGGGGAGGACGTCCTTGCCCCGCAACGCCTTGGCCACCCCGGCACCGAGCCGGTCCGCGACCTCCGTGACCTCGGCGGCCGCCGCCCGGGCACCGGTCCCGACGAGCATCGCCACCTTCGAGCCCCCGTTGAGCACCTCGGCCGCCCGCCGGAGGGGCCCCTGCCCGGGACGGGTCGTGACGTCCTCGACGCCGAGACTCGGCGGAACCATCTTCGCGGCGTGGCCCGGCGCCGTGTACTCGAGCTCCTGCACGTCGGCCGGCACCACCAGGGCGGTCGGTGCGCGCCGCGTCAGCGCGGTGCGGATCGCGCGGTCGAGGACGTTGGGCAACTGTTCCGGCACCGTCACCAGCTCCGCGTAGTCGCTCGCGACGTCGGTGAACAGACTCGGCAGGTCCACCTCCTGCTGATAGGAGCCCCCGAGTGCGCTGCGGTCGGTCTGCCCCACCACGGCCAGGACCGGGACGTGGTCGAGCTTGGCGTCGTACAACCCGTTGAGCAGGTGGATCGCTCCCGGTCCCGAGGTCGCGACGCACACCCCGAGGCGTCCGGTGAACTTGGCGTACCCCACCGCCTCGAACCCGTTCGATGGCCAGGCGCAGGTGCTCGCGGCCATCTCCTCGTGTCGCGCCTGGACGAACCGCGGCTCGTTCCCCGCGCGACCCCAGGCGGCGAGCAGTCCACCGATCCCGTCGCCGGGACAGCCGAAGACCACCTCGACGCCCCAGTCCCGCAACCGCTGCAGCAGGTGATCCGCGACGTCCGTCACCTGCCGCCCCACACCGCTGTGCCCTGCACCGGCGGGCCGGGAACCGGCGGCGGGGCGGGCGGAACAGGGTCCGGTCCCGGCCCGGGTACCGGTGCGGGGTGTGGGGGCATCGGACCCGGCGGCGTCGGGTGCGGCTCGGGGTCCGGAACCGGTTCCGGATCCGGGATCGGGGGCGTCGGGGGCGGAGGAGTCGGCACGGGGGGCTGGGGTATCGGCTCGGGGACCGGTCCCGACCCCCGGCCGGGTCGCGGGGTCGCAGTCATGCGCCCCGGATGCCCAGCGTCGGTGCGGGCAAACCCGGGTCCGGGCCCGTCATCGCGCGGTGCGGGTGACCGGACCGGGTTCGATGCAGTACACCGCGTACGCCGCGTGGATGACCGGCTGGGCGACGTTGCGCACCCGCACCCCGCCCGGAGTGGTGCCCCGCTCGCAACCGGCGTGGGCGTGGCCGTGCACCGCGAGGTCGGTGCGGTGCGTGTCGATCGCCTCCCCGAGCAGATACGACCCGAGGAACGGGTAGATCTCCGGCGGTTCCCCGTGCAGGGTGTCGGAGATGGGCGCGTAGTGGGTGAGGGCGATGCGCACGTCGGTGTCGAGACCGGCCAGTGCCGCAGCCAGTTTCCCGGCCGCCTCCTCGGTGTGTCCGGCGAACGCCCGCATCTCCGGTTCGCCGAACGCGCTGGCGCACTTGCCCGCGAAACCGCCGCCGAATCCCTTGACTCCCGCCACCCCGACGCGGGTGCCGTCGACGGCCACGGTCGCGGAATCACCTTCGAGCACGGTGATTCCGGAGTCCTGCAGCAGGACGGTGAGCGCGTCGACCTGATCCGAGTGGTAGTCGTGGTTCCCCAGCACCGCCACGACGGGCACCCCGAGCCCACCCAGTTCGTCGGCGCACACCGCGGCCTCCTCGGCGGTGCCGTGCCGGGTCAGGTCACCGGCCAGCAGCAGGAGATCGGCCTGGCGGGGCAGTCCCGTCAGCGCCGGACGCAGACGCCCGCGGGCGTCCTCCGCGAGGTGGACGTCACCGACCGCCGCCACCCGGATCATCACAGGTCCTCGTGTTCGACCGGCGCTCCCAGCCGCATGACGTGCACGTCGTTGCGGACGAGAGCCGACGGAAAGTGTTCCCACAGCACCACTTCCAACGCGTCCTTGCGGTCCTCGCAGGTCACCTCTCCGCTCAGGTACACCCAGCGGCCCCGCACGCTCACCCGGATACCGAGCTCACAGGTCCTCGGGTCCTCCGCGAACGCCCGCCGCAGATGGGCCACGACGTACTGCGGCAGCTCGGAGGCGTCGTCGCTCATGCGTACTCACTGTCCTCGACCCGGACGGCGGTGGTGGGCGTGCCCGACCCCTCGACGGTGCACGCGATGCCCAGCTCGGAGACCAGTACCAGGAAGGCCCGGGCATAGGCGGATCCGGCCACCTCCGTCGCCACCGTCGACCAGTCCACCTGTTCCCGCAGGTCCCGGGCGATCTGCAGCAGCGGCACGAAGTCGCACCGATGGGCGTCGAGGACGAGCAGTTTGTCGACCATCAGATCGGTGGCACTGATCACCAACGCCGCCGTCGGCCCGATGCGCATCCAGGTGGCACGGTCGAGGAGCTCGTCCCCGACGGGACGGCCGTTCGGACGGAACACGAGGTCGACCAGGACGGTGCCGTCGTACGCCTTGACCAGCCAGTCCTCCGGCGGGTTGCAGGCCCGCAGTCCCGCCTTCTCCAACGCCCGCAACGCGGGGGAGACGTCCTCCTGGGCGAGGAACACGTCCACGTCGTGACCGGTCGGCGGCCCGCCCCGCGCGTACACCGCGCAACCGCCCGCGACCGCGAACCGCATACCGGCGGCGTCGATCGCGGACACCACCCGGGTCAGGGTCCGGAGGATCTCGCGTTCACCCTCCGCCCCGGGGATCTCAGGGCTCCCACTTCCGGCAGCGATCTTCATCCCCGGCGGGTACCCGGGCAGGTTCGGCGGCAAACACCTCGGCGGCCCGTGTGTCGCACCGGGTTCCGGGGTAGACGCCCCCCATGGAGATCGGATACAAACTGTTCGCCGAAGCGTTCGGTCCGACCGAACTGGTCCGGCAGGCCGTCCGCGCCGAGGACGCCGGGTTCGACTTCGTCGAGATCAGCGACCACTACCACCCGTGGCTGGACAACCACGGTCACTCCCCGTTCGCCTGGTCGGTCCTCGCCGCGATCGCGGCACGCACGCGGCGGATCCGGCTGATCACCGGCGTCACCTGCCCGTTCCTCCGGTACCACCCGGCGATCGTGGCGCAAGCCGCCGCGACCACCGCGCTGCTGTCGGACGGCCGTTTCGCGCTCGGCCTCGGCTCCGGCGAACGCCTCAACGAACACGTCGTGAGCCGAGGCTGGCCGCCCGTCGACGTCAGGCAGGAGATGCTCCGCGAGGCCGTGGAGATCATCCGCCTGCTGTGGTCCGGCGGATTCCACTCCTACGACGGCAGACACCTGCACCTCGAGGACGCCCGCGTGTACGACCTGCCACCGGAACCACCGCAGATCCTGCTGGCCGCCGGGGGGGACGGCGGCGGCGCAACTCGCCGGCCGCGTCGCCGACGGACTGTTCGCGACCGACCCCGACGGCACCCTGGTCGACGACTACGCCCGGGCCGGCGGCGTCGGCCCCCGCTACGCCGAGGTGTCGCTCGCCTGGGCACCGACCGAGACCGAGGCCGCCGAGTCCGCGCGCACCCTTTTCCGCTTCGGGGCCCTCGGCTGGCCCGTCCAGGCGGAACTGCCGAACCCCTCCGGGTTCGAGGCGGCGTCCCGCTTCGTCGCCGCCGACGACATGCTCGCCTCGTTCGGGTGCGGCCCCGACGCCGATGCCCACGTCGCCGTAGCCCGACGCTACGTCGACGCCGGATTCGACCACCTGGTCCTGACCAACGCCGGACCGTCGCCCGACGGGTTCCTCGACTTCTTCGCGGACGAGTTGTCGTCCGCGGTCCGCGAACTCGCATGAGAAGGTTTGCGATCCGCGGCGGAGGGGAAGACAGACGCCGATCGGGCAGATCGAGCCCGCTCGTCAAGGAGGCCAAGTCATGATCATTCTCGGACTCATTCTCGCCATCGTCGGGTTCGTCTTCGGCATCACCATCCTGTGGACGATCGGACTCGTACTGCTGGTCATCGGCGTGATCCTGTGGATCCTGGGGGCGGCCGGCCACGCCGTCGGCGGACGCGCTCACTACTACTGACAGCCCCACACGCGGGTAATGTCCACCTGAACGGAGGCCGCCGTGGGGCCGTGGCGCAGGGGCACTGGAGGAGACACGATGGGACAGGGCACGACCGCATCCACCGCGCCGGTCGAGGTGAAGGTGTGCGCGGAGTTCGGTCAGCTGCCCGTCCTGCGAGCGGTCGCCGAGACCATCGCGGTGCTGGCGGACTTCAACCTCGACGACGTCTCCGACATCAAACTCGCCGTCGACGAGGTGTGCTCGCAGCTGATCAAGGGTGCAGTCGGCGGGGCCGAACTGGTCTGCACCTTCCGGGTGTCCGGGCTCACCCTCGAGGCCACCGCCCGAACCGACACGGTCACCGACACCGTTCCGGACGAACGCGGCTTCGGCTGGCACGTCCTGCAGACGCTGACCGACACCATCACCGTCGACCGCCGGCCACCCGAGCACGACACCACCGGACACCGCACCACCATCGTGTTCACCAAGACCGCCGGCGGCGACGCCTAGTGGCGGTGGCTCGGGGCCACGGGCCCGACGCGTCGAACTCGTACGACGATCTGGGACCGCTCTTCGAACAGATGAGCCGACCGCACGCCGACGTCGACGCGTTGCGCGAGGAGATCGTCACGCGCGCACTGCCCTTGGCCGAGCACATCGCACGGCGGTTCCGCGGCCGCGGCGAATCGTACGACGACCTGGTGCAGGTCGCCCGGCTCGGTCTGGTCAACGCGGTCGACCGCTTCGACGTCAGCCGGGGAACCGACTTCGTGTCATTCGCTGTCCCGACGATCATGGGCGAGGTGCGACACCACTTCCGCGACGTCGGGTGGGCGATGCGCGTTCCCCGCCGGATGAAGGACCTGCACCTCGAGATCACCAAGTGCGTCGGTGCGCTGTCCCAGCGGCTCGGCCGGGCCCCGTCGGCGAGCGAGATCGCCGCCGAACTGGACGTGCCCGTCGCCGACGTCGCCGAGGGTCTGCTCGCCGGCGGCGCCTATCACACGATGTCCATCGACGCGCCCGTCGGCGACCACGAGGACAACGCCACCCTGGTCGACACCCTCGGCGACGACGACCACGCCCTCGAGAAGGTCGACAGTTTCGTCACCCTCGGCCCGGCACTCGAACGCCTGCCGGAACGCGAACGCACCGTGCTGATCCTGCGTTTCTTCGGTGGCATGACCCAGACGGAGATCGCGGAGCGGGTCGGCATCTCCCAGATGCACGTGTCCCGGCTGCTCTCGAAGACACTCGCGCAGCTGAGGACCGAACTGCAGGGCGAGTGACCTGCAGGGCGAGTGACCGCCCGGATCACTCGGGAGCCGCCTCCGGCACCAGAGGCGAGTCCGGCACCAGCGTCGCCGCCACGTTGCCCGCGAGCGGGACGCCGTCGTCGAGTGTCCGGCCCACGGCAAGCCCGACCACCCGCACGGCGTCCCCGTGCTCGCGCAGGCTGCGCCGCTGCCACTCCGCACCGGTGCCGTTCGCGAGCTGCCTGCGCAGTGCGGAGCGGACGTGCCGGAACTCCCCCAGCTCGTCGAGCGCGTCGTGGACGTGCGCGACCAGGGCATCGAGCATGTGCGCGCTGGTGACAGGACGTCCGATTCGCGGGTCGATCGCGCTGCCGCACAATCCTTCTCGTGCCGCCAGCCACGTAGCCGCCCGCAGTGTGTCCAGCGGCACCGCGGGTACGGGGTCGCCTCGCTCGACCTCCCGGATCGCCGTCATCGCCAGCGCCCGGATCAGCGTCGCCAGCATCACCGTCTCGCCGACGGTGGCCTGCACGTCCGCGACCCGCAGCTCGACCGTCGGCAGATGACAGGACGGCCGGATGTCCCAGTACACCATCCGCTCGTCCATCAGCACCCCCGCGTCCACCATCGTCGCGACCGTCCGGTCGTAGTGATCGGCGGAGTCGAACAGCGGGGGAGGGCCGGACGCCGGCCACCGGGACCACAGAATCGACCGCCAGCTCGCGAAGCCGCTGTCGACCCCCCGGTGCACCGAACTGTTTCCGCCCAGCGCGAGAAGGGTGGGCAGCCACGGCCGGACGTGATTGCACACCTGCACCGCGGTCTCCCGGTCGGGTACGGCCACGTGCACGTGGCATCCGCACACCCCCTGCTCGATGGTCAGCACGCCGAATCGCTCCGCCATCCTCCGATAGCGGTCGGCGTCGGTGATCGGCAGCCGCCACGGTCCGACGAGGGGCGTGCCGACGGCGATCAGCCTGCCGCCGTGTCGCATGGCGGCCGCGGCCGCCGTCGACCGCATCCGCAACAGGTGCCCGCGCAGCGTCTGTGCGTCCCAGCACACCGGGGAGTTCGTCTCCACCTGGCAGCGGGCCAACTCCAGCTGCAGGTCCAGCCCCAGCTCGGCCGCCGACGCCGCCACGGCCGTGTTGAGCATCAGCGGGTTCCCGGTGTCGGGGTCGACGAGCAGGAACTCCTCCTCCACACCGATCGACGGCGCGGAGGACGTACCTCGTCGGGCCGTCACGCTGTCGGTGGTCGTGTCGTCACTCATACCGCGGTGTATGCCCAGGCGCCCGCGCCCGAAACAACCACCGGATGCGCCGCGCGGCACCGGCTCAGGCCCCCGACCCCACCTCGTGCAGCGACGAATCATGCACCGACAGAAGTGAACTCGAACCCTTCCGCCAGCACTCGAGCAGCCGCCGGGACAGCCGGTCCTCGAGCAGCGTGGTGGCCTGCACGCCGAACACGACGTCGCCTGCCAGTTCCGGCTCGGCAGTGACCAGGGCAGCCACCACGTCGTGCCGGAGCACCTGCTCGTGCACCGCGTCGGCCTCGACGTGTTCGGTGTAGAACCGCACACACTCCGCCGGTGCCTGCATCCGCTCGAGCGCGGCGACCAGGGCCCGGGCACCGGGCGGCGTCGTGGTCTCCGCGGTCGCGAAGTGACCGACCAACGCTCCCCGCAGTCCCCGGTGCAATCCGAACGCGGACACCAGGTTCGCGGTCGCCAGGGTCTCCGGCGGCACGTCGTCGAGGTAGCCGAGATAGCGGTGGTCCAGGTTCGCCGCCCGCAGCAGGTCCTCGAACAGCCGGGCATGCACTCGTTCCGGCCGGCCCCCGCCGAACTCGTCGAACTCGACGGCGACAAACGCCGCCTTCGCCGGGCCGTGCAGTCGAGGGATCGCCCACGCCAGGGGATCGGCTTCCTTGAGGTGGTAGATCGAGCGGTGCGCGAAGTACTCGCGCATCTGCTCCCACGTCCCGTGGTCCCTGAGGTGACCGGCGACGGAGTCGGCACCGGCCCGGGGCACGGTGACCGCGTCGAGTGCGGCCTCCGGATCCGTGCCGCCGGGTACCGCGGAGCGCAGGCAGGTCAGGAAGCGGCGTTCGGCCGCATTGCGCACCGCGATCAGGTCCGGGTCCCACTCCCATTCAGGATCCACGTCGCGGAAACCCCGGTAGTGCAGCTCGTAACACACCTGCAGCGCCAGCTGCAGGTCCCCGCCCAGCGGATCCGCGCGCCCCGTCTCCGGTGGTGCCGGCATCGACCCTGGAGCGCCGCCGGCGAGTGTGGAGATCACCGCCCACGACAGCGGGCCGCGGGGCATGGGCAGGGAAGGATGAGGTGCGGTCGTCACGAGACACCGGGTACCGCCCGCGACCGGGACCCAAACATCACCGGCCGTGCTCGTGCAGGCACAGCTTCACCGGGTGCGCAGCCACCACGGCCAGGCGAGCCAGGTGAAGCCGAACAGGGCCAGGGCGATCCCGCCCGCCGGCAACCCGAAGCTCGGACCGAGCACGGCTCCGACCGTCAACGTCACCACCCCGGCCAGTGCGATCCCGAGCAGGGCCATCCCGCCGAGTGCGCAGTGGTGGGCAGCGACGACGAGCGTGCCGATCCGATGCTGTCGGAACAGGATGCGGTGCATGCCCACCGGCGCCACCAGCAGCAGGGTCGCACCGGCCGCGCACAGCATGGTCGCGAGATAGATGCCGCGTTCGACGCTCGTGAGGAGGTCGAACTGCGGTTGGAACGGCAGGATCAGGAGGAATCCGGTGAGCAGCTGCACACCGGTCTGGGTGACCCGCAGTTCCTGCAGGAGGCTGGCCCAGTTGCGATCCAGCCGTTCGGTGGGGGTCTCGTTGCGTGCCAGCCGGTCCCAGTCCTCGTCGATCTCCGGATGCGCGACCGGCGCCGCGCCGGGCCCGTCATGGGACCGGGGGTCGTCGTCTCGCGTGCGCCGCATCGGGCACCTGTCCTCTGTGGTTCTCGACACCGGTGGTGTCAGTGGTTGCGCAGCGTGTCGATGAGTTCTCCCTTGTTCATCGACGAGTAGCCGGTCAGTCCGATCTCCTTGGCGCGCTTACGCAGTTCCGGGACGGTGCGGTCCTCGTAGGACTCCCCGTGACCGCCCTTGCGGCCCACGGAACTGCGCCCCCGCGCGGCGGCGGCATTCGAGATGCGCGCGGCCTTCTCCTTCGAGTTGCCCTGCTCGCGCAGCTCCTCGTAGAGTTCCTGGTCCTTCAGATGTGGATCCGAACCCTTCTTCGGCATCTGTGACCTCCTTCGGGTGTCGCGTGTGTCGTCATTCGCCCCCGGCCGGATGCCCGCCGGAGCGCGGGTCAAACACACTCAGGCCGGCACCGAACCGGTGTCGCGGTCCCAGGCCCGATGCCCGGCCAGTGCGTCGGCGAATTCACCGAACAGGGCGGTGGGCAGCGCGTCGGACGCGGCGGCCGAGGAGATCACGCCGTGCGAGACCACGACGTCGACGCCGTCGGCGAGCGGCTCGTCCACACCGGCGGCGCGCAGCAGGTCCAGTCCCACCCCGAATGCGGCGACCGGTTTCGCATGCCGGTACGCCTCGGTGACGAAGTGCACCGCCGCACCGTCCGCGGCGAGCGTGGCGACGGCCGCCGGTCCGCACGGCACGATCACCCCGTCGTAGAGCACCGAACCCATCGTGTTGATCGCCCGGTCGACGACCACCGATCCCCCCGACCCGCCCAGGAGGGTGCCCTCGGTGGGGCCGAGAAGTTCGGTCGTGACGCCGACCTCGTTCAGCGTCTCCTGCAGGCGGTGGACGCCCACGACGTCGACACCGTCCGCGACCAGCACCGCGACCCTGCGGGTGGCAGGATCCCCGGCCGCGCTCCGGCCGAGTTGGGACAGAGCAGGGGAGCGTTCGCCGTCCTCGTCACCGGAGACCGGACGCGGCGGCGCGACACCGATCAGCGGCGCAACCCGCTGGGCCAACCGGGAGGAGATCCGGTCGAGGTGGTCGACGACGCGGACGCGTACGTCCCCGTCCCGCACCTTGCCGAGTTCGAACCCGAAGGCCGCGACGATGTGGGCGCGCTCCGTCTCGGACATGCTGTGCCAGAACAGTCGGGCCTGACCGTGATGATCGGCGAAGCTCTCGCTGCGCATCCGGACCGTCTCCCCGTCGACCCGTTCGGTGTAGTGCCGGAAGACACCCTCGTCCGCCAGCGCAGGACAGCCCCCGCCCAGGGAGTTCTCGGAGTAGGCGGCGACACCGCGCGGCACCCGGTGCTGGCCGTATCCGTCCTGCTGGTGGGTGCGGACGTCGGCGAGCGGCCGGTTCACCGGAAGCTGCGCGAAATTCGGGCCGCCGAGCCGGATCAGCTGGGTGTCGAGGTAGCTGAAGTTGCGGGCCTGGAGCAGGGGGTCGTTGGTGAAGTCGATGCCCGGCACCACGTTCGCGGTGTGGAAGGCGACCTGCTCGGTTTCGGCGAAGAAGTTGTCGGGATTGCGGTTGAGCACCATGCGACCGACCGGGAGCACCGGGACCCGCTCCTCCGGGACCAGTTTCGTCGCGTCGAGCAGGTCGAACGGGAAGGCGTGCTCGTCCGATTCCGGGATCAACTGGACACCGAGTTCCCACTCCGGGAACTGCCCCGACTCGATCGCGTCCCACAGGTCCCGGCGATTGAAGTCCGGGTCCTTGCCCGCGATCTGCTGGCACTCCTCCCACAGCAGCGAGTGCACGCCCAGTGCCGGGGTCCAGTGGAACTTCACGAACGTGCCGCGGCCCTCGTCGTCGACGAAGCGGAAGGTGTGCACGCCGAAACCCTGCATCATCCGGTAGCTGCGGGGCAGCGCGCGGTCCGACATCAGCCACATGACGGCGTGCAGCGTCTCGGGCTGCAGGGCCACGAAATCCCAGAAGGTGTCGTGCGCGGACTGCGCCTGGGGGATCTCGTTGTGCGGCTCGGGTTTGACCGCATGGATCAGGTCGGGGAACTTGATCCCGTCCTGGATGAAGAACACCGGGAAGTTGTTGCCGACCAGGTCGTAGTTGCCCTCGTCCGTGTAGAACTTCGTCGCGAACCCGCGGACGTCGCGCACGGTGTCGGCGGACCCGCGCGAACCGGCGACCGTGGAGAACCGCACGAACACCGGGGTCTCCCGGCCCGGGTCGGTCAGGAACCGGGCCGCCGTGTAGCGCGCCAACCGGTCGTCGTACGGCCGGAACACCCCGTACGCCCCCGCACCGCGGGCGTGCACCACCCGTTCCGGGATCCGCTCGTGGTCGAAACGGGTGATCTTCTCCCGGAAGTGGAAGTCCTCGAGCAGCGTCGGGCCGCGCTGTCCGACGGTCAGCGAATCGTCGGTGTGCGCCACCCGGACACCCTGGTCGGTGGTCAGGTGACCCGACTCGCGTTCCATCCGCGCGGCGTCGAGCTGCCGGTCCTTGCGGTCCCTGCCGTCACTTCCGGGGATGTCGGCGTTCTCGGGCGTGCCCACCATGGATACCTCCTCGATCGAGTGGTGGCCGGACGATCACTGACTCGGTTGCGGCAGTTGACATTCCGTCACCTTCGGATTGACGCCGACGTAGTTGAGCGGCCCCGCCAGCACGGTGAGGGCGATGGTGCCCGCCCCGGCGCAGTCACCGGGCTCGTTGCCGAAGTACCCGCGTTGACCGGCCGCCACGGCACCGATGACCAGCCACACCACCACGAGGAGCAGGATGATTCTCACGGCGCACCTTCTTCCTATCCTCCGGGGTGCGTGCCCCGGAGGCGGCGTGCCGAAACACCTCAGCCGGCCGACCCGGCTTTGCTGCGAGACCTGGTGGCGCGCTTGGCGGTCGACTTCGCCGGCCGACGCTTCGAACTCGACGACGCCTTCTCCTTCCCGCTCTCGTCCCGGCCGGCCCGGGTGGATTCGATGCTGTGCGACAGCGCCTCGAGCAGGCTGGTGACCTCGTCGTCGGCCGTCACCGCCGAGGCCGGCTGCTCGACGGTCTCGTCGCCCTCGATCTTCGCGTCGACCAGCGACCGCAACGCCTCCCGGAAGTCGTCGTGGTAGTCACCGGGTTCGAAGACCGGTTCCGACATCGCCTCGATCAGGGTGGCGGCCATCTTCATCTCCTTGGCGCTGACCTGCGGCGAATCCCCTTGCAGGAAACCGAAATCCGGGTCCCGCACCTCGTCGGGCCACAGCATCGTCTCGATCATGATCACGTCCCGGTACACGCGCAGCAGCGCGAGGGATTCACGCTGCCGGATCGCGATCTTGGTCACCGCCACCTGCCCGGACTTGCTCATCGCATCCCGCAACATCAGGAACGGCTTGACCGCCGACTTCTCCGGTTCGAGAAAGTAGCTCCGATCGAAGTACACCGGATCGACCGACTCGATCGGGACGAAGCGGAGCACCTCGATCGTGTGGGCACTGGGCAGTGGCAGGTCGTCGAGATCCTTCTCGGTCAGCACGACCACCTTGCCGTCCTCCGTCTCGAAGCCCTTCCCGATCTCGTCGTACGGGACCTCCTTGTCCTCGGCCTCGCAGAACCTGCGGTGCCGAACCCGGCTCCCGTCCTCGACGTGCACCTGATGGAACGACAGGTTCCGGTTCTCGGTCGCCGAGTACAGCCGAACCGGGATCGCGACCAGCCCGAACGCCACCGTGCCCTTCCACATCGATCGCATCGCCGCCCGCCTCCCTTCCGGTGTCGAGTTCCCCCTCGCAGCCCGGCCATGCGGGTGGTACCCGCGACGGCAGTCCCCGAAACCGTCCCCGGCTCACCGGCGGCGGCCCACCTCCCACGCGGCAACCTGCGCACGCGAGGTGAATCCGAGCTTGGCGAGAATGTGTTCGACATGGCCGTCGACCGTACGCCGGGAGATGACCAGGACCGCCGCGATCTCCTTGTTCGTCAACCCCTGCGCCACCAGCGCGGCCACCTCGCTCTCCCGTCGGGTCAGGTCGACCGGCCCGGGTTCCGCGGTCGGTGACGCCCCGGTCGACCCGTCTCCGAGCGCGTACGCCGCGGCGGTCGCGAGGTCGAACGCGGCCCCGGTCGACCGGGCCACCTCGAGCCGCGCCCGCGACAGTTCCGCGCGCACCTGTCGCTCGCAGTCGTCGTGGTGCTCGAGCAGGGTCGGGAACGCGACCGTCGAACTGTCCGCCAACTCAGCGACCCGCTCGGCGGCGGCCATCAGCGTCGCTGCACGCGCCATGTCGCCGGCACCGGTCGCCACCCACGCCAACCCCTCGATGCACATCGCGGCCATGTACGGGTCACTGCGCGCACGGGCCAGCCGAAGTCCTCGGCGCAGAGCGTCGTCCGCACGCTCGAACTCACCGCGCTGCCACTGGGCGACCCCGATGCCCTCGAGGGCGTACGACTGGTACACCTCCTCACCGCAGCCGGCGGTCACCACACGGGCCTTCTCGAACTCGGGAACCGCACCGACGCTGTCGCGGTCGAGCCCGTGAGCCCACCCGAGCTTGAGCCGGATCTCCACCTCGACCCGGGGATCCCCGACCTCGACACAGGTGCCGAGCGCCTCCGTCAGGAGCGCCCGCGCCCGCGGGAAATCGCCACTGCACTGCGAGTAGAAACCCTCAGCGTGCGCCACGCACCCCCGAACAGACGGATCATCCGTCCCCTCGGCCACCCGACGCGCCCGCTCGACCAGCGACCGACCCTCCCCGAGCTCGCCCTGGAGACCGCCGAGGGTGATGGCGTTGCTGATCGCGACGACGACCTCGGCTCCGTCACGCACCGGGTCCGCGGGCAGGCCCAACGCCTGCGCGATCCATCGGCGCCCCTCGGTGAACATGCCGCGGGCGAGCCAGAAGCGGAACAGCGCATTGACGAAACGCAGCGAGACACCCGCACCGCCCCGCTCGGCCATCCCGAACGCGAGAGCGTCCCGCAGATTCGGCAGCTCCCGCGCGAGCGCCTCGATCGCGTCACGCTGCCGCTCGCTGAGCCAGGCGTCGTCGGTGGCGATGGCGAGACGACGACACCAGTCGCGGTGCCTCCTGCGCCACCGCTGCGCGTCGCCGGCCTGCTCGAGCCGGTCGCACCCGTAATCCCGGATCGTGTCGAGCATCCGGAACCGCACCGTGCCGTCCACCTCGTCGCGAATGAGTATCGACTTGTCCACGAGCGCCGAGAGCGCATCGAGGACGTCGAGCGGCGCGAGGTCCGGTGCCAGCACGGCCTCCGCCGCGGCGAGCTCGAAACTGCCCGCGAACACCGACATGCGCGCCCACACCAGACGCTCCGGCTCGGTGCACAGTTCGTAACTCCAGTCGACGGTCGACCGCAGGGTCCGCTGCCGGGCGGGGGCCTCCCTCGGACCGCGGGTGAGCAGCGCGTACCTGCGGTCCAACCGGGCCGAGAGTTGCTCGAGCGACATGGACCGCAGGTTCGCCGCCGCGAGCTCGATCGCCAGTGGCAGCCCGTCCAGGCCCGCACAGATCCACTCCACCGTCGCCCGGTTCTGCTTCGTCACCTCGAACTCCGGCACCGCGGCCACCGCACGTTCCGAGAACAGGGTCAGGGCGGCGTCCTCCGTGGACACCCCGGTCGTGGACACCCCGGTGCCGTCGCGCCGCGAAAAGGGCAACGGCGGAACCACGAACAACGATTCACCGACCACGCCGAGCGACTCCCGACTCGTCGCGAGAATCCGCAGACCCCGACATCGCCGAAGCAGCGGGTCGACCAGAACGGCGACCGCGTCGACGACATGTTCGCAGCTGTCGAGAACGAGCAGCAGCTCACGCTCGCCGAGATACTCCGCCAACACCTCGAACGTGCTCCGTGGCGTCCGGGTCCGCAGCCCCAACACCCCGGCCACCACCTCACCGACCAGCGCTCCGTCGTGCAACTCCGACAACTCGACCAGCCAGACACCGTCGGAGAACGCCGAACGCGCCTGTTCGGCCACCCTGGTCGCCAACCGGGTCTTGCCGGTCCCACCGGTACCGGTCAACGTGACCAGGCGGAAGGACCCCAACCGATTCTTCGCCTCTGCCACCTCCGAGCGCCGGTCGACGAAACTCGTCAGTTCGAGCGGAAGGTTGCCGTCTCTGGCCGAGGCGCTCCGAACCCGGGTCAGTCGGTGCGGGGCCGTGATCACGTCCCGTCGGGCGAGGGAACGGTCGTCGTCGTTCATGGGTGCCTGCGATTCGCCAGCGCGCCGTCCTTGCCCACCCAGCATATGGCCGGGCACCGAACACCGTCGGGAGTTCGGCAGCCGACCTCCCACGACGGGCGTCCGCAGCCCGGGTCAGGGGGACACGAGTACCGACGAATCCGCGTCGGTGTCGCCCTCCGGCGCCACGGAATAGGCGATGTGGCCGCCCAGAGCGGCGCTCGCCGTCGCGACCGCCAGTCCCAGCCCGCTCCACGCCTGCGCACGCAGACCGGCCGAATTCCGGCGCAGACGGAACGAGCGGAGCATGGCCCCCGCCGCGACCACATTGGCTCCGGCGTGGACCAACCCGGCGCGGCGGTCACGATCACCACGCGCCGCCCAGTCCGCCCACCCCGTCACCGCCGCGACCGGAAAGGCCGCGATTCCCACACCGATGAGCCGACGAGCAGCACGGTGGTCGCGCAGCGTCAGATCCAGAACCACCGCGGCCGTCCACGAACCGACCGGCAGGGTCACCAACGCGGGATGAACGGGATGCCCGAGCCACGAGCCGCGCAGCAATCCCGCCACCACCGGGTGTCGATCCAGCAGCCCCGCGATGCGATCGCGGAGCGGGTCACCGACGCGGTCCAGCCCGGTGACGGAGTCCGGTCTCGACAGCAGATCACGCACAGTCATGCACGGGCCGTACCCACCCACTCGCCACGCCAAACCGGGAACGGGAAGTTGGACGGTCGGTCCGTGCGGGCGCGACACCGCGCGTGGTACGAACGAGGAGCGAAATCAAGCCTGTGGACGCGAGGTCCAGGACCCGTGGGACTCGAGGTCCAGGAGAGGAGCAGGCGATGAAAACAGGCAAGCTCGCAGCGGGAATCGCCGGTCTCACCCTCGGCGTGGGACTGGTGACCGGATGCGACTCCGACAACGAGCCCACCACCCCCGAGGCACCACAGATGTCGATGGTCAATCCGAGTGACGACCACGAGGGCACCCACGACGAGGGGGAGGCGAGCACACCGGCCGGCGAAGCGTCCGTCCTCGTACGGGACTTCGCGTTCACCTCACCGGTCACCGTCCGCGCGGGCGCCGAGGTCTCGATCGACAACCAGGACGGTGTCGAACACTCCGTCACCTCCGACACCGCGGGCGCCTTCGACGAGGACGTCGACGGCAACTCCACCGCAACCTTCCGGGCGCCCACAACTCCCGGGACCTACCCGTTCCACTGCCGCTACCACCCCGAGATGACCGGAACACTCGTCGTCCAGTGAGATCCCGCGGCACCGCTCTCGCGGTGACCTTCGATCACGGACATTCGATCGCGATGACGCGAACACTGGTGCTCGTGCCCCCGGTGTGACGACCATGTGCACGTGACCATCCTCGACCACCCCGTCGCGCACCTCGGTGCCCGCGGCTCGATCGCCGATGCCGTGGGAAACCCCCTCGTCCCGCTCGCCCGGGTCACCGAGGACACCTACGCGACCGTCCACGCGATGTTCGAGTGCCGCGACCCCCGCGACACCGGACCGCAGATCTGGCGCCAGACCGGCGGCCGCGTCACACACGTCGTCGACGGCATCGGCACGTGGGGAACCGTCACGGGCACCGGCGAATTCCTCGCCGAGGTGACCGGCGGCACCGTCACGGTCATCGGCGCCGCCCCCGAGAACTCCGCAGGTCGCGCCGGTCACACCTGGTACATCGAATCCGTCGGCCACTTCCCGCACCCCCTGGCCGAAGCGGAGCGGTGGCCCACCGTCGTCGACCGACTCGAGCGCATCGCCGATGTCGAAGCCCTGACGGTGCTGCACCGCCTCGCCCGAGAGGAGGGACTGCGCCTGGGCGGATCCGCCGGCACCGCGATCGCCGCGGCACTGCGCGTCGCACGGACCCTGGGGCCGGAGGACGTGGTCGTCGTGATCGTTCCCGACGCCGGGCGAGCGCAGTCGAAGTACTACGACGACGCGTGGCTGGGCCGCCTCGGATTCCCGCTCTACCGGGGAACGCCCGGACCGACGGTCGCCGAGATGCTCGTCGGCCGCGGCACGGCACCCCGAACGGTGCCCTCCACCGCCACCGTGGCGCAGGCTCGGGACGTACTCGCCGACACCGACGCACTCCCCGTCGTCCTCGCTGCCACCGGTCACGGGCCGACCGTGGTCGCCGAGATTCTCGGGTCGGTGTCGGCCGCCGTACTCGCCGGCGCCGCCGACACCGACCCGGTCGAGTCGCGCCTCGAACCGCCCCTTCCCGTCGTGGGCGTCACCGAGGCCGTCGCCGCAGCCACCCGTCGAATCGGCGACCACCGCGGCCCCGTCGTCGTGGCCGAGAACGGGCGCGCCGTGGGCCTCGTCGCCGCCGACGTCGTACTCTCCTCGACGACCACCGGATCCGCTGCTCCGCGAAAGGACGCACGATGACGCTGCACGTACAGGAGTGGGGCACGGGAACCCGCGTCGCGGTGCTGATCCACGGACTCGGCAACTCCCGTGACTCCTGGTGGCAGGTGGGCCCGGCCCTCGCCGACCACGGCTACCGGGTTCTCGCCGTCGACCTGCCCGGACACGGCAGCAGCGCACCACTCGACCACTACAGCAGCGAGGTACTCGCCGCCTCCGTCGTCACCTCCGTCCCGCACCGACCCGCCCTCGCGATCGGCCACTCCCTCGGCGGCCTCGTCCTCGCACACGCCGTCGCGCAGTTACAGCCCGAAGTGGCCGTGTACGAAGACCCGGCCTTCTCGCCGTCGCCGGATCCCCGAGTGGCCGAACGCTTCCGCGCCCAGAAGTCGTGGACGATCGCAGACCTCGAACGCGAACATCCCCGCTGGAACGAGCGCAGCCTACGCAACAAACTCGACGCGCTCGCCGCCTGGGACCCGACGATCGTCGACGACTTCGGATCCTTCAGCGCCGCGCCGGTGGACACCGCAGCCGTCCCGTCGGTCCTCGTACTCGCCGACCCCAGCCACCTCGTCCCGCCGGCGCACGCCGACGACCTGGCAGGTCGCGGATTCGGGATCGAGGTCGTGCCCGGCTCCGGACACGTGATCCACCTCGACGACCACGCCGGCTTCCTCGACGCACTCGCCCGTCGGGGGATCGTCGCGACGGGCGCGCCGACCCGCACCTGACCGGCGGGGGAGACCACGACGGCCACCCGGCCGGACCCCGGCGCCGCGTCGGCGAGAAGATGAACCATGCCCTTCACACTGCCCGCCGACACCGACGTCGTGGTCGAAACCGAGGTCAAACACTCCCGGTTCATCGCGGCCCTGCGTCGGGTCGACGGCCCGGGTGAGGCGCAGGACTTCCTCGACGTGCGGCGACGACTGTATCCCGATGCGCGACACCACTGCTGGGCCTACGTCACCGGCAACGAGCCGTCCGATCGGGCCGAACGGTCAGGTGACGACGGAGAACCCGGCGGCACCGCCGGCGTGCCGATGCTCCAGGTGCTGCGGGCCCGGGACCTGGTCGACGTCGCGGCCGTGGTGACCCGCTACTTCGGTGGCGTCAAGCTCGGCGCCGGTGGCCTCGTCCGTGCCTACTCGGGTGCGGTCGCCGCGGCGGTCGACGCGTCCCGACTGCTCGGCCGGCGTCGACTCGACCTGCTGACCCTCGACGTCGGCCACGACACCGCCGGTCGCGTCGAGGCCGACCTGCGCGCCCGCGGGGTCACCGTGGTCGAGACCAGCTACGGCGCGGTCGCCACCCTCACCCTCGCGACCGGGGAACCGGAACACCTCGCCGACACGGTCGCCGAGATCACCGCAGGGGGAGGCGAACTCGTTCCCGCAGGAGTGCGGTGGGTGGACGTCTGACCGGCGTGTCGCTGCTCACCGGCCGCAACCACCACCGTGTCGGCAACGGCCAGATCGCCGAACTCGCCAACGACTGGGACGGCTACTCCGGCCACATCCCCAAGTCGAGTGCCACGGGCGCCGAAGTGCTGCGCCACTACGGTTACACCACGGCGCCTTCGGCAAATGGCACAACACCGCGGCCGAGGAGACCACAGCGGCCGGACCGTTCGACAACTGGCCCACCTCTGCTACGAGTACAACCTCTTCATCCTGATGCGCACGAAAATGCGCTCGGCCGAACCGATTTCGCCAGGTCGACACAAAGTCGAGGTCGTCACCGAATACGCCGAGACGCGGCCGGGTGGCCCGCTGAACGTGCGCATGTCCGTCGACGGGCAGCAGGTGGCCGAGACCACGGTGCCGATCAGCGCCCCGCTGCTCTTCACCGCGAACGACTGCCTCGACATCGGCACCTGCCTCGGATCACCGGTCTCCCTCGACTACTTCGACCGGGCACCCTTTCCTTTCACCGGCACCATCGACAAGGTGACCGTCGAGTACACGTGATCGCCGTCGCCGCCGGGGGAGCGGCCTCAGCTCTTCGAGGCCGCCCCCGGCAGTGACGAGAGCCAGGCGTCGACCTCACGTTGCCCCGACAGCCGAATCACCGGCCGGCCCTGCGCGGCTCGCGCGGTCACCCGTTGCCGGGTCACCGGATGCTGCGTCCACGCCCACACCACGATGTTGTCCCGAGGATCACTTCTCAGCGACGACAACGGGTTCTCCCGGTTGCCGTGCCAGAGTTCCTCACGCAGCAGACCACGCCGTAGCGTGCGTCGGATCACCCTGCTCATCACGACGGGCCGGGAGTGGTCCAGCCCACCACAGCGTCGGCGCCTCCAGGCACGCCCGGGTCGGGCATGCCGTCCAGGCGTGACGTCCAGTTGCCGTCGATCACCCAACCGTCCGGGTGCCCGTCGGTGAATGCACGGATCCGCGATCGCGCCTCGAGGAGATCGCGATACGTCCAGTCGGCATCCCGGAAGACCGCATTCAGTTCGAGTCGTGGCACGTCCAGAACCTGCGATATCCGGTGCGCCAATCGGCTCTTGCCGGCTCCGGACGTTCCCACGACATGCAATCGGCGCGGCATCATCGTCGTGTCGACAGGAGAGTCTGCGGGCATGCACCGACTGTACGGACACGTCACCGGAAGTCGCAGTGCGCGGGTCACAGACGTGCGGGCACCCTTCGTCAATCCGTCACTGTGACGTATTGACGTGATGAAACCGGACGCATCAGCAGAGGGGTGAGAGGGATTATCGGCACTCGACCGGTGCTCGGCACAGCGATGCCGGCCACGGAGACCGACCCGACTCGACCCGATCCTGCAGCCGAGGAAGCGGCATGCCGGCGGCCGCCCGACGGCGTGCACCGTGAGTCGGCAGTCGTTGCGATGACCGGACAACACGACTCGACAAACACTCGACGACAGACGGACCAGTGAGACGCCCGGCCGACCGGGCCGACGCGGAATCCGGTTATCACCGCAGTTCTACGCCGCAACCCGATAAGGGACATTATGTCACTTTGGCTGACGGAGGCGGTCCCCGACGAACGCGGATGCCACGTGGCCGCACGAAAGGACAACGGGCAGCACAGTGCTCGAGCTGCGACAAGCCGCGGGATCGGCGTGGTCCGGCAGGCCGGCCACTCTTCCTCGAAGATCCCTGACGCCGCTGGACACGACACGCGTCGGACAGGTCGACATCGACGGTTCGTCGCGACACAATGCACGCCGGCACCTGGTCGTCGACAATCCGTGCGTTCGAACATCCGTGTGCCTGGACATCCGAGGGCCGACTGCGCACCGGAATCGACGACATCAGGGTTCACCTCCCCGTCGACACCGCGCCCGGAACCCCGTCCGCTTTTCATGGATAATTGCGATTATCCATGAAAACTACTGTGCAACAAGGCATCTCGGATTCGACGAGGTCGAGCGTCCACCGGCTCGACACGACACGACACGCACGGTACGCAGTACACTTCTGGCACACCTAGGAGGTGCGTGCATGTCGGCCAACCGTAACAACGCCCGGGACTTGATCCACGCGCTGTCCGACCAGGATCTCGTCGACCTGGTCGTCGACGAGATCGCCCGCCGCCCCACCCTGCGGCCGGTCCGGGACGATGTCACCGCCCTGCTGGCGATGAGTCCGGCGCTCGCCGCGCAGCACGAACGCGCCGTCACGAACCCCGCCGCGGCTGCGGTCGCGCGGACCCGGATCGTCACCTCGGCGATCGGCGCGATCGTCGAACAGCACGAGATGCACGACTCGACCACCGTGAGCCGTGTCCTCGGCAAGGCCGCGACCAGCCGTAACACCGCGAGTCGGCTCGCCGCGGCCGGGACGGTCGTCGCGCTTCCCGCGTCCGGTCACAAGCTCTATCCCGCGTTCCAGTTCGATCCGGCACGGCAGCGGGTGCGCCCCATCGTCGCCGAACTCAACCGGCAACTCGGCGCCCGGACCGATCCGTGGGGTGTCGCGTCGTGGTGGCTGAGCCCCACCGCCTTCGCGGACGATCCGCGCTCGCCCGCCGAACTCGCCGTCGCCGGCGGTCACGACCAGGACCTGCGGGACATGGCCGACGACCTCGCCGCGGACTGACGGGCGTGGCATCCCCCTACCCCCATCCGCCCACACCCCTGCCCGCCGCCCTGGTCACCACCATCCCGGCCGGCACCACGATGTGGCGCATCCATGCCACCTCACGCGGCGCCACCGACCTCAACCCGACACCCAGTCCGCGCGTGCGCAGGGGTGGGCGGTTCGACAGCCTCGACGGCAGCTACGCCTACACCTATCTCGGCGACAGTCCCGCCGCCGCGGTTGCGGAAACCCTGTGCCGCACGCTCCCCGTCGACCAGTCACCCCGCCTGATCCCACGTGCCCAGATCGCCGACCGCGTCCTCAGCGAAGCGACCGCCACCCGCGACGTCTCGGTCGTCGATCTCACCGGAACCGGCGCCGCTCGGATCAACGCGGGAATCTGGCTCACGAAGTGCGACCCCTCCGGCTACCTCGCCACCCGCACGTGGGCGGCGGCGATCCTGGCGGCGAACCCGGGCGTCGACGGGATCCAGTTCCGGCCCCGCCACGACGAGAACACGCTGTCGTGGCTGCTCACCGGCCCCGCCACCACCGCGCGTCATCCCGCCCTCGCATCCGTCGGGGGCGTCATCCACCTCGACTCCCCCGCCGGCCACCACCTGCTCGGCGCGCTCTTGACTCCACACAACGCCGCGCTCGGACCCTGACGACCGGGCTCCGGCCACCGACGACCGCCTTCCGGCAGCGACCACGCGAGGAGGCGGACCGCCTCGGCGAGCTCCGAGGCGCGTCCACGGTCGAGGTGGAGTTCGGCGACACATCGGCCTGATCACGGGACGAGCGGGCCTCACCGTGGGTCGGCCGGGACCCACGAGACAATAGCCGGATGGAATTGACTCTGATCGCCGTCATCGGTGTCGCGAGCATCGTCACCGTCGCGGCGTTGTCGAAACGGCTGGGCCTCGCCACTCCCCTGAGCCTCGTGGTGGTCGGCATCGGACTCAGCTTCGTGCCCGCCGTCCCCGACGTCGACATCGAACCAGAGTGGATCCTCGCGGTCGTGCTGCCGCCCCTGCTGTACTCGGCTGCGGTGACGATGCCCGCACAGGACTTCCGCCGAAACTTCAAGGCGATCAGCGGTCTTGCGGTACTGCTCGTGGTGGTGACCACCGCCGGCGCCGCCGCACTGTTCCACTTCCTCATCCCCGACATCGGGTGGGCCGCCGCCTTCGCCCTCGGCGCCGTGATCAGCCCCACCGACGCCGTCGCCGCCACCTCGGTCGGCCGCAAACTCGGGCTGCCCTCACGGTTGCTGACAGTGCTCGAAGGCGAAGGACTGGTCAACGACGCGTCGGCACTCGTGCTGCTGCGCTCCGCCATCGCCGCGATGGCAGGCGCCGTCTCGATGTGGGAGGTGGCCGGCGACTTCGTGTTCGCGGTCGTGGTCGCGTCGGCGATCGGCGTGGTCGTCGGGATTCTGAACGTGCGGGTGCGGGCCTGGTTCAACGACACCGTCCTCAACACGGCAGTGTCCTTCGTTCTGCCTTTCGTGGCCTTCGTCCCCGCCGAGGAGCTCGGAGCTTCCGGTGTGCTGGCCGTCGTCGTCGCCGGTCTGGTCACCGGCCACTCGAGCCCCCGCTACCTGCGCGCCGAGGACCGCATCACCGAGGAGATGAACTGGCGCACTCTCGCTTTCCTGCTCGAGTCCGCCGTCTTCCTGATCATGGGACTCAGCCTCGAACACCTCCTCGACGAGGTACAGGACGCGGGCCTGCCGTCCGGACAGGGATTCCTGATCGGACTTCTCGCGTCCGCCTTCGTGATCGCGGTCCGGATGCTGTTCGTCGTCCCGCTCGTCGCCGTACTGCGGCGAGACGAACGCCGGGCGGCGCAGTCGCTTCCCCGGCTCGAACGGTGGAAGGAACGACTCGGCCGGCTCGACGACGTGGACGGCATGAGCCCGAACCGCAAGGCACTCATCAGGCGTCGCGTCAACCGGACCAGCGCCGACATCGACTTCCTGCTCAACGAAACACTCGGGTGGCGTGGCGGCGTCGTCCTCGCCTGGTCCGGAATGCGGGGCGCGATCACGCTGGCAGCCGCACAGACACTCCCTTACGACACGCCCTACCGGGCCGAGCTGATCCTCATCGCGTTCGTCGTCGCCGTCACCACGCTGCTCCTGCAGGGACTGACTCTGCCGATGGTGATCCGATGGGTCAAGGTTCCCGGCGACGACCAGACCAGGCTCCGCACCGAATACGGAAACCTGTTGCGGGAACTCGCCGAAGCCGGCGACGAAGCCCTCACCGCCGTCGGCGACAGCGACCCCGACATCGTCGAGCGGGTCCGATCGGACAGCCTCATCGGAAAACAGGAGAAGCGTGACGCCTCCTCCCCCGACCCCCGACACGACGACCGCCGCGACGAGTACATGCGGTTGCGTCTGATCACCATCGGAGCCGAACGCACCACCCTCCTCGACGCACGCTCCCGCGGCACGTACAGCTCACAGGTACTCGGAGCTGCACAACGTCGCCTCGACCTCGAGGAGACCCGCATCGAGCAGCTGTACGGAAACCGCAGCGAATGACCGGCCGTCTCGGTTCCGAGAAGTGCTCGAGGAACGTGAGGTCGTGGTGTCCGGAGCCGACTGTGGCCGATAACTCACGTTATGACATTACTTGGTGGTTCGATGACGCCGCCCCGCGATGGAACCACGGCCCTTCCCCTGTGACCTGGATCATGTCGAGGTGAACTACAGTCATTACTTGGTAAGACAACTTGAACCGTAGGTGGTGTCGTGGATCTGACGGAACTGGCAACTCGATTCGGCGACAAGCCGGCGATCGTGATGGGACGGTCCGGAGACACCCTGACCTATCGGGAACTCGAGGAGCGTTCCAATCAGATCGCCCACCTCTTCCGCTCACGAGGACTGGCGACCGGTGACCACATCGCCATTCTCATGGAGAACGAACTCGACGTGTTTCCAGTGGTGTGGGCCGCGCAGCGGACCGGGCTGCGGTACACCCCGGTCAACTGGCATCTGACCGCCGGCGAGGCGGCGTACATCGTCGACAACTGCGGGGCCGAGCTGTTGATCCACTCCGCGTCGCTGACGGCACTCGCGGTGGCCGCAGAAGAGTGTGCATCCGCCCTGCAGGGCCGCCTGGTCGTCGGCGAGGCAACGGACGGAACGAAACTCCTCGCGGAGGCGGCCGCCGGTCTGCCGGTGGGCACGGTCGACGATCAATCCGAAGGCTTCTACATGTTCTACTCGTCCGGCACCACCGGTCGGCCGAAGGGGATCGTGCGGGAACACACCAGCAAACCCTTCGGAACCGGTATGAACATCGACCACCTGATGGGCAGTGCGTTCGGTTTCGGTCCCGAGACCGTCTACCTCAGCACCGGCCCCCTGTACCACGCCGCTCCCCTGGGCTGGTCGATCGGCGCCGTCCGCAACGGCGGAACGGTCGTCGTGATGGAGAAGTTCGACGCCGAACTCGCGCTTCGACTGATCGACGAATTCACGGTCACGCACGCACAATTCGTCCCCACGATGTTCGTTCGGATGCTGAAACTCCCGGACGCTGTCCGGTCCCGGTACGACGTCTCGAGTATCCACCTCCTCGTGCACGGTGCCGCACCGTGCCCCGTCGAGGTCAAGGAACGCATGATCGAGTGGTTCGGTCCCAAGCTCGTCGAGTTCTACTCCGGCAGTGAAGCAACGGGATTCTTCATGATCGACACCCCGAGCTGGCTCACCCACCGCGGTTCGGTCGGCAAGGCTGTTCGCGGTGGCGTCCACATCTGCGACGACGAGGGCACCGAACTGCCACCGGGCCGGATCGGCACGGTCTGGTTCAGCGACACCGGACGGTTCGAGTACCTCGGCGATCCCGACAAGACCGCGGACGCGTTCAACGAGAAGGGCTGGAACACGCTCGGCGACCTGGGGCACGTCGACGACGAGGGCTACCTCTACCTGTCCGCGCGTCGGTCGGACCTGATCCTGTCCGGCGGCGTCAACATCTATCCGCAGGAGGTCGAGGACGCATTGACCCTGCACCCGGCCGTACTCGACGTCGCGGTGATCGGACTACCCGACGACGAGATGGGCCAGCGAGTGCACGCAGTGGTCCAACCGGTTGCCGACGCCGTCGCAGGCCCCGCGCTCGCCGCCGAACTCATCGCGTACTGCCGGGACAACCTTGCCCACTACAAGGCGCCACGGTCGATCACCTTCGAAGATGTGCCCCGCCTGCCGAGCGGCAAGATCCTGCGCCGCGAGTTGATGAATCGCGACAGGCTGGTCACCCCGACATCGCGGTGACCAGCCGCCCCCTCCCCTCCTGGGTGCTTGTCAGGACGGGAGATGGCGTTGGTTCTTGCGCCGATCAGAATGCCGATAAGCTGCCTTATGACATTACTTGGGTTCAGGACCCTGTGACCAGGGGTATCGGAGCAGGTCAGAGACCTCTCGCCCGCGACGCGACGGCGCGGTATTCGCTGCGACGGTGCGCGATGTGCGAGTCGACGCGCATGTGGTCGCGCATCGACGGAATCTCCGCGCTGTCGCCCACCGGGATCCCCCGCCGAACCAGCCACGCGCGGACCTCACCCCACAACCACGTCTGCCCCAGGGTCAGATTGAACGGCAGCGGGAACGGATCGCTCTGGTGCCGGTGTCCCCCGACCCACAACGCGACCGCCTGTCGGGTACAACCGGCCCGCTCCGCAATCAGCCTGCGGTTCACCAGATCCGGTTGCGTTCGTTCGACATCGACACCAGCCTCGCTGAGCCTGGCGACGAGGTCGATTCCCGCGGCATAGCCACGAAATCCCTCGGCTGTCGCCGTCACCACCTGCAGCGGACCGTGATCGTCGATCGCGGCACCGAGTTCGTCCCGCACCCGCTCCTCCACTCGCAGCGGAACGACGGACGTGACGAACGAGTACCGATAGCACAGTGATTCGTGGTCCACGCGGCGATCCTACGGGCACCGCGTTGACGAATGTCAACGGCCGGCGCACACCGGAAACGGAACGATCCGCACACGACTCGGACGCGGCGCGAGAGCTGCTCCGTGACCACACTCGCGTCCCACCAGCCCCATCCGGCACAATCGAACACGTGACCGAATCCCTGGACGACTGGTTCGAGGAGTTCCTCGTCTACCGCAGTACGGCGAAACCGTCCCCGAACACCCTGCGGGCCTACCGGCAGGACTACCGGGCGGTCGCCGATGCACTTGCGCGGGTGGCCGCGTCCTCGCCGGCTCGCCTCACGCCGGACGTCATCGACAAGGCGGCGATGCGGACCGCGTTCGCCGAGTTCGCCGCCACCCGTCAGCCCGCGTCGATCCGTCGATGCTGGTCGACGTGGAACATGCTGTGCGACTTCATGTTCGCCGCAGACGCCATCGTGGCCAACCCGATGTCGTCGGTGCTGCGACCGAAGGCACCGAAGACCGTGCCGAAGGCGTTCCACGCCGACGCCGTGCAGCGTCTCGTCACGACGCTGCAGTCTCCCGACGACGGCGCCCGGGCCTGGCCGGAGCGCGACCTGGCCCTGATCCTCACCGGTCTGCTCACCGGCCTGCGATCGGCCGAGCTCATCGCGATCGACCTCGGCGACCTGCGTGACGCGGCCGGCGACGGACCGGACCAGGCGAAGGTCATCCACGTCCACGGCAAGGGAAACAAGCAGCGCGTGGTGACCGTCGAGCAGGTAGTCGTCGACGTCCTCGGCGACTACCTGGCCAGCCGCGCAGAGCGGTTCCCCGCGACGACGCGACGGCGGGCGGGCACCGACCCGTGGCTGCGGTTCGCGGCAGCGGATCCGATGTTCGTCGGACGGGACGGGACCCGCATCACCCGCGGCACCCTGCAATATCGCGTCGAGCGCGCGTATCGGCGCGCCGGCATCAACGGTGATCGTGCGAAAGGCGCTCTGGTGCACCAGCTCCGGCACACGTTCGCAACCGCGATGGCAGACCAGAACGTCAGCGTCTACACGCTGATGCGGATGCTGGGCCACGAATCGATGACGACGACCCAGCGGTACACCTCCGGGGCCGGCGCCGAGGTGCGGGGCGCGGCGGCGTTGAACCCGGCCTACGACCTCGTGAGTCGAACGGCCGGGCTGACCCAGCAGTGACGCGAGTGTGCGTCAGGGCAGCGTCGCAAGGAACGCGAACACGGCCGGCTGGACCGCGGGGTTCGCGTTGACCACGCCCGTGACGGCGCCGATCGTTCCGCCGATTGCCGCGCCGAGCGGGCAGCCGACGAACAGGAAGAGGACACAGCCGACGACCAGACCGATCGCGGCACCGGTGTTGGCGTTGAGCTGTCCGCCGTTCAGCCAGCCTTTCTCGATCTCGGCGATCATGTCCTGGTAGGCGGCCTGGCTGTAGGCGGGCTGAACTCCGATCGGCGGAGCCTGCGGCGTCAACAGCAGTTCCCGACCGCCGCCGCCGATGGTGGCGGTGATCGGGACCAGGGTGTCCCCCACGGCGTACGCGAGCGGAATTCGGGTCAGTGCGGTGCCGGCATCGTTGACGACGTCGACAGCGGTCCCGCCCGAAACCGGGCGGAACACACCCGAGTCGAGCACTGTCGCCACGGAGCGCCCGTCGGGACGGACCGACGTCTGGTATCCCACTTCGGTGTTTCCTTGTGTCGGAACGGGACTGGCATAGGAGTTGCCAGCGCCGACACCCATCGCCGCAACTAGGGCCGCGGAGAGCACCGCGGCCTTGTGAAGTTTCATGGTGGGGCTCCTACTCCGAGAACTCGGTGTTTCGTACACCGATGCGGGAAGACGGCCCGATCGGGTCGCTGACCGTCCGGAACATCACCTAGAATAGAGACCGAACGGCCTGCGGCGTACCCCTTTCGGGCTCCTGACCTCGGCCGATGTACCTGACGAACGGATCGGCGCCGGGCAGTTGCCCGGCGCCTTCCCTGTTCACGGCACGGCTCTCGGATTCGATCGAGTCACCCGATGTCGAACGACCCGCTGTCAGATCACCCCGAGCGCGAACATCGCGTCGGCGACCTTGACGAAGCCGGCGATGTTGGCGCCGAGTACGTAGTCGCCGAGCTTGCCGTATTCCTCGGCGGTGTTCACGCAGCGGTCGTGGATGTCGCGCATGATCTTCGACAGCCGCTCGTCGGTGTAGTCGAAGGTCCACGAGTCCCGGGACGCGTTCTGCTGCATCTCCAGCGCGGACGTGGCGACGCCGCCGGCGTTCGCCGCCTTGCCGGGTGCGAACGCGACCCCGGCGTCGCGGAAGATCGCAATACCCTGCGGGGTGGTGGGCATGTTGGCACCCTCGGCGACGACCTTGACACCGTTGCCGACCAGGGTCTTCGCGGCGGCGTCGTCGAGCTCGTTCTGCGTGGCGCACGGCAACGCGACGTCGCAGGGCACGTTCCAGATGCTGCCGCCGGGGTGGTACTGCGCGTCGGCGCGCTCGTCGACGTACTCGGAGATGCGGCCGCGGCGAACCTCCTTGATCTGCTTGAGCAGGTCGAGGTCGATGCCGTTGTCGTCGACGATGTAGCCGGAGGAGTCCGAGCAGGCGACGACGGTGCCGCCGAGCTGGTGCACCTTCTCGATCGCGTAGATCGCGACGTTGCCGGAGCCGGAGACGACGACGCGGCGGCCGTCGAGGCTGGTACCTGCGGTCTTCAGCATCTCCGCGACGAAGTACGCGGCGCCGTATCCGGTGGCCTCCTTGCGCACCATCGAGCCGCCCCAGGTGAGCCCCTTGCCGGTGAGTACGCCGGATTCGTACGAGTTGGTCAGCCGCTTGTACTGGCCGAACAGGTAACCGATCTCCCGCCCCCCGACACCGATGTCGCCGGCGGGGACGTCGGTGTACTCGCCGACGTGCCGGTGCAGTTCGGTCATGAAGGACTGGCAGAAGCGCATGATCTCGGCTTCCGAGCGGCCCTTGGGGTCGAAGTCCGAGCCGCCCTTGCCACCGCCGATCGGCAGGCCGGTGAGCGAGTTCTTGAAGATCTGTTCGAATCCGAGGAACTTCACGATGCCGAGGTTGACGCTCGGGTGGAAGCGCAGTCCACCCTTGTAGGGGCCGAGGGCGCTGTTGTACTGGACCCGGAAGCCACGGTTGACGTGCACGTGCCCGCGGTCGTCCTGCCACGGAACCCGGAAGATGATCTGCCGCTCCGGCTCGCACAGCCGTTCGATCAGCGCACTGTCGGCGTAGTTCGGGTGACGTTCGAGGACGACGGTGAGCGATTCGAAGACCTCGGCGACCGCCTGGTGGAATTCCGGCTCGCCGGCATTGCGGCGCACCACCTGTTCGAAGTAGTTGTCGACGCGCTCACGGACCTGTCCATTCACAGCGACAGACCTCCTCACAGGGTTCACAGGGATTAACTCAGACTTAAAGAGACGGTAATCCCAAGGACCCTCACAGTCCTAACCGGTCGGACGTGAGATTTCCCGCCCTGTGAGATTCGAGTCATGACGACACGCCGGTTCCCTCGACGCTCACCCGGACGCATCGCCGCTCCGGGACTAGCGTGAACAGCGCTGCCGTACATCTGCGCGAGGAGTGTGCACATGAGCGTCAATTCGGTCGATTCGCCCCGCCACCGCGTCGTCGTGATCGGCTCGGGATTCGGCGGCCTCTTCGGAGCCCAGGCCCTCAAACACGCCGACGTCGACATCACACTCGTCGCCCGCACCACCCACCACCTGTTCCAACCCCTGCTCTACCAGGTCGCCACCGGCATCCTCTCCGTCGGGGACATCGCCCCCGCCACCCGCCTCGTCCTGCGCAAGCAGCGCAACGCGCGGGTCCTGCTCGGCGACGTCGAGCGGATCGACCTGACCGCGCGGACCGTGACGTCCCGGCTGCTGGGGCGCGACACCGTGACCGAGTTCGACAGCCTCATCGTGGCGGCGGGCGCCGGCCAGTCGTACTTCGGCAACGACCAGTTCGCCAAGTTCGCTCCCGGAATGAAGACGATCGACGACGCGCTCGAACTGCGCGGCCGCATCCTCGGCGCCTTCGAGGAGGCCGAACTCTCCGACGATCCGGAGGAACGGACGCGGCTGCTCACGTTCGTGGTGGTGGGCGCGGGCCCGACCGGCGTCGAGCTGGCGGGACAGATCGCCGAACTGGCGAACCGGACCCTCGCCGGGGCGTTCCGCAGGATCGACCCCCGCGAGGCCAGGGTGATCCTCCTCGACGGCGCTCCGGTCGTGTTGCCGGTGTACGGCGGCAAGCTCAGCGCCAACGCCGCGGCCCGGCTCGAGAAGCTGGGGGTCGAGATCCAGCCGAACGCCATGGTCACCGACGTGGACGCGGACGGCCTGGTGGTCAAGGAGAAGGACGGGACGACGCGTCGCATCGACTGCCAGTGCAAGGTGTGGTCCGCGGGCGTGCAGGCCAGCCCCCTCGGCAAGCAGCTCGCGGACCAGTCCGGTGCGGAGATCGACCGGGCCGGCCGGGTGCACGTGAACCCCGATCTGTCGTTGCCCGGCCATCCCAACGTCTACGTGGTCGGCGACATGATGGCCCTCGACAGCCTGCCCGGCCTCGCCCAGGTGGCGATGCAGGGTGGCAAGCACGCCGCCAAGCAGATCAAGGCGACCCTCGCGGGGACGCCGCCGGACCAGCGTCAGCCGTTCAAGTACTTCGACAAGGGGTCGATGGCGACGATCTCCCGGTTCAGTGCGGTGGCGAAGGTCGGGAAGCTGGAGATCACCGGGTTCATCGGCTGGGTGATGTGGCTGGTGATCCACCTGATGTACCTCGTGGGGTTCCGGAGCAAGTTCTCCACCGTGCTGTCGTGGACGGTGACTTTCCTCGGCCGCGGCCGCGCACAGATGGCCTCGACGGAGCAGCAGGTGTTCGCACGCACCGCGATCGAGGACCTACAGGACTACGAGCGCGCGCGGGAAGCCGGACTGATCGGCGACCCGACGGCGGTGTCGACCGGTGAGGAACGCGAGAAGGCCGGGTAGGCGGCTCCCGCGTCGTCGCGCGAGACGGGTGGGCCTCGATGTGACAGCGGGCCCCGCACCGGTGGTTCGGTGCGGGGCCCGCTGTGGAGGGGACCGGGAGTCACTGCAGCCCTCAGGACTCCGGCACGGTCCGGTGGTTCGGCTGGTTTGTCGCGCCTCGAACTATAGGGAAGGCTTTCCTAACTTGCAAGGGCTTGGAGGGGTGCGGTGACACGAACCGTGTCCCGACCGACCGGACGACGCAGCGCCGGGCGCCCCGCCCGGGCCCGCACCGGCATCCCGGAGGTCTCGAACGCGTCGAGCAGAGCCTGACCGCGGCGGTACGCGACCGAGGCGGCGACCCCACCGCGCGTCGGAACCAACGTCGCGGCGCCGAGCACCGCCTCGCCGACCATCGCCCACAGCACCGAGCGATCCAACGGGACGAGCCCGTCGAGCGCGTCGAAGACCGCGGTCAGCGAGGTCCGGCACCGGCATGCGGTCCACATGGACAGGGCCCGCTCGCAGGGCAGGATCACCACCCCGTCGGATCCGCCCCAATGGTCGCCGGGCAGCACACGCACCGTCGGGTTCCAGACGCCGACCCAGTCGATGCATCCGTCGCTGTCCATGTGGATCGAGAGGTTGTCCAACCCGGCGTCCCACGCGCGCCCCTCGAGCACCACCAGCGCCGCCACCCGGCCGACGACGGCGTGGATCAACGCCGACGCGACCGAGATGGCCGCCGCCTCACGGTCGGGGATGTCCTCGAGGCACCGGGTGAGCATGCGCTCGAGCCGGTCGCCACGGATGCCCTGAGCAAGCGCCCACCAGCGCCGCTTGGGCTGCTCGACCATCTGGGCGACCGCGTAGACGCGCGGGTAGTCCGGGTGGATCGCGCGCAGCCGGATACAGGACTCCGAGAGTGCCGAACCTCGCAGGGGCACAGCGAGTTCTACGCGCGGGAGCACGGGGATCGTCGACACTTCTCACTCCTTCGTCATCCGATGCAAGATCAAACATAGGTTAGCCTAACCACAAGCGGCCCGAAACAGGGAGGCGGCATTCCGGGTTTGGATAGGGTTACGTAACCTGGAGACCGTTCGCCTCATCCGACGCAGGAGCGTGCTCGTGACCATCACCCCCGGCGACGTGGACTACGCGGTCCGGGAGATTCCCCGCGGGCCCGCCCCACGTGGCCTGCGCGCCGTCGCGGCCGTCGTCGACGTCGCCCTCGTCGCCGTGCCGCTGGTGATCGGCTGGTACATCGTCGACTCCCTGCGCGACGACAACGGCGGCGGCCAGATGGACCGGATCGTCTTCGGCGTGGTCGCCGTGGTCGTCGCGGCCACTCTCCTGGTCTGGAACCGTGGCGTGCGCGAAGGCACCACGGGGGCCGGCGTCGGCAAGAACTGGCTCGGCCTGATCACCCGCGACGCCACCACCGGAGGGCCACTCGGCACCCGTCGGGCACTGCTGCCCCGCAGCGGCACCGAGGTCGTGCGGTACGCCACCGCCGTCGACGAGGGCTTTCGTCCTCTCCCCGCGGACAACTCGATCCCCACCCTCCGCAAGCGGCGACTGATCGGGCTCGCCGTCCTGCTCCTGATCCTCCTCGCGACGGTCGTCGCGAGCGTCGCGGTCGGCGCCCGCCCCATGGACTTCGGCGAGATCTTCCACGCGCTGTTCCAGTCCACGGGCACCGACACCGACCTCGTCGTGCGCACCCTGCGGATTCCGCGCACGGCACTCGCCGTCGCGGTCGGCGTCGCGTTGGGCATCGCGGGTGCCCTGATCCAGGGCCACACCCGCAACCCGCTCGCCGACGCCGGGCTGCTCGGGCTCAATGCCGGCGCCGCGCTCTTCGTGGTCCTGTCGATCTACTTCCTCGGGTTCACCACGCCGAGCCAGTACCTGTGGTTCGCCTTCGCCGGATCCCTCGCCGCGAGCATCGTGGTCTTCGGTGTGTCGTCGATCGGCAACGGGGGGTCGAGTCCGCTCAGCCTCGCGCTCGCCGGCGCCGCGGTCGCGATGTTCCTCCAGGCGATGACCCAGACCGTCATCCTCCTCGACCAGACCAGCCTCGACGGCTACCGGTTCTGGGTCGTCGGCTCGGTCGCCGGCCGTGGACCCGAAGTGCTGTGGCAGGTGTTGCCGTTCATCGTCCTCGGTGTCGTGATCGCCGTCGCCGGCACCCCGGCGCTGAACGTGATCAGCCTGGGAGACGACGTCGCCCGCGGACTGGGCACCAACGTCGCGCTCACCCGTGCCGTCGGCATCGCCGCGATAACACTGCTCACCGGCGCCGCGACCGCCGCCTGCGGACCGATCGCCTTCGTCGGTCTCGTCGTTCCGCACGTGGCGCGGTTCATCACCGGCCCCGACTACCGCTGGCTGGTCCCCTACGCCGGCCTGCTCGGCGCGATCATGGTCCTGCTCGCCGACGTCATCGGTCGCGTGGTGGTCCGCCCCGGCGAACTCCAGGTCGGCATCGTGCTCGCAGTGTTCGGTGCGCCGTTCTTCATCGCGCTAGTGCGGCGCAGGAAGCTGGTGTCGCTGTGAGCACCCTCGAACGCAATTCCCTCACCGACGCCGGGGCACTGCCGACCACCGTGCCGGGTAGGCCCGCGTTCCGGGTCGGCCGCATCTCCCTCGTCCGCCGGACCACGATGGCCACCATCACGGTCCTGCTGCTCGCCGCCGCCTTCCTGCTGCTGTGCATCAACATCGGTCGCGGCGAATTCCCCGTTCCCATCCCGACCGTCGCGGAGATCCTCTTCGGTGGTGGCACCAAGGTCGAGCGCTTCATCGTGATGGATCTGCGCCTGCCTCGCGGGCTGACCGCGCTGCTGACGGGCGTCGCGCTCGGTATCGCGGGCGCGATCACCCAGTCGATCCTGCGCAACCCTCTGGCCAGCCCCGACATCCTCGGCATCACCGCGGGCGCGAGCGCCGCCGCGGTGACGCTGATCGTGGTCGGCGGCGGTGGCGCGTTCGTGGGTGCACTGGCCGCGCTCGGCATCCCCCTCGCCGCGCTCGTCGGCGGCATCGTCACCGCCCTGGTGATCTACCTGCTCGCCTGGCGTGGCGGCGTCCAGGGTTACCGCATCGTCCTCATCGGGATCGGCGCCAACGCGATGCTCGTCGCGCTCATCCAGTGGCTGCTGATCTCGGCCGACATCAACGACGTCGCGCGCGCGCAGGTGTGGCTCAACGGCTCCCTCAACGGCAGCGACTGGGCACAGGTGTGGCCCGTCGCGATCGGTGTCGCCGTTGTCGGTACCGCCGCCGTGATCGCATCGTTCACGCTCGGCGTGTTGCGGCTCGGCGACGACAACGCCCGCGCCCTCGGCGTGCGGCTGCAGACCGGACAGGCGGTGCTGCTGCTCGCCGCGGTCGGGCTCGCGGCCATCGCGACCGCCGCGGTCGGCCCGATCGGCTTCGTCGCCCTCGCCGCTCCGCAGCTGGCCCTGCGACTGCTCCGCACGCCGGGGCCGCCGATCATCGCGTCCGGACTGATGGGGGCCATCCTGGTGCTCGGCAGCGACATCATCGGCCGCACCATGCTCCCCGTCGAACTGCCTGTCGGCGTCGTCACCTCGGCGCTCGGCGGTCCGTTCCTGATCTACCTGCTCATTCGCAACAATCGGAAGGTGACCGCATGAGCGCCCCGCATGCTGCAGATGCCCCCGAACGGCTCGACCCGAGCCCGCGGCTCACCGCCGAATCGCTCGTCGTGGGCTACGGCGACCGGCTGATCATCGACGGGCTCGACCTCGAGGTCCCGACCGGGCTGGTCACCACCATCATCGGGCCCAACGGCTGCGGCAAGTCCACCCTGCTCCGTTCTCTCGGGCGGCTGCTCAAGCCGCGCAGCGGTCAGGTGCTGCTCGACGGCAAGGCCATCTCGTCGATGCGGACCAAGGACGTCGCGCGGACCCTCGGCATGCTGCCGCAGGCGCCGACCGCGCCCGAGGGCCTGACCGTCGGCGACCTGGTCTCCCGAGGTCGTCACCCACACCAGTCGTGGCTGCGGCAGTGGTCGTCCGACGACGAGGGCGAGGTCGCGAAGGCACTGGCCCTGACCGGGGTGTCCGATCTCGCCGACCGGCCCGTCGAGCAGCTCTCCGGTGGTCAGCGGCAGCGGGCCTGGATCTCGATGGCGCTCGCGCAGGGCACCGACATCCTGCTGCTCGACGAGCCCACGACCTACCTCGACCTCGCGCACTCGGTGGAGGTACTCGACCTCGTCGACCGTCTGCACTCCGAGCTCGGGCGCACGGTCGTCATGGTGCTGCACGACCTGAACCTCGCGATCCGCTACAGCGATCGGCTGGTCGTGATGTCGCAGGGTTCGCTCGTCGCGCAGGGCACGCCGTCCGAGGTGATCTCGCCGGAGTTGCTGCTCGACGTGTTCGGGCTCGAAGCACGCGTGATCGACGACCCGGTGTCGGATCGGCCCCTCATCGTGCCGGTCGGCACCCGGCACGTGTACGGCTCTGTCGGCGGACCCGACCATCCGCTCGACATTCCGCACAACTAGAGGCGTACCGCTGGTCAGCTTCGGAACATCGTGCGGACCAGCCGCAGCCCCTGCCCGAGGGACACCCCGGGCAGGTAGGCGCGGCCGACGGCGTTGCCGATGCTCGGCAGGGCCGCGGGGTCGGCGAACACCATGTACATGGGTACGTAGTCCGGTTGGAACTTCGCCTTGAACGCGAGCAGCGAACGGAACCCGTAGACCGGTTCGAGGGTGCGTCCGAGGACGTCGAGGACCGTGTCCATGACCGCGGCGAGTGTGCTCTGGTCGGCGGTGGGAGCGGAACCGTCCGCCTCGGTGACCTTCGCGAGCGGCGCCCCGGACAGGCTGACGAACTCGGCGCCCTCCTCCTTCAGTGACAGCGCGGCCGACGCGATCAGGAACTCCATGGCAGGTCGGAAACCCTCCGCGCGGCGACGCATGAAGTCGAGGGTCCAGCCGACGACGCGGCCGTCGCGGTACACCGGCATCCACGAGGTGACGCCGTGCACGGTCCGCTCCGCGTCGACGGCGATCAGGCAACGCACCCGCGGGTCGTCGATCTCGTCGAGCCCGCCGAGGGTGAATCCCATCTCCGGCATGCCCTTGTCCGCGACCCATTCCTCCGAGATCGCCGTGATCTGGTCGGTCAGGGCCAGTGGCGCATCCGGGAAGCTGATCCACTCGGCACGCACACCCGATTTCGAGGCCCGGTTCAGCGCGGTGCGGACGTCCTGGAACTTCTTGCCCTTGAACTCGAGCTGGTCGAGGTGCAGCACCGTCTCCTCGGCCACCTGGAATCCGGCCCAGCCGATCGAGTCCGTGACCGCGCGCAGTTCGGCCGTCACCGAGTAGAAGCAGGGGATCCAGCCGTTGCCGGTGGCGAAGTCGGCGAACCCGGTGACGTTGTCGCGCAGCGCCTGCGGTGGCCCGACCGGGTCGCCGGTGGTCAGGGCGACACCGGCGATCACCCGATAGGCGACGTACCCGCGGCCGTCCGGTGCGAACCAGTACCGGTTGCCCCGCCAGGTGGTCATCCACGACAGGGGTCCGCCGGTGCCCGAGATCAGCAGGCGCCTGGCTCGTTCGGTGTCGTCGGTGGCCGCACCGTAGGCGGGGGCGAAGAACGTCGCGGCGACCGCGACGCAGACCGCGACCCACAGCACCACACCGGTCCACTCGTACAGCAGGGTGGTGACCGCGTCGTCCGGTAGGAACCGGGGGTCGAGCCACTGCAGGTACACGGGCGGCACCAACCGCTGCGGATAGTCGGCGAGCAGGGCGGGCACGGACGGAACCCGGTCGAACCCGCTGCGAGCGATCATGCCGAGTGCGACGTAGGCGACGCCGAGTGCACCCGCGACCCCCGCCAGCCGCAGCCACCACCGTCGGTAGGTGCCGTGCGGCGCGGAGACGGTGAAGAACCGTCGGGTCACCACGAGCAGGACGAGGACCGCCAGTGGCGTCAGGAACGGCGCCAGCGTCCGGTACACGGTCGGCGAGTCGAGCCCGTAGAACAGCGAATCGCCCTCCACGAACCCGACGTAGCGGACCGCGAAGTTCAGCAGCGACAGCGCCAGCAGCACACCCTGCGCGCAGACCACCGCGATCCACGCGAAGCGGCGACCGCGGCGCAACCCGTCTGCGAGCACCAACAGCAGGATCGACGGCATCAGACTCAGGATGGTCGGCCCGACACCGCCGAGCCGCAGTCCCAGCAGCCCGCGTCGGCAGTCCTCGCCGGTGCGGGACTGCACGCACAGGTCCCGCACCTCGGCCGGTGTCCACTCGACCCCGCGGAAGAGGTCGCGCAACACGGCCAGCGGACCCACGGCGTTCGGGGACAGTGCGGCGAGCGCCGGACCCAGCGCGCTGGCCGCGACCACGAGCGCGACCAGGACCCTACCCTCGCGCTGGGTGCCCGCGAGCCGCTGTCCACGGGCGGACCGGCCGACGATCACGGGTCCGAGTACCAGCCCGACCACCGCAGACGACAGTCGCACCAGGTCCAGCAGGTGCCCTCCGAACAGGGCGAGGGTGATCAGCAGCGCCAGCAGCCCGACCCGCAGACGCCGCCGCCACAGCGTGGTCATCGAGGAGCTGGCGACCATCGCGACACCCACGATCCAGGGGGTCGGGCTGACCGAGAAGCCCACGTGCAGTCGGAACCCCCAGCCGCCGTCGACCAGCTTGACCACTTCGCACAGTGCGAGCGCGACCAGGGTGCCGAACACCTGTGTGGTGAGGGCGGCAACCGCGAACCGGCCCGAACCGATGCGGTGTTCGATGGGTGCGGCGATCAGCAGGATCGCCGCCGTCGCGAGGAGGTACCCGGCCAGTCCCTGCGCCCACAGGCCGGACGTCACGGCAGTCCAGATCCGGCCGTGCTCGAACGCCATGATCCCGGCCGCGAACTGGTGCGTGACGGATCGTCCGGCGCCGCGGCCGAGATTGCCGGTGGCGGCCCCGAGGACCCACAGCAGGACGAGCAGGCAGATACTCACCGGCGCCCCGGACGCCCCGAACCGGACGAGTCCGGCGAGACGCCTGGACTGTCTGCTCAGCGTGGCCAACGCTGACGTCACGACGTCAACCCCAATCTCTTCGACAGCCAGCCGAGTTCCCGTTCGAGACCGGCCGACCACACCGCAAAACTGTGCCCGCCGGGGATCTCGACCAGCCGCACGTCCATTCCCGCCTGACGTGCGGCATCGTAGAGAGTGTGCGCGCCCGGCGCGTAGTCGTGGTCGTCGGACCCGACAACGAAGACCCCCGCGGTGCCGGGGAACGCGCGGGCCGCCATCAGATCCATCGGATTGACCGCGGTGAACGCCGCGTCGTCGCCGCCGAACGCCGCGTCGACGGTCCGCTGCCGGTCGCCGAGGGTCGGTTCGAGTTGTCCGGACAGGTCCAGGAACGTCGGGTACACGTCGGGGTGGTTGGTGGCCAGTTGCAGCGAGCACGTCCCGCCGTACGACAGGCCGCCGACGGCCCACGCCCGCGGATCGGGGTCGACCTGCAGGTTCGCCTTCACCCATGCGGGGACGTCGGTGGCGAGGTAGGTGTCGACGTTGCCGAGTTTCGAGTCCAGGCACAGGGGGTTGGCCAGTGTGGAGCCGGTCCCGTCGGCGACGACGACGATCGGGGCCAGGCCGTCGTGCTGGGCGGCGAAGGCGTCCATGGTCTGCGCGAGCCGCCCGCCGGCGAACCAGTCGCCCGGGCTTCCGGGCTGCCCCGCGAGCAGCACCAGCACCGGCAGCAGCGGTCTGGGGTCGGCGAAGTAGGCGGGCGGGAGGTAGATCTCGGCGTCGCGCGCGGCGAACCCGGAGACGGCACCCGGGATCGCCACCGTCACCACCCGCCCCGAGTCGGGAACGTCCGCCGGCGGGGTCCACACGGAGTCCAGCGGGCTACCTTCGACCGGATCCGCGACCGGATCCGCGACCGGGGCCGGGACGGCGGAGAAGGCGAGCGCGTTCGCGGCGGGCAGTCCCAGCGCGTCGCGGACGGTCGGGTACGCGTCGAAGACCAGGTTGACGTGGACGGCGGACGCCGCGACGACGGCGAGGGCGGACAGCACCGTGGCCAGGCCGCGGCGCACGCGCCGGTCGGTGATCAGCCGGCCCACCGCGAGCGCGATCGCGAACACGGCGCACCCGATCCACACGTACACCGACGTCTCGACGGGATCGGGGAACGGGCGCCACCACTTCTCGACCCCGATCCAGGCGGCGGCGGTGAGCACGATGGCCACCACCGCGCAGATCGGGACGGTCCGGCGCAGGTGGCGGGCGGTGTGCGCGGTGGGCGCGAGCACCAGCCACAGCACACCGAGGACCGCGAGGGCCGTCACCACCCACGGCACGGGCCCCGACAGCAACCGCACGTCGTACAACCAGTCCACGCGGTGACCTCTCCGTCGACAGCGCCGCCGCACTCCGGACGACCCCACATTCAATACACCTGTCGCGTTACTACTGCAGGTAGTACGCACGACTGTCGGACAGTACGTAGGATGTACCCATGGCAGGACTTGGCGAGCTCGAGCGAGCAGTGATGGACCACCTGTGGTCCAGTTCCGAACCCCAGACCGTCCGTCAGGTCCACGAGGCCCTCGCGGCGCGGCGTGAGCTTGCGTACACCACGGTCATGACCGTGCTTCAGCGGCTGGCGAAGAAGAACCTGGTGATCCAGCAACGTGACGACCGCGCGCACCGCTACCTTCCGGTGCAGGGACGCGACGAACTCGTCGCATCGTTGATGTTCGACGCCCTCGACCAGGCCCACGCGTCCGACGGCCGTGTCGCAGCGCTCGTGCACTTCGTCGGCAAGGTGGGCGCGGACGAGGCCGCCGCGCTGCGTGAGGCGTTGAACGCACTCGAGGAGTCCGACGCGAACAAGCGCCACCTGCGCAGCATCGACACCGGTAACGATCGCGCGAGCTGACCGTGCCCGTCATCGTGCATGATGGGTAGGCCATGAACCCGACCACCGCACTGGCCTTCGCAGTGATGGCCCTGCTTCTCGCCGGCCCTGTGCCCGCGCTGCTCGCGCGCGCCAGCTGGCCCTCTCGCGCGCCCGGCGCAGCACTCGTGCTGTGGCAGGCGGTCGCGATCGCGGCGGTGCTGTCGGCGTTCAGCTCGGGGCTGGCCATCGCCGCGGAACTGCTGGTGCCCGGTCCGGACGGGCGGCCGACGACCGCACCCCTCGAGGAGATCGACGCGCTCGGACTGCCCCTGTGGGTCGCGTACGTCGTGGTCTTCGCGCTGACCCTGCTGATCGGGGCGAAACTGATCTTCTCGATCGCGTCCGTCGCCGTGCGTACCCGCCGGCGGCGATCGCGACACCGGATGCTGGTCGACCTGCTCGACCGCGGCGAACCGCACCGCAGTCGCGGCTCGAACCTGCGCGTCCTCGACGCCGCCGAACCGATCGCGTACTGCCTGCCCGGGCTGCGTCACCGCGTCGTGGTCAGCGCGGGCACGCTCGACACCCTCGGGCGCGACGAGATCACCGCGATCCTGATGCACGAACGCTCGCACCTGCGATCGCGGCACGATCTGGTGATCGAGGCGTTCACCGCCGTCAACGAGGCGTTTCCGAAATTCGTCCGGAGCAGGTCCGCACTCGGGTCCGTGCAGCTGCTCGTCGAACTTCTCGCCGACGACTCCGCGGTCAAGGTGACCGGGCCGACCCCCCTCGCCCGCGCACTCGTCACGTGCGCCGGATCGAGCGCACCGGTGGGCGCGCTGGCCGCGGGCGGCCCGCACACGCTGACCCGGATCCAGCGGCTCGCCCATACCGGTACGAACGTGCCGGTCGCCCTCGCCGCCTACCTCGCGTCGGTCACGATCCTCGTGGTCCCGACGATCGCGGTCGCGGTGCCGTGGCTGGTCGAGCTGCAGCGCCTGTTCGCGACCTAACCGCGCCGGCAGCGCCGGTGCCGCACGCATCACACGCGGCTCGGCGAGAGAACCACACCGGTGTCCCGTACACTGGACAACGGCCGCCTTCCCGGCCCATTTCGATCGACACCCACATTTTCGGCACATTCACGCCCCCGACCGGGGCGGCACGTGCCCGGCTCGTCTCTTCTGCGCGACTGTTCACAGCCCCGCTCTCCGCGACGCGCCCAGACGCCCGGAGAGGTAATTCCGCGTGACCAACGCTGCCCAGTCTGCTGCTGCCCACGATCAGGACGCTCAGCTCGACGCCCCCGAAATTCAGACCACCTTCGCCGAGATCGGCCTGCCCGCGCCCGTCGTCGCGGCACTCGCCCGCGACGGCATCACAGTGCCGTCTCCCATTCAGGCGATGTCGATTCCGGACGCGATCGCCGGCCGGAACGTCCTGGGCCGCGCCCAGACCGGCTCCGGCAAGACCCTCGCGTTCGGATTGCCGATGCTCGCCCGCCTCGCCGACCGCGCCGACCGTCCCGCCCCCAAGCGGCCCCGTGCCCTCGTGCTGGTGCCGACCCGCGAACTCGCCGTCCAGGTCGTCGACTCGCTGTTCCCGTACGCGTCGTCGGTCGGGCTGCGGGTCCGTTCGGCCGTCGGCGGCATGGTGTTCACCAAGCAGGTCGAACAGCTCGCCCGTGGTGTCGACATCCTCGTCGCAACTCCCGGCCGCCTCGGCGACCACCTCCGTCAGGAGACCTGCATCCTCGACGAGGTCGAGATGACGGCGCTCGACGAGGCCGACCAGATGGCCGACATGGGCTTCCTGCCCGAGGTCCGGTCCATCCTCGAGCAGACGCGCCCCGACGGACAGCGGCTGCTGTTCTCCGCGACCCTCGACCGCGAGGTGCAGTCGCTGGTCCGACGCTTCCTGCCCGACCACGCCCTGCACGCCACCGAAGACGGCCGCGCGAGCGTCGACACGATGGACCACTTCCTTCTTCTCGTCGACCGCGGCCAGAAAGATTCCGTGCTCGCCGAGATCGGATCCCGCCAGGGCGGCCGCACGATCATGTTCGCGCGCACCAAGCTCGGCGCCGAGGGCATCACCGAACGCCTCCGTGAGGTGGGTGTCGTCGCCGAGGCCCTGCACGGCGGCAAGGCCCAGAACCAGCGCACCCGGGTGCTCGAACGGTTCAAGACCGGCCGTACGCCGGTGCTCGTCGCCACCGACGTCGCCGCCCGCGGCATCCACGTCGACGGCATCGACCTCGTCGTGCACGTGGATCCGCCCGCCGACCACAAGGACTACCTGCACCGCGCCGGCCGGACCGCCCGCGCCGGCGAGCGGGGCACCGTCGTGTCGATCGTGCTGCCGAACCAGCGCCGGATGGTGCGCCGGTTGATCGGCACCGCCGGTGTCGACGCGACCGATGTCGAGGCCCGGCCCGGCTCCGAGGAACTCACCGCCATCACCGGTGCCCGCACCCCGAGCGGTGAGCCGGTGCGCGAACGTCGCGAGCGCTCCGATCGCCCGGAGCGCTCCTACGGCGATCGGCCGCGCCGGGACGGATTCGACCGCCCGCGCCGCGACGGCGGCTACCAGCGCAGCAGCGATCGCTCCTACGGCGACCGTCCGCAGCGCGACAACGGATACCAGCGCGACAACGGATACCAGCGCGGCGGGGACCGTCCGTCGTACGGCGACCGTCCGCAGCGAGACAACCACCGTAGCGAGCGCCCTCAGCGGGACGGCGGCTACCAGCGCGGCGACCGCTCCTATGGCGACCGGCCCCAGCGCGACAACGGATACCAGCGCGGCGGGGACCGTCCGTCGTACGGCGACCGGCCCCAGCGGGACGGCGGGTACCAGCGCAACGAGCGTCCCCAGCGCAGCGGAGACCGTTCCTACGGCGACCGGCCCCAGCGCGACGGCGGCTACCAGCGCAGCAGCGACCGGCCGTACGGAGACCGGCCGCAGCGGGACAACCGGTCCGACCGCCCGCAGCGGGACAACCGGTCCGACCGCCCGCAGCGCAGCGAGGGTGGCTACCAGCGCAGCAGCGACCGACCGTACGGAGACCGGCCGCAGCGGGACAACCGGTCCGACCGCCCGCAGCGCAGCGAGGGTGGCTACCAGCGCAGCAGCGACCGCTCCTACGGCGAACGGTCCTACGGTGACCGCCCGCAGCGGGACAACTACCGCAGCGAGCGCCCGCAGCGCGACGGCGGCTACCAGCGCAGCGGCGACCGACCGTACGGAGATCGGCCCCAGCGCGGCGGGGACCGACCGTACGGGGATCGGCCCCAGCGCAGTGAGCGCACCGGCACGTCCGGGGGCTTTCGCAGCCGCACTGAGCGCCGCTCCTACGACGGTTTCGACGGACCCCACCGGGACCGCTGACCGCTGACCGGTTCCAGCTCCGACGATGCCGCCACCCGCGCCGCGGGTGGCGGCATCGTCGTCTCGGCCGCACCGCGCGGATTCCGCCCCGTCCCAAGTTGCGAGACCCTGGAGTTTCGCTCGGGTGCGGGGCAGGGAAAGCTGTAGGCCATGACCGACAACACCTCCTCGCCCGCGCGTGCTCAGATCGGCGTCACCGGACTCGCCGTGATGGGCTCGAACATCGCCCGCAACTTCGCCCGCCACGGACACACGGTGGCCCTGCACAACCGCAGCATCGCCAAGACCGACGCGTTGATCGCCGAGCACGGCAGCGAGGGCGACTTCGTCCGCACCGAGACCGTCGAGGAGTTCGTCGCCGCGCTCGAGCGTCCGCGCCGGGTGCTGATCATGGTCAAGGCCGGTGAGGCGACCGACGCGGTGATCGAGGAGCTGGCGTCGGCGATGGAGCCCGGCGACATCATCATCGACGGCGGAAACGCGTTGTACACGGACACGATTCGCCGTGAGGCGTCGCTGCGTGAGCGTGGACTGCACTTCGTCGGCGCCGGCATCTCGGGCGGCGAGGAGGGCGCGCTGAACGGCCCGTCGATCATGCCCGGTGGCCCGAAGGAGTCGTACGAATCCCTCGGTCCGCTGCTGGAGTCGATCGCCGCCGTCGTCGACGGCACCCCGTGCTGCACCCACATCGGGCCGGACGGCGCGGGCCACTTCGTGAAGATGGTGCACAACGGCATCGAGTACGCCGACATGCAGCTGATCGGCGAGGCGTACCACCTGTTCCGTGACGCGCTCGGCTACGACGCCGGCCAGGTCGCGAAGGTGTTCGCGGAGTGGAACACCGGCGAGTTGGAGTCGTACCTGATCGAGATCACCGCGGAGGTGCTCTCGCAGGTGGATGCGAAGACCGGTCAGCCGCTGGTCGACGTCATCGTCGATGCGGCCGAGCAGAAGGGCACCGGGCGCTGGACGGTCAAGTCGGCGCTCGACCTGGGAGTGCCGGTCACCGGTATCGCCGAGGCCGTGTTCGCGCGGGCGCTGTCGGGTTCGCGCGCGCAGCGCGCCGCCGCGAAGGGCCTCGCCTCGGGCACTCTCGGTGAGAAGCCGACGGACGCAGAAGAGTTCACCGAGGACATCCGCCGCGCGCTGTACGCGTCCAAGATCGTCGCGTACGCGCAGGGCTTCGACCAGATCCGGGCGGGCAGTGTCGAGTACGACTGGGACCTGACGCCGGGCGACATGGCGACGATCTGGCGGGGCGGCTGCATCATCCGGGCCCGGTTCCTGAACCGGATCAAGGAGGCGTACGACTCCAACCCCGACCTGACGTCGCTGATCGTCGAGCCCTACTTCAAGGACGCGATCGAGAACGCCGTCGACTCCTGGCGTCGCGTCGTGGTGACCGCGACGTCGCTCGGCATCCCGGTGCCCGCGTTCTCGTCGTCGCTGTCGTACTACGACGGGCTGCGCGCCGAGCGCCTGCCTGCCGCGCTCACCCAGGGCCAGCGCGACTTCTTCGGTGCGCACACCTACGAGCGCACCGACCGCCCCGGCAAGTTCCACACCCTGTGGAGCGGCGACCGCAGTGAGGTCGACGCCTGAGCGGGCACCACCCGAGCGCGGTCCCGGAGCGCGACCCCGGGACCGCGCGCTCACGCCCCCGCCCCCGGCGGCAGACCGAGTAGTGGCTGCACGATCGTCGAGTCGCTCGATCCCTCCCAGGGCAGCAGTCCCCGGCAGTCGGCCCAGACCACCTGCAACGCCCGGACGTGGCGTCCGTAGAGGTCCACGGCACGCAACAGCCACGACTCGCAGTCCCGCGCCGCGACGAGGGTCACGTCCAGCCCCGCGACCGAGTACCTGTCGCCGGGTTCGAGATCGTGCCCGCACCTCATCCACGACCCGAGTTCGTTCAGCAGCATGGCCGACTCCTCCGCGCACCGGCCGGTGACGACGAGCTCGGGGCGGCCGATCGCGGTCAGGCCCACCGAGTAACAGAAGGCCGGGTGCACTCCCTGCTCGTCGATGGCCGAGGCGACGTACTGCAGCAGCCAGCCGTGCTGCGCGATCGTCCGCCGCATCTCCCTCCGGATCTCGCGCGGCGACATCCCGTCACACATCTCACACATCCGCTCCCCCTCGCTCCGTGTTCGAAACTGTGTTCGATGCGCCGATGGTGCACCACCCCACCGACACGTTTGCCGGGGCGGGCCGTGCCGGTGCCACGCGGTAGCCTCGACCTGCACCGATCGCGAGGAGTACCGCCACCATGCCCACGTTCGCCGACCTCGGACTGCCCGCGACGCTGGCGCAGTCCTTGAGGCGGGAGAAGATCACCGAGCCGTTCCCGATCCAGGCGTTGGTGATCCCCGACATCCTGGCCGGACGTGACCTCCTGGGCCGCGGCCCGACCGGTTCCGGGAAGACGCTCGCGTTCGGCCTGCCGATGCTCGTGCGCCTCACCGGCCGCGCCAGCGCACCGAGGCGGCCGCGCGGACTGGTGCTCGCGCCGACCCGGGAGCTCGGCGCCCAGATCGAACGCGCCCTGGACGAGTCGGCGCTCGCCCTGGGTTTGCGGATGGCGGTCGCCACCGGCGGGGTTCCGACGAAACGCCAGGCCGAGCGTCTCGCGCGCGGTGTGGATCTGCTGGTCGCGACGCCGGGTCGGCTGATCGACCTGCTCGACCAGGCAGCGGTGTCCCTCGACGACGTTCTCGTCACCGCGGTCGACGAGGCCGATCACCTGGCCGACATCGGCTTCCTGCCCCAGGTGACCGACATCCTCGACCGCACGCCGAAGGGCGGTCAGCGACTGCTGTTCTCGGCAACGCTCGACGAGGACGTGCAGGCACTGGTGGATCGCTACCTGCACGATCCGGTCGTGCACGCGACCGCGTCCGCAGCCGCGCCCGTCGCCCCGGCCGATCACCACGTGCTGTTCGTGGACCGCGCCGACAAGGCGGCGGTGGTCGCGCAGATCGCCGCACGCGAGGGCCGAACCCTGCTGTTCGTCCGCACCCAGCACGGCGTCGATCGGCTGGTCGCCCAGCTCGCGCAGGTCGGCGTTCGGGCCGGGACGTTGCACGGCGGGAAGTCGCAGGCGTTCCGTGGGCACGCACTCTCGGCGTTCACGTCGGGCCGGGTACCGGTGCTGGTGGCGACGGACGTCGCGGCCCGCGGGATCCACGTGGACGACGTGTCGCTGGTGGTGCACGTCGACCCACCCGCCGACCCGAAGGACTACCTGCACCGCGCCGGCCGGACGGCCCGCGCCGGAGCGTCCGGAACCGTGGTGACCCTGGTGACCGACGAGCAGCGGGACGAGGTCGCGGCGATGCTGACGCGCGCGGGTATCGACCCGGAGGGTGTGCTCGTCGGTCCGGGCGACCGCGCACTGGCGGCGGTCACGGGTGCCCGGCCACCCGCCGGAGTGCCGGTCGCGGACGACGGTCCGCCCCGACCCGCGGAGCGGACCGCGAACCGTCCGGGTCGCACTCCGGGGCGTGGCGGGCGCGTCCGCACGAACGATCCGGGGCGTTCCCGGGGACAACGGCGGCGCGGCGGGGCAAGCTGAATCCGTGACCGACCTGCCGCTGCTCTCCGTCGCGTGTGCGCTCGTCGGCGCGTTGCTGTTCGCGATCGGGTCGGTAGCACAGCAGTCGGCGGCCGCCGGGGTCGAGGAGGGCGATGCCCTGATCGGTGAGTTGATCCGGTCGCCGAGGTGGTGGGTCGGCGTCGGCGGCGACGCCGGAGGCTACGTATTCCAGGCCGCCGCACTCGGTCTGGGTTCGGTCCTGGTCGTGCAGCCGCTCATCGTGAGCACGTTGCTGTTCGCGTTGCCGCTGTCGGCCCGGTTCGCGGGTACCCGGATGTCCGCGAGGACCTGGGTGACGGCCGTCGCGCTGGCGCTGTCGCTGGTGGTGTTCCTGACGGTCGGCAATCCGACGGAGGGGCAGGCGGCGGCGACCCTGCGGCACTGGGCGATTCCGCTGGTGGTTGTCGCCGGGGGCTGCGCGGCGGCCGTCACGGTTGCCCTCACCCGGGTCCCGGCGGGCACGCGGGCACTGCTGCTCGGGTCGGCGTGCGGTGCGCTGTACGGTGTCGCCGTCGCGCTGACGAAGCCGGTCCTCGACGAAGCCGGACGGGATCCGCTCGCCGTGCCCGCGCGGTGGGAGGTGTGGGCGTTGGTCGCCGTCGGCGCCGGCGGCTTCTACCTTCAGCAACGCGCCTTTCAGGCCGGGTCGCTGGCGGCTTCGCTGCCCGCCGTCACGATCGGCGAGCCGCTGGTCGCCGCGTATCTCGGATTCGCCGTGCTCGGAGAGCGATTGCGGGTCGACGCGGCCGGGGCCGTGGTGGTCGCCGGCGCCGTGGTCGTGATGATCGCGACGACGATCGCTCTGTCCCGGTCGCAGGCGCAGTCGAGCCCGGGCACTCCGACGTCGGACCAGGTAGCGTCGTAGATCGTGCGCTTCCTCGACGGACAGACCCCGCCCTACGACCTGACCTACGACGACGTGTTCCTGGTGCCGAACCGCACCGACGTCGCGTCCCGGTTCGACGTCGATCTCGCCACCCGCGACGGATCGGGCACCACGATCCCCATCGTGGTCGCGAACATGACCGCGGTGGCGGGAAAGCGGATGGCCGAGACGGTCGCGCGCCGCGGCGGCATCGTCGTGATCCCGCAGGACGTTCCGGCGACCGCGGTCTCCGAGACGGTCGCCTTCGTCAAGAGCAGGCATCTGGTCGCCGACACCCCGGTGACGCTCGGACCCGATTCGTCGGTCTCCGATGCGCTGGCACTTCTGCCGAAACGCGCCCACGGCGCGGTGGTGGTCGTCGACGGCGACCGACGTCCGGTCGGGGTGGTGACCGAGAACGCCTGCGCGGACGTCGACCGGTTCACCCGACTGAGCGCGGTCGCGGTGACCGACTTCGCGACCGCACCGGTGTCCGCGTCGGCGCGGGAGGTGTTCGATCTGCTCGAGTCCCGCCACGATCCGATCGCGGTGATCGTGGACGAACGCGGATGTCTGGAGGGCGTGCTCACCCGCACCGGCGCGATCCGGGCCGGGATCTACACACCCGCACTCGACGCCGACAGGCGGCTGCGGATCGCGGCAGCTGTCGGCATCAACGGGGACGTGGCAGCCAAGGCGCGGGCCCTCGTCGAGGCCGGCGCCGACGTGCTCGTGATGGACACCGCCCACGGGCACCAGGAGAGGATGCTCGAGGCGCTGTCCGCGGTCGCGTCGCTCGACCTCGGGGTGCCGCTGGCGGCGGGCAACGTGGTCTCCGCCGCCGGAACACGCGATCTGGTGGCGGCGGGTGCGTCGATCGTCAAGGTCGGTGTCGGGCCGGGCGCGATGTGCACCACGCGCATGATGACCGGCGTCGGCCGCCCACAGTTCTCCGCGGTGGCGGAGTGCGCCGACGCCGCACGCGAACTCGGCGCCCACGTGTGGGCGGACGGCGGCGTGCGTCATCCGCGGGATGTCGCGCTCGCGCTGGCGGCGGGCGCGTCGAACGTGATGATCGGGTCGTGGTTCGCCGGCACCCACGAGTCTCCGGGCGACCTGCGCTTCGACCAGGACGGCAACGCGTACAAGGAGAGTTTCGGGATGGCGAGCAAGCGCGCCGTCGCCGCCCGTACCGCATCCGACAGCGGCTTCGACCGTGCCCGCAAGGCCCTGTTCGAGGAGGGCATCTCGAGTTCCCGGATGCGTCTGGACCCGATCCGGCCGGGTGTCGAGGACCTCATCGACCACATCTGTTCCGGGGTCCGCAGCACCTGCACCTACGCCGGCGCCCGCACGATCGACGAGCTCCACGAGAAGGCGGTCCTCGGGGTGCAGTCGGCGGCCGGGTTCGCCGAGGGAAGGCCACTACCAGCGGGCTGGTGAAAGTGCACTACCAGCGGGCTGGTGAAGGAGCACTACCGGCGGGCTGGTGAAGGAGCACAGCCGGCGGGCTGGTGACAGGGCCGGACCGTGTCGGCTGCGTGCCGGGCGGCCGATCGGCGTCGACTCGGTAGAATGGACGTCTCGACACAGTGTGCGCCCGGGGTCGGGCGGGGGATCGATCTTCGATTCGCCACCGCCCGGGCACGACAGAAAGGACGAAGGTGCCCGAGGCACCCATTTTCGTACGCGACGCCGATTCCGGCGACGACGGTTCCACGACGGAGGGCTCCTCTACCGAGCCGGGTGACAAACCCGGCGGACCCTCCCCGGCCCCCGCTCGGGGGCGATAGACCATGCAGATCGCCATAACCGTCGTCAGCTTGCTCGGGTTCCTCGCCCTGACCGCGGGCACGGCCCTGTTCGTCGCCGCGGAGTTCTCGCTCACGGCACTCGAACGCAGTACCGTCGACGCGCACGCGCGCGACGGCGACCGCCGCGCGCGGCAGGTGCAGCGGGCGCATCGCACCCTGTCGTTCCAGTTGTCCGGTGCGCAGCTCGGCATCACCATCACCACCCTCATCACCGGCTACATCGCCGAACCTGTTCTGGCGCAATTGATCACGCCGGTGTTGACGGCGGTCAACATCTCGGAATCGGTGGCGTCGGGTATCTCGCTGGCGCTGGCGCTCATCATCGCGACGTCGCTGTCGATGGTGTTCGGTGAACTGGTCCCGAAGAATCTCGCGATCGCGCACCCGCTCGGCACCGCCCGCGCCACGGCCGGGCCCCAGGCCTGGTTCTCCACCGTGTTCCGCTGGGCGATCAACGGCCTCAACGGATCCGCGAACTGGGTGGTACGCAGGCTCGGTGTCGAACCTGCCGAGGAGCTGCGTTCGGCTCGGTCGCCGCAGGAACTCGGATCGCTGGTGCGGATCAGTGCCCGCAGCGGCACGCTCGACCCCGGTACCGCGCTCCTGGTGGACCGGTCGCTACGGTTCGGCGAACGCAGCGCCGAGGAACTCATGACGCCGCGGGTGAAGATCGAGACCCTCGAACTCCACGACACGGTCGCCGACCTGATCGAGGTCGCGTCGCGCACCGGGTTCTCCCGGTTCCCGGTGGTCGACGGTGACCTCGACGACACCGTCGGCGTGGTGCACGTCAAGCAGGCGTTCACGGTGCCGGCGTCGGCACGCGCGACCACGCAGCTGATGGTGCTGGCGCAGAAGGTGCCGGTGGTGCCGTCCAGCCTCGACGGCGACGCGCTGCTCGAGCAGATCCGTGCGGACGGCATGCAGGTCGCGATCGTCGTCGACGAGTACGGCGGCACGGCGGGTCTGGTGACGATGGAGGACCTGATCGAGGAGATCGTCGGCGACGTCCGTGACGAACACGACGATCCGGAGATCGATGTGCAGCGCTCCGACGACGGATGGATCTGCGCCGGTCTGCTCCGGATCGACGAGGTGCGTCAGGCGACCGGGTACGCCGCACCCGAGGGCGAGTACGAGACGCTCGGCGGGCTGGTGCTCGCCCGTCTCGGCCGGATACCCGACGTCGGTGACGAGGTGGTGCTGCCCGATCCCGACGGCTCCGACGACGACGGGGGTTGGCTCGCGCGGGTTTCCGCGATGGACGGTCGCCGCATCGACCGCGTCGTGCTGATTCCGGCTTCCGCCGAGACGATCGTCGCACGCAAGGGGGCCGAACGATGAGTGACCTGTTCGGCGTCGTTCTCACCGCCCTCCTGCTGGCGAGCAACGCGTTCTTCGTCGCCGCCGAGTTCGCGCTGATCTCGGCGCGCCGCGACCGACTCGAGGCGCTCGAGGGGCAGGGCAAGAAGCGGGCACGGACCGTGATCGGCGCGGGCGAGCACCTGTCGTTGATGCTGGCGGGCGCGCAGCTCGGGATCACGATCTGCTCGATCCTGCTCGGCCGGGTCGGCGAGCCGGCGATCGCGCATCTGATCGAGAAGCCGCTCGACATGGTCGGTGTCCCCGACCAGCTGCTGCACCCGATTGCGTTCACCGTCGCGTTGGCGCTGGTCGTGGTCCTGCACATCCTGCTCGGCGAGATGGTTCCGAAGAACATCGCCATCGCCGGTCCGGAGCGGTGCGCGATGCTGCTGGTGCCGGCGCATCTCGGGTTCATCAAGGTGGCCAGACCGCTCATCGCCTTCTACAACTGGTCCGCGAACTCGACGCTGCGGCTGCTGCGGGTGCAACCGAGGGACGAGCTCGACACCACGGTGTCCGAGCTGGAGTTGACGGAGATGATCGGCGAGTCCCGGTCCGAGGGTCTGATCGACGAGGAGGAGCACCGCCGGCTCACCCAGGCGTTGCACACGACCGGCCGAACCGTGTCCGACGTGGTGATCCCCCTCGACAAGGTGCGGACCGTTCCCCTCGACGACGCGGGCACGACGCTGGGTGCGATCGAACAGGCGGTGACGGAGACCGGGTACTCCCGGTACCCGGCGGCGCTGGCCGACGGGTCGCTGGCCGGGTACCTGCACCTCAAGGACGTGCTCGACGAGATCCTCGACGAGTCCGCGGGCCCGGACACCGTGGTGCCCCGCAGTGACGTGCGGTCGCTGCCGCGGCTGCAGGTGCAGACTCCGCTCGACGAGGCACTGTCCGCGTTGCGGCGGGCGAGCAGCCATCTCGGGGAGGTGGTCGACGGGGACGGCCGGACGCTCGGGATCGTCGCTCTCGAGGATCTGGTGGAGGAGTTCGTCGGCACGGTCCGCGACGGGACGCACCGGATCGTCGACGCGGTCCCCGGTCAGCAGACGCCGTGAGCGCGGTCGGTGTCGACGGCGGTCCACTCGTTCTCGCGGAGGACGAGTGGACCGGGCGCCGCGAGGCGCATCGGGCGCGGGTCGACGAGCTGACCGGCCCGCACCTGCACCGCCAGGCCGGCGGGGTGAAACACCCCGTGGTCGACTTCCTGTTCACCTACTACAGCCTGCGGCCGGCGCAACTGCGACGCTGGCATCCCGGATTCGGTGTGCTGCTGTCCGGACCGGCGGCCGCCGAGTACGCCACGTACTCCGGGTACGTGGAATGGGCGGGCGGGGTGACCGCCGACCCGGGCCTGGTGGGGCGACGCCGGTCGATGCTCGAGTTCACCGAGCGGCTGCTGGCGGGGACGGCGTCCCGGCCGGCGCAGCTCGGGTGTTTCGGTCTGCACGAGTGGGCGATGGTGTACCGCGGCGGCGAGGAGGCCGTCCGGCATTCGGGTGTCCCGCTGCGGCTCGGGCCGGCGGGCACCGATGCGGTCGTCGAGTCGATGAACCTGCGCTGCACCCACTACGACGCGTTCCGGTTCTTCACCCCGGAGGCGGTCGGACGCAACGACTCCCCACTTCGGCGTGAGGATCAGGTGGGCCGCGAGCAACCCGGCTGCCTGCACGCGGGCATGGATCTGTACAAGTGGTGTTACAAGCTGACGCCGCTGGTCGACTCGGATCTGCTGGTGCGATGTTTCGAACTGGCGATGGCAGCCCGCGAACTCGACATGCGGGCGAGCCCGTACGACCTGCGCGAGCTCGGCTGTTCGCCGGTGCCGATCGAGACGCCCGCCGGCCGCGCAGAGTACGTGCGCGCCCAGTCCGCCCTCGCCGACCGGGCCGCACCGCTGCGGGCCGAGCTGCTCGGGAGGATCCGCGTCCTGCTGGCGGTCGAATCCTGAGTGCGGCGGCGGATCTGCTCAGCCGTGTCCGGACTCGTTGAGCTGCAACCGTATTCGTTGCAGCGCTCGGTGCTGCGCGACGCGCACCGCACCGGCCGTGGTGCCGAGCAGCTCTGCTGTCCGTTCGGCGCTGAGGCCCTGAACGATCCGCAACTGCAGCACATGACGCTGACCCTCGGGCAGGCGGTCCACGAGTTCCCGCACCGACAAGCGCAACTCGTCGTCGAGCACCGTCTCCTCCGGTCCGGACTCGGGAACCGCACGGACCGGTGTCGGTCCGCGGCGTCCGGCGGCCCGCCGCGCATCGGCCACCTTGTGCGCGGCGATCCCGAATGTGAACCGGAGCAACGAGCCGCCCCGGTCGCGGAACCGTGGCAGGGCCCGCATCAACGCCAGGCACACCTCCTGGGCGACGTCCTCGACGGGGGTGTGGGCACGGGTGTGGCGATCCATACGTGCGGCGCAGTAGTCCACCACGTGCGGGTGTACGGATCCCACCACCATCCCGACGGCGTGCGGCTCACCCGAGACGGCACGCGGCAGCCATTGCCGGAGAATCTGGTGTGTTTCGGTGTCGGCCACGGCTGGTCCTCTCGTGCGGAAGGTCGGTGCCTTTTCACCTTCCGACCCCGGGCGCCGTCGGACCACCATCCCTGGGTGGGGTTTGTCCACCACCCCGAGCGGGTTTCGGCGTGGGCGGGAATCGGCCGCACCGGGTGGACGCGGCCACTACCGTCGATGCGAACCGGTCGGCCCGAGACGAAGGCGGCACAGGTGGAACTGACCCCGGACGACATCGACGTCGACGAGTACGAGAGACGCAAGGCCCTCTACGGGCCGTTCGCGGAGGTGGTGCGCGACCTCGTCGACGCCACGATCCGCACCGAGGTCGACGACGACACGATCCGCGAGATCGAGGCGACGATCCGGACCGCGACGCGGCGACTGCGGGCGCGGCAGGTCGACGGCGCGTTCGGGATGCGCCGAACCTCGGACGGGACATCCTTCGCGTGGGGCAATGCGGGCGTCGGACTGCGCAATGCGCTGGCGCCGCCGCTGGTCGTCGAATCGGACGTGACCGGCCGGCACTGGACGACCGTGACACTCGGCGCGGCGTACGAGGGTGTGCCCGGCCACGTGCACGGCGGCATCTGCGCGCTCGTCCTCGACCATCTGCTCGGCGTCACAGCCAGCGCGACCGCCCGACGTTTCACCGGGACACTGACACTGCGCCATCTGCGCGGCACCCCGCTGGGCGAGCTCCGCGGCGAGGCCCGGGTGACGAGCGTCGACGGCCGGAAGGCACTCGTCGCGGGCACGCTGTCCGATGCCGCGGGCGTCACCGTGGAGGCGGAGGGTCTCTTCATCAGCGCGACCGGCCCGAGCGACCGGTGACGTCCGGTCGGAGCGCAGGCACCGTGGCCCGGGCGTACCAGGCGCGGGCATCGAGGGTGAAGCGCCCGGACGGCAGCACCGCGCGGCACTCCTCGCGCACCGTCTCGCGCGCCGCGGGCGGCAGCGACTCGAGGTACTGCCCGGCCGGGCCGACCCCGAAGGTGAACGGTTCCCAGAAGTCGTCGAAGCCGGTGTAGTCGGCGCGGGCCGTGAGGGCCCCGGCGACGACACCGGTCAGGCCCGCGCGGCGGAAGCGCTCGGCGATGTCGCCGTCGGAGGTGCCCGGCAGTGCCGACTCGCCGGTCGCACCGGCGTCGACCCGGCGGACCGCCGTCCAGAACACGCGCAGCATGGTCATCCCGCCGTCGGCGATGTCCCACATGCAGGCGGCGACGGTGCCGCCCGGTCGGGTCACCCGCGCCATTTCACGGATGCCGAGGTCGGGGTCGGTCAGGAAACCCACCACGAGAGACGACAGCGTCGCGTCGAACTCCCCGTCCGCCCAGGGCAGGTGCTCGGCGACGCCGACGCGGACGTCGGCGCCGGGGTTGCGTTCCCGGCAGGCCGCGACGAACTGGGGTGCCGGATCGATCGCGGCCACGTGGGCGGAGCCCACCCGGTCGACGAGTTCGCGGGTCAGGCCGCCGGGACCGCAGCCGACGTCGCAGACCCGACTGTCCGGCGCCAGTCCCGCGGCGTCGGCGAGCGCGACCGCGAGCGTCGGTGTGTAGCGCCCCATGTACCGGTCGTACCGTTCGGCCGGTGCGGCGAACTGCATGTCTCCATCATCGCGCGGTTCGATGCGCATCGCCGCGGTTTTCCTGGACAGACCACGGCCGAGGCCCTAGATTCACACATCAGTCCAGACATGTGTCCAGAAATGGGGGTTCCGGGTGCGATTCACACGCGAGGACATCGACGCCGGCGAGATCGCTCGCAGGGCCGCCCTCTACGGCCCGCTCACCGAGGCGGTCCGCGAACTCGTCGACGCGACGATCCGCACCGAGGTCGACGACGCCACGATCCGCGACGTCGCGGCCATCGTCCGGGCCGCGACGCTGCGCCTGCGCGAACGGCAGATCGACGGCGCCTTCGGCGTCCGGTTCACCGATCACGGCACGGCGATGCCGTGGGGCAACGCGGTGATCGGTCTGCGCAACGCCCTCGCTCCCCCGCTGACGATCGAACGGAACACGGACGGACTGCACTGGAGCGAGTTCACGCTCGGCGCCGCGTACGAGGGTCCACCCGGACACGTCCACGGCGGGGTCTGTGCGCTGGTGCTCGACCAGCTGTGCGGTGTCACCGCCGCCTCCAACGACAAACCCAACTTCACCGGCACGCTGGCGCTGCGGTACCGGCGCGGAACACCCCTCGGTCCGCTGCGCGCCGAAGCGTGCGTCGACCGCGTCGAGGGTGTGAAGACGTTCGTGGTCGGCATGCTGTCCGACGCCGGGGGTGTCACCGTCGAGGCGGAGGGCGTGTTCGTCACCCCCGCGTGGGCACGGGACTGACCCGCGCGCCACGCCGCGATCCCGACCACCGCGTCGAGTTCCGCCGAGCCCTCCGTATGATTGGTCTCGACCGGCCACACCGCCGGATCGAGATCGAGACTGTTGCCGGGCGCCCACCGTACGTCCGCGACTCGTCGGCGCCCACCTCACGCGCCTCAGCTTTCGAGCTGTTTCTGTCGATGCAACCCGAGTAACACCGGACTCAACACTCCGGTTGCTACCGCCGGGTAACATTGTTGTCGTCCCGTTCGGTGTCCCGACACGGACACCGCTCGCCACAAAGAGTGAGGCTGTTCAATGACTGAACGCGTGCAGGTCGGTGGTCTTCGGATCGCCAAGGTTCTCTTCGACTTCGTCAACACCGAGGCCGTCCCCGGCACCGGCGTCGACGCCGACGCGTTCTGGGCAGGCGCCGTCAAGGTCATCGAGGACCTCGCGCCCAAGAACAAGGCACTGCTCGCCAAGCGCGACGACCTCCAGGCGCAGATCGACGGTTGGCATCGCGAGCGTGCCGGCCGGCCGCACGACGCCGCCGCGTACAAGACGTTCCTGCAGGAGATCGGCTACCTGCTGCCGACCCCGGCCCCGTTCGAGGTCACCACGGCGAACGTGGACGCCGAGATCGCGACCACCGCGGGCCCGCAGCTGGTGGTGCCGGTCCTCAACGCCCGCTTCGCGCTCAACGCGTCCAACGCCCGGTGGGGTTCGCTGTACGACGCGCTGTACGGCACCGACGTGATCTCCGAGGACGGTGGCGCCGAGAAGGGCAAGGGCTACAACAAGGTTCGCGGCGACAAGGTCATCGCCTGGGCGCGTACCTTCCTCGACACCGCCGCCCCGCTCGCGAAGGGCAGCCACGCCGAGGCCACCCGGTACTTCGTCGACGAGACCACCCTGCGGGTCGAGCTCGGCGGCGAGGTCGTCACCGGCCTCGCCCAGCCGGAGAAGTTCGTCGGCCACCTCGGCGACAAGGACGCACCGACGTCGGTGCTGCTGCGCAACAACGGCCTGCACGCCGAGATCCAGATCGACGCGACCTCCCCGATCGGGGCCACGGACGCCGCCGGCGTCGAGGACGTCGTGCTCGAATCGGCGATCACCACGATCATGGACTTCGAGGACTCCGTCGCCGCCGTCGACGCCGAGGACAAGGTCGTCGGCTACCGCAACTGGCTCGGCCTCAACCGCGGCGACCTGTCGGAGTCGTTCGACAAGGGCGGCAAGACCCTGACCCGCACCCTGAACGGCGACCGCACCTACACCGCGCCGGACGGCTCCGAGCTGACCCTGCACGGCCGCTCGCTGCTCTTCGTCCGCAACGTCGGCCACCTGATGACCAACCCGGCGATCGTCGACGCCGACGGGAACGAGGTCCCGGAAGGCATCCTCGACGCCCTGGTCACCAGCCTCGCCGCCATGCACGGGCTGAGCACCGACGACGACCACGGCCCGCTGAACAACAGCCGCACGGGATCGATCTACATCGTCAAGCCCAAGCAGCACGGGCCCGAAGAGGTCGCGTTCACCACCGAACTGTTCGGCCGCGTCGAGCAGGTCCTCGGCCTGCCCACCAACACCCTCAAGGTCGGCATCATGGACGAGGAGCGCCGCACCACCGTCAACCTGGCCGCCTGCATCAAGGAGGCGTCCGAGCGGGTGGTGTTCATCAACACCGGCTTCCTCGACCGCACCGGCGACGAGATCCACACCTCCATGGAGGCCGGTGCGATGGTCCGCAAGGCGGAGATGAAGAAGCAGCGCTGGATCGCCGCCTACGAGGACTGGAACGTCGACACCGGCCTCGCCGCGGGTCTGCAGGGCAAGGCGCAGATCGGTAAGGGCATGTGGGCGATGACCGACCTGATGGCCGACATGATCGAGCAGAAGATCGGCCACCCGAAGGCCGGCGCCAACACCGCGTGGGTGCCGTCCCCCACCGGCGCGACGCTGCACGCCACCCACTACCACCAGGTGGACGTGTTCGCGGTGCAGGACGCACTGAAGGGCACGCCCCGCGCCACCGTCGACGACATCCTCACCATCCCGCTCGCACCGTCGACGGACTGGTCGGACGCCGAGAAGCGCGAGGAACTCGACAACAACTGCCAGTCCATCCTCGGTTACGTGGTGCGGTGGATCGACGCCGGTGTCGGCTGCTCGAAGGTGCCCGACATCCACGACGTCGCGCTCATGGAAGACCGTGCGACACTGCGGATCTCGAGCCAGCTGCTCGCGAACTGGTTGCGGCACGGCATCGTCAGCGAGGCCGACGTCGTCGCCGGCCTCGAGCGGATGGCCCCGGTGGTCGACCGGCAGAACGCCGGTGACGCGTCGTACCGGAACCTGGCGCCGGACTTCGACTCCAACATCGCCTTCCAGGCCGCGAAGGAGCTGATCCTCGAGGGCGGCAAGCAGCCGAGCGGCTACACCGAGCCGATCCTGCACCGCCGCCGCCGCGAGTACAAGGCCGCGAACGCCTGATCACGCCTCTGCCGGGACGCCGTCCGACCATCCGTGGTCGGGCGGCGTCGCTCGTTCGGCGCGGCCGCGGGGTGGTCTGCCGAGATCCGTAGACTGGTGAACGAATGACGGATCGGATTGTGGGCCTCGCGGCCGGAAACGAGGCGACGTGGGGCGACATCGCGACGAAGCGGGACGGCGGGGTATCAGCAAGGGCCCGGTGATCGCGGTGGGGTGCGTGATCGTGCTCGTGCTCGCGGTCCTCGGATGGTTCCAGCTGCGGGACCGGATCTCCGATCAGGGTGTCGCCGCCGCGCAGACCTGTGTCGAGGGCGACGCCGTGCTCGACGTCGCGGCCGACCCGGACATCGCCACGGCGGTCCGCACGATCGCCGATCACTACAACGAGACCGCGCCCGTGATCCGTGACCACTGTGTCCGCGTCTCGGTGACGGATGCCTCGTCCGAGTCGGTCGGCGCGGCGCTGGCCGGCGCGGACGGCGGCCAGTGGGCCGGTCCGGGTCCGGCTCCCGCGCTGTGGATCCCGCAGAGTTCGGTCTCCCTCGCCCGCCTCGCCGACACTCCCGGCGTGGTCAGCGGGGTGCCGAGATCGGTGGCCTGGTCCCCCGTCGTGCTGGCGGTGCCGGATGCGTTGCGCGACGGCCTGACTCGCGCCGGCATCGGCTGGCAGGATCTCGCGAGGTTGCAGACCGACCCGGAGTCGCTGCCGGCGCTGGGGTTGCCCGGATGGCGTACTCTCGGTCTGGCCCTGCCCCCCGCATCCGACACGACGGGTCTCGCCGGGCAGGCAGTGACGGCCGCGGTGACCGGCGCGGGCACCGGACCCGTGACGGTCGCGCAGGCCGAGTCGCAGGCCGCGACGCGGCAGCTCACCGCTCTGGGGCTGGGCTCGCGCGCCCTCGGCGACGTCCCGCCGACGGCCGCGGAGGCACTGACCGCGCTTGCCGCGCAGGACAATCCGTCATCCGGCGCGTTCCACGCCGTCGCCGTGACCGACGCCGCCTTGACCGCGCTCGGTGCCGACAACCTGAGCGGCTACGCGCCCGGTGGGGCGGGGCCCGTCGCCGACCATCCGGCGGTCGTCCTCGGCGCCGGATGGGTCGACGAGACTCGCTCCCGCGCCGCAGCCCAGTTCGCCGAGTTCCTGCGCGCTCCCGAGCAATCCGAGGTGCTGACCGCCGCGGGATTCACCACCGGGGCCCCGGACGGGTCGCTGGCCGGCGCCGACCCCGCCGCCGCGAACGCCGTCCTCACTCCCCTGACCGCACCGGCCACCCCCCGCGCGGCCACCGTGCTGCTCGACGTCTCCGCGTCGATGACCCAGTCCGACGGGAGCGGCACCCGGCTCGGCAACGTCTCGACCGCGTTGACCGAGCAACTCGCCACCGCACCCGACGACTCCGAAGTCGGATTGTGGCTGTACTCCCGCGGCCTCGACGGCGTCCGGCCCTACCGGATCGCGGTGCCCACCGGGCCGCTGTCGCAGACCCGGGACCGCATCGACAGCGCACTGGACTCGGTGCGGGCCGGCACCGCGACGTCGACCTACCCGTCCGTCATCACCGCCTACGACGCAGCGGTCTCCGACTACGTTGCGGGGAGGACCAACACGATCCTGCTCGTCACCGACGGCCCCAACGACGACTACAGCCTCACCTCGAGCCAGTTCCTCCGCGCGATCGCCGCGGCGTCGGACCCCGCCCGTCCGGTCCGGGTCGACGTGATCGCGATCGGCGAGAACTCCGACGCCGCGACGCTGCAGCAGCTCGTCGACCGGACCGGTGGGACCATGACCACGGTCCCGAACGCGGCCGGGCCCGAACTGCAGCAGGCGCTCGCGACGACGCTCGGCTGACGGACTGCCGCGCCACTGTGCCTCAGAGGCACCACTCGACGTCGGCGGAGCCCGGCAGCGGGACGACGAAGCAGATGGCGAGCGAACCGTTGCCGAGTGGTCGTTCCTTGGCGGTGGCCGTCGGAGCGACCAGTGCGCCGATCCCGACGGTCAGTGCGGTCACTGCGACGATGCGGGTGAGGGTGGCAGACATGATCCCGACCTCCGATTGCGGATTTCCCGTGTCCCGGTCGATCGTCGGCTGCGGACCGCCCGGGTTTCGGGCACCGCTCCATCGTCCCCTGCGGTGCGACCGCCCACAACGACCGTGAGGGTCGCTCACGGTCGCTGTGGGAACGAAATCAGCTGCTGAACGCCTCGATCGGCGGGCACGAGCACACCAGGTTCCGGTCGCCGTGCGCGCCGTCGATCCGACGGACCGGCGGCCAGATCTTGTCCGCGGTTCCGGCCGGGAAGACGGCGAGTTCGCGCGAGTACGGGTGGTGCCAGTCCCCGACGAGGCAGGAGGCGGTGTGCGGGGCCCCGCGCAGCGGGTTGTCGTCCACCGGCCACTCACCGGATCCGACACGGTCGATCTCGCGGCGGATCGCGACCATCGCGTCGCAGAACCGGTCGATCTCGGCGAGGTTCTCCGATTCGGTCGGCTCGATCATCAGCGTTCCCGCCACCGGGAAGCTCATCGTCGGCGCGTGGAATCCGTAGTCCGCCAGCCGCTTCGCGACATCGTCGACGGTGACGCCGGTGTCCTTGGTGAGCGGACGCAGGTCGACGATGCACTCGTGCGCGACCATCCCGTTGTCACCGGTGTAGAGCACCGGGAAGTGCTCGTCGAGGCGGCGCGCGATGTAGTTGGCGGACGCGATCGCGGTCAGCGACGCCTCCCGCAGTCCGGCCGCACCCATCATCCGGATGTACGCCCAGGTGATCGGCAGAATCGACGCACTGCCGTACGGCGCGGCCGACACGGTCGGTCCGCTGCCGAGTTCCGGCGTGAGGGGGTGCCCGGGCAGGAACTCGGCCAGGTGGGCACGCACCGCGACCGGTCCGACGCCCGGACCACCGCCGCCGTGCGGGATGCAGAAGGTCTTGTGCAGGTTCAGGTGGCTGACGTCACCACCGAACCGGCCCGGGCGGGCCAGGCCGACCAGGGCGTTGAGGTTCGCGCCGTCGACGTACACCTGACCACCTGCGTCGTGGACGGCGGCGCAGAGGTCCGCGACCTCGTGCTCGTACACCCCGTGCGTGGAGGGGTAGGTGATCATGATCGCGGCCAGTCGCTCGGCGTGGTCGGCGATCTTCGCCTTCAGGTCGTCCAGGTCGACGTCGCCGTTGGGGCGGCACGCGACCACCTCGACGCGCATCCCGGCCATCACCGCGGACGCGGCGTTGGTGCCGTGCGCACTGGACGGGATCAGGCAGGTGTCGCGGTGGTCGTCGCCGCGGCTGAGGTGGAAGTTGCGGATCGCGAGCAGTCCGGCGTACTCGCCCTGGCTGCCCGCGTTCGGCTGCAGGCTGACGCGGTCGTAGCCGGTGATCGCGGCCAGCCACGACTCGAGGTCCTCGATGAGCGCACGGATGCCCTCGGTGTCACCGGCCGGGGCGAACGGGTGCAGCGAGTTGAACTGCGGCCACGTGATGGCCTCCATCTCCGCGGCCGCGTTGAGCTTCATCGTGCAGGAGCCGAGCGGGATCATGCTGCGGTCGAGGGCGATGTCCTTGTCGGACAGCTTGCGCAGGTAGCGCATCATCGCGGTCTCGGTGCGGTGGCTGGTGAACGCCGGGTGCGTGAGGAACTCCGAGGTCCGGGCGAGCGCCACGGGCAGGGACGCCGGGGTGTCGGCATCCAGGTCCCCGGGGACACCGAACGCGGCGAGGACCGACTGCAGGTGCGCGGTCGTGGTGGCCTCGTCGCAGGCGACGCCGACGTGGTCGGCGTCGACGAACCGCAGGTTGACGTTCCAGCCCTTGGCATTCGCGACGACCTCCGCGGCCCGACCGGGGACACGGGCGAGGACGGTGTCGAAGAACTCCCCGTGCACGACCTCGACGCCACCGGCGCGCAGGCCCGCGGCCAGGGTCCGGGCGGCCGCGTTGACCCGCCGCGCGATCGCGGTCAGCCCCTCGGCGCCGTGGTAGCTCGCGTACATCGCGGCGAGGACCGCGAGGAGCACCTGTGCGGTACAGATGTTCGAGGTGGCCTTCTCACGGCGGATGTGCTGCTCGCGGGTCTGCAGCGCGAGCCGGTACGCCGGGTTTCCGTCCGCGTCGACGGAGACGCCGACCAGACGCCCGGGCAGCTGCCGGGCGTGCTTGGAATGGACGGCGAGATAGCCGGCGTGCGGTCCGCCGAAGCCCATCGGGACACCGAACCGCTGGGTGGTACCGAAGCAGGCGTCCGCGCCCTGTTCCCCGGGCGGGGTCAGCAGGGTCAGTGCGAGCAGGTCCGCGCCGACCGCGACCAGCGCGCCGCGCTCGTGGGCGGCGGCGATCAGCGACGCGTGGTCGACGATGCGGCCGGAGGCGCCGGGCAGCTGCGCCAGCACACCGAAGAACTCACCGTCCGGCAGTCCCTGCGACAGATCCGCGTCGACGAGTTCGATCCCGAGCGGCGTCGCACGCGTCTCGATGACGGCGCGGGTCTGCGGGAACAGGTCGGTGTCGACCACGAACCGGGGGGACTTCGACTTCCCGGCGCGCCGCAGCAGTGTCATCGCCTCGGCCGCGGCGGTGGCCTCGTCCAGCATCGACGAGTTCGCGACCTCCATGCCGGTCAGGTCGGACACCATCGTCTGGAAGTTCAGCAGCGCCTCGAGCCGGCCCTGGCTGATCTCCGGCTGGTAGGGCGTGTACGCGGTGTACCAGGCGGGGTTCTCGATCAGGTTCCGCACCAGCACCGGCGGGGTGAGGGTGTCGTAGTAGCCGAGACCGATCATCGACGTGGCGACGGTGTTGCGCTGCGCGAGTGCGGTCAGTTCGGCGAGCACCTCGTGCTCGGACAGTGCGGGCGGAAGCACCTCGAGGCCGGCGCTGATCCCGTCGGTGACGGTGTCGACGATGCCGGCCGGGACCGCCTTGCCCGCGAGAGCGTCCAGATCGTCGACGCCGATGACGTGCAGCATCCGTCCGAGTTCGGTGGCGTCGGGACCGATGTGACGATCGACGAACGCGCTGTACTGGTCTGACAAGGCAACTCCCGCGGGGTCCGAGGCCACACCGCGGGGCCGCGGTGCGTTCCTCCCCCTCTGTCGCCTGCTCGCCGGGGCGAGCGCCTGAGAGATTCGGGGCCGGGCCACCTGATCGGTGACCGGTCCCTTTCCCCGTGGGCGGGTGGGTGCTCCCACCGCTTTCCAGAGGCGCCGATGCCCGCACGGTCCTGGGTGCCTGAGAGATTGACGGGGAGGTGCTGCTCCTTCGGCGTCCGGCGAACTTCTCCGGAACTCTCCCATGCGGCGACGACGCACCCACGATTCTAGGCGAGATCCCACCGGCGGCCCGCGTCGGCCGGTCGCGGTGTGGCAGGCGCCACTACCGCGCGGCGCCTCGGTGGCGTCCGATCAGCCGATCTTGCGGTTCGCGCGGGTCTTGCGACGCGACGCCAGCTCGTCCTCGGGGCTCTGCGCGCTCTCGCCTCCGTCGGCACGCTCGGCCGGGAAGTCGGCGATCGTTCCGGTCAGCTCACGCATCGCACCGCTCACCGCGATACCGAACACCCCCTGACCGCCCTGCAACAAGTCGACGACCTCCTCCGGCGACGTGCACTCGTAGACGGTGGTGCCGTCGGAGAACAGGGTGATCTTGGCGAGGTCGCCCACCCCGCGCTTGCGGAGGTGATCGACCGCGACCCGGATGTTCTGCAACGAGATCCCGGTGTCGAGGAGCCTCTTGACGATCTTGAGGACGAGGATGTCCTTGAACGAGTACAGGCGCTGGCTGCCCGAGCCGGCGGCCCCTCGAATCGACGGCACGACCAGCGACGTCCGGGCCCAGTAGTCGAGTTGCCGGTAGGTGATGCCCGCAATCTGGCAGGCGATCGGGACGCGATAGCCGACCAGTTCGTCAGGAACGGAGTCGTCGGGAAAGAGCCCCGGCTGGACGTCCTCCACCTCGACCACCTCGGCGGGCGCCTCGGCGTCGACGCGCTGACGAACACCCGCGTCCTGCGGCTGATCTACCACTGACTGCTCCCTCTCGCACGGAAAACCGAACCGTGGATCCACCCAAGCGTACGCCCGGTGAATCACATGGTGCGTGTTCATGTCGGCCAGACGGTATGGGCACACGAACACACGGTCAACGCAACACGCCCAAGGTTCCCCAAGCTTAGCCTGAGAGTTGCTGAATCAGAGCAGGTGAGACGCTTTCGAGACCGGACTCCGCGTCCACCGTCCACTCCTCACGGACGGCTCAGCCGTCGGACGAACGGATGGCTCAGCCGTCGTCGGTCGCACGGACGGCTCAGCCGTCGGTCGCCTTGAAGTCGTCCGGGGACACCGATTCGAGGAACTCCTTGAACTTCTCGACCTCGTCCTCGCGCTCGTCCGGCATCACCAGACCGGCCTCGGCGAGCACGGACTCCTCCGCGTAGATCGGCACACCGACGCGCAGTGCGATCGCCACCGAGTCCGACGGCCGCGCCGACACCCTGATGTTCCTGTCGAACACCAGATCCGCGTAGAAGGTGCCCTCCTGCAGGTCGACGATGCGCACCTCGATCAGCCGATGACCGAGCGCATCGATCAGGGTCTTGATCAGGTCGTGGGTCAACGGCCGCGCCGGCTCGACACCCTGCTGCTCGAGGACGATCGCGGTCGCTTCCGTCTGCCCGATCCAGATCGGGAGGTAACGCTCACCATCCGCTTCCCGGAGCAACAGCACGGGCGAATTCTGCGGCTGCTCGACACGGATCCCGATCACACGCATCTCACTCATTGCGCCCGCCTCCCGTGAAAACCGTTGCTTCGACCGATTCTATGCCGATGTTCCGAGCAGTGTGAGAAGCCCTCAGCGGTCGAGTGCACCACGCACTGCCGACTTCACCAGACAGGTGTGCAGGGTGAGCGACAGGGCGGCGAGTTCCCGGACCATTTCCTCGGCCCGGTCCCGGGCGCCCGCGTCGCGGCCCTTGGCGACCGGGCCCGCGATCTGCGCGACCAGGCTCGCCTCGCGGTCGGCCGCAAGTTTGAACGCGCGCAGGTGCCGCACCTCGAGACCGAACCCGGACATCGCCTTCGCCGTCCGGGCCAGCGTCACCGCGTCCTCGTTGAAGAACCCGGCCGTGCCCGGCACGATCAGCCCCGCCCGGACCAACTCGGTCAGGAACCCCTCGTCGACGCCGGACCGGGCCAACAGGTCCCCTCGGCTGACCCGGATCTCACGGTCCGGGCGGAACTCCTCCGGCGACACCTCGCCGGGCGCCACCGCCAACGCGCGGGGGCGCCGCGGTGCGGCGTCCGATGCGCCGACGACCGCGGCGCCGCTGTCGATCGCCTCCAACTGTTCCTTGATCACCTTCAGCGGCAGGTACTGGTCCCGCTGGGCGGTCAGGACGTAGCGCAGCCGATCACAGTCGGCAAGGGAGAACCGTCGGTAACCCGACGGCGTGCGTTCCGGACTGATCAGGCCCTCTGCCTCGAGGAAGCGGATCTTCGAGATCGTGACGTCCGGGAACTCGGGGCGTAGCCGATCCAGGACGGAGCCGATCGACATCCCCCCTGCACCCTGGCTCCGCTGCCCGACCGCCGTCATCAGCTACCCGCACCCGCAGGCGAGTCTCCGGCCGCGCGGGGTCCGGTCAGGAAAACGAGCCGGAACTTGCCGATCTGCACCTCGTCGCCGTTCGCGAGCGTCGCCGAGTCCACCGGCTCCCGGTTGACGTAGGTGCCGTTGAGGCTGCCCACGTCGACCACCTGGAACTCGTGCTGTTCGCGGCGGAACTCCGCATGTCGGCGCGACACCGTGACGTCGTCGAGGAAGATGTCGCTGTCCGGGTGCCGCCCCGCCGAGGTGGTCGGGTGGTCCAACAGGAACCGTGATCCCGCGTTGGGACCACGCTTGACGACCAGCAGTGCGGACCCGGCAGGCAGACCCTCGACGCCGGAAACGGGCTGTTCGGCCGGCGCCGCGGCGCCCCCCTCGAGCTCGCTGAGGAAATCCGCCCGGAAAACCGATGTGGTCTCCGCAGGCGTCTCCCCGTAGACCGCATCGTTGTCGTTGTCGCTCACCGTTTCTCCTCCTCAGTCCGACCGATTCGGGTCAGCCCCGAACAAATCTGTAGACACAATCACAACCGATGCGGATCAGCGCCCCGACACGGCGAATGCACTCTCCATTGACCGTACCCTGTGCGGGCCCGTCCGCGTAGGCGGTCACGAGCCGGGGCGCGTCGGGGTCAGCCCCCGGCCACCTCGCCGTACGCGGCCGCGTCGAGCATGCCGGCGAGCGCCGCGTCGAGGGTCGCCTCGTCGGCGACCTCGAGCTCGACCAGCCAGCCGTCGCCGTAGGGCGCCGAGTTGACCAGCTCCGGTCCCGATTCCAGATTCTCGTTCACGGCAACGACTTTCGCCGTCAAGGGGGCGTAGATGTCGGAGACGCTCTTGGTCGACTCGACCTCACCGAAGGAGTCGCCCGCCACCACCTCGTCGTCGACGGCGGGAAGCTGCACGAACACCACGTCGCCGAGCTGCGACTGCGCGAAGTCGGTGATTCCCACCCGCACGGTGGTCGATCCCGTCCGCTGCACCCATTCGTGCTCGGCCGTGTAGCGCAATTCGGCCGGGATATTGGTGTCACTCACCGTGGAGTCCTTTCGACGACGGTCCGACGCTGTACAGAAATACCGGTGCAGCAGCGGAACTTCAATTTCCGGGCTGAGCGTATTGGCGTGCTTTCGCCTCCCGCAAGGCGGCTACGACGACCTGCTCCGATTGTTCGACCGACACCCGGCCACCGTTGCGCGCGACCGTGTCGACCACCCCGCCCGGAATGTTCAGCGCGGCAGCGAGCGTCGGCGGATCACCGATCGCGGTCACCGTGTACGGCGCCACCAGCGGTGTTCCGTCGAGTTCCAGATGCCCGGGTGTGCCACTGACCCACGAGTCGACGCCGATCCGGATCGGCGGACCGTCGCCGCCCTGCACCTGGATGGCCTCGGCTCCCGCAGCACGCAACTCCTGCAACATGTCCAACATCACCTCCGACCCGACACCCGATGCCGGATCGGTGACGGTCAGCACGACCCCCGGCCCGGTCGCGGGCACGGCGCCCACCTGGATCGACAGCGCCGTCAACCGGGCGTTCGCCTCGGCCAACGCCGCCTCGGATCCTCCCCCGCTGCGTTCGAGTGTCGCGAGCGTGTCCTGCAGGCCGGCGATCTCCTGGCGTAGCGCGACCTCGCGTTGGTTCAGGTTGTCGAGCACCACGAGCAGATCCGCCGGGCGCGCCGAGTCCAGCGTGTCACCGGAGCCGGTGCCCTGGACCTGCGTTGCGATCGCGACGCCGAGTGCGGCCATGAGGAGCGCGGCCAGCACCCCGAACACGACCTTCGACCTGCGTGCCGACCCGGACTCCGGTTCGGTGTGCCATTCGTGCCTGCCCTCGGTGGCCACGACCGCTCACGCCCCGAACAACCTGCGGCGCAATGCCGCCGCGTTGCCGAAGATACGGATGCCGAGGACCACGATGATCGCGGTCGACAGCTGGGTGCCGACCCCGAGCTGGTCTCCGAGCCACACGATCAGTGCGGCGACGAGAACGTTGAACACGAAAGAGACGACGAACACCTTGGCGTCGAAGATCTCGTCGAGATACGCACGGAGTCCACCGAACACGGCGTCGAGCGCCGCGACCACCGCGATCGGCAGGTACGGCTGCACCGCGTCGGGAACCTGCGGCCGGAACACCACGCCCGCCACGATTCCCGCGATCAGGGCGAGTACCCCGTAGATCGCGTATCCGTTCTTCGCCGCCTGGACGGGCTTGATCGGCTTCACTGACCACCCACTTCTCGTGCGCTCCTGATCTCCCGGGCCGTCGCACCGGGAAGTGTGATGTCGTCGCTGTCGGCGACGGTGAAGCCGGCTCCGTACAACTGCGCGACGCCGGACATCCGCACGTAGGCATCGCTCACGACGAAGCCGGTCTGCAGTCGTGAGGGCTGCCCGATCGCCGAGATCACGTACGGTGCGGGCACCGGCTGGTTGTCGACGAGCATCGCGCCGCCGGCCTGCCGGATGGTCACTCCCGGTCCGACCCGCACGTTCCCGACGGCGACCGCCTCGGCTCCGGATGCCCACAGCGAGTTGACCACTGCCTGCAGGTCACGGTCGATGATCACCGGCGTCGCGTCCGCGCCGGGCCGGGACCGGTCCGACAGGTCGGGCCTGGCCACCGGGTCGGCGAGGGTGACGGTGAGCCCCGGCCCGTGCACCGTGTCGAGTGCGGCGGCCTGTTCGAGGTCCGCGATCCGGTCCAGGACGGCGGCGCCCTGGGCGTCGCCCGACAGGGCCGCCGTGCGGGCCGCATCGGTGCGGGCGGCGAGGTCGTCGCGAGCCCGGGTGAGGTCGGTTCCGCGCGCCTCGGCGGCATCCACCTGCGCGATGATGTCGCGGCGCACCTGTTCGGTGCCGGGCGCCCGGTCGGTGGCCTCCGCGTAGGCCACCCCGAAGATCAGACCGAGCACGAGTGCCCCGGCGCCGCACCACAGTCCGGCGTGCAGCGGCCGGTTCAGCGAGTGTCCCCGGGCCCGGTCCTCGGCGGCTGCGGCGTAGCCGGGGTCGAGCCCCTCGGCGAGCAGCGCCGTCAGCAGTGAGGGGGTCGGGTTGCGCCGCACCCCGGGCTCGTCGCCGGCGTCGGGCGTGCCGCGAACCTCGCTGTCACTCATGGTGATTCCGTCTCCCGCCGACGTTCGACGGGTGCCACGTCGCGGGCCACGTTGCGGGCGGCGAGCAGGTAGAGCAGTCCCGTCCACACGTAGAGCCCGGTCCCCCAGGTCAGGAGTGCATAACCCCACGCGTGTGCAACGCCGGCGATCGCCCAGTCGCCCTGCGCGGCAAGGACGAGCGGCAGCGCGAACATCAACGCGAACGTCGCGGCCTTGCCGAGGTAGAGCACGGACGGCGGTGGCAGTCCTCGACGCCGATAGAGGGGAAGCGTCGCCGCGAGCACCAGGTCCCGGCCGATCAGGACCGCGGCGACCCACCACGGGACGATCCCGCGGATCGCGAAGGCGAGCAGCGTGGTGACGACGTACAGCCGGTCGACGAGGGGGTCGAGCAGACCGCCGAGCCTCGACGTCTGGTTCAGCAGCCTGGCCAGCTTCCCGTCGGCCCAGTCCGTGAATCCGCTGAGCATCAGGATCAGCAGGGCCCAACCGTCGGCCTGGGGACCCAGGAGCAGGTACGCGAACACCGGGACGCCGATCAGCCGCAGCAGACTGAGCAGGTTGGGCACCGTCAGCACGCGATCCGTCACCATCGGCTCGACCGTCCCGGCTTCGCCTCGCAGCCGGTCTCCGCTGTCCATGTCACTCCCACGCTCGCTCACCAGGTCGGCCGTGCGTCGGGCACGGATCGGCACCGACAAGACTGTCACACGCGGGTGGGGGGCGCGGGGATGCGGGCCACGGCAGTGGCGGTCAGACTGCCCAGGTACAGCGACCCGTCGCTCTCCCGGACCCCGGTGACCGGCGAATAGCTCCCCTTCGGGCCTCGCAGGTTGTGCGCGACGGTGCCGTCGCCGTCCAGGCCGAGCACCCACGCCCGTGGCTCCGGATCCGGCGACAGGGCGTCCGGCAGGTTCGCGGCGAGCAGCCGCAGCGCCGGATGCGGGGCCAGCAGGTCGAGCAACCGCATCCGCGGACTGTAGAGAGCGACCCAGAAGATTCCCGCTGCCGTCTGCGACGCGACGTTGTCGGGGATGCCGGGCAGGTTGTCCGCCCACACGGACACCCGACCCGCGGTCGGCCCGGTCAGATCGACCCGGCGGATCCGGTAGGCACCGGTTTCGGCGACGACGACGAACGACCCGTCGCGGGACAGGCCGACACCGTTGGCGAACTGCAGACCGTCGGCGAGCAGGTCCGTCTCGCCGGTGACCGGATCGAACCGGATCAACCGTCCGGTCCCCCGGTGTTCGAGAAGGTCGTAGCGGTGTTCGGCGATCGAGAACTTCGCCGACGAGTCGGTGAAGTACACGATCCCGTCCACGCCGACCGCAGAGTTGTTGCACGCGACGAGGGGACGTCCGAGGGCGTTGTCGGTGAGCGTCTCGACGCGGCCGGTGTCGTCCACCCGCAGGAGGCCGCGCTCGGCGTCGCACACCAGGTACCGTCCGTCGGCCAGGACCTCGACGCCCAGCGGCCGACCGCCGGTGTCCGCGATCCGGGTGACACGCTCGGCACCCGGCCGGTCGAGGTGGTCGTACCGCCACAGCGCGCCGTCGTCGGTCCCGGTGATCAACCGGCCGTCGCCGTCGACGGCGACATCCTCCGGGCCGGTCGAACCGGGCATCGGCCACCGCTCGAGCGCATCGAACTCTGCTGCCGGGTCCGGCAGTTCGCTCGGCGGAGCAGGCGCCTGCCAGGAAACGGGGTCGACACCGGTGCGGTCGAGGCGGCACAGCATGTCACGGACCAGGCCCATGAACGTCAACGGTAGTCCGGGTCAGCGCGCGGCGAAGTCCGGTTGCGCGTAATCGGCGACCCGGGTGCCACGACCGTGCAGCACCACCTCGCGGAACTGGTGGATGATCGCGGCGGTCGGAGCGAACATCGCGCCACCCCGGAACGGCCAGCGCAGGTAGGGCGGCGCCCCGTCGGGCGTTCCGGGCACCGGCTGGATCAACGGGTCGACGTCCACCTCGGCCATCGTGACCTCGAACACGAGCGCCACCTCGGCCTCGTTCGGGACGATCGGCCCGCTCGGCGTCCCGATCCACACGACGACGGGGGTGATGACGAATCCCGACCGCGTCACGTAGTCGTCGAGGAGACCGAGCACCGCATCGTCGGGCGCGTGGACGCCGAGCTCCTCCGCGAGCTCACGCACGGCGGCCTGCTCGGGCGTCTCGCCGGGGTCGATGCTGCCGCCCGGGAGGGCGAACTGACCGGCATGCGCCCGCATCCTCGGAGGACGCCGCGTCAGCAGCAACCGTGAACCGGCGTCATCGGTGATCACGGCGAGCGCGACCGCGGCGCGGCGGGTTCCGTTGTCCGGCACGGCGATCCGGTCCAACGCTGTCAGCCGGGCCACGCACTCGGCGCGGGTCAGCGGCGGTCCCGGATCGGTGGACGCGGGCCCGGTCGGATCCTCGTCCCGTGTCGTCGGCGTCTGGTGGTCCATCCCCCGACGTTAACCGCTCAGGCGAGCGCGTCGACGTAAGCCCCCTGCCACACCGTGTCGAAGGGCGTGTGCGCCGACACCCGGCCGGCGATGCCCGCGGTGACGAATTCCTTCGCGAACTCGACCGCGGACGCCACCTCCACGCCCTTGGCGAGTTCGGCGGTGACCGCTGCGGCGAGGGTGCAGCCGGCCCCGGAGACCCGCTCCTGCCCGACCTTCGGAGCCCTCAGCACGGTGATGTCGGTGCCGTCGAACAGCACGTCGACCGCGTCCCCTCCGGGCAGTTCGACGCCGCCCTTGGCGATCACGTAACGCGGCCCGAGGTCGTGGATGCGGCGCGCCGCCTCGGCGAGGTCGTCGACGGAGTCGACGGCGTCCATGCCTGCGAGGGTGCGGGCCTCGAACAGGTTCGGGGTCACGACGGTGGCGAGCGGCAGGATCTGCTCGCGCAGCGCGGTGTCGGTGTCGAGCGCGGCGCCGGGTTCCTGCCCCTTGCAGATGAGTACGGGGTCGAGCACGACGTGCCGCCAGTTCCGGCTGCGCAGACCGGCGGCGACGACATCGATGGTGGCCGGGGTGCCGAGCATGCCGATCTTGACGACGTCGAGGTCGTGCGCGCTGGTCGCGGCCTCGATCTGGTCGGCGATCACCTCCGGCGCGATCGGCACGAAGCGGTGTGCCCAGCCGGATTTCGGATCGAAGGAGACGATGCAGGTGACGGTGCCGACGCCGTAGACGCCGAGCTCCTGGAACGTCTTCAGGTCGACCTGCAGGCCGGCACCACCGGTCGCTTCCGATCCGGCGATGACATAGGCGAGGTCGACCACGGAGAGCTCCTTCGGAAAGCGGATTCGGCGACGGCGGGAACAGCGGTGCCGTCGCAGCGCTCCAGGTTAGTCCCCTCACGCAGTGGTGCATGTGTGGAGGCCCCGCCGTCCGAAAGTGCACCACTGCGAACGCATGAAAAACCCCGGTGAGAATGTCTTCTCACCGGGGTTTCACGGTCGGGCTGACAGGATTTGAACCTGCGACCACCTGACCCCCAGTCAGGTGCGCTACCAAGCTGCGCCACAGCCCGTCCACGCTCTTTCGGGCGCTCGCAAAGATTACATCAGTGGCACTCGGAAGAGCGAATCGGCTGGTCACGCACCTGACCGGTGGGGGGATCAGCGCTTCTTGCGGTCCCGCTTCTCGCGCACGCGCACCGAGATCCGCACCGGGCTGCCGTCGAAGCCGAACTCCTCACGCAGGCGGCGTTCCAGGAAACGGCGGTAGCCGGCCTCGAGGAACCCGGTGGTGAACAGCACGAACGTCGGCGGCCGGGTGCCCGCCTGGGTCGCGAACATGATCCGCGGCAGGCGTCCGCCGCGCATCGGCGGCGGCGTCGCGGCGACGACCTCCTTGAGCCAGGTGTTGAGCCGGCCCGTCGGAACCCGCTTGTCCCAGGATTCGAGGGCGGTCTCCAGTGCGGGCACGAGCTTCTGCACGGCCCGACCGGTGTGGGCGGAGATGTTGACGCGCTGCGCCCACGGCACCCGCACCAGTTCCCGGTCGATCTCCTTCTCCAGCATCAACCGGCGGTCCTCGTCGACGAGGTCCCACTTGTTGAACGCCAGCACCAGCGCACGCCCGGTCTCCGCGACCATCGACAACACCCGCAGGTCCTGTTCGGTGATCGGAAGTGACGCGTCGATCAGCAGGATCGCGACCTCGGCGGCCTCGATCGCCGACTTGGTGCGCAGCGAGGCGTAGAACTCGTGCCCGCTGGCGTGGCTGACCTTGCGGCGCAGCCCGGCGGTGTCGACGAAGCGCCACACCTTCCCGCCCAGCTCGACGAGCGAGTCGACGGGGTCGACCGTCGTGCCCGCGACGTCGTGGACCACCGACCGTTCGTCGCCCGAGAGCTTGTTGATCAGGCTGGACTTGCCGACGTTGGGCTTGCCGACCAGCGCGACGCGGCGCGGGCCCTGACCGCCGGTGCCCTCCCGCGGGGTTTCGGGCAGCACCGCGAGCACCTCGTCGAGGAGGTCGCCCGTGCCGCGGCCGTGGATCGCGCTCACCGGGTACGGCTGCCCGAGCCCGAGCGACCACAGCGCGGCCGCCTCGGCCTCGGTGCGTTCGTCGTCAACCTTGTTGGCCACCAACAGAACCGGCGTCTTGGATCGGCGCAGCACCTTCGCGACCGCCTCGTCGGTGGCGGTCGCGCCGACGACCGCGTCCACGACGAGGACGATGGCGTCGGCGGTCTTCATCGCCAGTTCGGCCTGCCGGGCCACCGACTGCTGCAGCCCCTTGGCGTCGGGCTCCCACCCGCCGGTGTCCTGCACCATGAACCGGCGTCCGGCCCAGTTCGCGTCGTAGGACACCCGGTCGCGGGTGACGCCCGGGATGTCCTCCACGACCGCTTCGCGGCGGCCGATGATCCGGTTCACCAGGGTGGACTTGCCGACGTTCGGCCGGCCCACGATCGCGAGGGTCGGGACGGCGACGTGCTCCTCGTCCTCGAAACCGCCCTCGACGTCGGCGAGGTCCCAGTCGGATTCCTCGTTCCAGGTGCCGTCGCCGGCGTAGGCGTCGCCGCCGAATTCGAATACGTCGCTCACTGCACCACTCCAGTTCTGTCACGCACCACCAGCAGCAGCCGGCCGATCACGTCGTCGATCCCCAATTCGCTCGTGTCCACGACCACCGAGTCGTCGGCCGGCCGCAGCGGTGACACCGCCCGCGTCGAGTCGAGGTGGTCGCGGCGCTGCACGTCGGCGAGGACCGCCCGGTAGTCGTCGCCACGGCCCTCGGCGACGTTCTGCGCGTTGCGGCGGCGCGCGCGTGCCTCCGCGGACGCCGTCAGGTAGATCTTCACGTCGGCGTCCGGAAGCACGACGGTGCCGATGTCACGGCCCTCGACCACGATGCGCGGATGCCGCGCGATGAAGGCGCGTTGCTTGTCGACGAGGAGTTCGCGCACCCGCGGCACCGCCGACACCGCGGACACCGCCTGCGTCACGACGGCACCGCGGATCTCGTCGGTGACGTCCTCACCGGCCAGCAGCACACGGTCCGAGGCCGGGTCGGTGCCGATCGACAGGTCGAGAGCCTCGGTCGCGGCCGCGACGGCGACCGCGTCGTCGGGGTCGACACCCGACCGCAGGACGTGCAGGGTCGCGATCCGGTACATCGCCCCGGTGTCGAGGTAGCGGGCGGCGAGCGCATCGGCCAGCCTGCGCGACACGCTCGACTTGCCGGTGCCGGACGGACCGTCCATCGCGACCACCAGCGGCACGATCACCTCGCTCACAGACCGACCGCCTTGTACAGGGCGCCGACCTCGCCGGGGCCGATCACGCGGAGGGTGCCCGGACGTCCGTCGCCGAGCGCGACCGGTCCGATGTCCGTGCGCACCAGCCGGACCACGGGGTGCCCGACGGCCTCGAGCAGCCGCCGCACGATGTGCTTGCGACCCTCGTGCAGGACCACCTTGACCAGTGACTGCCTGCCGTTGATGTCGAGGAGGGTGAACGAGTCGACCTTCGCCGGCCCGTCCTCGAGCTCGACGCCCGCCTTGAGGGTCCTGCCGAGGTTGCGTTCGACCACCCCGTTGACGGTGGCGAGGTAGGTCTTGGGCACCTCGTAGGACGGGTGCATCAGCCGGTGCGCGAGGTCACCGTCGTTGGTCAGCAGGATCAGGCCCTCGGTGTCGGCGTCGAGGCGACCGACGTGGAACAGTCGCTGACCGGCGGCGATTCGTTCGGAGACGATGTCGCCGATGCAGGGGCGACCGAGGTCGTCCGACATCGTCGACTGCCAGCCGCGCGGCTTGTTCAACGCGATGTGCACGAGGTCCTTCTTCACGACGACCCGGATGCCGTCGACGCGGACGACGGCGTTGTCGGGATCGACCCGCAGGCCCTGCTCGGTGACGATGTGGCCGTCGACCTCGATGCGACCCTGCTCGATCAACTCCTCGGCGGCGCGGCGGGAGGCGACGCCGGCCTGGGCGAGCACCTTCTGCAACCGCACGCCCTCGCCGGCGGCGAGCTTCGTCGGCCCCGCCGAGTCGACGTGCTGGTGCCGGGCGGGCTTGGCATTGCTGATCTTGGGGACGACCGGTGTCTGCTGGCGCTGCGGCTTGGCCTGCTTTGGCTTGCCCCGCTTGTTGGTGGCGCCGGGTGCGCCGGTCCTGCCTGCGGTGCCGGCGGCCTGGCCGCGATGCGGCTTCTTCGGAGCGCCACCCGTGCCGGTGCGCGGGGCGTCCTTCTTGCCTGTCGTGGTGCGGGCGGGTTTCCCCCTGCCCCTGTCCGGTGTGCCATCTCGGCGAGCGGATCTGTTCACTTTTCTTTCCTGTTCACTTCTGCACGTCCGAGTGAACGGATGCGTTCACTCGGTCAATTGTCGTCGTCGACTCGGGTGTCGACGACGGGTTCGGCGTCCACCCGCGCGGCTCGCAGTTTCGCGAAACGCGGGTCGGACTCCATGTCCTCGCTGATGTCGTCGATCACGTCGACATCGGGCAGCAACGGCGCCAACGGCGGCAGGTCCGCCAGCGAGGCCAGCCCGAGCCGCTCCAGGAACAACTCGGTCGTCGCATAGGTGGTCGCATTCGTCTCGGGGTCCACCCCGGCCTCGGCGACCAGACCGCGGGCGAGCAGGGTGCGCATGACGCCGTCGACGTTCACACCGCGCACCGCGCTCACCCGTGCACGGGTCAAGGGTTGACGGTACGCAACTACGGCCAAGGTTTCCAACGCTGCACGTGTGAGCTTCGACCGAGCCCCGTCCAACAGCAGTCGCTCCACGTACGGTGCGTACTCGTTGCGGGTGTAGAACCGCCACCCGTCCCCCGCGTACCGCAGGTCGATACCGCTGCGGCGGGCCGTCAGTCCCGCCGACATGCGCCGCAGCGCACGGTCGACCCGGTCGGCGGGCTCACCGACCGCTGCCGCCAGCGCGTCCACGGCCGCGGGTGCGTCGATCACCAGCAGCACCGCCTCGAGCGCGGAGTCGAGTTCGTCGTCGTCGAGGCGGTCGCCCTCGTCCGTGTCGTCCACCTCGACGACGGCGGCGGTGCCCGGCTCGAACTCTGTTTCCTCGCTCACCCGTAATCCTCCGCACTCACCAGCGACCGCCCGTCGTCATCACCCTCACCCGTCCAGGTCACCCGCAGTTCGCCGAGCGGCTCGGGTTGCTCGAACGCCACGGCCCGCTGCCGGTACAGCTCGAGCAGTGCGAGGAAGCGGGCGACGATCTGCACGGTCACCTCGCAGCCGTCGACGAGCTCCCCGAAACGCGCCCACTCCCCCGCCCCGCGGTCGCGCAGCAGGTCGAGGACGATCGCGGCCTGCTCCGGCACCGACACCGTCGGGGCGTGCAGGTGCCCGAGCCCGACGGTCGGCACCGGACGCGGGACGAACGCCGCGGCCGCGATGTCCGCGAACGCGGCCGCGTCGACCCCGAGCAGCACCTCCGGCAGCAGGCCCGCGTACCGGTCCTCGAGCGCCACCGACCGCGGGTAACGGCGCAGCGCGGCCGATTCGAGTTCCGCGAACAGCTGCGCGACCTGCTTGTACGCGCGGTACTGCAGCAGCCGCGCGAAGAGCAGGTCGCGGGCCTCGAGCAGCGCCAGGTCCTCGGCGTCCTCGACCTCACCGGCGGGCAGCAGCCGGGCCGCCTTGAGGTCGAGGAGGGTCGCCGCGACGACGAGGAACTCGGTGGTCTGGTCGAGACCCATGTCGGCGCCGAGTGCGCGCGTGTACGCGATGAAGTCGTCGGTCACCTGGTGCAGCGCCACCTCGGTGACGTCGAGACGACGCTGACCGATCAGGGTCAGCAGCAGGTCGAACGGTCCCTCGAAGTTGCGCAGCCGCACCCGGAAGCCACCGGTGTCGGCTCCACCGTCCGGCGGTGGGGATCCGTCGGTGGGTGTGTTCTCCATCTACCGACCGGACCGCGCAATCACCTCACGCGCCAAGGACCGATACGCTTGCGCGCCACCGGATTTCGGCGCCCAGGTGGTGATCGGCTCACCGGCGACACTGGTTTCGGGGAAGCGGACGGTGCGGTTGACGACGGTGTCGTAGACCAGCTCGCCGAACACCTCGACCACGCGGGTCATCACCTCGCGGGCGTGCAGGGTGCGGGCGTCGAACATGGTGACCACGATCCCGGACATCTGCAGCCGCGGGTTGAGGCGGTCGCGGACCTTCTCCACCGTGTCGTTGAGGAGCGCCAACCCGCGCAGGCTGAAGTACTCGCACTCCATCGGGATGATGACACCTTCCGCGCAGGCGAGTGCATTGACGGTGAGCAGCCCGAGCGACGGCTGGCAGTCGATCAGGATGTAGTCGTAGCGGTCGAGCACCGGGTACAGCGCCCGCCCGAGTGCCTGCTCGCGGCCGACCTCGGTGACGAGCTGGATCTCGGCGGCCGACAGGTCGATGTTGCTCGGCAGCAGATCGAGGCCCTCGACGCGGGTGCGCATCAGGACGTCGTCGATGGAGACCTTCCGCTCGACGAGCAGATTGTGGACCGTCAGGTCGAGGTCGTTGTGCGCGACACCGAGCCCCGCCGACAGCGCCCCCTGCGGGTCGAGGTCGACGAGGAGAACCCGCCGACCGTACTCGGCGAGCGAGGCTCCGAGGTTGATCGTCGAGGTGGTCTTGCCGACGCCACCCTTCTGGTTGCACATCGCGATCACCTTGGCGGGACCGTGCGACGTGAGGGGTGCCGGGTCGGGAATCACGCGCAGCGGCCGGCCGGTGGGACCGAGCTCCGGCTCGTCCGCCGGAACGGCCTGCGGTTCCGGGGCCACGGCGTCGACCGGGGCACCCCCGACGACCTGCTCGTCGGCGGCGACTCCCACCCCCTGCGCGCCGGGTTCGCCGGGCATCCGAGGCCGGTCGGCGACGCCGTCTGCCGACGTCGCCGAGGGCGGCTGAGGTGTGATCACGGTTCGACGGCCCCCTTCCTCGCTCGTGCATGCTCGACAAGACGCTACCGTCTGGCCCCGGGAAGCACCCACGGACACGCGCGGGCGGGCCGGGCGTGCAGGGTTCAGCGGGCGCGGGGGTGCGCCCCGGCCCACACCTCCCGCAGGGAGCCGATCGTGACGAGGGTGTAGATCTGGGTGGTGGTGACCGATGCGTGCCCGAGGAGTTCCTGGACGACCCGGACGTCGGCGCCGCCGTCGAGCAGGTGCGTGGCGAAGGAGTGCCTCAGGGTGTGCGGCGAGACCCCGTCGGCGAGTCCGACCCGGTCGGCGGCCGAGCGCAGCACCTGCCACGCGCTCTGCCGGGACAGCCGGCCGCCGCGCGAGTTGAGGAACACGGCCGGCCCACTGCGCGAGACCAGCGACGGCCGGCCCCGCACCAGGTACGCCTCGAGTGCGGCGAGCGCGGGCCTGCCGATCGGGACGATGCGGTCCTTGCCGCCCTTGCCCCGCAGCAGGACCGCCCGGTCGACGGCGTCGATGTCGTCGAGGTCGAGCCCCACGGCCTCCGAGATCCGCGCCCCGGTCGAGTACAGGACCTCGAGCAGGGCCCGGTCCCGCAGCGCCCGCGGCTGATCGGCGGCGTCGTCGCCGCCGGTGGACTCGAGCAACGCGAACACCTGGTCGACCGGCAGCGACTTCGGCAGGCGCCGGCTCGGGGACGGCGGTTTGACGGCGTGCGCGACGTCCGCTCGGGTGAACCCTTCCGCGGTCGCGAACTTGTGCAGGCCCCGCACCGCGATCAGCGCCCGTGCCGCCGACGCGGGCGCCAACGGCCGCACCCCGCCGGAGCGATCGCCCCGACGCAGTGCCACCACGAAGTCGGTGATGTGCCGTTCCGCGACCCTGTCGAGGTCGTCGATGCCGCGGGTGGTGAGGTACTCGCTGTACCGCTCGAGGTCGCGACGATACGAACTCAGGGTGTTCGCGGCCACCCCGCGCTCGACGGCGAGGTGGGCGAGGTAGCTCGACACCTGCTGGTCGAGCACCTCAGGCGCGCCCACGCCGGTCGAAGGCGGTCGGCCGGTCCACCCAGGCGGAGTCGACGAGACGCCCGACGGCGCCCACCCCGTCCCGCGCCCGCAGTGCGGCCAGCGCGAGTATCCCCGACAGCGCGGTCGCGTTGACGATCTCACCGGCCAGGGCGCGATCCACCGCTTCGGCGACCGGTACCCGCAGGATCTCCAGGTCGGCTTCCTCGTGCTCCGGATCCGGCCGCTCGATGTCGGTGAGTCCGGTCGCCAGGTACACGCGGATCGCCTCGTCGGTGAAGCCGGGCGAGACCGCGACGTCGACGAGCGTCGACCAGTGCGCGGCCGCCAGCCCGGTCTCCTCCGCGAGTTCGCGTGCCGCCGCGTCGAGCGGGTCCTCCCCCACCGCGTCGAGCAACCCGGCGGGCAGCTCCCACAGCCTGCGGCCGAGCGGGTGCCGGTACTGGTTGATCAGCACGAGGTGGTCGCGGTCGTCGACGGCGACGACCGCGACCGCGCCGTGGTGTTCGACCACTTCGCGGTCCGCGGCCCGGCCACCCGGCATGGCGACCCGGTCCACGCGCAACGCGACGATCGCACCCTCGTACACCGTTCGGCTGTCGAGGGTGTCGAAGTCGTGTTGTCCGGGGCGGCTCATCGGCGGGTCAGCCCGCGCTCGGGGCGTCGGCGACGGCCTCGCTCTCGGCGTGGTCCGTGTCCGTCTCCGGGTGCACGTCGACCTCGAGGCGCTCGGCGGCCTTGTACTTCACGGCCGCGCCGACGAACGCCGCGAACAGCGGGTGCGGACGGGTCGGCCGGCTCTTGAGCTCCGGATGTGCCTGCGTCGCAACGAAGAACGGGTGCTTGTCGGCGGGCAGCTCGACGAACTCGACGAGGTGGCCGTCCGGGGAGGTGCCGCTGAACTTCAGCCCCGACTTCGCGATCCGGTCCCGGTACGCGTTGTTGACCTCGTAGCGGTGCCGGTGCCGCTCGGAGACGTTCTCGGAACCGTAGGCCCGCGCGACCACCGAACCCTTCTCCAGCACGGCCGGGTACGCACCCAGACGCATGGTGCCACCGAGATCGGCCTCGCCGGCGACGATGTCCTCCTGGTCGGCCATCGTCGAGATGACGGGGTGCGTGGTGTCGGGCTCGAACTCGGCCGAGTTGGCGTCGGTCAGACCCACCGAGCGGGCCGCCTCGATGACGACGGCCTGCAGTCCGAGGCACAGCCCGAGCAGCGGGATGCCGCGGGTCCGAGCGTAGGTGATCGCGCCGAGCTTGCCCTCGATGCCGCGGATGCCGAAGCCACCCGGGATCAGCACCGCGTCGGCCTCGCCGAGCGCGGCCTGCGCCCCGCTCTCGGTCTCGCACACATCCGATGGGACCCAGTCGATCTCGACCTTGGCGTGGTGCGCGAACCCGCCGGCACGCAGCGCCTCGGTGACGGAGAGGTACGCGTCGGGCAGGTCGACGTACTTGCCGACGAGGGCGACGCGCACCGACTCACGCGGGTTGTGGACGCGGTCGAGCAGCGCACCCCACACCGTCCAGTCGACGTCGCGGAACGGAAGACCGAGTGTGCGCACCACGTACGCGTCCAGGCCCTCGCTGTGCAGCACCTTCGGGATGTCGTAGATGGAGGGAGCGTCGGGCGTGGAGATGCAGGCGTCGACGTCGACGTCGCACATCAGCGCGATCTTCGCCTTCAGGGCCTGCGGCACGTCCCGGTCGCAGCGCAGGATCAGCGCGTCCGGCTGGATACCGATGTTGCGCAGCGCCGCCACCGAGTGCTGCGTCGGCTTGGTCTTGAGCTCGCCGGACGGACCCAGGTACGGGACCAGCGAGACGTGCAGGAAGAAGACGTTCTCCCGGCCGACGTCGTGGCGCACCTGACGGGCCGCCTCGAGGAACGGCTGGGATTCGATGTCGCCGACGGTGCCGCCGATCTCGGTGATGACGACGTCCGGCACCTGCCCCTGTGCGTCCGGGCCGGCCATCGCGAGGATCCGGGACTTGATCTCGTCGGTGATGTGCGGGATGACCTGCACGGTGTCGCCGAGGTACTCGCCGCGCCGCTCCTTCGCGATCACCGACGAGTACACCTGGCCGGTGGTCACGTTCGCGAAGGCGTTGAGGTCGCGGTCGAGGAACCGTTCGTAGTGGCCGACGTCGAGGTCCGTCTCGGCGCCGTCCTCGGTGACGAACACCTCACCGTGTTGGAACGGATTCATCGTGCCCGGATCGACGTTGAGGTACGGGTCGAGTTTCTGCATCGTCACCCGCAGGCCACGGGCGGTGAGCAGCTGCCCGAGGCTGGACGCCGTCAGGCCCTTGCCGAGCGAGGAGGCCACGCCCCCGCTGACGAAGATGTGCTTGGTGGCGGTACGCGAATGACTGCGTGACAGTGGCAAAGGGGCTCCCGTGACGACTTGCAGGACTTGACCAAAGAGTAGAGCTGGGGCCTGCCGACCCACGGGTCTTCACGGTAACACCTCGGGGCCCCGCTCCGCTGCACCGGCACGCCCGAGCCACGCCCCGAGGTGTGTGACGCTCAGCCGATCGGCGCCCCGACGGTGACCGCCGTGGCGTTCGGACCGGTCCCGTACCGGCCCGCGCCGCCCCCGAGCTGTTCCTGCAGAGCCAGCACCGTGGTGATCCGTCCCGACTCGCGGTCGGCGTCGTCGACGGTCGACACCGCCGACGCGAGAGCGGTGTCGGAGCGGACCACGGCGATGGGCCCGTTGCCGTCCGCGGCACCGGGCCGGCCCGCGAGCACCGTGCCCGCTCCCCTGCTGTCGAGTGCCCCCGCGAACCGCGCGACGATCGACCCCCGGTTGCCGCCCTGACCCGAACTGCCGTCACCGGTCAACACGACGGCCAGCTGCGCGGGGGCGACCGTGCCGTTGTCGTAGGCGACGAAACCACCGGCCCGCAGCGCGTCGAGCGCGAGCGCCAGTTCCTCGGGCGTGCTCTGCGGTTGCGCGTTCCGGGCGCCCAGCAGCAGCACCGACCCGAGGAGGTCGCCGGCGAGGCTGCCCTGGTCGACCGATCCCGACCGCAACTGGATGCCCGCCGGGATGACGTTGGTGACCGTCGTGCGGAGCTGGTCGCCGTTCGCGGCGTCGACGAACGAGTCCGTCAGCGCCACCCGCCCGGTCACGGAGCCGCCGGCCGATCCGATCAGCCGGGTCACCTGGTCGAGGTCGCCGGGGTCGGCGTCCGGCGTGGTGACGATGACAACCGTCCGCTGCGCGAGCGTGTCGCGCACCACCCGGTCCGCGACGGCCCGGTCGAATTCCTCCGCCGCGGACAGTTGCCCCGTGAGCTGGTTGTTCTCCTCGTGCAGGTCGTTGATCTGATTCTGCAGGTGGGTCTTGTCCTCCCGCAGCCCGGACAGCAGTGAATCGGACAGTGTGCCCGAGCCGAGGACGACGCCGATGGCCAGGGCCAGGAAGATCGCCGCGATCGAGATCGCGTGTTGACGCACAGAGATCACTCGAAGAATCCCTGGACCCACAGAGCGAAGCTGTTCCACGTCTCCACGGCCCAGTCGAGGGCCTCGCCGCCGATGTTCGACACCACCAGCGCCACGATCACCGCGGTCAGGGCGGCGAGGACGAGCAGCGCGATCGCCGCACCGGAGACCCGGCTGCGGTACAGGGTCGCGACGGCCTTGGCGTCGACCAGTTTCGGGCCCACCTTCAGCCGGGTCATGAACGCCGCCGGATTGGCGTCGCGGCGCCCCCGGTCGAAGAACTCGTCGAGCGAGACGGTGCTGCCGACCGCAACGATCAACGACGCTCCGTGATGATCCGCGAGCAGCAAGGCGAGATCGGCCGGGGCGCATGCGGCGGGGAAGGTCATCGCGCCGATGCCGAGGTCCTGGATGCGCTCGAGTCCCGGCGCATGCCCGTCCGGGTCGGCAGGCAGCACCACCTCCGCCCCCGACTTGAGGGTGTCGGCGGTGACCTCCTCCGGATCCCCGACGATGAGGTCGGGGCGGTAGCCGGCGGAGGACAGCGCGTCCGCTCCTGCTCCCACACCGATCAGGATCGGCGAGTACTCCTTGATGAACGGCTTGAGATTCTTCAGGTCCGCCATGTGATCCGGGCCGTCTGCGACGACGACGACGTGCCGGTCCTTCATGTCGACGTCCACGTCGGGGACACCGACTCCGTCGATGAGCAGGGGGCTCTCGGTGCGGATGAACTCGATCGTGTTTCCGGAGAAGGCCTCCAGGTGGTCGACCAGACCGGTCTTCGCCTCGATCATCAGATCCGAGATCTCCGCCTCGGACTGCTCGACACCCTTCGCCAGGAGTCGCTCGCCCGTGTAGACGCCGCCCTCGTGGAGGCGGATCTTCGCACCGTCCTTGACCTTCTTGAGCGCCTCCTCACCGACGGAGTCGACCAGGACGATGCCGTTGGCGACGAGCACCTCCGGTCCGAGGTTCGGATAGCGACCGGAGATCGACTGCGAGACGTTGACGACAGCGGTGACGCCGGCGTCGACGAGGGCGTCGGCCGTCACCCGGTCCAGGTCGAGTTCGTCGAGGACGACGATGTCGCCGGGGCCGACGCGGCGAAGCAGCTTCGCCGTGTTGTGGTCAACCCTGGCGATGCCGGTGATTCCCGGCAGCGATTCGGTGTTTCGTGACAACAGAGCGGGCATCTTCATGCCAACGATGATGGCCCCGAGGCGTGCCGCGACCCGGGAGGCGCGCCGAACCTACTACCTCACCTGTCACTCCGACACCACGAACGACACGGCTTCCGCTCGTCGCGAACCGATCACGACGATGCGGCGGAGGACCCCCGTTCGGCTCCGGCCGTCGCGAGCAGTTCCTCCGCATGCGCGCGGCCGGTCTCGGTGTCGCCGAGCCCGGCGAGCATCCGTGCCAGTTCGACCACGCGCTGTTCGTCGGTGAGGACTCGCACGCCGCTGTCGGCGCTGCGCTTGCCGTCGACCTTGTCCACGACGAGGTGCGTGTCGGCGAACGCCGCCACCTGCGGCAGATGCGTCACCACGATCACCTGGTGTGTGCGGGCGAGCCGGGCGAGGCGACGCCCGATCTCGACGGCGGCTCGGCCGCCGACCCCGGCGTCCACCTCGTCGAAGACCATCGTCGCGCTGGACTGCGCCCCGGCGAGGACGACCTCGAGCGCCAGCATCACCCGCGACAGCTCACCGCCGGACGCACTCTTGCCCAGCGGCAACGACGGAGCATGGGCATGCGCAGCGAGCCGGAACTCGACCTCGTCGACACCGGCCGAGCCGGCGTGGAGCAACTGCCCGTCGACCTCGAGCGGCGCCGAGTCCTGGGCACCGGCGGGGACGGGGCGGACCTCGACCTCGAGTTTCGCCTTCCCCATCGCCAGACCGGCGAGTTCCGCGGTCACCGCCTTCCCGAGTTTGCCCGACGCCTTCGCCCGGGCCTTGCTCAGTCCGGTCGCAGCTGCCGCCAACTCGGTCGCAGCCTCGTCCACCCGCGCAGCCAGTGCCGCCAGCGCGTCTGCCGAGACGTCGATGCGTCCGAGGCGCTCACGCGCCTGTGCGGCCCACTCGAGCACCCCGTCCACGTCCGCTGCGTACTTGCGGGTCAGGGTCTTGAGTTCGGCCTGCCTGCTGAGCAGGGCGTCGAGTGCCCCGGGATCCGACGGCAGCTCGTCGAGATATCCGGTCAGATCCGACGCGACGTCGGTCAGGACTGTGATCGCCTCGCCGAGGCGCGGTGCGAGCACCGTCAGCGCCTGATCGTCCGAGGATTCGACACGAGCCCGGGCCTCACCGAGCAGGTCGAGGGCTCCGGCGGAGTCCGGGCCCTCCTCGCTGCCGAGGTCCGACGCACCGACCAGCGCGATGTGCGCGGCCACCGCCGCGGACCGCAACGAGTCGAGGTCTCCGAGACGGCGCACCTCCGCGACGATCGCGTCGTCCTCACCGGGTTGCGGGTCGACGGCGTCGATCTCGTTCAGCGCGAACTGGAGGCGGTCGACCTCCTGCGCGAGTTCGCGGCTGCTGCGGGTGCGTTCGTCCAGTTCGGCACGAGCCTCGAGCCACCGCTCCCGGAGCGCACGGTACTTGTCGAGCAGCGAACCGACTGCGACACCGCCGTATTCGTCGAGAGCCGCCCTCTGCTGGTCGGGGCGCTGCAGTCGAAGCTGGTCGTTCTGCCCGTGCACGGTCAGCAACGGAGATGTCAGGTCGGCCAGCACGCCCGCAGGCACGCTGCGCCCTCCGAGATGGGCGCGGGAGCGCCCGTCGGCGCCGACCGTACGGGCCGCGATGACGGTGCCGTCCTCGTCGCGTTCGGCGCCGCTGGACTCGAGCAGCCGGTCGATCTCCGCTGCGATCCGGGGGCCGACGTTTCCGGTCGAGAACCTGCCCTCGACGACGGCACGCTGGGCACCGACGCGGACCCGGCCGGCATCGGCACGGGCCCCGCCGAGTAGGTGCAGACTCGTCACGATCATCGTCTTGCCTGCTCCGGTCTCACCGGTCAGCACCGTCAGTCCCTCGTGGAACTGGGCACTCGCCTGCGAGATGACACCCAGGGAGTCGATGCGGATTTCAGCGAGCACGCCTGCTGTCCCCTTCCCCACGGTTCTTCGGTCCTCGCCACCCCTGCACCGGCAGCGCGAACTTGCGCACCATCCGGTCGGCGAACGGCGCGGAATCGAGCCGGATCCACTTCACGGGGTTCGCTCCGCGGACCACCTCCACCCGGCCGCCGGCGGGCAGCGCCAGGGTGCGACTGCCGTCACAGAAGACGAGCCCGTCGTGGCCGCCCGCGAACGTCTCGATCGCGATCAGCGACTCCGGACTGGTGACCAGCGGACGCGCGAACAGCGCGTGGGCGTTGCTCGGAATCACCAGCAGGGCTTCGAGTTCCGGCCACACCACCGGTCCGCCTGCGGAGAAGGCGTATGCCGTCGATCCGGTCGGGGTCGAGACCAGCACGCCGTCGCATCCGAACGACGACACCGGCCGCCCGTCAACCTCGAGCACGACCTCGAGCACGCCGAGCCGGGAGACGTTCTCGATGCTCGCCTCGTTCAGCGCCCACCCGCGGTCGACGATCACGTCGTCGACCCGGATGGCGATGTCGATGGTCATCCGGTGCTCGACGCGGTAGTCCTGGCGCACCAGGTGCCCGAGGGCCTCCTCCAGGTGCTCCGCTTCCGTCTCGGCGAGGAAGCCGATTCGTCCGAGGTTGATGCCGAGCACCGGAATGTCCGCAGCCCGAGCGGATTCGGCGCCGCGCAGGAAGGTGCCGTCGCCGCCGAGGACGAGGACGAGTTCGCAGCCGTGCGCCGCGGCCGGACCGGGTCCGACGTAGGTGCATTGCACGTCCGCACCGAGGACGACATCCGCGTGGTCGGCTTCCGAGGCGAGAACCCTGAGTCCGATCCCGGCCTCGGCGAACACCCGGGCAATCCGGCGGACGGTCTCGGCAATCTCCGGTCGACCGGTGTGGGCGACGACGAGGATCTCGCGCTGCGTGACCGGTTCGCCGTTCACTGTGGCCCCTCTGCGACGGCCCGACGTACCAGCGCCTCGACGTCCTCGACACCCGGTTCGGTCTGCTTGCGCAGCCACAGGAAGAACTCGACGTTGCCGGATGGTCCGGGCAGCGGACTGGCCACGACGCCCAGGGTGCGCAGCCCCGCCTCGTCCGCGGCGCGTGAGACCTCGAGCACGGCCTCCGCCCGAAGCTCGGGATCCCGGACCACGCCACCGGATCCCACGCGGTCCTTGCCGACCTCGAACTGCGGTTTGACCATCGGCACCAGGTCCGCGCCGTCCGAGGCGCACGTCACGAAGGCGGGCAGCACGAGCGCGAGCGAGATGAACGACAGATCCGCGACGACGAGATCGACCTGACCGCCGATCTGCTCGGGTTCGAGAGAACGCACGTTGGTGCGGTCGACGACGCGAACCCGCTCGTCCGACTGCAGCCGCCACACCAACTGGCCGTAACCGACGTCGACCGCGACCACCTCGGCGGCACCTCGACTGAGCAGTACGTCGGTGAATCCCCCGGTCGAGGCGCCTGCGTCGAGGCAGCGTCGGCCGGTCACCGACAGTCCCTCCGGCTCGAACGCTTCCAGCGCACCGAGCAGTTTGTGGGCACCACGCGACGCCCACGACACTTCGTCCGCCTCGTCCGTGACGAGCAACGGTGTACCGGCCTCGACGGCTGTGGCGGGTTTGACCGCCACAGCGCCGTTGATCAGTACCCGGCCGGCCCCGATCAGCTGCGCCGCATGTTCCCGAGAGCGAGCCAGACCTCGCCGAACGAGTTCGGCGTCGACTCGTGCACGCCTGGCCACCTCAGATCTTGTCCACGGTCGACAGCGCCTGGACCAGCACGTCGTGGGCACGCTCGAGGATCTGGGCCTGTCGCGTCAGCGCGTGGTGATCGTGCTGCGGATCGCAGTCGGACAGGCCCGTGAGAAGCTCGTCCACCTCGGCGTGGATCCGCTCCGGGTCGACTCGCTGCGGCGGACCGGGCAGGTGCTGCCCGGGAAAGGGTGTCGGCGTACTCATCGCCGTCAACGCTAGCCGATCGACACGACAATGCGCGCCTGCCGGCGCCGCCGTGTGCCGAGGACCGCGGCCGGCGTGGAGGAGGGTGGTCACTCCGCTCGACCGAGGAGCGCGACACCTCGCACCTCGACCACGTCCGGGTCCGACCACGCCGCCGCCAACGCGGCACGCAGCACCGTCTCCTCGTCCACACTCGGAGACGCCTTGACCGTGAGCGTGGGACCGTCGACGATGGCGGTGACGTCGGGGTGCGGCGCGATGGTGAGGTCCGCAGGCGCCTGCGACAACGCCGACAGGGTGAACGAGACGTACGTGGGACGCTCGGCCACCGGCGCACGCAGCAGGTCGACGGGGCTGGTGACGCCCGAGAGCACCAGGAGAGAGTCCAGTCCGGCGGCGTTCGCACCCGCGATGTCGGTGTCGATCCGGTCCCCCACCACGAGCGGACTGCGTGCGGCGCTGCGGCGCACCGCGTCGTCCATCAGAGGCCGCGCCGGCTTGCCCGCGACGTCCGGTTCGCGGCCGGTCGCGGTGCGCAGCGCCGCCACCATCGAGCCGTTGCCGAGGCACAGTCCCCGTTCCGTCGGCAGGGTGGTGTCGACGTTCGACGCGACCCAGTGGGCACCCGCCCGGATCGCGAGGGTCGCCTCGGCCAGAATCCGCCAGTCCGTGTCGGGCGAGTGGCCCTGCACGACGGCAACCGGTGCGTCGTCGAAGCTGCGCACCGGACGCAGGCCGACCACACGGACCTCGTCGGCGAGCGCCTCCGTCCCGACCACCAGCACGGGCGCCCCGGCCGGCACCCGTTCGGCCACCAACCGAGCCGCCGACTGCGAACTCGTCACGACCTCGGATTCCGTTGCGGGAAAACCGAGTTCGTTCAGATGTGCCGCCACCTCGGCAGGACTGCGGCTGGCGTTGTTGGTGACGTAGAACAGGCGCGGACCGCCCTCGACCACCAGAGCATCGCGGGCACCGGGGATCGCGTGCGGTCCCGCGTACACGGTCCCGTCGAGGTCGAGCAGCAGGACGTCGTGCCGGTCCCGCAGCGCCTGCGCGTTCACTGCTCGCCGGACAGTTCGGCCACCCGCTCCTCGGCGTCGGTGTCGCCCTCCACGTCGGCGGCCGCCGAGTTCAGGAACCACTTCAAGCCGTCCTGCACACGACCGGCGGCGACGAGCGCGTCGGCGTATGCGTAGAACAACCGTGCCGCGGTCGGACCGGACTTCGACGCGTCCAGTTCGGGGGTCTGCAGGGTGACGACGGCCTGGTCGAACTGGCCGAGGTCCATCCGCGCTCCGGCCACCACGATCCGCAGTTCCGTCGCCTCGTCCCCCTTCAGGGCGCGGGCCTCCTCGCTGCGGCCGAGCTCGATCGCTCGCTCGGGGCGCCCGAGACCACGTTCGCAGTCGGCCATCACCGCGAGCAGGCCGGGACCGCCGGCCATCCGCCGGGCCGCACGCAGCTCGGACAGCGCCTCCGCCCACTCGCCGGCGTGGTACGCGACGATCCCGGCGGTCTCCCGGACGACGGCGACGCGGCCGGCGCGGTTCCGGGCGGCGCGAGCGTGCGCGAGCGCGAGGACCGGATCCTCGTCGACCAGTTTGCTCGCCATCACCATGTGGCGGGCAACGGTGTTCGCGTTCGACTTGTCGAGGCTCAGCAGGTCCCGACGAACCGCCGGGTCGAGCTCTCCGGCCTGGATCTCCTCGGGCAGCTCCGGCTCGTCGGGCCGTGCAGCGCGACGCTCCGGGAAGGCGCCGCCGTCGCGGGGACGCGGCGCGAATCCGCCTTCACCACCCCGGCGCTGCGGTCCGCCGCTGCGGCGGTCCGGTCCACGCCGGTCGCCCCCGGACCTGCGGTCGTCAGGTCCTCCGCGGCGTTCGCCCCCGCCACGATGACCACCTGTGCCCTCACCGCGACGCTCACCGCCGTAGCGCCGGTCGTCTTCGCCGCGGCGTTCTCCGCGGTGGTCCCCGCCCGAGCGACGCTCGCCACTGCCGCCGGCGCGGTAGCCGGAACCACCCTCCCCGCGGCGTTCGCCGCGATGCTCACCACCGCCACGGTGACCGGAACCTCCGCGGGGACCGTCGCCTCGACGATCCTCCCCTCGCTGACCCCGGTCGTCCCGACCCTGCCGTCCGTCTCGACCGCGTTGCCCGTCCTGACGGTGACCGCCGCGAGCGTGTCCGCCCTGCGAGGCGTCACCGCGACGCCGATCCGGATCGTCGCTTCCATACGAACGCCGATCTCCGCTGTTGTCCGCCACCACATCTCCTTCGAAGACAACACAGGCATGACCATGAAAACACGAAAGGGGACCCAGTTGAATGGGTCCCCTTTCGGTAACGTATGTACGGCGGTGTCCTACTCTCCCACACCCTGTCGAGTGCAGTACCATCGGCGCTGGAGGGCTTAGCTTCCGGGTTCGGAATGGGACCGGGCGTT